>NZ_WSRO01000002.1:1820625-2427500 GCF_009769735.1 Streptomyces sp. BA2
CTGCTCGGCGTGGCCGAGCTTGGCGGTCAGCCGTGGACGGACCGCGAGCGCTACGCGCGGCAGTCGCCGCTGACCCACGTCGACCGGGTGCGCACCCCGACCCTCGTCATCCAGGGCGGTGAGGACGAACGCTGCCCCGTGGGCCAGGCCGAGCAGTGGTTCACGGCGCTGCGCGGGCGGGGCGTCCCCACCGAACTGGTGCTGTATCCGGGCGGCGCGCATCTGTTCCCGCTCGACGGGCGCCCCTCCCACCGGGCCGACTTCAACCAGCGGGTCGTGGACTGGGTGGAGTGCTACGCCGGTGAGCCCGGACGGCCGCGCAGAGTGCCGCTCGACACGGCCCACTGGCAGCGACGCCTCGCCGAACTGGCCACGGTTCACCGGGTTCCCGGCGCGGCGCTCGGCATTCTGCGGCTCGGGGCGCGGGGCGTGGGGGACGACATGCTCCGGGCCCACCACGGCGTCCTGAGCACGGCCACCGGAGTCGATGTCACCGACGAATCGGTCTTCCAGATCGGGTCCATCACCAAGGTCTGGACGGCGACCGTCGTCATGCAGCTCGTCGACGAGGGCAGGCTGGACCTGGACGCCCCGCTCGTCGACGTGCTGCCCGAACTGCGCCTTGCGGACCCCGGTGTCGCCAAGCAGGTGACGATGCGGCATCTGCTCACCCACACCAGCGGCATCGACGGCGACGTCTTCACCGACACCGGCCGCGGCGACGACTGCCTGGAGCGCTATGCCGAACTCCTGGAGGAGACTCCGCAGAGCCATCCGCTCGGCGCGACGTTCTCGTACTGCAACTCGGGCTTCAGTCTGGCCGGGCGGGTCATCGAGAAGCTGACGGGGCTCACCTGGGACGGAGCCCTTCGAGAGCGGCTCTTCGCGCCACTTGGCCTGGAGCGGACGCTGACGCTCCCGGAGGAGGCGCTGCTCCACCGCGCCGCGGTCGGGCACGTCGCCGAGGGCGAGGAGGATCCCGTGCCCGCTCCGGTCTGGGGGCTGCCGCGCTCGGTCGGCCCCGCCGGGCTCGTCTGCGCCGACACCGCCGATGTGCTCGCCTTCGCGCGGCTGCATCTGACCGGGGGCCTCGGCCCGGACGGCGGCCGCGTCCTGAGCGCGGAGAGCGCGGCCCGGATGGCCGCCCATCAGACCGGCCTGCCGGACCGGCACACCCTGGGCGACTCCTGGGGCCTCGGCTGGATTCGCTTCGGCTGGGACGGGCAGCGGCTGTACGGGCACGACGGCAACACCATCGGCCAGTCCGCGTTCCTGCGGGTCCTGCCGGACCAGGGCCTCGCGGTGACGCTGCTGACGAACGGCGGCAACGCGCGCGACCTGTACGGGGACCTGTTCCGGGAGATCTTCGAGGAACTGGCGGGCGTCACGATGCCCAGCCCGCTCACCCCCTCGGAGCGACCGCCGGCCGTCGACGGCTCCCGGCACGCCGGGGTCTACGAGCGGGCCGGTGCGCACGTCGAAGTCCTCACCGTGGAGGGCGGGTTGAGGCTGCGGCAGACCGTGACGGGGCCGCTCGCCGCGCTGGAGCCCACGCCCACCCAGGAGTTCGTGCTCGTTCCGCTCGTTCCGGGGGACGACGCCCTCTTCGCCTTCCGGCAGCCGGGCACGCGGACATGGGTCCCGGTCACCTTCTACACGCTCCCGACCGGTGAGCCGTACGTCCACTACGGCGCGCGCGCCACCCCGAAGGTGGGCTGACATGCGGGGGCGCGTGGCCGGCTCGGCCGTCGCGGCGGCGGAGTCCGCGGCGCGCACGGCCGGCGTATCCGTGCGCCAACTCGCCGACCTGGCACACCTGAAGGCCGTGCGGAATCTCTACGAGGGCATCTGGCGGCCGGACGGGAAGACCCCGCCGGTGACGACCGAGCTGCTGCGCGCGCTCACCAAGGCGGGCAGCTATGTGGGCGGCGCCTTCGACGGCGGCGAACTCGTGGGCGCCTGCGTCGGGTTCTTCGCGCCGCCCGCCGACAAGGCCCTGCACAGTCACATCGCCGGTGTGGCCGCGGGGATGCGCGGCCGCAACGTCGGCTACGCCCTGAAGCTGCACCAGCGGGCCTGGGCGCTCCAGCACCAAGTGGCCGAGATCTCCTGGACGTTCGACCCGCTGGTGCGCCGCAACGCCTACTTCAACATCGGAAAACTGGCCGCGGCGCCCACCGGGTACCTGCCCGACTTCTACGGCCGGATGAACGACGGCATCAACGGCTCCGACGAAACCGACCGCCTCCTGGTCACCTGGCGCCTCACCGCCCCCGAGGTCGTCCTGGCCTGCGCGGGGCAGCACCCCGCGCCGCTCACTGAAGGCGCCGTCACCGGCCTCGACGTCTCCCCGCACGACGGCCCGGTCCTCGGCACCCTCGACGGCCCCACCGTCCTCGTCGCCGTGCCCGGCGACATCGAGAAGCTGCGCGCCACCGACCCGGCCCTGGCGGCCGCCTGGCGCTCCGCCCTGCGCGACGTCCTGGGCGGGCTGCTGACGGACGGAGCCCGGATCACCGGCTTCGACCGGGCGGGCCGGTACGTCGTCGAGAGGAAGAACTCTTGACCCGAACCTATACGACGCATAAGAAGCCGTAAAAAACGAAGCCGGTTCTCGCCATCCATGGGAGGAAGCGTGCTCATCCCGGTGACCACCCACCCCCGAGCCAGTCTCCGGCGCGTCCTCGAGGATCTGGGCCCCACCCTCCTGGACCTCGTGTGCGGCGACCCCGACGGCGCCGACGACATCGGCGGCATCGTCATCCACGACCCACACGACGAACCGGTGCCGCCCCCGCAGGCGCTCGTGCTCGGCGTCGCCGTACAAGATCCGGTGCAGATCGTCCAGTTGCTCGACGCCATCGCCGCGCAGGGCGCCGCGGGGCTCGTCGTCCGTGCGCCGGTCGCCGCCGACGAGAAGGTCACCGAGGCGGTGCGGCGGACCGGGGTCGCGCTGCTCGGCCTGACACGCGGCGCCTCGTGGGCGCAGCTCGCCGCGATGCTGCGTGCGCTCATCGCGGAGGGGGATGTCGGGGAGAGGGGACACGAGACCCTGGGCGGGGTGTCGTCCGGGGACCTGTTCGCGCTGGCCAACGCCGTCGGGGCGCTCCTTGACGCGCCCGTCACCATCGAGGACCGCAGCTGGCGGGTGCTCGCCTTCTCCGGGCGGCAGGACGAGGCCGACCCCTCGCGCGTCGAGACCATCCTCGGCCGCCAGGTGCCCGAACGCTACACGCGCGTCCTGGAGGAGCGCGGTGTCTTCCAGGCCATGTACCGCAGCGACCGGCCCGTCTACGTGGAGCCCCTCGTGGAGGTGGAGGGCGGCGCCCTCAGCCTGCCGCGCGTGGCCCTCGCCGTCCGCGCCGGCGACGAGATACTCGGCTCCATCTGGGCCGCGGTCCACGGACCGCTGAGCGCCGAGCGCGACCAGGCACTGCGCGACGCCGCCAAGCTGGTCGCGCTGCATCTGCTGCGGCTGCGCGCGGGCGCCGACGTCGAACGAAGGCTGCGCGCCGACCTGGTGGGCACGGCCCTGGAGGGCGGCCCTGGCGCCGCCGAGGCCGTCGCCCGCCTCGGGCTCGCCGAACAGCCGGGCGTGGTGCTCGCCCTTGCCTTCGCCGACCGCGCGGATGGCGACAGGTCAGCCGCGCGGCACGCCCGGTACGTGGCCGAACGGCAGCGCCTCGCCGACGCGTTCGCGATGCATCTGACCGCCGTCCACCCCCGCTCGGCCGCCGCGCTCGTCGGTGACGTCGTCTACGGCATCGTCCCGGCCCCCGCCGGGCGGCCCGATGCCGAGGAGCGGGCCGCCCGGGTCGCCGAGGAGTTCCTGGAACGCGTGGGCGCGCGACAGGAGTTGCTCGTCGGGGTCGGCTCTCCGGCGCCGGAGAGCGCCGCGCTGCCCGCGTCACGGGCGGGCGCCGACCGGGCGCTGCGGGTGCTGCGGGCGGGCGAGGGGAACCGCTCGGTGGCCCGCATCACCGACGTACTCGTCGAGTCGTTGCTCCTTGAACTCACGGACGTGATCGCCGAACGCGGCGACCCGCCGTCCGGCCCCGTGGCCCGGCTCGGCGCGTACGACGCGGCGCACCACACCTGTCTCGTCGAGACGCTGCGGGCGTGGCTCGACGCGTTCGGCGACGTCGCCACGGCGTCCGCCGCCGTCCATGTGCACCCGAACACCTTCCGCTACCGGCTGCGACGGCTCGCGGAAGTGGGCGGCCTCGATCTGACGGACACCGACGCGCGCTTCGCCGCCATGCTGCAACTGCGTCTGTGGCCGCACACGCGACGGTCCTAGCAGCTCGCCCCACCGGTTTGGTGCCCGTCGATGAACGAGGCCTCCCGCATGGTGCGCGCGGACGAATCGCCGCGCGGGGCCCGCGGCCTAGCCTCGCTGCCAGTTCGACCGACCCATCCCACCCCATGACCGACCCATCCCATGGACGAGGTACGAGGGAGACGCATGCCGAAGGCACCATCACCACCGTCTCAGGGCGAACCACGGTCACAACTCGACGCGTTCCAGGCCTGGTTGACCGAGCGCCTGGCGGCGCTGCTCGACGAGAACCAGGTACCGGGTGCCGCCGTGGCCGTGAGCCTCGGTGACGTGGTGATCGACGCCGCCGCGGGCGTGCTCAGCAAGGACACCGGGGTCGCGGCGACACCGGACTCCGTGTTCCAGATCGGATCCATCACCAAGGTCTGGACGGCGACTCTCGCGATGCAACTCGTCGACGAGGGAAAGCTGGATCTCGACGCCCCCGTGCGCGACCACCTGCCGGACTTCAAGATCGCCGACGACGAGGCAGCCGTCCGCATCACCGTCCGGCAGCTGATGTGCCATGTCTCCGGATTCGAGGGCGACTTCTTCACCGACACCGGCCAGGGCGACGACTGCCTGGAGAAGTTCGTCGCCACGCTCGGGGACACGCCTCAACTGTTCGCGCCGGGCGCGCGGTTCTCGTACAACAACGCCGCCTACTGCGTGCTCGGCCGGATCGTCGAAGTGCTGCGCGAGAAGCCGTACGACGCGTGTCTGCGCGAGCACCTCTTCACCCCGCTCGGACTCACCCACGCGGCCACCGGACCGTACGAGGCGATCCTGCACCGGGCCGCGGTCGGCCACCTCCGGGCCACCCCGGACGCGGATCCCCGGCCCGCGCCGGTGTGGGCACTGGCCCGCTCGAACGCCGCGGCGGGCGCGATGCTCGCCATGCGGCCCCGCGACCTGCTGACGTTCGCCCGGATGCACCTGGCCGACGGCCTTGGCCCCGACGGCTCGCGGGTGCTCGGCGCCGGCAGCGCGCGAGCCATGCGCCAACCGCAGGTGGACGTGCCGCCCTTGGGGCTCATGGGCGACTCCTGGGGCCTCGGCTGGGAGATCTTCGACTTCCCCGGCGGCACCGTCGTCGGCCACGACGGCGGCACCATCGGCCAGTCAGCGTTCCTGCGCGCCGTGCCGGAGCACGACATCGCGGTGGCGGTCCTGACCAACGGCGGTGACCCGGTCGCGCTGTATACGGAGATCGTCGGCCGCGTCCTGCGCGACCTCGCCGGCATCGAACTGCCCGCACTGCCGGTGCCGGACCCCGAGGCGCCGAGCGTCGACGCGTCCCGGTACGTCGGGACGTACGCGTCGTCGGCCGCCGACACGGTGATCAGCCAGGACGCCGATGGCCGGGTCTGGGCCGAGCGGACCCCGAAGGGGATCTTCGCCGAGATCGGCGGCGTGCCGGAGCGGATCGAGCTGGTGGCCGCGGGTGAGGGCACGCTGATCGCCGCGGAACCCGAGCAGGGCATGCACCGGCTGCACTCCTTCGTCGGCGACGACGGCGAGGGCCACGCGCAGTTCCTGCACACCGGGCGGGCCGACCGCAGGGTGTCGCCGTGAGGGCCGTGAGCGAGCTCGAGCACCTGCGCGCGTACGCCGCCTGAGCCCCCAAGCCCCGAACGGAAGCCGGAAGAGAGCCGGGTGCACACGGACGCAGCACGCCCCGCGGCGGCGCCCGCCGCCCGTACACCACCGACCCGCAGGGAGACACGGATGAGATCTGCGACGAGGTCCAGGTCCGCGATGAGATCTGCGCGGATCGCCGCGGCGGTCATCGGCGCCGCCGCTCTGGTCCTCACCGGTTGCGGCGGGGCGTCGAACGCCGGCGGCCCGGCGGCCTCGGGCGGCAGCCCGGCCGACGGCAGGAGCTTCACCATGGCGATGCCGTCCGATCCCGGCACGCTCGACCCGGCGATGACCGTCATGGCGGCCGCCATCCAGGTCGACCGCTTCCTCTACGACCCGTTGATCCACGTGGCGAGGGACGGCGGCGTGACCTCGGGCCTCGCCGAGAAGTGGCAGGCGGACACCACCACCGCCCGCTTCACCCTGCGCCCTGGCGTCACCTGCGCGGACGGTGCACCGCTGACCGTCCGGGACGTGGCGGCGAACATCGCGTTCGTGGCCGACCCGAAGAACAGGTCACCGCTGGCCGGTCTTTACGTGAACCCGGGCACCACGGTGGAGGCCGATGCCGGAACCCGTGAGATCACCGTCACCAGCAAGGTCCCCGACGCCTTCCTGCTGCGCAACATCGGCAGTGTGCCGATGGTCTGCGGCAAGGGCATGGACGACCGTGGAGCGGTCGCCAAGGGGCAGCACGGCACCGGCATGTTCACCCTCACCGAGGCGGTCCCGGGCGATCACTACACGCTGACCCGGCGCGAGGACTACGTGTGGGGCCCGGGCGCGCGGCAGCCGGCAAAGGCAGAGAAGGGCCTGCCGGACAAGGTCCACATCCGCGTCGTCGCCAACGAGACCACCGCGGCCAATCTGCTCCTGTCCGGCGAACTGAACGCCGCCGGCCTCGGCGGACCCGACCAGCAGCGCCTCCTCGGCCGCGGCCAGTTCCATGCCGACTCGGCCTCCGCTCGGGGCGAGATGTGGTTCCACCACGCTCCGGGGCGCCCGACACGGGACGAGTCGGTGCGGCGCGCCCTCGCCCAGGCCGTCGACCTGGGCGACATCGGCAAGGTGCTCACCGCCGGGACCGGCAAGCCCTCGCGAGGGCTCATCACCATCGACCCGAAGGCCTGCAAGGACAACACGGTGGCCGGGAAGCTGCCGGCCCACGACGTGCGCGCGGCCAAGTCCCTCCTGGACAGGGCGGGCTGGAAGGAGAACGCCGACGGAGTACGCGTGAAGGACGGCAAGCGCCTCGCCCTGACCCTCGTCTATCCCAGCCTGATCGGGCAGCCGGCCGCGTCCGCGGCCGAGTTGATCCAGGAGGCATGGCAGGAGGTGGGGGCCGACGTGACGATCCGCGGGATCGACAACACCGGCATCAACCAGGTGGTCGCGGGCAACGCGTCCTGGGACGCGGCCGTCCTGCCGCTCGGCCTGGGGCTGCCGCCCCAGCTCAGGCCCTTCGTCTCCGGGCCGAAGCCCCCTGACGGCACGAACTTCGCCCACATCGACAACAAGGCGTACGCGACCCTCGCCGACAAGGCCTCGCGCATGCCGGGCACCACGGGCTGCCCCACCTGGAGCCGCGCCGAGTCGGCACTGATCTCGTCGGTGGACGTGGTGCCCTTCGTCGACGCCGTCCTTCCGACGTTCGGGGCGGGCGCACGCTTCGAGGTGAACCACGGCAGCATCATGCCGTCGTCGATCCGGATGTACGGGGACTGAGGCGGACCAGCGGCACGGAGGGCCACCGCCCCGCGGACGGCGGCCCTCCGGCGGTCTCGTAACCAAGTGACGCTACGCTGCCCCACGGCAAGGGAGTGATCACCCCTCGCTCTCACACTTCCCGTATCTCCCATCACATGACCGCACCCGCAGCCCATGATCCGTACTTGGACGGCGCAGTTTCCATGTCTTGGCTTGAATCCTTCATCCTCGGGCTCGTCCAGGGACTGACCGAGTTCCTCCCGATCTCGTCCAGCGCGCATCTGCGGCTGACCGCGGCGTTCGCGGGCTGGCACGATCCGGGGGCCGCGTTCACCGCGATCACCCAGATCGGCACCGAGGCCGCCGTGCTGATCTACTTCCGCAAGGACATCGCACGGATCATCTCCGCGTGGTTCGGCTCCCTCTTCGGCAAGGTGCCACGCTCGGACCACGACGCGCAGATGGGCTGGCTCGTCATCGTCGGCTCGATCCCGATCGGCGTGCTCGGCGTCACCTTCAAGGACCAGATCGAGGGTCCGTTCCGCGATCTGCGGCTCATCGCCACGACGCTGATCGTGATGGGCATCGTCCTCGGCATCGCCGACCGCCTCGCGGCCCGCGACGAGACCGGCGCCAAGCACCGCGCCGTCAAGGAGCGCAAGAGCCTGAAGGAGCTGGGCGTCCGCGACGGCCTGATCTTCGGCATCTGCCAGGCGATGGCCCTGATCCCGGGCGTCTCCCGCTCCGGCGCCACCATCAGCGGCGGCCTGCTCATGGGCTACACCCGCGAGGCAGCGGCCCGCTACTCGTTCCTGCTCGCCATCCCGGCCGTCCTCGCCTCCGGCGCCTTCGAGCTCAAGGACGCGGGCGAGGGCGGGCATGTGTCCTGGGGGCCGACGATCTTCGCGACGATCATCGCCTTCATTGTCGGATATGCCGTAATTGCGTGGTTCATGAAGTTCATTACGACCAAGAGCTTCATGCCGTTCGTGTACTACCGGATCCTGCTCGGCATCGTCCTCTTCGCCCTCGTCGGCGCGGGCGTGCTCAGCCCGCACGCCGGAGAGTCCGCGGGCTGAGTTCCGAACCGGCCCCGGCCGGGGGCGTTGTGACCAATGGCATGCCGAAAGACCCTCTTCAGGAGGGTTTGGCCGTCCTACGGTGATGGGATGTCGCCCCTCGCCCGCATCAGCGCCTCGTACGCCCCGCGCTTCGCCGAGTTCGCCTTCGAGCCCGGTTTCACGGCCGCCGTGGACCAGCACGTCGCGGAGCTGCGGGACCGGTTGGAGATGGGCGGGGCCGGGCTCGTGCCGCCTGCGCCGGACCCGGAGATCCTCTCGGACTACGCCCTGGGGTTCCTCGACGCGCTGGCCGAGAACGGGTGGCGCGAGCCGGTGGGTCATGACTACGCGGTGTGCCGCCTCACCGCCATCTCCTGGCTTGTGAGGCGGCACGACCTGGTGCCGGAGTCCTCCGGGTCCTGACCGGGAAGCCGGTCAGGACCCGGAGGCGGTCGGCCTGGTCACATGTCGTCGCGCATGTCGCCACGCAGGTGGCTGCCCGTGTCACCGCGCATGTCACCCCGCATGTCACCGCGCATGTCGCTGCGCTCGCGCTCCTGCACGGGCTGGTTGGCCATCGCGTCCTGCCGGCCGGCCTGGTAGGCGCTGACGCTGCCGCGCGCCTTGGCCGTCTCGACCTCCGCCGTGCTCAGCCAGCGCTCCCAGCGCTGCCGCATCGGGCCGATGAGGCCACCACCCACGCCGACGATCAGGATTCCCGCGCCGGCCGCGAGCGCGGCGTACAGGACGGGCTGGGTGACCGTCGTGGCGATGCCCGCCTGACCGAGGGCCGCGATCACGCCGAGCGCGACGATGCAGGCCCAGACGATCGTGCCGATGGTCTTCCCGTACGACATCGAGGACAGGGCGCTGGTGACGATGTCGCGTACGACGTTGGCCACCGCCATGGCGACGACCATCAGGACGATGGCGACGACGGCGCGCGGGATCCAGGCGACGATGCCGTCGAGCATGTTGGAGACCGGGTTGCTCCCGAAGACGCCGAAGGCGATCTGCAGGGTGACCAGGAGCAGGGCGAAGTACACGACCTTGCAGACGATCCCCGTCATGTCGTACTTGGAGTTCGCGAACATCCGGGACGCGCCCGCACGTTCGGCGAGCCGCTCGGATCCGACCTTGCGCAGAACCCGGTCGAGGACCTTGGCGATCATCTTCGACACGAACCAGCCGATGGCCAGGACGACCAGGAAGCCGATCAGCTTCGGCACGAATTGCGCGACCTTCGACCAGGCGTCGTTGAGCCCCTGGGTGAAGTCCACGGAGAGACTGATGTACTGGGACATGAGTGGTCCTCCACTCGGTGGGCCCCGGCCGCCACTACGGCGTCAGGGCGATGAATCCCCCACGGCGCGCGGCTTCCGGCGCGTCCCTTCTCCCCTGGATATCAGGGGCCACGGCCGGGGACCGCCCGGTGTTGCGCCGTACGGGTGACGGCGTGTGACGGGCCCGGCCGCTTGTACATCCGCTCACTTGGAGGATCTGCCCAGTAGCTGAGAGTTCCGATTGTCGTAGCTATCCCCTAGGCTTGACGCATGCCCTTAACCCCTCAGCCCCGTGGTTCCGCACGGTCCGCCGCGGAATTGAACGAGCGAATCCGCGGTCTGTGGATGCGCGCCGGAGGACGTCTCTCGGCCGAACAGCGCCGTGAGTACGAACAGTTGGTGACGGAGTGGGCTGCCGCCGTGCGCGAAGAGGTCGTCAAAGCGGCCTAGGCCGTGAACTCCTCTATGCGGGCGAGGGTTTCCGCCGTGCCGGTGTGCACGTGCCCTGCCATCCCCAGCGCCCGCGCCGCCACGACATTGCCGGGAGTGTCGTCGATGAACAGTGCCTGCGCGGGCTCCACGGCGATCAGCCGCAGTGCGATCTCGTAGATCCGCCGGTCCGGTTTGGCGCATCCGGCCTCGCAGGACAGGACGAGGTGGTCGGCGACGTCCAGCAGACCCCCGGCCGACATCCGTTCACGCAGGCCGGGCCAGGTGTTGCTGACCACCGCCGTCGGGACACCCCGCCTCCGCAGGCCGCGCAGGCACGCCACCAGCTCCTCGTCCCAGCTCTCCCTGGACGCCAGGTCCCCGCGCAGCTCGGCGATCACCTCCGGCCCCGCGCGGAGCCGCCCCCGGACGGTCTCCCACCACGCGTTCTCGCTGACGCGGCCGATGAGGACCCCGGAGTCGTTGCCCTCGTACAGGGCGGCCATGAAGGCGGCGGCCGGAAGGCCCAGCCGCCTGCCCCAGGCAGCCGCGACGCCGGGCAGGTACTCGCGGACGAGCACACCGCCGACGTCGATCAGTACGCCGCGGGTGTGCGGGCTCACCTGGCGCGTCACCCCTTGCCCTGACGCGCCTTCCTCGCGATGCGGCGCTTCTGCCGTCCCGTCAGGTCCTTGCGGTTGCCCTGCCGTTTGTATGCCGCGATGCGCTGCTCGTTCTTCACCGGGCCTCCCTCCCAGCTCGGAGCGTCCATGCTCCTACGAACCGCCAACTGCCGGGCATCGTACGGCAGTTGCCCCCGCCCCCGCCCCCCCACCGACCGATCGATACGCGCCGCGTTCCCGCACCCTTTCCGGCACGTTCCTGCACGCCTCTTGGCTGGGAACCCCCTGTGCCCAACACTGACCCGATGACGCAGCGCGTGGAACTCGCCGCCGTGATGGACCGGTTGGCCATCGACTCCCTCATCACCGAGTACGCAGTGACCGTCGACGACGGCGACTGGGACGCCTACCGGCAGCTCTTCACCCCGGACGGACGCGCCGACTACAGCTCGGCGGGCGGTGTCGACGCGAGCGCCGCCGAGGTGGCCGAGTGGCTGGCCGGGACGATGGAGCTCTTCCCGATGCGCCAGCATCTGATCGTCAACAGGAGGCTGCGGTTCGGGACACTCGACCAGGACATCGGCGACACCGCGCAGGTCCAGGCCGACTACGTGAACCCGATGCGCTTCACCTCACGCGGGGACGGGGGTGAGGGCGACGACGGGGGCGGCGCGGCGTCCTCGGCCCCGGACTTCATCTGCGGCGGCCGCTACGCCTTCTCGGCGCTGCGTACGCACGAGGGCTGGCAGCTGCGCCAGGTGACCGTGCAGGAGAAGTGGCGCCGGACACAGCAGCGAGCACGGACCCGCACGCCGGGCTGAGAAGACGCACGGCAGGCGCACTGTCCTAGATCGTCCGGGGCGCGCACACTGGAGGCACGACCGGGGCGTCGGGGACCGAGGGAGGCGCTGCATGGATCCGCTCAGCGACGACCGGGACCGGCGGTGGCCACGCCCCTCAGCCACCTCGGCCGGGACGGCCACCTCGGCGACGGGGCTGCTCGCATCGGCCCGATGGCGCGGCGTCCTCGCCGTCGTCGCCGGCGCGCTGCCCGCCCTCGCCTTCCCCGCCCCGTCGCTGTGGTGGTTCGCGTACGTCGCGCTCGTGCCCTGGATCCTCCTTGCCCGCTCGGCGGAGAGCGGGCGCAGGGCTGCGCTCGACGGATGGCTCGGCGGTATCGGGTTCATGGTGGCGGTGCATCACTGGCTGCTGCCGAGCCTGCATGTGTTCACCCTCGTCATCGCCGCGCTGCTCGGCCTGTTGTGGGCGCCGTGGGGCTGGCTGGTGCGGCGCCTCCTGGGCGGGGCGCTCTCACCGGGGCGGACCGCGGCCGCGCTGGTCGTCCTGCCGTCCGGCTGGCTGATGGTCGAACTGGTCAGGTCCTGGGAGGGGCTCGGCGGCCCGTGGGGGCTGCTCGGCTCCAGTCAGTGGCAGGTCGAGCCCGCCCTGCGCCTGATGTCGGTGGGCGGGGTGTGGCTTGTCAGCGCCCTGATCGTCACCGTCAACACCGGGATCGCGGCGCTCGTCGCGCCCCACGCCGTCGCGCCCCTCGCCGTCGCACGCCCGCCCGGTACGTCACGTACGGCCGCCGCCAGGGCGCTCCCCGCCACCGCCGGGCTCGTGGCCGTGGCCGCCGTGGCCACGTCCGCCTGGGCGTGGGCGCCGCGCCCCGAGCCCGCGGGCCGGATGCGCGTGGCCGTCGTCCAGCCGGGTGTCATCGACGGGGTCGGCAGCGCCGACAAGCGGCTCGCGCGCGAGGAGGAACTGACCCGCGGTCTTGCGGGGCGGGACCTGGACCTCGTCGTCTGGGGCGAGAGCAGCGTCGGCTACGACCTCGCGGAACGCCCGGACGTCGCCCGGCGGATAGCCGCGCTGTCCCAGGAGGTCAGCGCCGACATCCTGGTGAACGTGGACGCCCGCCGCTCCGATCAGCCGGGCATCTTCAAGAGCTCCGTCCTCGTGGGCCCCGAGGGCCCGACCGGCGACCGCTACGACAAGATGCGGCTCGTCCCCTTCGGCGAGTACGTCCCCGCCCGCTCGCTCCTCGGCTGGGCGACGTCCGTGGGCAAGGCGGCGGGCGAGGACCGCAGGCGCGGTGAGCGTCCGGTGGTGATGAAGGTCGGGGACGGCCTGAAGGTCGGTCCGCTGGTGTGCTTCGAGTCGGCGTTCCCCGACATGAGCCGTCATCTGACGCGCGAGGGCGCCCAGTTGCTGCTCGCGCAGTCGTCCACGTCGACGTTCCAGTCGAGCTGGGCGCCCGAGCAGCACGCCTCGCTCGCGGCGGTGCGGGCCGCCGAGACCGGCCGCCCCATGGTGCACGCCACGCTCACCGGCGTCTCCGCGGTGTACGCCGCGGGCGGCGAGCGGGTCGGAGCGCCGCTCGGCACCTCGGCGAGCACCACGGCGACGTACGACATACCGCTGGCCGAGGGCGTCACGCCGTACGTCAGGCTGGGCGACTGGCCCGTGCACGCGGCCCTCGGCGTGCTCACGGTGCTGTGCGCGGCCGAGGGCATGCGTTCCCTGCGGGGGCCCGCGAAGGGGCGGCTCAGGCAGCCTGCTCCTGAGCCGCACGGACCACACGCTCGCACAGCTCATGGGTCGCCAGCGCATCCCGGGCGCTGAGCACCTTGCCCGCGCGCACGGCGTCGAGGAACGCGAGCACCACCTGCTCGATGCCGCGCTGCCTGGCCACCGGCACCCAGTCGCCGCGCCGCCGCACGCTGGGCTGGCCCTTGTGGTCGATGACCTCGGCGAGGTTGAGCACCTGCCGCTTGGTGTCCTGGCCCGACACCTCGAGGATCTCCTCGGTGGAACCGCTGAGCCGGTTCATCACACCGAGCGCGGTGAACCCGTCCCCCGCCAGCTGCAGCACGACATGCTCCATGAGCCCGTCCTGGACGCGGGCGCGCACGCTGACGTGGTCGATCGGTCCCGGCGCGAGGAAGCGCAGCGTGTCCACGACGTGGATGAAGTCGTCGAGGACGAGCGTGCGCACGTCCTCGGGCAGACCGACGCGGTTCTTCTGCATCAGGATCAGTTCGCGCGGGTGCTCGACGCACTGCGCGTAGCCGGGCGCGAAGCGGCGGTTGAAGCCGACGGCGAGGCTGACCGCCCGCTCCTCGGCCAGCCGCACGAGCCGCTCCGAGTCGGCGAGCTCGTACGCGAGGGGCTTGTCGACGTAGGTGGCCACGCCCGCTTCGAGCAGCCGCGTGACGATCTCCGGGTGGGCGGCGGTCGAGGCGTGCACGAAGGCGGCGTCGATGCCCTGGGCGAGCAGCGCGTCCAGGTCGGTGTGGCAGCGCTCGTCGGGGATGTGGTGGACGCCCGCGACGCGGGCGAGGGTCGCGGGCGTGCGCGTCTGCAGGTGCAGTTCGACCCCCGGCAGGGTGGTGAGCACGGGCAGATACGCCTTCTGCGCGATGTCACCAAGTCCGATACAGCCGACCTTCACCACTGTCCTGTGTCTCCTCTACCGCCGCACGAGTTCCGCCCAGCAGCATACTGCCGGGCAATCGGGTGGGTGGGCGGGATGGATCCGCCGCGAAGCGGCGGGCCGAAGCAGAGGCAACCCACAGACAAGACCCCCGCCCCCCCCAGTCCCCCTCCGCTCCCCCCGCCGGCCAGAGGCGCACTCACCCATGCGGGCCAACTTCCCCCCGTTCCCTCGCCGAAAGCACCCCCCACCCCTCAGAGTTGCGCGAATGCACCGAACCACGACCACCGCCACACTCCTGGCCTCCGTGGCGGTCACCGCCCTGTCCGGCTGTGTGAGCGTCGAGCGGCAGCCCGCGCCGGGGCCGTCCGCCGCGAGCGCCCCGCCCCCGGCGCCCCGCACCGACGGCGACTCCCGCCCACGGGTCGTGGAAGCCCCCGCCCGCGAGGCACTGGAGCTCATCGGACCGCCCCGCGACCCGGCGCCCCGCGCCACCGGCACCGCCCCGGCCGTCCCCGCCGCACCACCCCGCTCGGCGAGCCCCGAGCGGCGCTCGGACCCACCCCCGCGCCGCCACGGCCACCGAGCCGAGGCCGCCGAACCGCCCGCCCTTCCCAGCGCCGTGCCCACGTCCCCGGACCTCTGCGCCCTCGGCAAGCAGTACGGCGGCTGGCAGCCGGGCAGCCCCGAGGCAGTCATCTGCCAGGACGCCTACGGTCATTGAACCCGCACCGCGCACGCCCCCCGGCCCGACCTCACTCCACCTCGCTCCCCTCCCCCAGCTGCAGCTCCAGTCTCCCGATGGCCGCCCGGATCCCGTCCCCGTACCCGTCGTCCCCCAGTGCCCCGACCGCGCCCCGCGCCCGCCGGATGTGGTTGCGCGCCGCCTCGGGGCGCCCCAGCTTCGCGTAGTCCGCGGCGAGGTTCAGGTGCAGGGACGGGTAGAAGCCGCGGACCGCGATCGAGTCGTGGTGTTCGTGCAGGCGCTCGTCCGTGAGCTCGTCCGCCGCCGACAACGCCCGCAGATCCCAGGCCAGTTCGTCCGAAGGGTCCTCCTGCGTGTCCGCCATGTAGTGCGCGAGCGTGCAGCGGTGCAGCGGGTCGCCCTCCTCGCCGATCTCCGACCACAGACCGAGGAAGCGGCCCTGCGCCTCCTCACGGTCGCCCCCGTGGTGCAGCATGACCGCCTGCCCGATCCGGGTCATCATGGCGTCTTCCGCCGCCTGCTCCTGCTGCTCCGCCACCGGGTCCTCCACACTCGTACGCCCATCGTGCAACCGCTCTCGACGCTATCCGCCCCCGCTGAGAATCACGGACAGGCGCGATCCAGTGTCGATCGGCCGACCTCAGCCCAGGTCCGGAATGCGCCAGTCGATCGGCGCGTGCCCCTGCGCCGCCACCGCCTCGTCGATCTGCGTGAAGGGGCGCGAGCCGAAGAACCTCTTCGCGGAGAGCGGCGAGGGGTGCGCGCCCTTCACGACCACGTGCCGCTGTTCGTCGATGAGCGGGAGCTTCTTCTGGGCGTAATTGCCCCACAGGACGAAGACGGCGGGGTCGGGGCGTTCGGCCACCGCGCGGATCACCGCGTCGGTGAACTTCTCCCAGCCCTTGCCCTTGTGGGAGTTGGCCTCTCCCGCGCGGACCGTGAGCACCGCGTTCAGGAGGAGGACGCCCTGCTGGGCCCACGGCATCAGAAAGCCGTTGTCCGGCACGGGGTGGCCGAGCTCCTCCTTCATCTCCTTGTAGATGTTCCGCAGCGAGGGCGGGGTCTTCACGCCGGGCCGCACGGAGAAGCAGAGGCCGTGCCCCTGCCCCTCGCCGTGGTACGGATCCTGGCCGAGGACAAGGACCTTGACCTGGTCGTACGGCGTCGCGTCGAGCGCTGCGAACACTTCGTCACGCGGAGGGTAGACGGGCCCCTTCGCCCGCTCTTCCTCGACGAAATCGGTGAGCTCCTTGAAGTAGGGCTTCTGCAGCTCCTCGCCGAGGACTCCGCGCCAGGACGCGGGCAGCATGGCGATGTCGGTCACGTCAACAACCTCCGGTGTGCGGTCACTTCTCACCACAGAACCTACCGGCGGCCACTGACAATCGACCCGTCGCCTGCTGCCCGCGGCCTCCCGCTACCAGCTGGTCTTCCGCTGCAACTCCCACATCATCATGATCGCCGAGGGGTCCAGGGCGCGCTCGCCGCCCGCGATCTCCTCGCTCGCCATGATGTACTGCTTGCCCTGCCACAGCGGCAGCAGCCGCGCGTCGTCGACGAGGAGCTGCTGGGCCCGCTCGAAGTCGTCGGCCACCGCGCCCCGGTCGGCCTCACGGCGCGAACGCGGCAGCACCTCGTCGGTGATCTCCCGTGACGGATAAGGCGTGTTGAGCACGTTCTTCGTGCCGATGAACGGCGCGATGAAGTTCTCCGCGTCGGGGAAGTCGGGGAACCAGCCACGGCCGAAGACCGGGTACTCGCGCTTCTTGGTGCCCGCGTCGAACTCGGTCCAGGGACGGCTCTTCAGCGTGATCTTGAACAGGCCCGAGTCCTCGAGCTGCCGCTTGATCTCCTTGAACTCCCCCGCGGTCGCCGAACCGTAGCGGTCGGTCGTGTACCAGAGCGTGAGCGGCACGGGTTCGTTGATGCCCGCGCTCTTGAGGATGTTCGCGGCCTTGCTGTCGCTGGGGTCTCCGTAGTCGTCGAAGAAGCCCGTGCCGTGCCCGGTGAGCCCCTGGGGGACCATCGAGTACAGCGGCTCGACGGTGTCCTGGTAGATCTTGTGGGCGATGGCCGGGCGGTCGATGACCTGGGCGAAGGCCTGGCGGACCGGCTTCTTCCTGGCCCAGGGGTCATCGGGGTTGAACACCAGGTAGCGGATCTCGGTGCCCGAGCCCTCCACGAGCTGGATGCCCTCGCGCGCGTGCTTGTTGGCCTGCATCTCGACGATGTCCTCCGCCGCGAGCCCGCGGAAGGTGACATCGATCTGCTTGTTCTTCAGGGCCTCGACCATGGTGGCCGACTTCTTGAAGTAGCGGATCGTGACGGCGTCGTTCTTACGGTCGGCCGCGCCCTTGTAGTGGCCGTTCTTGACCAGCTCCGCCCGCTCACCGGCCTTGTACGACTCCAGGTCGTACGGCCCCGAGCCCGCGATCGAGGTGCCTTCGCGGAGCTTGTCCGCGGGGTACTCGCTGGGGTCGACGATCGACATGGCGGGCGTGGAGAGCACGAACGGGAAGGTGGCATCCGACTTCTTGAGCCGGAACGTGACCGTCCGGTCGCCCTTCGTCTCGACCGAGTCGAGCGACCCGAGCAGCCCCGCGGGCCCGCCCTCCACATCGATGCGCCGCATGCGGTCGAAGGTGTACTTGACCGCCTTCGCGTCGAGCGCGTGGCCGTTGGAGAACTTGAGGTCCTCCCGCAGCTCGCAGGTGAAGACCTTGTTCGTCGCGTCGGTGAACTTGCAGGACTCGGCCGCGTCCGGCTCGGGCTCGGCCGCCCCGCTGGGGAAGCTCAGGAGCGTCTGGAAGACATTGCGGTACAGCTCCCAGGAGCTGTCCCAGGCGGCGGCCGGATCGAGGGTACTGGGAGCACTCATCGTGCCGACGGTGATCTGACGCTCCTCGTCGGACTCGTCCGACGAGAAGATTCCGCATCCCGAGAGAAGGGATATGGACACCAGCGCCGCGGCCGGCCGCAGGCCCCGGCGGGGCAGCCCGGCCAGGCCACGGAGACCCGCCGCCGCCACCAGGCGAACTTCACTGAACACGCGCACGCTCCTCGATCGGCCATGCCATGGGTCGGGAGACAATATCGCAATGCCCCGCCGGGCCAACTCGCGGCGCCGACGGGGCACTTGATGCGCGTGTACGTCCCTTTTGAATGGCGTACCTGGCGATTGTTCTGCCTTCGTCAGCTGACGCCCGCATTGAGGAAGATGCCGCCATCGACCACGAGTGTCTGCCCCGTGATCCAGTCGGACTGGCTTGACGTGAGGAACGCGGCGGCGCCCCCGATGTCCTCGGGCACACCGAGCCGTCCCAGCGGGTACGCGGCGGCGGCCTCCTCCTCGCGGCCTTCGTACAGCGCCTGGGCGAACTTGGTCTTGACCACGGCGGGCGCGATCGAGTTGACCCGCACCTTCGGCGCGAACTCGTGCGCGAGCTGCAGGCTGAGGTTGACCATGGCGGCCTTGCTCATGCCGTACGCGCCGATGAACGGCGAGGGGGCGACACCCGCGACGGAGGCGATGTTCACGATCGCGCCGCCGTTCTCGCTCTGCCAGGCCTTCCAGGTCTGCTGGGCGAAGCCGAGCGCCGAGATCACGTTGGTCTCGTAGACCTTGCGCGCCACATTGAGGTCGAGCTCCGCGATCGGCCCGAACACGGGGTTCGTACCGGCGTTGTTGATCAAGAAGTCGACCCGTCCGAAGGCCTCCATGGCGCGCTCGACGGCGACCGCCTGGTGGGCCTCGTCGTGGGCCTTGCCCGCGACGCCGATGACGCGGTCGGCGCCGAGCTTCTCGACGGCCTCCTTCAGCGCGTCCTCGTTGCGTCCGGTGATGCACACGCGGTCACCGCGGGCGACGAGCGCCTCCGCGATGCCGTAGCCGATGCCGCGGCTCGCGCCCGTGACGAGCGCGGCCTTTCCGCTGTCCTGCACAGTCATCTCCGCATCCCTCCGGGAAGAACTAGTTGAGCGGGCCGCCGGCCACGTACATGACCTGTCCCGAGACGAAGCCCGCCTCGTCGCCCGTGAAGAAGGCGATGGCGTTGGCGATGTCCTCGGGGCGGCCGACGCGCTGTACCGGGATCTGCGTGGCGGCCGCCGCCTGGAAGTCCTCGAAGCCCATGCCGACGCGGTCGGCGGTGGCCTTGGTCATCTCGGTGACGATGAAGCCGGGGGCCACGGAGTTCGCGGTGACGCCGAACTTGCCGAGCTCCTTGGCGAGGGTCTTGGTGAAGCCCTGCAGTCCCGCCTTGGCCGCGGCGTAGTTCACCTGGCCGCGGTTGCCGAGCGCGGAGGACGAGGAGAGGTTCACGATGCGGCCGAACTTGGCGTCCACCATGTGCTTCTGGATCGCGCGGGACATCAGGAACGCACCGCGCAGGTGCACGTTCATGACCATGTCCCAGTCGTCCGCGCTCATCTTGAAGAGGAGGTTGTCGCGGAGCACGCCGGCGTTGTTCACGAGAATCGTGGGCGCGCCGAGCTCGTCGGCGATCCGGGCGATGGCCGCCTCGACCTGAGCCTCGTCGGACACGTCGCAGCCGACGGCGATCGCCTTGCCACCGGCAGCGGTGATGTGCGTGACGGTGTCCTTGCAGGCGGCCTCGTCGAGGTCGATCACCGCGACGGCGCGGCCTTCGGCGGCCAGACGCACGGCGGTCGCCGCGCCGATGCCTCGCGCTGCTCCGGTCACGACCGCGACGCGCTGCTCAGTGGTGGACATGCTGGTTCTCCTCGCCCTTGGGATGCGGCTCTACGGTACGCCCCGTTGGTGAGCGACCGCTTAGTACCTTCAGCTGAACGAGACGCTAGAAGCCCTGGCACCCGGTGTCAACGGCACACCGGGTGCGTGTGATTCTTACTTGACCAGGAGGTCCAGGAGTCGGTCCACCTCTGCGGCAGGATCCGCCGTGAGACCCGTGTGCACAGGACCCGGCTGTACGACGGTCGAGCGTGGCGCGATCAGCCACCGAAAGCGCCGTCCGGCGTCGTCCCGCTCGGCCTGGCCTGCCTCCTCGCCCCCCGCGCAGATCCGCTCCACGGCGCCGAGCGCGGCCCTGATGCCCCCGAGATCGGCTTCCGGGTCCAGGGCCCGCAGCTTGCCCTCGTCGAGATGCGTACGGGCGGCCACGAAGGACTTGGCCCGGCAGTAGACCACCACGCCCGCGTTGAACTGCTCCCCGCGCTCCACACGCGGCACGACGCGCACCAGGGCGTACTCGAAGACGTCCCGCGCGGTCGGCGGTGGCTGCTCGGTCACTGGTCGGCACCCTTCCGCTGCGGCCCGGACAGGGTCTCGGGCAGCTGGATCCGTTCGTGGATGGTCTTGGCGCGCGGCAGCAGTGCCGCCACATAGGCACGGCGTACGGCGTCGGGGTCGTCGAAGCCCGGCTCGTCCACCAGCCACGCGTCGGGCACGTCGGCCACGGCGGCGGCGAGCAGCTCCTCGGTGACGAGCGGGGCGAGCTCGGCGGCGGCCGTGGCGATGTCCGGCCCGAAGGGGGCGAGGGCGTGGTCGGACGCGTCGTACGGCTTGGCGGCGGCGGTCTCGGCGGTGCGCCAGTTGTGGTGCCAGATCATGCTCGCGCCGTGGTCGATGAGCCACAGGTCGCCGTGCCACAGGAGCATGTTCGGGTTGCGCCAGGAGCGGTCCACGTTGTTGATGAGCGCGTCGAACCACACGACGCGGCCCGCCTCGGCCGCGTCGACGTCGTACGCGAGCGGGTCGAAACCGAGCGCACCCGAGAGGTACTCCATCCCGAGGTTCGGTCCGCCGCTCGACTTGAGCAGCTCCTGCACCTGCTGATCGGGCTCGCCGAGGCCGAGCACCGGGTCGAGCCAGACCTGCGCGAGGCCCGGCACCCGCAGCCCGAGGCCGCGCGCCAGCTGCCCGCAGATCACCTCGGCGACGAGCGTCTTGCGGCCCTGTCCGGCCCCGGTGAACTTCATGACGTACGGCGCGTACGTTCCCCGGCCGTCGGCGGCCTCGACGAGGCCGGGGAGCGATCCGCCCTCCCGCAGGGGCGTGGCGTAGCGGACCACGGTGACTTCGGTGAGCATTGCCCCAGGTTAATGCCGGTCCGAACTCGGCTCGCGCAAGAAGTGCTTGAGGGCTTGAACACAGCGGCGCGTGGCCTCGTACCACCAGACATGACCCTTTCGAAAGAACCTCTTCCCCAGCTCTCCCGCCGTTCGGCCGTCGCCGCGGCGGGCGTCGTCAGCCTGGCCGCCGCCCTCGCCGCCTGCGGTGAGAGCGACGACGGTTACGACTCCGACGCGGCCGGGGAGCAGACGCCCGACGAGGCCGCCGGTGGCGCGGCGGGGGCCGCGCTCGCCAAGACGTCGGAGATCCCGGTGGGCGGCGGCAAGATCTTCAAGGAGGAGGGGGTGGTGGTGACCCAGCCGACGAAGGGCGAGTTCAAGGCCTTCTCGAACCGTTGCACTCATAAACAGTGTCCGGTGACGAGCGTGGAGGGCGGCACCATCAACTGCCCTTGCCACGGCAGCAAGTTCTCCATCACCGACGGGAGCGTGAAGGCCTCCCCGGCGCCGAAACCGCTGCCCGCCGCCGAGATCAGCGTCGACGGCGACTCGATCACCCTGGCCTAGGACATCTTGATCACACCGGCCCGGGACGCTTCCAGCTGCCGAGGACCTCCTCGGTGGTGGCGATGGTGGCCACCAGGGCGAGCGTGTTGCGGATCATCGCGGGTGCGTAGTCGGAGGGGACTCCCGCGATGGCGTCCGAGGGCACGACGGCGGTGTAGCCCAGGTTCACGGCGTCGAAGACGGCGTTCGGTATCGCCACGTTCGCCGACACACCGGTCACCAGGAGGGTGCGGCAGCCCAGGTTGCGAAGCAGCGGGTCGACGTCCGTGCCCGCCAGGGGCGAGAGCCCGTGCAGCCGCCGTACGACGAAGTCCTCCTCGGCCACCTCGATGGGCGGTGCGATCCGCACGGCCCTGGTCCCGGAGAGCTGCTGCACGGGCAGTCGCCCCGCGGCACGGAAGAGGCGGGCGTTGCGGTTGGCGCCGCGCCCGTCGGGACGCCGTTCGGCGACGGCGTGCAGGACCTGGACCCCGGCCTGGTGGGCGGCGGATACCAGCCGCGCGACATTGGCGAGGCAGCCCGACGAGCGTGCCTCGTCGGCGAGTTCGGGCAGTGCGCTCTCCGTCCCCACCACGCCCTGCTGGCACTCGACGGTCAGCAGCACGGTGGTGGCGGGGTCGAGGAGTTCCCTGAGCTGTTCGTGCGACGGCATCGCTCCTCCTGTCCGGGGCGTCCGGGTCGAACGGGTCGGCCTGGGCGACCGGCGCCCGGGATGCGCGGAGGTTAGCCGCCATTGCGCCACGACGGAAGAGACCGCATGCTTTCCAGACGCACCGTCCTGACGGAGTGTCAGTTTCGGTTGTGCGCCCACCTTTTCCACTTGTCGCGGGAGGACCGATGGCCGTCACACAGCGCCGTGGCCGCAGGATCATGATGTCGCCCGGCGAGCTCGACGCCTACCTCACCACGGAACGCACCTGCCGGGTCGCGACCGTGTCCGGTGACGGCGCCCCGCACGTCAGCGCCCTCTGGTTCGCCTGGGACGGCACGTCCTTGTGGCTCTTCTCGATCACCCGCAGCAAGCGCTGGGCCGACCTGCGGGGCGACCAGCGGATCGCCGTGGTGATCGACTCGGGCGTGGAGTACGGGGAGCTGCGGGGCGTGGAGCTTTCCGGGACGGCGGTCTTCGTCGCCGAGTCACCGCGGATGGGCGATCCCTGCCCCGAACTCGAAGCCCCTGAGCGGCTCTTCGCCCAGAAGTACTTCGGGATGGACTCGATGCCGTACGACGGGAAGCACGCGTGGATCCGGCTCACCCCCGACGCGATCACGTCCTGGGACTTCCGGAAACTGGCGGGACTACAGGCCCGCCCCTGACACCCTCGGCCTGCCCCCGTGGACGCCAGCGGCCCCCGTGGACGCTAGCGCAGCCCGGCCCCCGCCACCTGGAGCGCCTCCACCGCCGCCCTGATCGAGGGGCGGCGGTCAGCGTCCGCGCGCCACACCACGTACACATGGCGGCGCACCCGGTGGCGCACCGGAACGGTCCTGACCCCGGCCGGCATCGGATCGCGCCCCAACTGGGGTGCCACGCACACGCCGAGGCCCGCGGCCACCAGCGCGAGCTGGGTGTGGTGCTCCTCGGCGCGGTGCGCGATCCGCGGCTCGATGCCCTTGGCGCGCAGCGTGAACATCAGCCACTCGTGGCAGAACTCCCCCTCCGCCCAGGCGATCCACTCGTCGTCCACGAACTCCTCCAGGTCCACTTCGGCGCGGTCGGCGAGGGGGTGCGCCGCGGGCATCGCGACATCGGCGGGGTCGTCGAGGAGGGACGCCTTGACCAGGCCTCCGGGCATCGGCAGCGGTTTGTTGTACCAGTCGAGGACGACCGCCAGGTCGATGTCGCCGCGCACCACGGCGGCCACTCCGGGCTGCGGCTCCATCTCCTGGGAGCGGACGCGCAGGCCGGGGTGGCCGGCACGCAGGGCGGTGAGCGTGGCGGGCAGCAGGCCGCGCATCGCCGTGGGGAACGCGGAGATCCGCAGCTCGCCGACGGC
This sequence comes from Streptomyces sp. BA2, assembly GCF_009769735.1. Taxonomy (NCBI): domain Bacteria; kingdom Bacillati; phylum Actinomycetota; class Actinomycetes; order Kitasatosporales; family Streptomycetaceae; genus Streptomyces; species Streptomyces sp. BA2. The sequence continues at coordinate 1,844,445 of NZ_WSRO01000002.1, forward strand.
CTTGCCGCGCTGTTCCTCCAGGTCGGACTGGGCGAGCTCGACCTGGGAGAGGATGCGCGCGGCGTGCTCGGCGAGCAGCCTTCCGGCATCGGTGAGGCGCACTCCGCGGCCGTTCTTGGCGAGGAGCTGCTGGCCCACCTCGCGTTCCAGTTTGGTCATCTGCTGGGAGACGGCCGACGTCGTGACGTGCAGCCCGGCCGCGGCGCCGCTGACCGAGCCGTGCCGGGCCAGTGCGTCGAGCGTGCGCAGGCGCTCCAGGTTCAACATGTAAGCGATGCTACGCGGTACTGGGCAGCTAATTTCGCTTGTTCTACGAGGTCGGAGGCTTCAATGTGACGTACATGCGCGTCACCACCACCCCTCCCGGCTCCTCCGTCACCGCCTCCCCCGCCACCCTTGAAGCCGCTCAACCGAAGCGCCGCCGCGCCCTCGGCTGGCGCCTGCGTTTCGGCATCCTCTCGCTGATCTGGGGCTTCAGCTTCCTGCTGATCAAGGTCGGCACGGAGGGCTATGCCCCCTTCCAAGTCACCCTGGGCCGCCTGTTGTTCGGCACCGTGGTCGTCGCGGCCGTCCTCGTGATGAAGCGCGAGCGACTGCCGCGCGGGGTACGGACATGGGCGCACCTCACGGTCTCCGCGCTGCTGCTCAACGCCCTGCCGTTCTCGCTCTTCGCGTACGCGGAGCTGACGATCCCGTCCACGCTGGCCGGCATCTGCAACGCGACCTCGCCCCTGTGGGGCATGGCGCTCTCCATGGTCGCCCTCTCCGAGGACCGGCCGACGCGGCGCAGGGTCGCGGGGCTCGGCATCGGCTTCCTCGGCGTGCTCACGGTGCTCGGCGCCTGGCAGGGCTTCAGCGGCATCGACCTCCGTGGCACGTCGCTGGCGCTGCTCGCCTCGCTGAGCTATCCGGTCGGCTGGATCTACGTGCGCCGCACCCTGGCAGGATCCGGTCACTCGAACCTCTCGCTGACGGGCGCACAGCTGCTGGTCGCCACCGTCGAACTGGCCGTCGTGACGCCGTTGTTCACCTCGTTGCCCACGCACTTCCCCGTCGTGCCGCTCCTCGCCGTCGTGGCACTGGGTGCCGTCGGCACCGGGCTCGCCTTCCTGATCCAGTACGGCCTCGTCTCCGAGGTCGGTCCGACGACGGCCCAGATGGTCACGTACTTCGTCCCTGTCATCGCCACCGCGGCGGGCGTCGCCGTGCTCGGCGAGTCCCTGAGCTGGTCGACGCCGGTCGGCGCTGTGATCATCCTGGCGGGTGCGGCGCTCACCCAGTCCAGGCCCCGTGATCGCGCCCGGAACCGGCCCGATCACTCATAGCGCCGCGCGGGGGCGGGCCCGGTGGCGGAGGCTACGGCGTCCGCCACCACCTCGATGTCCGCGTCCCCGAGCGTCGACACCGTGATCCGCACCCCGGGCCGCGCGCTCATCCGGAAGCGCGCCCCCGGAGCGACGGCCCACCCCGCGTGCAGCAGCCTGGCGACGGCCCCGGTCTCGTCCGGCACGGGCACCCATACGTTCATGCCGCTGCGCCCGTGCGCCGTGACGCCCCGCTGGGCGAGCGCGGCGATCAGGGCATCACGCCGCTTCCCGTAGGACGCGGCCACCTCACCCGTGTCCACCGCCCCGTCCGTCCACAGCCGCACGACGGCGCGCTGCGCGACGTGACTCACCCACCCGGGGCCGAGCCGCTGCCGCCCCTGGACGCGATCGACGGTGACGGCGTCCCCGGTGAGCAGGGCGAGGCGCAGGTCAGGGCCGTACGCCTTGGCCGTGGAGCGGATGAACGCCCAGCTGCGGGTCACGCCCGCCAGCGGGTGCAGCGGCAGATCGACGATGGCATGGCCGTGGTCGTCCTCGACGAGCAGCACGTCCTTGTGCGCGGAGAGGACTTTTCGCAGCGCACGCGCGCGTGGGGCACTGATCGCGGCGCCCGTCGGGTTCTGGGCGCGGTCGGTGACGATGAGCGCCCGTACGCCGCCGCGCAGCGCGTCCTCCACCTCTGCGGGCAGCGGCCCGTGGTCGTCGACGCCCACCGGGACCGTGCGCAGTCCGAGCACCGGCATCAGATCGAGCAGGCTGCCCCAGCCGGGATCCTCGACCGCGACGGCGTCGCCGGGCTTGAGGTGGGCGGCCAGCACGCGCTCGATGGCGTCGAGGGACCCGGAGGTGACGGCGACAGGACCGTCCGGCACCCCGTCCTCGTCGAGGGCCACGCGCGCGTGGCGGGTCATTTCGGGGTCCACGGCCTCCTCCCCGTAGAGCACGGGACGCCGGTCGCCCTCGGCGGCGGCCGCCGCGAACGCCTCGGCGAGCGGCGGAAGCAGCGCGGTGTCCGGATTGCCGTTCGACACGTCACGCACACCGTCCGGCACGTCCACGCGGATCAGCTCACGCACCGTCGTCGCGGGCTTGGGGCGTACGCGGCTGCCGCGCCGCCCCGCCGTCTCGATGACGCCGCGTTCGCGCAGCGTGCGGTAGGCGGCGGCCACCGTATTGGGATTCACCCCGAGTCGCTCCGCCAACTCGCGCATCGGCGGCAGGAGTTGACCCGGCTCCAGGCCTCCGCCCCCCACCGCACGCTCCACGCTGGCAGCGATCTCAGCTGCGCGCCGGCCTTCGATCCGATACTCTCCTAGCACAAACAAGATTATGCACTAGTGCAATGGAGAAGGCAATGAGCGTCGCATCCGAGTCCGGCATCGAGACCGGCGTCGAGACCGCCACCGACACCGCCTCGTACGCGCCGACCGACCTCACCGTCCCCACCCGCGGGCGGGACCGTGCCGCGTACGACCAGGAGTTGGTGCACGCGATACTCGACGAGGCCTACGTCTGCCACCTCGGTTTCGTGCGCGACGGCGCCCCCGTCGTGCTGCCGACGCTGTACGGCCGGGTGGGCGAGCGCCTGTACGTGCACGGTTCGACGGGATCCAGGCCACTGCGGATGGCGGCCGGCGCCCCACAGAAGGATCCGGGCCTGTCGGTCTGCCTGACCGTCACCCACGTCGACGGCCTGGTCCTCGCCCGGTCGGCCTTCCACCACTCGATCAACTACCGCTCCGTGGTGATCCACGGCACCGCCCACCAGGTCACGGACCCCGAGGAGAAGCGCGCCGCCCTCGACGCGCTCGTCGACCACGTCGTGCCGGGCCGCTCCGCCGACTCCCGCCCCGCGAACGCGAAGGAGCTCGCGGCGACCGCCGTGCTCAGCCTCGACCTCGCCGCGGTCTCCGCCAAGGTGCGCACCGGCGGCCCGAACGACGACCCCGAGGACCTCGGCCTCCCTCACTGGGCCGGCGTCGTCCCGCTGCGCAAGGGCCACGACCCGCTCGTCCCGTCGGCCGACCTCGCTTCCGGCATCGACGTACCCGACTACCTGATCGAACTGTGATGCTGATCCACCCCTGGGACGCCCCACGCTCCGACGCCGAGTGGCAGCACTGGCTCGCGGACCACGACTTCGGCCAGCTCGCGGTGAACGGCCTCCCCGGAGAGCCGCCGCACGTACAGCCCGCCCACTTCGCCTTCGAATCCGGCCACGGCCCGCTCGGCAGGGTGATCACCCACCTGGCGCGCCCCAACCCGCTGTGGCCCGCGCTCGAAGCCGATCCGGAAGTGCTGCTCAGCGTGGTGGACGACTACGTATACGTGCCGGGCCCCTGGCAGGCGCCCCCGGACACCCCGCCCGAGCACGGCGTGCCGACGAGCTTCTACGCCGCCGTCCAACTCCGCTGCACCGCCCGCATCGTGGACGCCCCGGAGGAGAAGGCCGAGCTCCTCAACCGCCAGGTCGCCCACTTCCAGCCGGAGGGCGGCTCGGCCCCGGCAGCGGTGGGCGAGGCCCCCTTCGGCCGCATGCTCTCCGGCATCCGCGCCCTGTGCCTCGAAGTGACCGACGTACGAGCAAAGTTCAAGTACGCCAGCCACAAGCCGCAGGAGGTCCAGGACCGAATAGCCACGGGCCTGGCAAACCGCGCCGGCCCCCGCGACGCAGCAGCACACACCCACCAACTACGCCGCCGCTGAGCACCCCGCAAGGGCGCGGGGCTGACACATATGCCGCCCCGCCACGTGGGCACGACCAAGCGCCCACCCGGCGCGTCTCCACCACCACACGTCCACCTGAACCCCGAGAGACACCGCTCACGGACCGCGACAGCGCCAACACACCGACCACACCACCGCTGAGCACCCCGCAAGGAGCGCGGGGCCGAGACACATACGGCCCCGCCACGTGGGCGCGACCAGCCCCCACCGGCCCGCGTCTCCACCACCACACGTCCACCTGCTCCCACCGGGGCACGCAGACTCAAGACAGCGTTCGCGGGGCGCGGCCAGACCGGCCGCGCCTCGCGAACACACTCAGGCCAGCACCGTCTCCCGCCGCACAGCGGCCGTCTCCGCGACCGCGAGGCCCGTCACCGCCGCCAGCATCACCAGGGTGCCGAGCACCGTCGACACGGTGAGTTCCTCGCCGAGCAGCACGACCGCGATGACCGCCGCGCTCAGCGGCTCGAGGAGCGTGATCACGGAGACGGTCGCGGACCGGATGACGGCGGCGCCCGCGAAGTACAGGGCGTAGGCGACCGCCGTCGGGATCACGACGATGTATAGCAAGTAAAGGCCCATCCGGGCCGGTTCCGCGGCGTGCGGGACAAGCCCCTCCACCGCGGCGAGCGGCAGCAGGCAGACGGACACCACGGCGAACGACCAGACCGTCGTGTCGGCCGAGTCGGCGCCGCCGTCCCGCCCCCACCACCGCGTCAGCAGCGTCATCGCGGCGTACGCGGCCGCCGAGAGCAACCCCCACCCGACGCCCAGCGGACGCACGCTCGCCTCCCCGCCGCCCAGGACGAGCACCACGAGCCCGGCAAGCGCCCCGCCCACCGCGACGACACCGCCGCGCCCGAGCCGCTCCCCCATGGTCAACCGCGCCCCGATCGCGATGAGTACGGGCCCCGCCCCCATCGTGACCACCGTGCCGACCGCGAGTCCGGTCGACTCGACGGCCGCGAAGTAGGCGGTCTGGAACACGGCGAGGGCCACGCCGGTCGCCACGATCCGCGGCAGCCTGCGCCGCAGCGGCGCACCCACGGCGGCGCCCGCGGAGCGTCGGCGCGAGCGCACCAGACGGACGGCGAACAGCAGCACGAAGCCGCCCGCACAGCGCCAGAAGGACAGGCTGACCGGTCCCATGTCGCTGGCATTGAAGACCAGCGCGGCGGCGGCACCGGCGGTGCCCCAGGCCGTCCCGGCGATGATCAGATAGAAGAGGCCTCGTCCGACGGACAGGCCGGAGGCAGCAGTCGACACATTCGACACGTGAGTTCTCCGCAGAAAGGAAAGAAGGTCCCTGGCTCCGTCTGCGGGCAGCGTCGTTCCACCCGGCGACCGCCGGGTGTGATCCAGGAGGGTGCCCGCGCCTAAGCGGCCGGGGGCGGAAGAACGAGCGCGCGTGAATGCATGATCAACACCCTAAACGGCAGTACCGGTTGACGACAACCGCTCTTCCGGCTCCGGCAGCCCGCCCGCGGTCGGCCCCTGCCGGGGCTTGGCGGGCGTGGACGACTGCGCGATGAACGCCCCGGCGAGCACCACGGCGCCCCCGATGATCTGCGGTGCCGACAGGTGTTCGCCCAGCATGACCCAGGCGAGCACGGTGGCGATGACCGCTTCGAGACAGGCCACGACACCCGCCACCTGCGGCGAGAGCCGACGCACCGAGAGCACCCCGGTGACGTACGCCACGACGGTCGCGAGGAGCACGATCCAGCCGATGAGCAGCCACGCGGGCACGGCCGTGCCGTCCATGTCCGCGCTCCCGGCGAGCACCGACCAGTCCATGCCCCAGGGACGCGCCACGACGGTCAGCACCACGGCACCGATCAGCAGTCCGTACGCGATGACGCCGAGCGGGTCGGGAGCCTCGTCGCCCGCGTCGCTGCCCTGGTCGGACAGGACGAAGTAGCCGACCTGGCAGCACGCGGCGCCCAGCGCGAGCAGCAGCCCCACGGCGTCGAAGCTCAGCCCGGCCCACACCTCGACGACACAGGCGAGCCCGCCGACAGCGAGCACCACGCCCACCGCGGCCGCGCGCGTCACGGGCCTCCGCTGCACGAAGCGCACCCAGCCGAGGACGAGCGCGGGCGCGAGGTATTCGACCAGGAGCGCGACACCGACGGGGATGCGGGAGATCGCGGCGAAGTAGCAGGCCTGGACACCGGCCACGGCGAGCAGGCCGAAGCCGAGGAGGAGCGCGGGCCTGCGGAGCAGCAGCCCACGGTGGCGCCAGGCCACCGGCAGCATGACGAGGGCGGCGCCCGCCACCCGCAGCCACACCACGTGGAGCGGGTCGAGGCCCGCCTCGATCAGCGGCTTGGCCGCGACGCCCGAGCCGCCGAAGGCGACCGCCGAGCCAAGGGCGAGCCCCAGGCCGACGCCTCTCCCCCGGCTCGGCCGCGAGCCTGTGTGATTCCCCTGAGACGCTTGCACCGGCACATCATGACAGGACGTGTCATGAGCGTCACCCCCGATAGACCCTGTCTCAATCGGCGGACGTCCCGGCGTACGGATCCGCGTACGGGTCCGCGCAAGGGTCCGCGTAGGGATCGACGAGCGCATCGGCGGAGGTCCCGGTGAACGGATCGTCATCGATCCGCCGGAGGACCTCCCGGGCGTCGGCCCCGGCCCGCCTCAGGACCTCGACCGCGCGGCAGTCCGGATCGGCGAGGAGCGCCGCCAGGAGATCGATGCCCAGAGCCCGCGGTTCGTCACGGCGGTCGGCCCGCTCGATGGCCGCCTCCATGGCGGCACTCGCGGACGGCGACCAACCCGTCTCCTTCACACGGGGGTTCACGGGGTTGACGGGGTTGACGGGGGCCACAGGGGCGGGGTCGTCCGCCCGCACCATCGGCACCGCTCCGGAGTCCTCGACCGTCCCCTGCCACTGCAGGCCGTAGCCGATGCTGCGCTGGACCAGATAGCCGAGGAGCCGCACCACCTGCGCCCCGTCGTCGAAGGCCGCCCGTACACCTGGGTCGGTCTCCATGAGGGAATGCAGCAGATGCGCGGTGTCGATCTGCCGGTCACCGTCCCGTACGGCACGCCGGCGCGCGCCGGCCACCACCGACGTCAGCGCGGCGCTCAGTCGGGAGTCGGTCTCTGCTCGGGTCGGGCCGGGCTCGGCGCCCCGCGGAGTACGGCTTTGCACATCTCTCACCCCATCAGTCCCCTGAGGCGGCGTCATCGGCGGCGGGAAGCATCTTCGCGTCCGACACAGGTTGGGTACGCATGAGCGGCTTCTCCTCCTTACGGATGAGATCTGGCTGTTCTTCCCCGAGGGGCGCGCGCCGTCTTGATTCGCGCCGGGCACGCAACCACGGCGCACCGGCCGCTCGTCTTTCAGGTATGGAGTGCAGGTGCTGGATGGTCGCGCTGCCCGCGGTCGACGGCAGGCAGTACGTGTACCGGGTGTACGCACCCGAAAACGCGCTGCCCGCCGACCTCTTCTGGGAAGCCTGGCACTGCCACGACGAGGGCCCCTTCCCCAGGGCGTGCGATCTCTTCGACGCGGCGGTGATACGCAGGGTGGGCTGACGCCTGCCGGGCTGACGCCTGCCCGGCCAGGCCCCACCTGGCGCCTAGGAGGGCCGCGTCCCGACGACGACCGTCGCGTACATCTCCTCGTCGCTCACCGACCGCGCCACGAGACCGCCGTCGGCGACCGCTTCCAGCGCGTACGGCACCTGGCGCTCGCTCGTCTCGAACAGCAGCCGGCCGCCGGGAGCCAGCCAGCGCGCCGCGTCCGCGGTCACCCGCCGCAGGACGTCGAGACCGTCCGCTCCGCCGTCGAGCGCCACCCGCGCCTCATGGACACGGGCTTCCGGCGGCAGCAGACCGACCTCTTCGGTGGGTACGTAGGGGACGTTCGCCAGCAGTACGTCGACGCGGCCCCGGAGGGCGTCGGGCAGCGGCTCGTAGAGGTCGCCCTCGTACACCCGTCCCCCCACGTCGGCGACGTTGCGCCGCGCGCACCGCACGGCGGCGGGGTCGATGTCCGCGGCATGCAGCTCGACCCGGTCGACGGACACGCCGAGCGCGGCCCCGAGCGCCCCCGAGCCGCAGCACAGGTCGACGACGACGGCACCGGGCCGGGCAAGGGCCGCGGCCTGCTGTACGAGGAACTCGGTGCGCCGCCGGGGCACGAAGACCCCCACGTCCACGGCGATCCGCAGACCACGGAACTCCGCCCAGCCCAGGACGTGTTCGAGCGGCTGACCGGTGACGCGCCGCTCCACCATGGCGGCGAGTTCGGCGGGGTCACGCGCGGTGCCGACGAGCAACTCCGCCTCGTCCTCGGCGAAGACACAGCCGGCGGTACGCAGCCTGGTGACGATGGCGGCGGGAGTGAGGGGCGTTATGGACGGTGACGCGGGTGAGGAAGGTGAAGCCGACATGTGAAGAGAAACCTTTCGGGACGCCTGTGGGGCTCCCTTCGGTCACCTATGCCGGGTGAACCGCGCGGTCGCGAAGGAGGAGCACCCGACCTGCTGCAGCGGTAATGGGTCTCACCTCCTGAGTCCGTCTCCCCGCGTCCGTCACGGGGGAGGGCAACAGTACCCGACCCGGTTCCGGGCGGCAGCGCCGCAGTGTCCACGACATCTGACGGTTCATCAGTATTGAATGTTCCGGGCCCTGCGGCTACGTTCCGCGACACCGCAGCTGCGCCCCGCCGCAGCGCCCGAAAGGAATGGGGTCGTCGCATGGCCGAAGTCAGCGCGGAAGCACGGATCGAGGCGCCCGCCGAGAAGGTCTGGGCCCAACTCACCGACTTCTCCTCGTACGGCGAGTGGAACGCCACGCACACGAGTTTCCCGAACGGCGCCCCCACCACGCTGGAAGCGGGCGGCACGTTCGCGGAGAACATGAAGCTGATGGGCTTCCCCGCCGAGGTCAACTGGACGATCGAGGAGCTGGAGAGCGAGCGCACCCTTGCGATCAAGGGCAAGGGCCCGATGCGCGTCACGGTCGGCACCCGCTACACCCTCTCCCCCGAGGGGGACACGACGAACGTACGCATAGACGGGGAGTTCACGGGCGCGGCGGTCTCCTTGATGGCGGGCAAGCTGAAGGACTCGGCGACGGCCGCGCTGAACGAGTCGCTGCGGAAGCTGGCGGGCTTGGTGACCTGAGCATCACCCCCACCCCTGACGCGAAGAGGCGCCCCACACATGAAGTGCGGGGCGCCTCAACGGCAATGGGGCTCATCGGCCCCCACCGTCTCAGTCCTCATCGGCGAGGATCAGGTACAGCTTCTTACGGGCGTCGTTGATGACCGTGAGAGCCTTCTCGCGCTGTTCCTTGCTGCCGGTCTTCCAGACCTGGCCGAACGCCTCCATCAGACCGAAACCGGCCTGCCGGATCTCGCTCAGCGCCTCCCAGTCGACCCCGCGCCCGGCCTCTTCCCAAGGCGCGTCGGGACCTTCGTCGGCCGCGGTGCGACCGGCATCGGTGAGCGAGAAGAGCTTCTTGCCGCCCTCGCTCGCGCTGCTGATCAGGCCCTCGTCCTCCAGAAGCTGGAGGGTGGGGTAGACCGAACCGGGGCTGGGCTTCCATGCCCCGCCGCTGCGTTCGGCGATCTCCTGGATCATCTCGTAGCCGTGCATCGGCCGGTCCTTCAGGAGGGCCAGGATCGACGCGCGTACGTCACCGCGCCGCGCCCTGCCTCGCGGACCACCCCTGCCGCCTCGGCCACCCCAGGGACCACCGGGCCCACCGGGGCCGCCGAAGCCAGGCCCGAAGGGACCGAACGCCGCGCGCCGCCCCTCGAAACCACCCCGGCCCTCATGGCCGGGGCCGCACTTTCCACGTCCGTGCTCGTGTTCATAACCGTGGGAACGCATCGCCATCACTCCTCTTGTATCAGTGATCAACCGTGTAGTCGTTGATCAGTCGCGATGCGTCAACGATATATCGGAACCGTTCGCCTGGCAAGCCCCCCCCTCTCATGGGCCGGGCCGGTACGTCCCGGGCGGGTTCCCCATGGGCTCCGGGGACGTGGGCTTCACCGGGGGCGACTCCCTGAACCTGCACGAACCGGGCGCCGTCCGGGCCCTGCTCGACGTCGCGTCGGCCCGCGGGTGGCAGCCGGGAGGGCAGCCGGCGGTGGAGGTCGACGGCTGGACCCTGCTGGAGGCCGCGGTCGCCGCGCGAGCCCGTGACGCCGGCCCCCAGCCGCCACCTCGCCAGGCCGGCCGGAGGGAGCGTTCAGCCCATGTGCGCCTTGACGTGGTCGACCACCTCGCCCAGCTCCTTCGCCGGCGAGAAGTCGACGTACTCGCAGTCCTCGAGCGCCTCCGGCGCATGGCCCGGCGCCCAGTAGAAGGCCTCACCGGCCTCGTAGATCTCGGCACCGGACGCTGTCCGCATCTTCAGCCGCCCCTTGAGCAGGTACCCCCAGTGCGGGCACTGGCACAATCCGCCCGGCATCCCCGTGAGGGCCGGCGTCATGTCCGCACCCTCCGGAAGCTGTACGAACGCGACGGCCATGCCTCCCCCGACATCCCGCATACGCAGCTCCACGCCGCCTCCTTCGATCGCGACAGGAGTGTCGTTCCGCGTCGTCGCCGTCATGGCTCCTCCTCGTGGGGCTCATCGGGCTCATCGGGCTCATCGGGCCCGGTGGCGGGGTCCAGAGTTCCCCTCCCTTCCAGCCTGTGCCCGCCCCGTGCGGGACGCGAGGCGAGATCGCCGAGCAGGCCAATCGGGCCACTCACCCCCAATTGGCCTTGTCCCACCCCCGCATTGGCCCGCTAGCGTCATCGACATGCCGACTTCTCACCGCATTCGCATCGTCGACGCCTTCACCGACCGCCCCTTCGCGGGCAACCCCGCCGGCGTCCTCCTCCTCGACGCCTTCCCCGAGGACGCCTGGCTACAGAACGTGGCCGCGGAGGTCAACCACGCCGAGACCGCCTTCGCCCACCGCCTCCCCGCGGACGCCGAAGCCGACTGGGCGCTCCGGTGGTTCACGCCCGCCACCGAAGTGGACCTCTGCGGCCACGCCACGCTCGCCACCGCCCACGTCCTGAAGGCCACCGGCTCAGCCGAAGGCCCCGTACGGTTCGCCACCCGCAGCGGTGTCCTGACCACGGTCGCGCACACCGACGGCACCATCACCATGGACTTCCCGACCGCCCCGCTCACCCCGGCCGAGATCCCCGACGGCGCGGCAGAAGCCCTCGGCGCCGAGCCGCTCGCGGCGTACGACACCGGGGCGCACCTCGGCGACCTGCTGGTCGAGCTCGCCGACGAGAAGACGGTGCGCGCCCTCGCCCCGGATCACAAGGCCCTCGCCCAGCACTCCGAGCGCGGCATCATCGCCACCGCACGCGCCGAAGACCCCGCCCGCGGCTACGACTTCGTCTCCCGGGGCTTCTTCCCGCGCGTCGGCATCGACGAGGACCCGGTGACCGGCAGCGCCCACACGGCCCTTGCCCCCTTCTGGTCCCAGCGCCTTGGCCGCACGGAGCTCACCGGCCTGCAGGCATCGGCCCGCAGCGGCCTGGTCCGCACGGAACTTCGCGGCGACCGCACCCTCCTGACGGGCCGCGCGGTCACCGTCATCGAGGGCGAGCTGTACGCCTGACACGACTGTGGGGACGTACGACCCAGTCGTACGTCCCCACAGAACTGCCCTCCGGAAGCGCCCGCCGCCTAAGGCGTCGGCAGCCACCCCACCTTCCCCGCAAGCAGCGCGTACCCCACGAACGCGCCGATATCCAGCAGCGAATGCGCCACCACCAGTGGCCCGACCCGCCCCCACCGCCGGTACAGGAGCACGAAGACCACCCCCATCGCCATGTTCCCGATGAACCCGCCGATGCCCTGATAGAGGTGGTACGAGCCGCGCAGCACCGAGCTCCCGACCAGCGCGGCCATCGGCGTCCACCCCAACTGCCCGAACCTGCGCAGCAGATAGCCGACGACGATCACTTCCTCGAGCACCGCGTTCTGCACCGCGGCCAGCACGAGCACCGGATACTTCCACCACACGTCGGGCAGATCCTCGGGCACCACCGTCAGGTTGAACCCGAGCCCCCGCGCCGCCAGATAGAACGCGATCCCGGTGCTGCCGATCACCGCGGCGATCGCCGCCCCGCGCCCCAGGTCCGGCCACGGCCGGCTCCGGTCGAAGCCGATCGAGCGCAGCCCCGCGCCCTCCCGGATCAGGAAGTGCGCGACCAGCGCCACCGGCACCAACGCCGTCGTGATTCCGAACAATTGCCACGCGAGATCAAGCCACGGCCGCCCCGGAGCGGCCGACGCGTTCATGGTCGCGGCCTGATCCTTCAGACCGCCGGGTTTGGTGACCGATCCGACAAAGCTGATCAGCGCGGAGACACCGCTCGCGCCTAGCGAGAGCGCCAGGACGAGCAGCGTCTCGTCCCGGAAGATCCGTCGCGATGGCCCCTCGCCCCGAAAAGAACCGGCCAACGGCCCGGACTCCGCTTGCACTCCGCCTCCAGTTGAGTAATCCCGCCTCATCCCCATCCCCGCCCCGCTAGGGTCTCGAAAGAAGTTACGAAGACCGTGCGCGACAGGCCGAGGGGGACGGACGCCGATTGCGGTCATGCCGCCCCCTCTTTCCTTGCTTCATCGCTCAAGGAGGGGCACCACCGCCATGGGACGTCACAGCTTGCCCGATGAGTACGGGACCGACGCACCCGACCCTCGGCCACGTACACGCGGCCGTACCGTGGCCATCGCGACGGCACTCGTCCTGACGGTCGCGGCGGGCACGGCGGTCGCGGTCCGCAGCGACCTGCTGACCTTCGGCGGTTCGTGCCACGACGACACGGTGCAGCTGGACGTCGTCGCCGCCCCCGCCATCGCCCCGGCCCTGAGCGCGGCGGCCGACGACGCGCGTGAGAACGACGTCACGTCCGACGGGGCGTGCATCGACGTACGGGTCTCGGCGCGTGATTCGTACAAGGTCGCCGACGAACTGCGCACGGGCAAGGGCAATCCCGGCTACGACGTGTGGGTGCCGGATTCCGAACTGTGGCTGCAGCGCGTGGGCCTGGGCGGCAAGCAGAACAAGGTGTCGCCCGCGGGGAACATAGCCTCGTCCCCGGTCGGCATGGCCATGGTCCCCTCCGCCTCCAAGACCCTGGGCTGGCCCAAGAAGACGTACAGCTGGCCGGAGTTGACCGGCGCGGCGATGAAGGGCGACAAGCTGCGGCTCGGCGCCGCCGATCCCGCGCGCAGCGCGACCGGCCTCCTTGCGCTGGCGCAGCTGAGCGCGTCGGCGAAGAAGTCGGGCGGCAAGGACGGCGACACCCAGGCCGCCGGGATGGCCAAGGCGCTGTCCGCACGTACGTCCGACAGCGACGGCCAGCTCCTGGACACCCTGGCCCGCGACTCCTCCGGGACCGAACAGGGCAACCCGCGCCGCAACCAGGCGCTGATCCTCTCCGAGCAGGCCGCGTTCGCGCACAACGCGTCGGCGGGCGAGGAGAACAGCCTCGACATGTTCTATCCGAAGGACGGCTCACCGCGCCTCGACCACCCGTACACGCTGGTCCAGGAGGACGAGCTGTCCACGGACCAGAGCCGGGCCGCCCTGCGTTTCATGACCCTGTTCAGCGACGAGGAGGGCCGCGCGATCCTGGAGAAACACGGCTTCAGGACGGGCGCCGAGGACCCGTCGGAGAAGCTCGTCACCGCGGCCGGCGGGCGCACGCCCCAGCCGTACGGCGACGACGCGAGCGAGCCGCCCTCCGAGAAGGAGCTCCAGGAGACGCTCGGCATGTGGACGATCACCGTCCAGAGTGCCCGGCTCAGCACGGTCGTCGACGTCTCGGACTCCATGGGCGAGTTCGTGCCGGGCCGCGAGCAGTCCCGGATGGAGGTCACCAAGTCCTCCCTCCTCCAAGCGCTCGCGGGGTTCACGGACGAGGACGAGATCGGCCTGTGGGAGTTCGCCACCCTCCTGGACGGCGAGCGCGACTACCGCAAGCTCGTGCCGACCGAGCGGCTCGGCGACCGCAAGGGCGGCGGCACCCAGCGGGACAGGATCGCGGAGGCCTTCAGCGACCTGACGCCCATCCCGGGCGGCGCGACCGGCCTGTACGACACCACGCTCGCGGCGTACAAGGAAGCCACGTCCACCCACGCGGGCGGCAAGTTCAACGCCCTCGTGGTGCTCACGGACGGCGCGAACCAGGACCCCGGCTCCATCTCGCGCAGCAACCTCATCTCCCAGCTGGAGAACCTCTCCGACCCCAAGCGCCCGGTGCCGCTCATCGCCATCGCGGTCGGCCCGAACGCGGACAAGGAGGAGGTCGTGCAGATCGCGGAGGCGACCGGCGGGTCAGGCCACCAGGTCGACGACCCGGCGCAGATCCACGCGGTCATCCTCAAGGCCATCATGGAGGCGGGCAGCCACGGCTGAGCCCATCCCCGTACGCCTCAGCTCAGGACGGCCGGCTCCGGCAGCCCCACCGGCCAGGTGTGCACCGGGTCCCCCGCGTGCATCAGCTCGGCGTAGCGCCGGGTGGTCGCCGCGAGCGCGGCCTCGCGTTCGAGCCCGGTCTCCAAGGCGTGGTGGTACGTCGCCGCCTGCCAGGACGCTCCGTTCACCCGGCGCCTGCACCGCTCCTCGATGACGCCGAGGTAGAAGTCCCGGTCGGCGGGCTCCACGCCCCACGCGTCGAGCCCGGCCGCGGCCAGCGGCAACAGCTCGTCGCGTACGAGAGCGACCGCGGGCACCTCCACGATCCCGCCCGAGCGGCCGCGCCGCGGCCACCGCAGACGGGCCTCGATGCCGTCGCGGCACGCGGTGTCGAAGTTGCGGGCCGCGGCCTCGAAGGGCAGCCGCTTCCACACGGGCCTGGGCTCCTCGGCGAGGGCGCGTACGACGCCGTAGTAGAAGGCGGCGTTGGCGATGACGTCGGTGACGGTGGGGCCGGCGGGCAGGACGCGGTTCTCCACCCGCAGGTGCGGGACGCCGCCCGCGATGCCGTACACGGGGCGGTTCCAGCGGTACACGGTGCCGTTGTGCAGGACGAGTTCACCGAGCTGCGGCACGCGGCCGTCGTCGAGCACCTCCAGCGGCTCCTCGTCGTCCATGAGGGGCAGCAGCGCGGGAAAGTAGCGCAGGTTCTCCTCGAAGAGCTCGTACGCGTCGCTGATCCAGCGCTC
This sequence comes from Streptomyces sp. BA2, assembly GCF_009769735.1. NCBI lineage: Bacteria > Bacillati > Actinomycetota > Actinomycetes > Kitasatosporales > Streptomycetaceae > Streptomyces > Streptomyces sp. BA2. The sequence goes on from NZ_WSRO01000002.1 coordinate 1,859,657, forward strand.
GCCGAACCAGGTCCGCGGCCGCACGCCCTGGGCCTGGAGTTCGGGCGGGCGGGTGTCGGTGGACTGCAGGAACAGCGGCGGCCGCGACTCGCGCCACAGCTCACGCCCGAACAGGAAAGGCGCGTTGGCGCCGACGGCGATCTGGGCGGCGGCGACGGCCTGGGCCGCGTTCCACACGTCGGCGAACCTGCCCGGCGTGACCTGGAGGTGCAACTGCACGGATGTGCACGCCGCTTCGGGGGCGATCGACGCGGACGTGCAGGTGAGCCGCTCCACGCCCTGGATGTCCAGGACGAACTCCTCGCCGCGCGCGGCGACGATCTGGTCGTTGAGCAGCGCGTAGCGGTCGACGTCGGAGAGGTTTCCCGAGACCAGGTCGTGGTGCGCGAGGGTCGGCAGAATGCCGATCATCACGATGCCGGCGTTCACCTCGTTCGCTTTCCGGTGGGCATAGGCGAGGCCGGTGCGCAACTCCTCGGCGAGACGGTCGAGAACACGTCCGCCCAATCGGTGCGGTGCGATATTGACTTCAAGATTGAACATTCCGAGTTCCGTCTGGAAGTCCCGGCTCGCGATCCGTTCGAGTACTTCCGCATTCAGCATTCTCGGCATGCCGTCGGGCCCCGCGAGATTCAGCTCGATCTCCACGCCCATCAGGTTCTTGGGCCGGTCGAACCGCTCCTCGTCCAGCAGCCTCCGCAACCCCGCCAGACACTCCTTGAGCTTGGTCCGATACTGGTTCCGCTCGGCCAGATCAAACGTTCCTGCTACGACCTTCTCCCCCATCGAAGCGTCCCCTCCTCGGATGGGCAGCCAATGATCCGGCCGCTGTGTCTCGGTGGATGATGCCCTGCAATGTGATCGATAACGCCCCGCACATGCCCCCGGCCCAGTACGCTCAACGCCAAGTACGAGCGGCACATTCACCAGGCATGAGGTGTGCCGGGGAATCCTCGCACCGGCGCCTGGTGAAAAACACCGATGAGAATCGGCCGTCCGCTCCCACGAAGGGGTCCGAGGTCAAACGTCCGGGCTCTTCCAGAATCGGGTTAAAGGCCGCAAAATGGCGACCGAATTACGCCTTGCAGGCAATATCGGGTGCGGTTAGACGAAACACTGCCTGAACACGTGTCGTATAAACTCCGCGAACGAGGCAGAGAGTTGGCGCTCGCGGTCCCTTGCCCCCGCCCCTCTGACCCCGGAGCAGACAGCGACGTCCGCACCTGTCCTCGTTCCACCGTGCCTGTCGAATGAGAGAGGCGACCCATCATGCCGCTGCAAGTCCCCCCGGCTCCCGCGCCCGCCCTGCGCAGCGTCCTCGCGGCACTCGGTTCACCCACTGCCGTACGCGAAGCCCGCACCCCGTCCCTGCGCGCGGCGCAAGGACCCGCGAGCCCCGAACTCCCGTTGCCGGTCCACGTACTTGACCGGATCACCCCTTCGGATACGTCGCCCACCCGGCTCGCGGGTTGGCGCTTCCTGATCCGCTCAGGCGAGCGAGCCGTCGCCGCTGCGGACACGATGCTGACGCCTGACGGGTGGACCTTCTCGCACTTCTTCGAAGGTCCGTACATTGCGTCCACCGAGCGCGCCCTCCGTCAGGCCGAAGCGATGCCCATGCCGTACCAGCCACGACTGTTGTCCGTACCCGAGCTTTACATGCTCACACTCTGGCTGCACGGCGACTGCACCGCGGACGGCGCGGGCGGCCATCTCGCGCCCTCCGATGTCCTCGTGCCCCTGGCGCCCGCGCCGCCCGGCATCGCGGCGCACCGCCCACACCGCGCCGCGGAGCTCCTCAAGGTCCTCACGCACCGCATGACCCCGGCGCCGCTGCTCGGCTCACCCGCCTGACCTCGCCGTACGTCCCCGTGCCCCGCCGCCGTCCCGACCGCGGGGCCGGCGCGTCATGTGCCCATACGGACTAGCCCGGTATGACCACCCCGAACCACCCGAAGAGACAGTGCAGTTGGGCTGAACCGTCCGGGCGGGTGATACGTCATTAAGCAGTAAGGAGCGCTGCCGCTAAATCCCTGCGGATTGACGCCCGTAGGGCAACACTGGGACCGACCGACTAAACGGGGGGCGGCCATGAACACCGCATCGAGCCGCAAGGCAGACGTCACAGCCATCACATCGCAGCGAAAGAACCCTTCCATGTGCCAGCACCAACCACCGTGCCCGACAGCCGACTCCGCCGACCGGGAAGCCGCGCTCCTCACGGCGAGCCACCCGGAGCAGGGCTGGAGCCTGCTGTGCAACGGCGTCCTCCTCTTCGAGGACACCGGTGAACTGCTGCCGGACGGTCAGATCATCGCCCCGCATCGACCGCTGGGCACGGACACGATCATGACCGCCGCCTGACGCGACGGCAGCAGGGCACGGACAGCACGGACAGCACGGACAACAAAGGGGCCGACCCGGAGAGACAAACCTCCGGACCGGCCCCCATGCATGTGCAGGCCCCGATATCAGTCCTCGTACGCATCCAGCGGCGGGCAGGAGCAGACCAGGTTCCGGTCGCCGTACGCCTGGTCGATGCGGCGCACCGGCGGCCAGTACTTGTCCGCGGCCACCACACCGGCCGGGAAGACGGCATCCTCGCGGCTGTACGCGTGCTCCCACTCACCGCCGAGCGCTGCGGCGGTGTGCGGGGCGTTGCGCAGCGGGTTGTCATCGGCGGGCCAATCGCCGCCGACCTTCTCGATCTCGGCGCGAATGCTGATCATCGCCTCGCAGAACCGGTCGATCTCGACCAGGTCCTCGCTCTCGGTCGGCTCGATCATCAGGGTGCCCGCGACCGGGAACGACATGGTCGGCGCGTGGAAGCCGTAGTCGATGAGCCGCTTGGCGATGTCGTCGACGCTGACACCGGTCGCCTTGCTGATCGGCCGCAGATCGATGATGCACTCGTGCGCGACGAGCCCGCCGGGACCGGTGTAGAGCACCGGGTAGTGCGGCTCCAGGCGCTTGGCGATGTAGTTCGCGGAGAGCACGGCGACCTGCGTGGCCCGCTTGAGGCCCTCGCCGCCCATGAGGCGTACGTACGCCCAGGAGATCGGCAGGATTCCGGCCGAGCCCCACGGCGCGGCGGAGATCGGACCCACGCCCGTCTCGGGGCCCGCGGCGGGCTGCAGCGGGTGGTTGGGCAGGTACGGCGCGAGGTGCTCGCGCACACCGACCGGGCCGACGCCGGGGCCACCGCCGCCGTGCGGGATGCAGAACGTCTTGTGCAGGTTCAGGTGCGAGACGTCGCCGCCGAACTTGCCGGGCTGGGCGAGGCCCACCAGGGCGTTGAGGTTCGCCCCGTCGACGTAGACCTGGCCGCCCGCCTCGTGCACCTGGGCGCAGATGTCGGCGACGTGCTCCTCGAAGACACCGTGCGTGGACGGGTAGGTGATCATGAGCACGGACAGCTCGTCGCGGTGCTTCTCGATCTTGGCGCGCAGGTCCTCGATGTCGATCTCGCCGTCGTCGCTGGTCTTCACGACGACGACCTTCATGCCGGCCATCACGGCGCTCGCGGCGTTGGTGCCGTGCGCGGAGGACGGGATGAGGCAGACGGTGCGCTGCTCGTCGCCGTTGGCGCGGTGGTAGCCGCGCACGGCGAGCAGTCCGGCAAGCTCGCCCTGCGAACCGGCGTTGGGCTGCAGCGAGACCTTGTCGTACCCGGTGACCTCGGCGAGCCGCTCCTCCAGCTCACGGATGAGCGTCAGATAGCCCTGCGCCTGCTGGGCGGGGGCGAAGGGGTGCAGCTGCCCGAACTCGGGCCAGGTGACCGGCTCCATCTCCGTGGTCGCGTTGAGCTTCATGGTGCAGGAGCCCAGCGGGATCATGCCGCGGTCGAGCGCGTAGTCACGGTCGGCCAGCTTGCGCAGGTAGCGCAGCATCGCGGTCTCGGAGCGGTACTGGTGGAAGACGGGGTGCGTCAGGTACTCGTCGGAGCGCAGCAGGCCGCCGGGAAGCGTGTCCTCGGTCTCCGCGTCGAGCGCCTCGATGTCGGCCTCGACCCCGAACGCGGTCCAGATCGCGGTCAGTTGCTTGCGCGTGGTGGTCTCGTCGCAGGCCAGCGAGACGTGGTCGGCGTCGATCTGGTGGATGTTGACGCCACCCTCGCGGGCCGCGGCGACGAGCTCGTCGGCCCTGCCGGGCACCCGCACGGTCAGGGTGTCGAAGTACGCACCGTGCACGACCTCGACCCCGCCCGCGGCGAGCCCCGCGGCGAGCACGATGGCGTAGCGGTGGGTACGCCGCGCGATGGCCTTGAGCCCCTCGGGTCCGTGGTAGACCGCGTACATTCCGGCCATCACGGCGAGCAGCACCTGAGCGGTACAGATGTTGCTGGTGGCCTTCTCGCGGCGGATGTGCTGCTCACGGGTCTGCAGCGCGAGCCGGTAGGCCTTGTTGCCGTCCGCGTCCACGGAGACACCGACCAGCCGCCCGGGCAGGCTGCGCGCGAACTTCTCGCGCACCGCCATGTAACCGGCGTGCGGGCCGCCGAAGCCCATCGGGACGCCGAAGCGCTGCGTGGTCCCGACCGCGATGTCGGCGCCGAGCTCACCGGGCGAGGTGAGCAGCGTGAGGGCCAGCAGGTCGGCGGCGACGGAGACTATGGCACCGAGCTCGTGCGCCTGCTCGATGAGGGGCTTGATGTCGCGCACGGCACCCGAGGCGCCGGGGTACTGGATCAGTACGCCGACGACACCGCGCTCGGCGACCTCGGCCGGGATGCCCTCGCTCAGATCGGCGACCACGACCTCGACACCGGTCGGCTCGGCGCGGGTCTGGATGACGGCGATGGTCTGCGGCAGCGCGTCGGCGTCGACGAGGAAGACACCGTCCTTGACCTTGCCCATGCGCCGCGACAGCGCCATGGCCTCGGCGGCGGCGGTCCCCTCGTCCAGCAGCGAGGCACCGGACGTGGGCAGCCCCGTCAGCTCGGCGACGACGGTCTGGAAGTTGAGCAGCGCCTCGAGCCGCCCCTGGGAGATCTCGGGCTGGTACGGCGTGTAAGCGGTGTACCACGCAGGGTTCTCCATGACGTTCCGCAGAATCACGGGCGGCGTGAAGGTCCCGTAGTAACCGAGCCCGATCATGGAATCAAGAACCTGGTTACGGTCCGCGAGGGAGCGCAACTCGGCCAGGACCTCGGCCTCGGTGCGCGCCCCGGGGAGGTTCAGCGCCTCGGCGTTCTTGATCACATCCGGCACGGCGGCGGCGGTCAGCTCGTCGAGCGAGCCGTATCCGACCTGCGCGAGCATCTTGGCCCGTGCTTCCACATCGGGACCGATGTGCCGCTGCTCGAAGGGGATGCCCTGTTCGAGCTGGGAGAGCGGGGTGCGAGGAGTGGCGGTCATTGCGGAGGCCTCCTGGTCTGACGCGACCTGCGAGGGGCACCACGGCACGGGTACCCGGACGGCCTCCCCCTCTGTCATCTCAACCTGAGAGCTTCACCGGTCCGTGCCCCGCGAGAGGCGCCGCACCGGCTTTCACCGTCGGTGAGGAAGGGTTCCGGACGTGCCCGCCCGACGCCCGCCCTACTTTCCAGAGTGACCTCGTCCGTGCGGTACAGGGGCCTGAGAGATTCCGGGGAGGAGTTGCTCCTTCGGCGCCTCCGGTGTCTCCACCGGAGAGCTCTCCCGCACGGGGTCAGCAGCCAAGCGCCAGCCTACCAGCGAGGAGATTGAGGATCCCTCGAGTGGCCGCCTGCCCCGAAGTGCTCTTTCGTAGTGATTACGAACGAACAAGGATGAGTTACGCCCCACTTCGGCACGTCTCGACCAGTTGGAGGGCCCGTGCAGACCGATATCGATCCGCGCAACCTGATCGGCCGGAAGGCGTTCGACCGGAACGGGGCCAAGATCGGCACGATCGACGAGGTCTATCTCGACGACGCCACCGGCGCCCCGGAGTGGGCGGCCATACGCACGGGCCTGTTCAGCCGGGACGCGTTCGTGCCCCTGGAGCCCAGCGAGCTCGTACGCGACGGCACAGTGCGCATCCCCTTCGAGCGCTCCCTGATCAAGGACGCCCCCGACTTCGGCGTCGGCCGCCACCTCTCCCCCGAACAGGAACTGCAGCTCTACCGCCACTACGGCCTGGACACCACACTTCCCGAGTCACCTCCGCCACCGGACAAGAACTTCGGCCGCATAGCGGGCGAGGAAGAGCCCTGAGCCCGCAGACCGCAAGCTGACCGCCCTCGTCCGCCCTCGTTGTGGGCAGGCGTTCCGCACGGGCGGAACGGGTGGGCACAACGCCCATCGCCGGGCACCGCTAACCCAAGGGGCACTGCTCAGCACCCACCTCCGGTGGTCCCACCAGCGGCAACGGCTCCGCGGGTACAAGCTCGGCATCGTCCACCCGGAAGGTCCGCACCCGCCCCGGCAAGGACCCCGGCGTCTCGAACCGCACCGTCACACGCCCGAGCCCGCTCCCCTGCACCCACCCGTGCCCGAACCGCTCATGCCGCACGTCGTGCCCGGCAGCCCACCGCCGCGCGGCAAGCGGCATCTCATCAGCTGGCGGCTCCTCCGCGCCATCCGCAGCCGCTTCCTCCCCCGCAGTATCGCCCTCGCCCTCCCCCTGCTCAGGGCCCTCGGCCAGCGCCTGCGCCTGCGCCTGCGCGAAGAGGTCCTCCTGCGTGTAGTCGGCGAGCCCCGTGACCCCCACCCCGAGCAGCCGCACGCCTCCGGTGGTGTCCACGGCCTCGAGGAGCCGCGCCGCGGCCTCCCGCACCACCCCGGGGTCGTCCGTCGGCCCACGCAGCGTCTCGGAGCGCGTCAGCGTCGAGAAGTCGAACCGCCGCACCTTCAGGACGATCGTCCGCCCCGAGTGCCCCGCCGCCCGCAGCCGCTCCACACACCGGTCGGCGAGCCGCGCGACCTCGCCCCTGACCCGTACCCGGTCGTGGATGTCCACGTCGTACGTGTCCTCGACGCTGACCGACTTGGATTCCCGCTCCGCCACCACGGGCCGCTCGTCCCGCGCGAGCGCCATCGCGTACAGCGCGCTCCCGTGCGACTTCCCGAGGAGGCGTACGAGCTCGTCCTCGCCCGCCTCCGCGATCTCCCCCACGGTCGTGATCCCGCCCCGCCGCAGATGGTCCCCGGTGGCAGGACCGACACCGGGCAGCGTCCGGACCGGCATCGGACCGAGCAGGTCACGCTCGGTCCCCGGCACTATGAGCCGCAGGCCGTCCGGCTTGGCCTCCTCCGAGGCGATCTTGGCCAGCATCTTGGACGCGGCGAGCCCGACCGACCCCGCGAGCCCCGTCACCGCCTTGATGTCCGCACGCAACCGCTCACCCACAGCGAGCGCCGACGCCTGGTCGTCGGCCACGCCCCCCGCCTCCAGATCGACGAAGGCCTCGTCCAGGCTGAGCGGCTCCACCAGCGGCGACAGCTCCCGCAGCAGCCCCATCACCTGCTCGCTGATCTCGCGGTAGAGCCCGAAGCGCGGCACCAGATAAGCGGCATTGGGCGCCAGGCGCCGCGCCTGCCCCATGGGCATCGCCGAGTGCACACCGAACTTCCGCGCCTCGTACGACGCCGTGGCCACCACACCCCGCGGCCCGAGCCCGCCCACGACCACGGCTTTCCCGCGCAGACTCGGCTTCGCGGCCTGCTCGGCAGACGCGTAGAAGGCATCCATGTCGAGATGCAGAATCGTGGGCGCGGTTCTCACACCTCTGATGCTGCCCTACGCCACTGACAACGCCACTGGCAAAGCCGCTTCACACGGCCCTGTTGCGCCGCCTCGCGAGCTCGTCGGCGGGATTCTGCCGCACCAGCGTCTCCCCGGTGTCGATCCGCTCCCCGTGCAGCTGCGAAAGCGCCGCTTCCACGTCCCGCCACACGACGCCCACGGCGATCCCGAAGACCCCTTGGCCGCCCTGGAGCAGGTCGTGGACCTCATCGGGCGACGTGCACTCGTAGACCGTCGCGCCGTCGCTCATGAGCGTCATGCGCTCCAGGTCCCGGAAACCGCGGTCACGCAGGTGCTGGACCGTGGTCCGGATGTTCTGCAGGGACACACCGGTGTCGAGGAACCGCTTCACGATCTTGAGGACGACGACGTCCCTGAAGCTGTAGAGCCGCTGGGTCCCCGATCCGCCCGCGGACCGCACACTGGGCTCGACGAGGCCCGTACGGGCCCAGTAGTCGAGCTGTCGATACGTGATGCCGGCGGCCGCGCACGCGGTCGGCCCCCGGTAACCGATCTGTTCCTGTTCGGACTGTCCGGACGTGGCGTCCCCGCTCCCCTGAACGCTCCCCTGAACCGCCATCGGCCTCTTCGGAGAGTGACCGGCCGCGCTGCTGTGAAGCGGATACGGACCGCCCATCGCCGTACCGTCGCCGCTGCTTCTCACGCCGACCTCCGTCCTTGACCTGCCTTCACGACGGTAGGCAGTCGCCAGGGGCTCGTCAACGATCGCCACACTCGGCACGCCGAGTGATAATCACCCTAAGAGTGGTTTGCTGTACCGCACCGCCGGGAAAGGCTAGCCGAATGGTCCGCCGGGACCCTCAGGAAGCGACGGTCCACCGGCTGTTGGTGACGGCCTACTGGCTGTTGGTACCGAAGTCCTCGGGCGAGATCTGGTCGAGGAACTCGCGGAACTTCTCCACCTCGTCCTCCTGCTCGTCCGGAATGGCGATGCCCGCGTCGTCGAGAACACCGTCGCTGCCGTAGATCGGCGTTCCGGTGCGCAGCGCGAGCGCTATGGCGTCGGACGGCCGGGCGCTCACCTCGACTCCACTGGCGAAGACCAGTTCCGCGTAGAAGACCCCTTCTCGGAGGTCCGTGATGCGCACTTCGGTGAGCTCCTGACCCACCGCCTCCAGCACGTCCTTGAACAGGTCGTGGGTCAGCGGCCGTGCGGGCGCCATCCCCTGCTGTGCGAAGGCGATCGCGGTCGCCTCACCTGGTCCGATCCAGATGGGGAGGTAACGATCGCCTCCCACTTCACGCAGGAGCACGATCGGTTGGTTGGAGGGCATTTCCACCCGGACACCTACGACGTCGAGCTCGTTCACACAGCAACCCTAGGACGTGCCCGGCAGGTTTGGGTAGTCGGGCACCCCCCGAGTCAGGGCAACCGCACCCCGAGCGCACTCTGCACCAGTGCAGAGTGCAGCTTTCCGGTCAGCCCGGCGAGTTCCTTCGTACGGGCTTCCGCATGGGCTCTGGTCTGCGGATTGCGGTGCCGGCGCAGCGGCGCCACGACCTGGTCGACCAGGCCGGCCTCACGTTCGGCCGCCGACTTCATGGCGCGCAGATGCCTGGGTTCGATACCGAATCGCCCAAGTTCCACGACGAGCGCGGCGACCGTCACGGCCTCCGCGTCGTAGCCACCGTCCGGCAACGGCACGACAAGCCCGTACGTCTCCCAGTCGGCGAGCTGCTCCGCGTCGATCTCGGCGGCGGCGAGCAGCTCCGCACGGCCCACACGGGCGGCAGTGGGCTCCACGGCGTCACTCACGCCCCAGGCGTCACCGGGCTCGCGCGGCTGCCCCAGGGAGGGCGTGGAGACCCGCTCACCGCGCTCCAGGGCGTCGAGGTGTTCCCGGATGACCTTGAGCGGCAGATAGTGGTCGCGCTGCATCCTCAGGACGTGACCGAGCCGCTCCACGTCCTCCGGGCTGAACTTCCGGTAGCCGGACGGCGTGCGCTCCGGCTCGATGAGCCCTTCCGACTCCAGGAAACGGATCTTGGAGATCGTGACCTCGGGAAACTCGTCACGCAGCGCGTTCAGGACGGCGCCGATGCTCATCAGCCGACGGTCCTCGGCGGCGGTGCCGTTGCCGGCACCGCCCCTCGGTGTTTGAAGCATGGACCTTCCTGACAGATCAGATGCCGATGCCCCGCTGGCTCGCGTAGAAGACCAGCCGGTACTTGCCGATCTGCACCTCGTCGCCGTTCGACAGCGCGACCGAGTCGATGCGCTCCCGATTGACGTACGTGCCGTTGAGGCTGCCCACGTCGGCGACGGTGAAGGAACCGTCCCCGAGGCGACGGAACTCCACGTGGCGGCGCGAGACGGTCACGTCGTCCAGGAAGATGTCGCTCTGCGGGTGACGCCCCGCCGTGGTCAGCTCGCCGTCCAGAAGGAAGCGGCTGCCCGAGTTCGGCCCACGGCGCACCACGAGGAGCGCGGAGCCGAGCGGCAGTGCGTCAACGGCGGCCTGGGCCTCCGGCGAGAGGGCGGGCGAGGCGGTCTGCCCCGTCACCTCCGCGTCGTAGGCCTCAAGGCCCGAGATGGAGATCGTCGAGGTCGTCTCCGACGGACGCTCCGGCGCGGCCCCGGCCCGCAGCGGCGCGCCGCAGTTGGAGCAGAACCGGCTCGCCTCGGCGTTGCGGTTCCCGCACCTCGTACACACCAGGGCCATGGACGGATCCTCCTGCCGCGGCTGCCCCGCGGGGGCATTCGATGCGTACGGATCGGGGGTAAACCCTCCACCCGTACTTGAGGTTGACGGTTCTCCGAAACCTATGCGGCCCGGACCGGCAGGGTCAACAGACGACGCGCCCTGCGCGCCCGAAATGTCACCGCCTGGCCCACCGACCTGGTCACGGAACATCGGGCGCTCGGCGCCCTGCTCCTCGGCATCTCCATGGCGCGGGGCACGGTGCCGGGCGGTGGCGGGATTGCCACTGTCCTCACGTGCGCTCTTGCCGAACAACTTCGCAAACAACTTCACGGGCGATTCCCCTTGACCGAAACAGACCCGCCCGTGGGGCAGGACGAACCCTGATTGCACACACCGGCGTACATCGGCAGCACAGACATCCTCACAACGTCCGTATCCGCCAAACAGTTTCCACCACGCACCACGCTTACAGTGCGCCGACCCCCCGCAACCTCATGCCCTCGACCGGCGGCCCCCATGCACCCCCGCCTCACTGGGACGACGACCGAGCGTAGTCAGGCCGCTTCGCCGCTCGCAAGGCGTCCACCACGATCTTCTCCGCTCGCGTCACGGTGACGGTGGCCTGCTCCTTCTCCAGAGTCTGCACCACTCCACCTGGGATGTTCAGCGCCGGCTCGAGGTCCTGCGGCTTGCCGATGACCTTGAACCGGTAGGGCTTGCCGACCTTGCGGCCGTCCACCCGGACACCACCACTGTCCGTATCCGACAGATAGGTGTTGGCCACTACGCGTACGTCATTGATCTGGATGGCCTCGGCACCCGCGGCACGCAACTCCTGAATGGCGTCGAGCAGCATGTCCGCCTCGACCGACCCCTTCTTGTCATCGATGGTCAGCGTGATTCCAGGACCCTGCGCAGCCACGGTGCCCGCCAGGATGCCGAGTTGACGCTCCTTCTCGACAGTCTGCTTGCGGGCCTCCTCGGCCTGGTCCGAGCTGTTCTCAAGCCCGGTGCGCTGGTCCTCGAGACGCTGCTTCTCACCTTCCAGACGCTGTGTACGGTCATCCAGTTCATCGAGGATGCGTACGAGATCTTCCTGACGTGCGCCACGGAGCGCGCTGCTGTCGTTGTTGGAGCGCACCTGGATGGCAAGACCGAGTCCCAGCACGAACAGCAGCAGGGCCACGATGAGTTGAGGGCGCGTGACGCGAGGCGGCCACAGCCCCTCCATCAGCCGCTGACGGCCGCTGAGCGATGCCTGCTCGCTCTGCTGCTTCTCCTGCTGCTCTGCCTGCTCCGGCGCCGCGCCCTCCCCGGGCTCGGCGGGCACGCTCCGCACCTCTGCGGGCAGCTCCCTGCTCCGGTTCTCGCCCCCGGGGGTCTCTTCCGTAGCCATCCGCGTCACGCCCTGAAGATGTGTCGGCGGATGGCGGCGGCGTTCGAGAAGATCCGGATGCCGAGCACCACCACGACACCGGTGGAGAGCTGAGCACCTACGCCCAACTTGTCGCCCAGGAACACGATAAGGGCGGCAACGACCACGTTCGAGAGGAATGACACCACGAAGACCTTGTCGTCGAAGATGCCGTCGAGCATCGCGCGCAGGCCTCCGAACACCGCGTCGAGTGCCGCCACCACGGCGATCGGAAGGTACGGCTCGACCACCGCCGGAACCTCGGGCCGGACCAACAATCCGGCCACGACTCCCACGACGAGGCCCAGTACGGCGATCACGATGTGCCCTTTCCTGCCTTCGGCTCTGCTGTACGTACGGTCACACTCGGTGCTGCCGGCAGTCGGACATCATCCTGGACGGAAATGCTGGTCCGGACCCCGAAGTTCTCCTGCAGAGCGTGCAGATACTGACCGTCGCGACTGTTCTGGAATCTCGTGCTCAAGCGCTGCCCGTCGCCTACGGCAAGCACCGTATACGGCGGCACCAGCGGCTTGTTGTCGACCAGTATCGCGTCACCCGCGGCCCTGATCGCCGACAGCGCCGTCAGCCGCTGGTCGTTGATGGCGATCGCCTCCGCGCCGGACTGCCACAGGCCGTTGACGACCCGTTGCATGTCGCGGTCGCGCACCCGCCCGGTGTCGGAGAATCCCGCGCTCTCGCGCGGCCCGCCCCCGCCCTGGTCGGCTTCCTTGGCGTCGTCCACCACAAGCTTCACGCCGGGTCCCTGGACCTTGGTGGCACCGGAGAGCAGGGACACCAACTCGCCCTGGCTGCCCCCGTGTTTCTTCAGTGCCTCGCGCTGCCGTTCGTCCACGTCGTCACGGAGCGTCTCGACGTCCTCTTCGAGCTCGTCGGCGTCGGAGGTCGCCGTCTCGATCCGGTCGATGAGCTCCGCGCGCTCCTTGGCGACGACCGGAGCGGCTATCCGCGCCTGCGCGGCACCCACCGTCACCACAAGGGCCGCGAGCACAAGGCCGAGGGCAAGACCGAGCTTCGCCCGCAGCGGACGCGGCACTCCACCCGCGCCCTTGGCCTTCTTGCGTGCCGCCGCCTCGGCGTAGCCCTCGTCCAGGCTGTGGTCCATGACCGTGTTCAGCAGCGACATGGAGGCGTCCGGGCGCCGGGGGCGCGAGGGGGTGCTCCGAACGGGGGGCTGCTGCGGCATGCCGCACATCGTCGCACGTCGCGGGCGTTACCTCCGAATGGCCCCACCGGCGTGCCGGACGGCACCTCTCAAGGGTGCCGTCCGGCCCGTGCCACCGGTCAGCGACCGGCGCTGTCCACCACGGCGGACCACTCGTCGAGCAACGCCTGAGCGGACGCGTCGTCGGGCCCCTCGGCCCACAGATGAGTGACGGCCTCCGCGGGGTCGGGCAGTACCAGCACCCAGCGCCCGTCCGACTCCACGACCCGCACGCCATCGGTGGTGTCCACCGAACGCTCCCCCGCCGCCTCCACCACGGTCCGCATCACAAGCCCCTTGACCGCCCAGGGCGTCGCGAGGTCACGCTGCAGCACATGGGCGCGCGGGATACGCGCGTCGATCTGGCTCAGCGTGAGCTGCGTGCGCGCGACGAGACCGATGAGCCGCACAAAGGCGGCCGTACCGTCGAAGACGCTGCTGAACTCCGGGATGATGAATCCACCGCGGCCGTCCCCACCGAAGATGGTCGACTCGTCACGCCCCACACGCGTCAGATCGTCGGGCGATGTCGTCGTCCAGTCGACCTGCGTCCCGTGGTACGCGGCCACCTGCTCGCCGATACGCGTCGTCGTCACCGGCAGCGCGACCCGGCCACTGCGGCGTTCCGCCGCGACCAGATCGAGCATGACGAGCAGCGCGCGGTCGTCCTCGATGATCCGCCCCTTCTCGTCGACGAGCGAAAGCCGCTCGCCCACAGGGTCGAACCGCACACCGAAGTCAGCACGCGACGACGCCACGATCTCGCCCAGCCGCACCAGACCCGACCTGCGCGCTTCGTAGGTCTCGGTCGGACGCGACTCGTCGAGACCCGGGTTGACGGTCAGCGCGTCCACGCCAAGCCGCCCGAGCAGGCTCGGAAGCACAAGGCCCGCACTTCCGTTGGAGGCGTCGACGACCACCTTCAGATCCGACTCGGCCACACCTGTGGTGTCGACGTTGCGCAGCAGCGAGCCGGTGTAGGAGTCGAAGACACTGGACGGGAAGTGCAGGTCCCCGATCTCGCCGGGAAAGGCCCGCCGGTACTCCTGGCGCGCGTACACCCGGTCCAGCTTCCGCTGACTCCCCTGCGAAAGGTCGGCCCCTCGCGCGTCGAAGAACATGATGTCGACGGAGTCCGGAACCCCGGGCGTCGTCCGGATCATGATCCCGCCGGCACTGCCCCGAGCCGTCTGCTGCCGCGCCACCGGCAGCGGTACGTTCTCCAGGTCCCGTACGTCGATGGCGCTGGCCTGCAGAGCCGAGATCACCGCTCGCTTCAGCGCCCTCGCGCCTCGTGAGTGATCACGGGCGGTGGTGACGGTCGAGCCCTTCTTGAGGGTCGTGGCGTACGCCCCCGCGAGCCTCACCGCGAGCTCCGGCGTGATCTCCACGTTCAGAATCCCGGAGACGCCACGCGCACCGAAGAGATGGGCCTGGCCCCGGGACTCCCAGATGACGGAGGTGTTGACGAACGCGCCGGCCTCGATCGTCTTGAACGGATAGACCCGGACGTTGCCCTGGATAATCGATTCCTCACCGACGAGGCACTCGTCGCCGATGACGGCACCGTCCTCGATGCGGGAGGCCCGCATGATGTCGGTGTTCCTCCCGATGACACAGCCACGCAGGTTGCTGTGCTGACCGATGTAGACGTTGTCGTGCACGACGGCCTTGTGCAGAAAGGCGCCCGCCTTGACCACGACGTTCGATCCCAGGACCGTGTGCTCACGGATCTCGGCACCCGCCTCGACCTTGGCGTAGTCGCCGATGTAGAGCGGCCCCCGCAGCGTGGCGTCGGGGTGCACCTCGGCGCCTTCGGCAACCCAGACACCGGGCGAGATCTCGAAGCCGTCGAGCTCGACGTCGACCTTGCGTTCCAGCACGTCGGCCTGAGCCTTGACGTAGCTCTCGTGGGTACCGACATCTTCCCAGTAGCCCTCGGCGATGTAGCCGTAGATGGGCTTGCCTTCCTTCATGAGCTGAGGGAAGACGTCGCCGGACCAGTCCACCGGCACGTCGGCGTCGACGTAGTCGAAGACCTCGGGCTCCATGACGTAGATGCCCGTGTTCACCGTGTCGGAGAAGACTTGCCCCCAGGTCGGCTTCTCCAGGAAGCGTTCGACCTTTCCTTCTTCGTCCACGATGGTGATGCCGAATTCCAGCGGATTGGGCACGCGCGTCAGACAGAC
Organism: Streptomyces sp. BA2; assembly: GCF_009769735.1. Lineage (NCBI taxonomy): Bacteria > Bacillati > Actinomycetota > Actinomycetes > Kitasatosporales > Streptomycetaceae > Streptomyces > Streptomyces sp. BA2. The sequence goes on from NZ_WSRO01000002.1 coordinate 1,874,858, forward strand.
GGTGACGAGCGCTCCCTTCTCCTTATGGAAGTTGATCAGCTCGGTGAGATCGAAATCAGTCAGCGCATCACCGGAGATCACGAGGAACGCATCGTCCTTCAATGCTTCCTCAGCGTTCTTCACGCTCCCGGCAGTGCCGAGTGGCTTCTCCTCATTGGCATAGGTGAGCTCCATCCCGAGCTCTTCACCATCGCCGAAGTAATTCTTGACCAGGGAGGCCAGGAACTGGACTGTCACTACGGTCTCGGTGAGCCCATGCCTCTTCAGCAGCCGCAGCACATGCTCCATGATGGGCCTATTGGCCACAGGCAGGAGCGGCTTGGGCATGCTCGAGGTCATAGGGCGAAGGCGCGTGCCTTCGCCTCCGGCCATTACGACGGCCTTCATGTCGGAAGCGTCCTCCTCAATAGACGACGATCTAGCCGACTTAGCCCGCCAATATAGGCCCGCGAATGTCATTCACGGGACTGCAAGCCTCTACAGCTGCCGAATCGGCGAGCTCAATCGGCCGTGGTGTCCGCACGGACAAGTCGGCGGACCTGAACCACATAGAGGATCCCTGCCCACCAGTACAGAGTTGTACCCCATCCAGCGAACGCCCATCCGAAAATAGCAGCGAGAGTGTTGATCCAGCCACTTCCGTCGCTGAGGAGCAGTAGTGGAAAGGCGTACATCAGGTTGAAGGTGGCTGCCTTGCCGAGGAAGTTCACCTGGGGCGGCGGATAGCCGTGACGCCTGAGGATCCCGACCATCACCAGCAGCATCAGCTCGCGCAGCAGCAGCGCCGCGGTCAGCCAGAGCGGCAGAATCTCCCGCCACGTGAGCCCGACCAATGTCGACAAAATATAGAGCCGGTCAGCGGCCGGGTCGAGCAACCGTCCAAGGTTGCTGATCTGGTTCCAGCGACGGGCCAGCTTGCCGTCGAGGTAGTCACTGATCCCGCTCAGCATGAGCACCAGGAGCGCCCAGTGATCACTCTTGGGCCCGCCGAACTCGGGCCTGAGGATCAACCACAGGAAGAGGGGTACGCCAACGAGGCGCGCCATGCTGAGGATGTTCGGGATGGTGAGGACTCGGTCCGTCTGGACGCGAGTCTCCTGGACCTCCACCCGGGGGCCTCCTGTGGGAAACGAGCCGATGATGCCCCCTGACCTTACCGTCAGTTGTCAGCCGGCGGTGCAGAGGGGTAGCCAAGGGCCAGAAAAGCCCTGGAAACACAAAAAGCCGTGGTCCCTGGACAATAAGTCCAGGGACCACGGCTATAAATTGAGTTCGGCGGCGTCCTACTCTCCCACAGGGTCCCCCCTGCAGTACCATCGGCGCTGTGAGGCTTAGCTTCCGGGTTCGGAATGTAACCGGGCGTTTCCCTCACGCTATGACCACCGAAACACTATGAAACTGTCAACCGCACCGTAGTCGTGGCCCGACATACGGGGTTGTTCGTGGTTTCAGAACCAACACAGTGGACGCGAGCAACTGAGGACAAGCCCTCGGCCTATTAGTACCAGTCACCTCCACCCGTTACCGGGCTTCCAGATCTGGCCTATCAACCCAGTCGTCTACTGGGAGCCTTAACCCCTCAAAGGGGGTGGGAATACTCATCTCGAAGCAGGCTTCCCGCTTAGATGCTTTCAGCGGTTATCCTTTCCGAACGTAGCCAACCAGCCATGCCCTTGGCAGGACAACTGGCACACCAGAGGTTCGTCCGTCCCGGTCCTCTCGTACTAGGGACAGCCCTTCTCAATATTCCTACGCGCACAGCGGATAGGGACCGAACTGTCTCACGACGTTCTAAACCCAGCTCGCGTACCGCTTTAATGGGCGAACAGCCCAACCCTTGGGACCGACTCCAGCCCCAGGATGCGACGAGCCGACATCGAGGTGCCAAACCATCCCGTCGATATGGACTCTTGGGGAAGATCAGCCTGTTATCCCCGGGTACCTTTTATCCGTTGAGCGACGGCGCTTCCACAAGCCACCGCCGGATCACTAGTCCCGACTTTCGTCCCTGCTCGACCCGTCGGTCTCACAGTCAAGCTCCCTTGTGCACTTACACTCAACACCTGATTACCAACCAGGCTGAGGGAACCTTTGGGCGCCTCCGTTACTCTTTGGGAGGCAACCGCCCCAGTTAAACTACCCATCAGACACTGTCCCTGATCCGGATCACGGACCCAGGTTAGACATCCAGCACGACCAGAGTGGTATTTCAACGTTGACTCCACGAACACTGGCGTGCCCGCTTCAAAGTCTCCCACCTATCCTACACAAGCCGAACCGAACACCAATATCAAACTGTAGTAAAGGTCCCGGGGTCTTTCCGTCCTGCTGCGCGAAACGAGCATCTTTACTCGTAGTGCAATTTCACCGGGCCTATGGTTGAGACAGTCGAGAAGTCGTTACGCCATTCGTGCAGGTCGGAACTTACCCGACAAGGAATTTCGCTACCTTAGGATGGTTATAGTTACCACCGCCGTTTACTGGCGCTTAAGTTCTCAGCTTCGCACGCCCGAAAGCGCACTAACCGGTCCCCTTAACGTTCCAGCACCGGGCAGGCGTCAGTCCGTATACATCGCCTTACGGCTTCGCACGGACCTGTGTTTTTAGTAAACAGTCGCTTCTCGCTGGTCTCTGCGGCCACCCCCAGCTCAGAGTGCAAGACTCATCACCGGTGATGGCCCCCCTTCTCCCGAAGTTACGGGGGCATTTTGCCGAGTTCCTTAACCATAGTTCACCCGAACGCCTCGGTATTCTCTACCTGACCACCTGAGTCGGTTTAGGGTACGGGCCGCCATGAAACTCGCTAGAGGCTTTTCTCGACAGCATAGGATCATCCACTTCACCACAATCGGCTCGGCATCAGGTCTCACCCACATGTCATCCGGATTTACCTAGATGACGGGCTACACCCTTACCCCGGGACAACCACCGCCCGGGCTGGACTACCTTCCTGCGTCACCCCATCACTCACCTACTACCATCTTGGGTCGGCGGCTCCACCACTTCCCTTTGCCCGAAGGCTCCAGGACGGCTTCACGGCCTTAGCATTAATGGGCTCGATGTTTGACGCTTCACAGCGGGTACCGGAATATCAACCGGTTATCCATCGACTACGCCTGTCGGCCTCGCCTTAGGTCCCGACTTACCCTGGGCAGATCAGCTTGACCCAGGAACCCTTAGTCAATCGGCGCACACGTTTCTCACGTATGTATCGCTACTCATGCCTGCATTCTCACTCGTGAACCGTCCACCACTCGCTTCCGCGGCAGCTTCACCCGGCACACGACGCTCCCCTACCCATCCCAGCAGGCGTTGGCCCTATATGCTGGAATGACACGACTTCGGCGGTACGCTTGAGCCCCGCTACATTGTCGGCGCGGAATCACTTGACCAGTGAGCTATTACGCACTCTTTCAAGGGTGGCTGCTTCTAAGCCAACCTCCTGGTTGTCTCTGCGACTCCACATCCTTTCCCACTTAGCGTACGCTTAGGGGCCTTAGTCGATGCTCTGGGCTGTTTCCCTCTCGACCATGGAGCTTATCCCCCACAGTCTCACTGCCGTGCTCTCACTTACCGGCATTCGGAGTTTGGCTAAGGTCAGTAACCCGGTAGGGCCCATCGCCTATCCAGTGCTCTACCTCCGGCAAGAAACACACGACGCTGCACCTAAATGCATTTCGGGGAGAACCAGCTATCACGGAGTTTGATTGGCCTTTCACCCCTAACCACAGGTCATCCCCCAGGTTTTCAACCCTGGTGGGTTCGGTCCTCCACGACCTCTTACAGCCGCTTCAACCTGCCCATGGCTAGATCACTCCGCTTCGGGTCTTGAGCGCGCTACTGAATCGCCCTATTCGGACTCGCTTTCGCTACGGCTTCCCCACACGGGTTAACCTCGCAACGCACCGCAAACTCGCAGGCTCATTCTTCAAAAGGCACGCAGTCACGACGTACAGCACAAGTGCTGCACGCGACGCTCCCACGGCTTGTAGGCACACGGTTTCAGGTACTATTTCACTCCGCTCCCGCGGTACTTTTCACCATTCCCTCACGGTACTATCCGCTATCGGTCACCAGGGAATATTTAGGCTTAACGGGTGGTCCCGCCAGATTCACACGGGATTTCTCGGGCCCCGTGCTACTTGGGTGTCTCTCAAACGAGCCGTTGATGTTTCGACTACGGGGGTCTTACCCTCTACGCCGGACCTTTCGCATGTCCTTCGCCTACATCAACGGTTTCTGACTCGTCTCACAGCCGGCAGACTGTGAAAGAGAGATCCCACAACCCCGCACACGCAACCCCTGCCGGGTCTCACACGTATACGGTTTGGCCTCATCCGGTTTCGCTCGCCACTACTCCCGGAATCACGGTTGTTTTCTCTTCCTGCAGGTACTGAGATGTTTCACTTCCCCGCGTTCCCTCCACACTGCCTATGTGTTCAGCAGCGGGTGACAGCCCATGACGACTGCCGGGTTTCCCCATTCGGAAACCCCCGGATCAAAGCCTGGTTGACGACTCCCCGGGGACTATCGTGGCCTCCCACGTCCTTCATCGGTTCCTGGTGCCAAGGCATCCACCGTGCGCCCTTAAAAACTTGGCCACAGATGCTCGCGTCCACTGTGCAGTTCTCAAACAACGACCAACCACCCGCCACCCCACTGGAAACCAGCGAGTACACCGGGGTCGGCACTTGAAGGCAGCCATACGGCCATACCTTCAGATACCCAACAGCGTGCCCGGCCCAGTCATCCCACCCATTCCGCGTTCCACGCCCCGAAGGACAGTACTTGCGGCCCGAGTTGGCCAACTGTGCCGAATAGTCAACGTTCCACCCATGAGCAACCAGCATCAGACGTTCGCTGATGAACTGGCCTCTGACCAACCGGAGTTGGTAAGAAGTGCTCCTTAGAAAGGAGGTGATCCAGCCGCACCTTCCGGTACGGCTACCTTGTTACGACTTCGTCCCAATCGCCAGTCCCACCTTCGACAGCTCCCTCCCACAAGGGGTTGGGCCACCGGCTTCGGGTGTTACCGACTTTCGTGACGTGACGGGCGGTGTGTACAAGGCCCGGGAACGTATTCACCGCAGCAATGCTGATCTGCGATTACTAGCAACTCCGACTTCATGGGGTCGAGTTGCAGACCCCAATCCGAACTGAGACAGGCTTTTTGAGATTCGCTCCGCCTCGCGGCTTCGCAGCTCATTGTACCTGCCATTGTAGCACGTGTGCAGCCCAAGACATAAGGGGCATGATGACTTGACGTCGTCCCCACCTTCCTCCGAGTTGACCCCGGCAGTCTCCTGTGAGTCCCCATCACCCCGAAGGGCATGCTGGCAACACAGAACAAGGGTTGCGCTCGTTGCGGGACTTAACCCAACATCTCACGACACGAGCTGACGACAGCCATGCACCACCTGTCACCCGACCACAAGGGGGGCCGTATCTCTACGGCTTTCCGGGCGATGTCAAGCCTTGGTAAGGTTCTTCGCGTTGCGTCGAATTAAGCCACATGCTCCGCTGCTTGTGCGGGCCCCCGTCAATTCCTTTGAGTTTTAGCCTTGCGGCCGTACTCCCCAGGCGGGGAACTTAATGCGTTAGCTGCGGCACCGACGACGTGGAATGTCGCCAACACCTAGTTCCCACCGTTTACGGCGTGGACTACCAGGGTATCTAATCCTGTTCGCTCCCCACGCTTTCGCTCCTCAGCGTCAGTAATGGCCCAGAGATCCGCCTTCGCCACCGGTGTTCCTCCTGATATCTGCGCATTTCACCGCTACACCAGGAATTCCGATCTCCCCTACCACACTCTAGCCTGCCCGTATCGACTGCAGACCCGGGGTTAAGCCCCGGGCTTTCACAACCGACGTGACAAGCCGCCTACGAGCTCTTTACGCCCAATAATTCCGGACAACGCTTGCGCCCTACGTATTACCGCGGCTGCTGGCACGTAGTTAGCCGGCGCTTCTTCTGCAGGTACCGTCACTTTCGCTTCTTCCCTGCTGAAAGAGGTTTACAACCCGAAGGCCGTCATCCCTCACGCGGCGTCGCTGCATCAGGCTTTCGCCCATTGTGCAATATTCCCCACTGCTGCCTCCCGTAGGAGTCTGGGCCGTGTCTCAGTCCCAGTGTGGCCGGTCGCCCTCTCAGGCCGGCTACCCGTCGTCGCCTTGGTGAGCTTCTACCTCACCAACTAGCTGATAGGCCGCGGGCTCATCCTGCACCGCCGGAGCTTTCAACCCCCTCCCATGCGAGAGGGGATATCATCCGGTATTAGACCCCGTTTCCAGGGCTTGTCCCAGAGTGCAGGGCAGATTGCCCACGTGTTACTCACCCGTTCGCCACTAATCCACCCCGAAGGGCTTCATCGTTCGACTTGCATGTGTTAAGCACGCCGCCAGCGTTCGTCCTGAGCCAGGATCAAACTCTCCGTGAATGTTTTCCCGTAATCGGGATCGCATCCGCGTTGAGCGGAACCAGGAAGAGGAATAATCTTCCGGTTCACAGCGTCCTCGCTGATGTTTTCTTCAAAGGAACCTCGCCTCGACCATGACGGCCGGAGACGGGGTATCAACATATCTGGCGTTGACTTTTGGCACGCTGTTGAGTTCTCAAGGAACGGACGCTTCCTTTGTACTCACCCTCTCGGGCTTTCCTCCGGGCGCTTCCCTTCGGTGTTTCTTTTTGTTCTTCGTTCTTGCGTTTCCGACTCTATCAGACTCTTTCGTGTCCGATTTCCTCGGCGCCTTTCCGGTTCCCGCTCCGGCCTTTCGGCTTTCGCGTTTCCCTTTCCGGCGGTTCCAAACTCTATCAGGACTTTCTCGGCTCCCTGACCACTCATCTGCGAGCACGCAGAAGCTGACCCAGGGATTAGGATCCGACTTGATAGATGCCGCCGAGTCCCGGACGCTGGACCGCGCCGCTTGCCTCAGGCAGGTCTCCGACTGTACATCGGGCGTTGGGGCGGGCGCAAATCGTTTGTGCAGTGCCCCTACTCAGTCATCCGGGACCTCTCACGCGGAACCGGGACTTTTTATGACTTACTCTTCTGAACAGTGCGTCGTCCAGGACAGGTAGTGACGACGGCTACGTATCTCCACCCCCTGGGAGGCTTGCCATGACCAGCGTGACGTCCCCGCTTGCAGGACGCGCCATCGGGCTCTCTGCTGTACCGGACCCCGTGTTCTCCGGCGCGATGGTCGGGCCCGGCACGGCCATCGACCCCGCGCGTGAGCCCTCCGAGGCTGTCGCCCCCGTCGACGGCATCGTCGTATCGCTTCACCCCCATGCCTTTGTCGTCGTCGACGACGAGGGTCACGGCGTCCTTACCCACCTGGGCATCGACACCGTCCAGCTCAATGGCGAGGGCTTCGAGCTGCTCGTCAACAAGGGTGACACCGTGCAGCGCGGTCAGTCCATCGTGCGCTGGGACCCGGCGGGCGTCGAGGCAGCCGGCAAGTCTCCGATCTGCCCGATCGTGGCACTCGAGGCCACTGCCGAGTCCCTCTCCGGCCTCGTGGAGGATGGCGACGTGAAGGCTGGAGACGCTCTCTTCAGCTGGAAGTGACGTCATCGCCGTCCCTGACGGCAGGTAGGACATCCACCGCGGCGGCTGGGCCCGTCGCTCTATCGGAGACGGGTGAAATGGAGACAACGCTGCGAGGCGTCGGCGTGAGCCACGGTGTGGCGATCGGCGAGGTTCGGCACATGGGGACGGCGGTCCTTGAGCCGCCTGCCAAGCAGATTCCCGCGGAGGAGGCCGAGCGCGAACAGGGGCGCGCTCGCCAGGCTGTGGAAGCTGTCGCCGCCGACCTGAATGCGCGTGGCCATCTGGCGGGCGGCGAGGCACAGCACGTGCTCGAGGCGCAGGCCATGATCGCCCAGGACCCCGAGCTCATGGCCGACGTCGACCGCCGCGTCACCGTCGGCAGCTCGGCGGAGCGCGCGATCTACGACGCGTTCTCGCACTACCGCGAGCTGCTCGCGGGCGCCGGTGAGTACATGGCCGGCCGCGTCGCCGACCTCGATGACGTGCGGAATCGTATCGTCGCCCGTCTGTTGGGCGTTCCCATGCCCGGTGTGCCGGACAGCGACGAGCCCTACGTCCTGATCGCGCGTGACCTCGCGCCGGCGGACACCGCGCTGCTCGACCCCGCGCTTGTGCTCGGCTTCGTCACCGAGGAGGGCGGGCCGACCAGCCACAGCGCGATTCTCGCTCGGGCGCTCGGTGTGCCCGCGATCGTCGCTCTGCCGGGTGCGGGTGAGCTGGCCGAGGGCACGGTGGTCGCCGTGGACGGCAGCACCGGTGAGATCTTCGTCGAGCCGAGTGCGGAGAAGAGGAGTCAGCTCGAGGCCTCTGCCGCCGCGCGCAAGGCCGCGCTCGCCGCGTCGACCGGCCCCGGTGCCACGTCCGACGGGCACAAGGTGCCGTTGCTGGCCAACGTCGGCGGACCCGCGGACGTGCCGGCCGCGGTGGAGGCAGGGGCCGAGGGTGTCGGTCTCTTCCGGACCGAGTTCCTCTTCCTCGACGACAGCACCAAGGCGCCGTCGGAGGAGAAGCAGGTCGAGGCGTACCGCAAGGTGCTCGAGGCCTTCCCCGAGGGCCGTGTCGTCGTGCGTGTGCTCGACGCGGGTGCCGACAAGCCGCTCGACTTCCTGACGCCCGGCGATGAGCCGAACCCGGCGCTTGGCGTGCGTGGGCTGCGGTCGCTGCTCGAGCACCCCGACGTGCTGCGTACGCAGCTGACGGCGCTGGCCAAGGCCGTGGAGGGGCTGCCGGTCTACCTCGAGGTCATGGCGCCGATGGTCGCCGACCGCATCGACGCCAAGGCGTTCGCCGACGCGTGCCGTGAGGCGGGGCTGCAGGCCAAGTTCGGTGCCATGGTGGAGATTCCGTCGGCCGCTCTGCGGGCGCGCTCGATTCTCCAGGAGGTCGAGTTCCTGTCGCTCGGCACCAACGACCTCGCGCAGTACGCCTTCGCGGCCGACCGTCAGGTGGGCGCTGTGTCCCGGCTCCAGGACCCGTGGCAGCCCGCGCTGCTCGACCTGGTCTCGCTGTCCGCCGAGGCGGCCAGGGCCGAGGGCAAGAGCTGTGGTGTGTGTGGCGAGGCGGCCTCCGACCCGCTGCTCGCGTGTGTACTGACCGGTCTCGGCGTCACCTCGCTGTCGATGGGTGCGGCGTCCATTCCTTACGTGCGGGCGACGCTGGGCAAGTACACGCTGGCTCAGTGCGAGCGTGCGGCGGCTGCCGCGCGTGCCGCGGACAGCGCCGAGGAAGCCCGGAAGGCCGCGCAGGCGGTTCTGTCCGGCGAGTAGCCGGAACCCGGTGTGTGAGGGGCGCTCCATCCCGTGTGGATGGGGCGCCCCTCGGCGTTCAGTGGCGGTGTCCCCCTCCGGGTCCGTCGTCCCCGATGGTCGGTGCGGCGCAGTAGTCGACGCCTGATTCCGGGGCGACCAGGTCGCCTGACACCGCGTCGGTGCAGTAGGCGTCGAAGACCTCGGCGGCGGTGAGGGGCAGCAATCGCTCGCCGTGCAGGCGCCAGCCCTGGACGCGGTCGCGTTCTCCGTCCGCGATGCTGCGCATCACCACGCCCGCGGCGCTGTGGGTGGCGATGCCCACCGCGAGGACCGTGGTGAACTCCAGCGCTTCGGTCTCGTCGAGTTCCGCGTTGCCCTCGGCGTCCCGTGCCGCGTGCAGCGCGGCGAGGAGTGTCTCCGGAGCTGCGGGGACGCTGCAGACGAGGTGCCGGGTGCCGGGGGCTGAGGTGTCGAGCAGTTGGACGAGCAGGTCCGATGCGCGGTTGAAGGCGGCTCGGCCGATGTCCTCGCCGCAGACCGCGCAGGAGCCGAGCCGGGCCAGGAGCATCGTCGCGTACTCCCAGGTGGCCTGGCGGACCGCCTCGTCGACGAGATCGGGGAGGAGCTCGGCGAGGGGCTGGCCGTCGTACGGCACGGTGGGGCCGGTGGCGGCGAGTTCGGCGGTGAAGCGGGTGCGGCTGGCCGGGGCGTCGGGGTCGATGCCGGTCTCGGCGCAGTACTCCTCGAACTCCTCGGGGTCGAAGAGGGCGATGGTGGTGTGTCCGCCGTCGGACGCGAGCGACCTGAGGAGGCCTTCGGCCTGCCGGAGGTAGGCCGTGTGGTCGTCGAACGTGAAGGTGCGGTAGCGGCGCATCGCCGCGAAGTCGTCCTCGTCGACCAGGAGACCGATGGTGCCGGCGACTTCGCGGCGTAGTGCGCGTCGCATGGTGGTGTGTTGAGTGCGAGCCATGATTCCCCCTGCGATACGTCGATCAATGCTCACTCAGAGTAATTGCCAGCACTGACAACGACCGCTGGGCCGGGAATCAGGAGCGTTTGCGGGCCAACTCCTCGTAGAAGCGGAGCAGGTCGAGGTTGTCCACCGAGCCGGGGTTGACCGCCTTGTCGAGTGCCGTGCCTTGGAGCAGCCGCTTGACCGGGACCTCGATGCGCTTACCCGTGAGGGTGTGCGGGATGCCGGGGACCTCGATGACCTCGTCGGGGACGTGACGCGGGGAGAGCTGCGCGCGGATCGTCTGCTTGATGCGGTCGCGGAGACCGTCGTCGAGGGTGGCGCCGGGGGCGAGGTGGATGAAGAGGGGCATCCAGTAGCCGCCGTCGGGTTGTTCGACGCCGATGACGAGGGATTCGCGGATTTCCGGGAGGCGTTCTACGGCTTCGTAGATGTCGGCCGAACCCATGCGTACGCCTTGGCGGTTGAGCGTGGAGTCGGAGCGGCCGTGGATCACGACCGAGCCGTGCGAGGTCACGGTGATCCAGTCGCCGTGGCGCCAGACGCCGGGGTAGGTGTCGAAGTAGCTGTCGTGGTAGCGGCTGCCGTCCGGGTCGTTCCAGAAGTGGATCGGCATGGAGGGCATCGGGTTGGTGACCACGAGTTCGCCGACCTCGTCGATGAGGGGCTTGCCCTGGGGGTCCCAGGCCTGGAGGTCCGTGCCGAGGCCGGGGGCCTGGAGCTCGCCGATGTGGACGGGCAGGGTCGGTACCGCTCCGGCGAAGCATGAGCAGACGTCCGTGCCGCCGCTGACCGAGGCCATCCACAGGCCGCCCGGGGTGTCCTCGAACTCGTCGTGGAGCCAGCGGAATCCGTCGGGCGGCAGCGGGGAGCCGGTGGTGGCGACGCACTGGACGGTGGAGAGGTCGAAGTCGCGGGCCGGGTGCACGCCCGCCTTGCGGCAGGCCATGACGTACGCCGCCGATGTGCCGAAGAGCGTGGCCTTCGTGCGTTCGGCGATGCGCCACTGGGCGCCGGTGTCGGGATAGCCGGGGCTGCCGTCGTAGAGGACGATCGTGGTGCCGGTGAGGAGGCCGGAGACGAGGAAGTTCCACATCATCCAGCCGGTGGACGTGTACCAGAAGAAGCGGTCGTCGGGGCCCAGGTCGCAGTGCAGGCCAAGCTGCTTGAGGTGTTCGACGAGGATGCCGCCCTGGGACTGGACGATGGCCTTGGGCAGGCCCGTGGTGCCGGAGGAGTAGAGCACCCACAACGGGTGGTCGAACGGCACCGGTTCGAAGACAGGGGCCGTGTCCGACGCGGTGAGGGCGGCCCATTCCAGGGCGCCTTCGGGGGCCTCGGTGCCGAGCAGCGGGATGTGGACGACGGCGCGCAGGGTGGGAAGTTCGCGGCGCAGTTCGGCGACGGCGTCGCGGCGGTCGTGCTCCTTGCCGCCGTAGCGGTAGCCGTCGACGGTGAACAGGACGACCGGTTCGACCTGCTGGAAGCGGTCGAGGACGCTGCGTGCGCCGAAGTCCGGGGCGCAGGAGGTCCAGACGGCGCCGACGGCCGCGGTGGCCAGGAGGGCGACGACTGCCTGCGGGATGTTGGGGACGTAGCCGCTGACGCGGTCTCCGGGGCGCACGCCCAGTGTGCGCAGCTCCGCCGCCAGGGAGCCGACCTGGCGGCGGAGTTCGCCCCAGGTCACGGCGGCCGGCTCATGGGTCTCGTCAACATGGAGGAGAGCCGGGTCGCTCGTGCGCATGGGATCCTCGGCGGCGCGCAGTGCGTGTTCGGCGTAGTTGAGCGTGGCTCCGGGGAACCATTCGGCGCCCGGCATCGAGCGGTCGCCGAGTACGCGCGCGTAGGGCGTCGAGAACCGCACGTCGAACCAGTCGGTCACGGCCTTCCAGAACGTGTCCAGTTCGTCGACGGACCAGCGGTGGAGTGCCGCGTACCCGCCGTCGGCGGGTGCTCCGTGGCGTTCGGCGGCCCATGCCTGGAACCGCGTGATCTGCGCGGCGGCGATCCGTTCCTGGTCGGGCTGCCAGAGCGGTGAGGGGTTCGCTGAGGACATGGGGCGGCTCCCGGGCTTTACGCGTCGTATGCGTGTGGGTGCGCGCGTGCTGGTTGTGCGCGCGACACGGCTGACAGGGACGATGCCACGTGATCGATTTCGACACCAGGGTGTGCCTCACACAGTCGGCGCGGCGACTATGTGCCCTCACTCCAGGTGAACGGCAGTTGAACGATGCACACGTGTGGCTTCTTCGGTGGCAGGGTGAGCAGCATGAACGGTCGTGACCTGGTGCGTTCGATGAAGGCGGTCAGCTTGATCGGTACGGCGCAGGGGTTGCGTGCGGTGCGGTCCTCTTGGCGTAGGCGGCGGGTGGACGCGGCCGCGCTCGCCCCTCGGGGTGTCGAGCGCGCGCGGGTCCCGGGTCCGGTGACAGGGGTGGAGCCGGGGCCCGGGGGCGGGGTGGTGCGGTTCGCCCGTTCCGAGCTGCGGGTGCGGGTCACGACGGGCGGGGCCATCTTCTGGGGCTGGGACGGTGCGCAACCCGATCCCTCGTACGCGCTCGTCAGCGGGAGTCCCGAGGCGGACCCGCGGGCCGTCCTCGAGCCTGACAAGGAGGGCGGCTGGCGGGTGGTGTCGGAGCGGGCGACGGTGGTCGTGTCGCGGCTCGGCGCCGTGGAACTGCGGACGCCCGGCGGTCTGATGCTGCGCCGTGATCTGCCGCCCCGCTGGTGGGAGTCGGGGGACGGCGCTGCGCGCTGGCTGCAGCGGTCGCAAGTGGCGGCGGACGCACGGTTCTTCGGTCTCGGGGGACGCGCGCAGGGGCCCCGGCTGCGGAACGGCACGTACCGCCTGTGGAACACCGATCCCGGGGGTTCGTTCGGGCCTGGCGACGGCCCCTTGTACATCACCATGCCCGTGCAGCTCGTCGTGGCCGATGTCGGCTGCCATCTGGTGTTCCACGACAACACGTGGGACGGCACCGTGGCGGTGCGCGAGGGCGAGGTGGGTGCGGGGTCGGGGCATGACAGGGCTGGTTCGTGCGAGGTACGCATGGACGGCGGGCCGCTGCGGTGCTGGGTGATGGTGGGCACGCCCGCGCGCGTGCTGCACACCTGGACCTCGCTCACCGGGCCGCCCGCGCTGCCTCCCGCGTGGGCGCTCGGGCACCATCACGCGCGGTGGGGCTTCGGCAGTGAGCGTGAGGTGCGGCGGATCGTCGCCGGGTACCGGGAGCGGGAACTGCCGCTGGACGCTGTTCATCTGGATATCGATCACTACGAAGCGCATCAGGTGTTCACCGTCGACAAGGAGACCTATCCCCACTTGCCGCAGCTCGCCGACGACTTGCTCAGGGACGGCGTGCGGCTGGTGTCGATCGTCGACCCGGCGGTGAAGGCCGAGCCGGGCAATGAGGTCTACGACAGCGGGAGGGCTACGGACGCCTTTGTGCGGGATGCCGCGGGGCGGACGGTGCACGGGGTCGTCTGGCCGGGCCAGGCGGTGTATCCGGACTTCACGGACGCGCGCGTGCGGGCGTGGTGGGGCGGCCTCTACAAGGAGCGGCTCGCTCAGGGGTTCGCGGGTTTCTGGCACGACATGAACGAGCCGGTGTCCTTCGCCGCTTTCGGGGAGCCGACGTTGCCCCGCTCGGCCCGGCACGCCCTGGAGGGCCGTGGGGGCGACCACCGCGAGGCGCACAACGTGTACGGCCTCGGCATGGCGCGCGCCGGGTACGAGGGCCTTGCCGAACTGCACCCCCAGGAGCGGCCGTTCCTGTTCTCGCGCTCCGGGTGGGCGGGAATGCAGCGCTACGGAGGGACGTGGTCCGGGGACGTGGCCACGGGGTGGCCGGGCCTGCGGGCGTCGCTGTCGCTGGTCCTCGGTCTCGGGCTGTGCGGCGTGCCGTACTCGGGTCCTGATGTGGGCGGGTTCGACGGCAGTCCGTCGCCCGAGCTGTATCTGCGGTGGTTCCAGCTCGGGTCGTATCTGCCGCTGTTCCGTACGCACGCCGCGCTGCGGGCCGGGCGCAGGGAGCCCTGGGAGTTCGGTCCCGATGTGCTGGAGCACGCGCGCGTGGCGCTCGTCGAACGTCGGCGGCTGCTGCCGTACTTCGTGACGCTCGCGCATCTGGCGCGGCGTACGGGAACGCCGTACGTGCGGCCCTTGTGGTGGGGCAGTCCGGAGGACCGGGCGCTGCGTGACTGCGAGGACGCGTTTCTGCTCGGGGACTGTCTGTTGGTGGCTCCGGTGTTCGAGCCGGGGGCCGTCCGCCGCACGGTGCGGCTGCCGGCGGGCCGTTGGTACGACACGGCGACCGGCCAGGCGTACGAAGGGCCCGCCCGTGTGCTCCTGGAGGCTCCGCTGTCCCGCATCCCTGTGCTCGCGCGGGCCGGCGCCGTACTGCCGGTGCGGGGTGCCGACGGTGGGCTCGAGCTGGAGGTGTGGGCGCCTGTGCCGGGGCGTACGGGCGGCGGCCTGGTGGTCAGGGACGCGGGTGACGGGTGGGAGCAGCCGGAGATCGAGCGGTTCGCCACGCGGTGGGCCGGAGGGCGTGTGGTGGTCGAGCGGGACGGCCGGTCCGTCGAGGACGCCGCGGAGGCGGCGGGCGATGTCGGGCTGCGGGTGACGGTGCGGGGAAGCGCGCGGCGTCAGATGTAGGGCGTCAGATGTAGCGCCCTTCGAACCAGGCGCGGACCGCCAAGGTGTGCAGAGGGAAGGCGAGTTCGGCCGGGCGGTGCAGCAGGTGCCAGCCTTCGGTCTCGCCCGTGGGGGCGGGCTCCGGCAGCTCGGTTGCCGGGCGCTCGGGCAGGAGGCCGAAGAGCAGCAGGTAGCCGTCGGGTGCGCTGAGCGCCTCCACCAGGCGGACGTCACGGCTCGCCGCGCCGATGCCGGTCTCTTCCCGCAACTCGCGGACCACGGCGTCCCGCCAGTCCTCCCGGTCGTCGATGAATCCTCCGGGCAGGGCCACTCCCCCGCGCGCGGGGGCGATGGTCCGGGTCACGACGACCAGGGCGGTGCCCTTGGTGTCGTACACGGGCTGCAGGGCCACCGCCACGGGCAGCGGATTGCGATAGGCCGCCGTGCCGCAGGCGGCGCAGGTGCGGGGCCAGGTGGAAAGGCGGTCCCCGTAAGGCGCCCCGCAGCTCGAACAGTGGGAGCCCGGGGTGGGTTCGGCGCGGTGCTGGGTTGCGGACACGCCGCGGACTGTATCCGATCTCTGTCCGATCTCCGGTGGCGGTCTTTTCCTCCGGTGACGGTCTTTTCCTCCGGGGCCGGATCCTGATAGATGCAGGGTTCATGACAGGACTTGCCCCCGCGCTGCGGAATCTTGCCGTCACCGCCACCGCTCTCGCCGCCGTGGCCGCCGCCCCCGCGCCCGCCCACGCCAAGCCCGAACCCAAGGCTCCCGATGAGTTCGTGGCGTTGCGCGACGTCGACCCGACGATCATCCAGGAGATGCGGTACCTCACCCCGCACAACTTCGTGGGTGAGCCCATCGACGGCTACAGGAAGCCGATGTGCATCCTCACGGAGCCCGCGGCGAAGGCCCTGCACAAGGCGCAGCGGACACTGCTGCGCAAGGGCTACTCCCTGAAGGTGTACGACTGTTACCGGCCGCAACGGGCGGTCGACCAGTTCGTGCGCTGGGCCGAGGACCTCGGCGACGTACGCATGAAGGCGGAGTTCTATCCCCATGTCGACAAGTCGCGGTTGTTCGAGGACGGTTACATCGCGGCGAAGTCCGGTCACAGCCGTGGCTCGACGCTCGATCTGACGGTCGTGAAGCTGCCGGCCCTGCCGACGCGTCCGTACGTCCCCGGAGAGCCCCTCACGCCCTGTTTCGGGCCCAAGGAGGAGCGGTTCCCCGACAACTCCGTGGACATGGGGACCGGCTTCGACTGCTTCGACACCCTCTCCCACACGGACGATCCCCGGATCACCGGCGAGCAGCGCGCCAACCGCGATCTACTGCGGGGCGCGCTGTCCAAGGTCGGGTTCGTCAACCTCCCTGAGGAGTGGTGGCACTTCACCTACAAGCCGGAGCTCTTCCCGGACACTTACTTCGACTTCCCCGTGGCGCGCCGCTCTCTGCAGGGGAAGTAGCGGGTGCCGGGCTACTGACGGGATCCGGTTGCCCGTGGCACACTTCTGACGTTCCGTCAGATCCAGTGTCGTGGAGGAACCTTGTCGCGTACGCGTACTCCCGTGGTGACCGGCTGGTTCGCCGGGGAGGGAGACAACTTCCGCCTACTGGGCACGCGCTGCTCGGCCTGCGCCAGTGTCTTCTTCCCCCGCGAGGACGGCTTCTGCCGCAATCCCGGCTGCTCGGGCGGTGACCTCGACGAGGTGCCGCTCTCCCCCCGCGGTCGCGTCTGGTCGTACACGGACAGCCGCTATCGCCCACCCGCGCCCTATGTGTCCGATCCGGAACTCCCCTGGCAGCCCTACACGTTGATCGCTGTGGAGCTGGAGGCGGAGCGGATGGTGGTGCTCGGCCAGTCGGTTCCGGGGGTCACCGTCGCCGATCTGGAGGTCGGCATGGAGGTGGAGGTCGTCCCCGGCGTGCTCGACGAGGACGGCGAGTACGGCGAGTACGGCGAGGGCGGCGGCGAGGCCCGGGAAGAAGCAGCGACGACGTGGTACTGGC
This sequence comes from Streptomyces sp. BA2, assembly GCF_009769735.1. Lineage (NCBI taxonomy): Bacteria > Bacillati > Actinomycetota > Actinomycetes > Kitasatosporales > Streptomycetaceae > Streptomyces > Streptomyces sp. BA2. The sequence goes on from NZ_WSRO01000002.1 coordinate 1,891,775, forward strand.
GGCCGGTGGGGGTGGGCGCATGACCAGCGAGGTGGCGGTGCTCGGCGCGGGCATGCATCCCTGGGGCAAGTGGGGCCGCAGCTTCATCGAGTACGGCACGGCGGCGGCCCGCGCGGCGCTCGCGGACGCCGGCGTCGACTGGCGCGACGTTGGTTCGATCGTAGGCGCGGACACGGTGCGCGGCGGCTACCCCGGTTACGTGGCCGGGGCGACGTTCGCGAAGGCGCTCGGCTGGCAGGGCGCGCGGGTCGCGAGTGTGTACGCGGCGTGCGCGTCCGGGGCGCAGGCGATCAACACGGCGCGTACGCAGATCCTCGCGGGCCTCGCCGACGTCGTCCTCGTGGTCGGGGCGGACGCGGCGCCCAAGGGGTTCTTCCGGCCCGCCGGAGGGGACAGGCACGACGACCCGGACTGGCTGCGGTTCCGGCTCCTCGGTGCCACCAACCCCACGTACTTCGGCCTGTACGCACGCCGCAGGATGGCGGTGCACGGCGACACACTGGAGGACTTCGCCCAGGTCAAGGTGAAGAACGCGGCGGCGGGGGCGCTCAATCCGAACGCGCGCTACCGCAAGGCCGTCAGCGCCGACGAGGTGGCCGCGTCGGCCGTCGTCGCCGACCCCTTGCGGCTGCTCGACATCTGCGCGACCTCCGACGGAGCGGCGGCGCTCGTGCTCTCCAGCATGGAGTTCGCGCGGCGGCGCGGCGCGACCAGCCCCGTGCGAATCCGGGCCGTGTCCACGGTGACGCCGACGTACCCGAACACCGTCCTTGACCTGCCGGACATCGCGACGGACTCCGCGGCAGCCGTGGCGCCGGCCGACGGGACCTTCCGCGCCTCCATCGCGCACGCCGCGTACGAAGAAGCGGGCATCGGACCCGACGAGCTCTCCGTGGCGGAGGTCTACGACCTCTCGACCGCGCTCGAACTGCAGTGGTACGAGGATCTGGGGCTCTGCGGCGAGGGAGAGGGGGCCAAGCTGCTGCGGGAGGGGGCGACCGCTCCGGGCGGGCGCATACCGGTCAACCCCAGCGGCGGACTCGCCTCCTTCGGAGAGGCAGTACCGGCGCAGGCCATCGCCCAAGTGTGCGAGCTGACGTGGCAGTTGAGGGGTACGGCGGGGGCGCGCCAGGTCGCGGGGGCGCGCGCGGGGATCACCGCGAACCAAGGGCTGTTCGGGCACGGCTCCTCGGTCGTCGCGGTGCGCTGAGCGCTGTCACCGGCTCTCCCCGGCCCGACGCGGGGAGAGCCCACGGGCGCCTCACGGGGGAAGGGCTCACGCCGGTTAACCGTTGCCGTCCGCGACCTTGACGCTCCATCACCACCGGTGAACACTTCCGGTGTCAGTCGGCATCGCCGCACTTCGGCTCCTCGCCACTCAGGGCCCCTGTACGCGCGAAGGTCTGCACGAACAGCCTGTTCAGCGGGTCATCCCCCTCTGGGCGATTCGACTGCGACGGCACGCTCGCCATGGAAGCCGAGCGGGGCGCGGGACACCCCTGCCTTCGGCTGAAGTCACCGGGCACAGCCAGGCAGTTGTCGTGGAACGCACCCAGCACGGAGTACCGGGGTCACCGCCCCGGGCGAGGCCCTAGGAGCCGCCATGTACTCGAATGGGGACATCTTCGTCGGTGAGATCATCGGCACCGCGATCCTGATTCTCTTCGGCGCCGGCGTGTGCGCCGCCGTCACCCTGAACCACTCGAAGGCGAAAGCCTCCGGATGGGTCGTCATCGCCTTCGGATGGGGCTTCGGCGTGCTCGCCGGCGCGTACACCGCAGGGCCTCTCTCCGGTGGTCATCTCAACCCGGCCGTCACGCTCGGCATCGCGATCGACACCGAGGAGTGGGGCAAGGTCTGGATCTATCTGCTCGGGCAGATGGTCGGCGCGACGCTCGGCGCCGTTCTCGCGTACCTCGTGTACTACGCGCAGTTCAACGCCAACGTCTCCCGCAGCGTCAAGGACAAGGTGACGAGCGCGCACGAGCCGACGCCGACACTCGGCATCTTCTCGACCATCCCGGAGATCCGTAACACGGCGGCCAACCTCGTCACGGAGATCATCGCGACCATCGCCCTGGTGCTGCCCATCCTCGCCTTCGGGCTCACCAAGGGGCTCGGCGAGTCGGGCACGCAGACGCTCATCGTGGCGTTCCTCGTCGTCGGCATCGGCCTCTCGCTCGGCGGGCCCACCGGCTACGCCATCAACCCGGCCCGCGACCTGGGCCCGCGCATCGTGCACACGTTCCTGCCGATCCCGAACAAGGGGACGTCCGACTGGAGTTACGCCTGGATCCCCGTGGCCGGGCCGCTGATCGGCGGAGCGCTCGCAGGTCTCATCTACAACGTAGCCTTCTGACGCTAGGGGTAGCCATGCCGGACAACTCCGAGAAGTTCGTCGCCGCCATCGACCAGGGCACCACCTCCAGCCGCTGCATCATCTTCAACCACGCGGGCGAGATCGTCGCCGTCGACCAGCGCGAGCACCGCCAGATCTTTCCGAAGCCGGGGTGGGTCGAGCACGACGCCACCGAGATCTGGTCCAAGGTGCAGGCCGTGGTCGCGGGAGCGATCGCCAAGGCCGGGCTCAGGGCCGACCAGCTCAGCGCCCTCGGCATCACCAACCAGCGCGAGACGACGGTCCTGTGGGACCGCGCCACGGGCAAGCCCGTGCACAACGCGATCGTCTGGCAGGACACCCGGACGTCGGCGCTCTGCAACGAACTGGGCGGCGCCGACGGCCAGGACAGGTTCCGGGAGCAGACCGGGCTGCCGCTCGCGAGCTACTTCTCCGGGCCCAAGGCGGCCTGGCTGCTCGACAACGTACCCGGGCTCCGGGCCCGCGCCGAGCGCGGCGAGATAGCCTTCGGCACCATCGACTCCTGGCTGATCTGGAACCTCACCGGCGGCACGGACGGCGGCGTGCACGTCACGGACGTCACCAACGCCGGGCGCACCATGCTGATGAATCTGGCCACCCTCCAGTGGGACCAGTCGATCCTGGCCGCGATGAACGTCCCGGAGGCGGTCCTTCCGGAGATCAGGTCGTCCGCCGAGGTCTATGGCACCGCGGTCGGGCAGCTCTCCGGTGTGCCGGTCGCCTCCGCGCTCGGCGACCAGCAGGCGGCCATTTTCGGGCAGGCCTGCTACGACACGGGGACGGCCAAGAACACGTACGGAACCGGCAGCTTCTTGTTGCTCAACACCGGTAACCGGCCCGTTCCCTCGAAGAACGGGCTGCTCACCACGATGGGCTACAAGATCGGCTCCGATGCGCCCGTCTACTGCCTCGAAGGGGCGATCGCCATCACCGGCGCCCTTGTGCAGTGGTTCCGCGACCAGCTCGGCATCATCCGCAGCGCCGACGAGATCGAGCCCCTGGCCGCGAGCGTGGAGGACAACGGCGGCGCGTACATCGTGCCCGCGTTCTCCGGTCTCTTCGCGCCCTACTGGCGCTCCGACGCGCGCGGCGTCGTCACCGGGCTCACCCGGTACGTGACCAAGGCGCATCTGGCACGCGCCGTCCTCGAGGCGACCAGCTGGCAGACCCGTGAGGTCGTCGACGCCATGTACCAGGACTCCGGGGTGCAGCTGCGGACCCTGAAGGTGGACGGCGGCATGACCAAGAACAATCTGCTGATGCAGCATCAGGCGGACGTTCTCGGGGTGCCGGTGATCCGGCCGAAGGTCTCCGAGACGACGTGTCTGGGCGCCGCGTACGCCGCCGGGCTCGCGACCGGCGTGTGGAACGACCTCGACGAGCTGAAGGCGCACTGGCAGCAGGACGTCGAGTGGACGCCGGCGATGGACACGGAGGCGCGCGAGCGCGAGTACCACAACTGGCACAAGGCGGTGGAGCGGAGCTTCGGCTGGCACGAGGACGGCGCGAGCTGAGCCGAGAGCCGAGCCGAGGATGACCGCGGCCCGTACCCCGGTCGGCGGGGGTACGGGCCGTGGCTGTGCACGCCTTCACGCGCTCACGTCGTCGCGGGCTCCCTGGCCGCGGCGGCGGCCTCCATCGCGTGCTGGACCACTCCGATGAGCACTTCCTTGACGGACTGCCGCTCGCGCGCGTCGCACATCACCACGGGGACGCCGGGGTCGAGGTCGAGCGCCTGGCGCACGGCCTCGGCGGGGTAACGCGACGCGCCCTCGAAGCAGTTGACGCCGACGACGAAGGGTATGGAGCGGCGCTCGAAGTAGTCGACGGCCGCGAAGCAGTCCTCCAGGCGGCGGGTGTCGGCGAGGACCACGGCGCCGAGCGCTCCGGTGGCCAGCTCGTCCCAGAGGAACCAGAAGCGGTCCTGGCCCGGGGTGCCGAAGACGTACAGGACCAGGTCCTCGCGGAGGGTGATGCGCCCGAAGTCCATGGCGACGGTGGTGGTGTGCTTGTCCGAGACGCCGCTGGTGTCGTCGACCGGGCGGCCCGCCTCGCTGAGCAGCTCCTCGGTGCGCAGCGGTTTGATCTCGCTGACGGCGCCGACAAGGGTCGTCTTGCCCACGCCGAAGCCGCCCGCCACGAGGATCTTCAGCGTGACCGGCTCGACGGGGGCCTTGCCGCGCTCAGAACGCTTGAAGATCATCGCTCGCTTCTCCTGGATGAGTGGTGTCGCGTGAACCAGTGGTGACGGTGGGGTCGGGGGTGACGGTGGGGTCGGGGGTGACGGTGGGGTCAGGGGTGTCGCGCGGGGCCGGGCCGTATCCGCCACCGCCCGGAGTTTCGATCACGAGTACGTCGCCGGGGCCCGCGTCCGCGAAGTCGCTGGCCTCCAGCGTCTGGACGCTGCCGTCGGCACGCTCCAGGCGGCCTGTGCCGAGCGCTCCGGGGCTGCCGCCCGCCATGCCGTACGGCGCGACCCTGCGGTGCTGCGAGAGCGTGGAGACCGTCATCGGTTCGCGGAAGCGGATGCGGCGCACGGCCCCGTCCCCGCCGCGCCACGTGCCGGCGCCGCCGCTGCCCCTACGCACCGCGAACTCCTCCAGGAGCACGGGCAGGCGCCACTCGAGGACTTCGGGGTCGGTGAGCCGGGAGTTGGTCATGTGGGTCTGGACGACGGGCGCCCCGTCGAAGCCGTCGCCCGCCCCGGATCCCGAGGCCACCGTCTCGTAGTACTGGTGGCGGTCGTTTCCGAAGGTGACGTTGTTCATCGTTCCGGAGCCCTCGGCCTGGACGCCCAGCGCTCCGTAGAGGGCGCCGGTGATCGCCTGTGAGGTCTCGACGTTCCCGGCGACGACGGCCGCCGGCGGCTCGGGGGCGAGCAGGGAGCCCGGCGGCACGATGATGCGCAGGGGGCGCAGACAGCCGTCGTTGAGCGGGATGTCCTCGGCCACCAGGGTGCGGAAGACGTACAGGACAGCGGCGTTGACCACCGCGAAGGGTGCGTTGAAGTTCGTGGGGAGCTGGGGGGACGTACCGGTGAAGTCGATGGTCGCCGAGCGGGCTTCGCGGTCGACCGAGACGCGGACCCGGATGACGGCCCCCGAGTCAGTTGGATATACGAACTCGCCCTCTTCAAGGGCGTCGATGACACGGCGTACCGCTTCTTCGGCGTTGTCCTGTACGTGCCTCATGTACGCCTGGACGACATCGAGCCCGAAGTTCTCGATCATGCGGGCGACTTCGTCGACGCCCTTCTGGTTGGCGGCGATCTGGGCGCGCAGGTCGGCGAGGTTGGTGGCTGGGTTGCGGGAGGGGTAGGGGGCGTCGGTGAGCAGACTCTGGGTCTCGTCCTCACGGAAGCGACCGCCCTCCACAAGAAGCCAGTTGTCGAAGAGAATGCCTTCCTCCTCGATGGAGCGGCTGTTGGCGGGCATGGAGCCGGGGGCGATCCCGCCGATCTCCGCGTGGTGCCCGCGCGAGGCCACGTAGAACAGGACCCGCTCCCCCGGAGTGTCGAAGACCGGTGTGATGACGGTGACGTCCGGGAGGTGGGTTCCGCCGTGGTAGGGGTCGTTGACCGCGTAGGCGTCCCCGGGGCGCATGCCGCTGCCGCGGCGCTGGATCACCTCCTTGACGCTGGTGCCCATCGAGCCCAGGTGCACCGGGATGTGCGGGGCGTTGGCGACGAGGTTGCCGTCCGGGTCGAAGAGCGCGCAGGAGAAGTCGAGCCGCTCCTTGATGTTGACCGACTGGGCCGTGGACTCCAGGCGGGCGCCCATCTGTTCGGCGATCGACATGAAGAGGTTGTTGAAGACTTCGAGGAGGACGGGGTCGGCCGCGGTGCTCGCCGCGGAACCCCCGGGCACCGCCACACGTTCCATGACCAGGTGCCCCTCGCGTGACATGGCCGCCTGCCAGCCGTCGTCCACGACCGTCGTGGCGCTGGCCTCGGTGATGATCGCGGGACCGTCGACTCTCTCGCCGGGCGGCAGCTCCTCGCGGCGGTGCAGGGGCACGTCGCGCCAGGCGCCGCCCGTGTGCAGCCTGACGGTCTCCGGAGCGCCTCGTTGCGTGTCACCGGCGAGCACGGAGAGGTCGGGCTGCTCGGTCAGGCCGGTGGCCTCCACGGAGAGCGCCTCGACGACGACGGGGCGGTCCAGGGTGAAGGAGTAGGTGGTGCGGTGGCGTTCCTCGAAGACGCGGATCATGCTGTCCGGCTCGGTGAGCTCCACGGTGAGCGTGGTGTCGGTGCCGTCGTAGCGCAGCTGGGCGCGGCGTGTGACGCGGATGCGGTCCTCGGGCACGTCCTCGGCGAGGAGTTCGGCTCGGGCCGCTTCCTCCAGGTCGTCGGCGGTCTTCAGGACGCGGGGCATCGCGGACGGTTCGAGGCGGGCCTCCACGGACTGCTCGCGCATCGCGGTGGTGTCGGCGAGGCCGATGCCGAGCGCGGAGAGCACTCCCGCCATGGGCGGTACGAGGACGGTGCGGATGCCGAGCGAGTCGGCGACCATGCAGGCGTGCTGGCCGCCCGCGCCACCGAACGTCGTGAGGGCGTAGCGGGTGACGTCGTGGCCCTTCTGGACCGAGATGCGCTTGACGGCGGCCGCGATGTTGGCCACCGCGATCTGCAGATAGCCCTCGGCGACCTGCTCCGGAGTGCGGTCGTCGCCGGTGCGTTCCCTGATGTTGTCGGCCAGCGCGGTGAAGCGGTCGCGCACGTGCGCCTCGTCGAGCTGCTGGTCGCCGTCAGGGCCGAACACCCGGGGGAAATAGGCGGGTTGGATGCGCCCGAGGGCGACGTTGGCATCGGTGACGGTGAGCGGGCCGCCGCCCCGGTAGCTCGCCGGGCCCGGTGCGGCGCCCGCCGAGTCGGGGCCCACGCGGTAGCGGCTGCCGTCGAAGTGGAGCACAGAGCCGCCGCCCGCCGCGACGGTGTGGATGTCCAGCATCGGGGCGCGCAGCCGTACGCCCGCGATCCGCGTGGTGAAGACCCGTTCGTACTCGCCCGCGTAGTGCGACACGTCCGTGGACGTGCCGCCCATGTCGAAGCCGATGACGCGGTCGAAGCCCGCGCGCTGCGACATACGGGCCATGCCGACGATGCCGCCGGCGGGCCCGGAAAGGATCGCGTCCTTGCCGCGGAACTGGCCCGCTTCGGTGAGGCCGCCGTTCGACTGCATGAACATCAGCCGTACGCCGCTGAGTTCGTCGGCGACGTGCTGGACGTAGCGGTGCAGGACGGGCGACAGATAGGCGTCGACGACCGCCGTGTCGCCGCGCGGGACCAGCTTCATCAGCGGGCTGACCTCGCTGGAGAGTGAGACCTGCGGAAAGCCCGTACGGACGGCCAGTTCGGCGATCGCCCGCTCGTGGGCGGGGTGCAGATGGCTGTGCATACAGACCACCGCCACGGCCCGGATGCCGTCTTCGTAGGCCTCGCGCAGCGGCCCGGCGAGCTGCTCCAGGTCGGGCGCCCGCAGGACCTCGCCCTCGGCGGTGACCCGCTCGTCGGCCTCGATGACCCGGTCGTACAGCAGCTCCGGAAGGACGATCTCCCGGGCGAAGATGTGAGGGCGGTTCTGGTAGGCGATGCGCAGGGCGTCGCCGAAGCCGCGGGTGATCACCAGGGCGGTGGGCTCGCCCTTGCGCTCAAGGAGGGCGTTGGTGGCGACGGTGGTGCCCATCCGGACGGCGTCGATGGGAACGTCCGCCGTGTCGTCGGGAACGCCCGGAGCGGCACCCAGGAGTTCACGGATGCCCGCGACGGCGGCGTCGGTGTAGCGGGAGGGGTTGTCCGACAGGAGTTTGTGCGTGAGCAGACGCCCGTCGGGACGCCGCGCGACGATGTCCGTGAAGGTGCCGCCCCTGTCGACCCAGAACTGCCAGCCAGTCACGTCTCACTCCCCGATTCCGCGCTGTTCAGAGCGCCCGGAGGCCGTTGATCACGTCGCGCAGAATACTCTCGTCCGGCAGTTCCGCAGGGGGTACGGGACGTGTCACGTGGACGAGTTCGTCGTCCACGAGATCGCCGATGAGGACGCGGATCACGCCGATGGGAAGGTCCAGTTCGGCCGCCAGCTCGGCGACCGACTGGGGGCTGTCACGGCAGAGCCCGACGATGTCCACGTGCTCCGGAGACAGCGTCCTGTCCGCCTCCGGGTCGCCGGCTCGGGCTTCCGCGATGACGACCGCGATCAGATCGAGGCGGTGCTGGGCCGGACTCGTGGTCCGGCCGCGCGTCATGGCGTACGGCCGCACCACGGGCCCGGCGTCGTCGTCGAACCAGCGATGCGTCCCCTGTGTCCCCTGTGTCCCCTGACCGTCTTCGCTCATACCCTCCCGCTACCCTCCCGTGGGCAGGTCGGTGCGCGGCGCCGTACCCAGATGCACACCCACCCTCTTGACCAGCAGCGTCATTTCGTACGCGACCAGGCCTACATCGGAGTCGGCGTCCGCGAGGACGGCGAGGCAGCTGCCGTCGCCCGCGGCCGTGACGAACAGGAAGGCGTCGTCGAGCTCGACCACGGTCTGGCGGACCCTGCCCGCCTCGAAGTGGCGTCCGACGCCCTTGGCGAGGCTGTGGAAGCCGGAGGCGACAGCCGCGAGGTGCTCGCTGTCCTCCCTCGTCAGATCCTGCGATACGCCGGTGGGCAGGCCGTCGCCGGAGAGCACGAGCGCCTTGCGGATGCTGGCGACACGCTGCACCAGGTCGTCGAGGAGCCAGTTCAGCTCCCTCGCCGTCCCGGTATTGGCGATGCGTGCGTCGGCCTTCGGTGCGGTCATCGACCGTCCCCCTCAGATGTCGTTCCTGGTGCTGTGCCGTCGGAGGCGTCTTCGCCCGCGGCGTTCTCTTCACGACCACGCTGCCAGCCACGCTGGAGCGAAGCCATCCGGTTGCGTACCTCGTCGGCGTCGCGCTCCTCCGGCCTGGTCGTGGCCGGGGCCGGGTCGCGCTCCGTGCGCTGGTCCGGACCGTCCTTCAACTGTGGGGCGAGATTGGCCTGGCGGACGCGCCGGGGCAGTCCGCCGGGTGCGGTGGTGGGCGCCGGGGGCCGGCCGACGCGGGGCTCTGTCTCCGTGCGCGGCGTTTCCGTACGCGGGGACTCCGTACGCGGGGACTCCGTACGCCGGCTGCGCCTCGGGAGGTCCGGCGGGGCGTCGGCCGCGGTGACGTCGCGGTGCGGCGGGGAGAGGTCGGGCCAGGCGGACTGCGGCTCGGGGCGGCGCGGCAGGTCGATGGGCTCGGCCGCGGGGCGGCCGCTGCCGCGGTCCCGGTCCACGGCGCCGCCCTGGGGGCGCCCAACGGGGGTCTGCGGGCGCTCGGGGCGCTCCGGTGCCGCGTCGTCGTCCTCTGCCGCGCCACGGGGCCTGTTGTGCGTCACGGGACGGCCGTGCGAGGAGACCAGCTTCGGGGTCCTGCGGCGGGGCAGCTGTACGGGGTCTCCGGGGGCCGCGTCGTCGTCGGGGCCGCTGAAGCCGCTGCCGTTGCCACCGCTGCTGCCGCGTGAGGGCAGGTCGTCGGGGCGGGTCGGCTCGCGCTCGCCCGTCTCCCGCTCGTCGCGGGCCTGCTGGTGCTGTTCGTCCCCCTGGACCCCGGCCACGCGGCGGCGCGGGCGGAAGAGACCGCCGCGCTCGCTGTCGGCGTCGTCGAGGTCGCCGAGCGCGCCGGGGAAGGGGTCGAGGTCCGCCATGCCGACCGGCGCCTCCAGCTCGACGGGACCGTCGAGGAGGGACGCGGGAAGACCCGGCAGCTGTACGGGCACCTGGCCGAGCGCGGCCTTCTTGTCTCCGGTGGCGTCGCGGCCCACGGCTTCCCTGGGCTGCGGCCGGTCCAGACGGAAACCGATGCCGTTCGTGTCCGGTACGTCGTCCGTGAGCAGCGTCTCCGGGATGAACACCACGGCGGTGGTCCCGCCGTACGGAGAGGGCTGCAAGGAGACGCGTACGCGCTGGCGCTGTGCGAGGCGGCTCACTACGAAGAGGCCGAGGCGGTCGGTGTCGGAGAGCTCGAACTCCGGAGTCTCCGCGAGGCGGAGGTTGGCGTCCAGGAGCGCGTCTGCCGCCATGCCGAGGCCCCGGTCGTGGATCTCCAGGGTGAAGCCGTTGGCGACGTGCTCTCCGAGGACCTGCACCGCGGTGTGCGGGGGTGAGAACACCGTGGCGTTCTCCAGGAGTTCGGCCATCAGGTGGGTGAGGTCGGCGACCGCGGGCCCGGTGACGGCGATGCGCGGCAGGCGGCGCACCTCGATACGTTCGTAGTCCTCGACCTCGGCGACGGCCGCACGGACGACGTCCATGAGCTGGACGGGCTTGCGCCACTGCCGGGACGGTGCGGCGCCGGAGAGGATCACGAGGCCTTCGGCGTGCCGCCGCATGCGCGTGGTGAGGTGGTCCAGGCGGAAGAGGTCGGCGAGTTCGTCCGTGTCCTCGGTCCTGCGCTCCATCGTGTCGAGCAGGGTGAGCTGCTTGTGCAGGAGCACCTGGCTGCGGCGGGCGAGGTTGACGAAGACCTCGGAGACGCCGCGGCGCAGGTCGGCCTGTTTGACGGTGGCCTCGACCGCCGCGCGCTGCAGGGTGTTGAGGGCCTGGCCGACCTGTCCGACCTCGTCCTTCTCGTACGTCAGGCGCGGCGCCTCGGTCTCGACGTCGACCTGTTCGCCCGCTGCCAGGCGGCGCAGCACGCCGGGCAGCCGGACGCCGGAGGCCTCGTGGGCCTCCAGGCGCAGTCGGCGCAGGTCACGGATGAGGCTGCTGCCGATGCGTACGGACATGAAGACCGAGAACAGAAGCGCGAGCAGACCGAACACGCCCGCGACGACGACCCGCACGATCACGCCGACCGCCACCGGCTCGACGCGGTCCTGGAAGCGGTCGCCCGCGGCCTTGTCGCGCTCGGCGAGATCCTTGAGCGCCTTGCCCGAAGCGGCGTCCCAGCGCGCCGACGTGACGGCGCGCGGGGTGCCGGGCGAGGATTCCACGACGGCCTTCTCGGCGGACCTCAGCTCGGTCGTCTCCGCGCCGTTCCAGTACCGCTCGTAGCCGGCGCGCTCGTCCTCCGGCAGCTGCGCGAGGTTGACCTCGTACAGCAGCGTGCGCTGGGCCCTGAGATCGGAGACTTCCCGGATCTCGGCCTTGGTGAGCCTGCGCGCGACCAGTGCGGAACCGAGCAACGCGTCCTCGCGGGAGAGCAGTTCACGGGCCCGGGTGACGCCGACGAGTGCCCGGCCCTGCTGGTCCATCTTCACGTCGTCGAGACCGTGCAGGGTCATCAGGAAGCCGTAGCAGGGGTCGATCAGTTTCGTGTACATCTTCAGCGCGCCGGCCCGGGTGATCGTGCCTTCCTCGACCGTGCGGCGCAGTGACTCGATGCCCTCGAAGGAGTCGAGGAGCGACGCGAGCCGGTCGGCCGACTGTCCGGTGACCTCCTCGCGCACGTCCGGGTGCTCCGCGTTCTCCACGACCTTGGCGATCATCTCGTCGGTGGCCGTCTGGCTGCGGCGCAGCGCGGCGAGCGCGTCGGAGGCGCGGGGGTCGGCGAGATAGACGAGGGTCTGGCGGCGTTCCTGCTGGACGACCCGTGCGGTGTCCTCGATCGGGTAGCCGATCTTGTCGACGACGTTGGCGACGTCGATGAGGTCCTTGGCCGACTGGCCGGTGAGGTAGGTGGCGAAACCCCACATCGCGGTCAGGGAAATGAGCGGCACCAGCAGCAATGCCACGATCTTCCGGCGGATGGACTTCCCGCGAAAGCGCATGGCCTCCCCCAGATCGGCCCCCTGCGGCCGCGCTATGGCCAGGGGCACACATGTGCGTCAACAAACGGCGTGAGCCTACTACTGACACAGGAGCAACTCGAAGGCACGTCCGGACGGATTTCAGCCGTGACGCAAAAGGGACGTCCCCAGTTGTCCCTCCAATTCGGGAGATTGCATCCCGCGTGTGGCACATGCCACTCGGCACAGTCCGCCTTGCCCCTGGACCCAGTTGGCCGGATCTCTTCGCTTTTCCGAACCGCGTGGGAATCTTCCCGGTCTCTCGTTCGTCTTTCAGTACGGGAGTTGGGACAGCGGGCACCAGAGACAGCATGCCGTCACCAGGTGGCGTAAAGCCGCGTATATCGGGCAGCCACTGAAGAGTCGGAACGGCCGGCATCTCATCCAACGGCCCGTGGGGCACCGGGGGAGTGACGAGTTGATGGGCACGGCACAGCGCCAGAGGACGACCGAGGATGAGCACGAGGCATCCAGGCGTCAGTCCGGCGAGGACCGCAGGGAGTTGTGGATCGAGGAGCCGGCGCGCAGACGGCGCCTTCCCGATCCGGTGCGCACGGCCGCGGTGCGAGCCGTGATCATCGTGGCGCTGACCCTGATGCAGGCCATGACGGCGTTCCTGTGCGCGGTGGCCGGTTCCTGGCTGTCCTTCCCGATGGTGCTCAGCAGCGTGGCCAGCACCGTCGTCGCCACCTGGGGCGTCCTGGACGTGTGGGTCACGCGCCAGGTGTGGAACCAGCGGCACGGGGTGGTGTCGGTGCCGAGCAGCACCGCGCGTCAGCTGCGGCGCGAGCGGCGCCGGGCCCGCCGGCAGGCTCGGACGGCGGCGCGGGGCGAGGAACGCATACGGAGGCGTGGCCGGGCAGGGCAGTTGTCGCACCCCTAGCCGGCAGTCAGGCCGCGACCGGCACCTCCGCCAGCAGTCCGCGGCGCATCCGCATGAACGGACGCGGCCGGTCCACCGCGAGGACCGCCGTGGTGCGCCCCTCCCGCTCGTATGCGGCGAGGAAGCTGCCCTCCTCCGGAGAGCCTTCGAGGAGGCGCACGGTGTCGTCGGCGCGCCGCCGCCCCGCGAACTGGATGCGGGAGCCGTACTGGTCGGACCAGAAGTACGGCAGCGGGCGCACGGTCTCGGCCGTATGACCGGCCAGCAAGTTGCCTATGGCGACGCGGGGTTGTTCCGTGGCGCTCGTCCAGTGCTCGGCCCGCGCGCCGCCTACGCGGGCGACATCGCCCACCGCGACGACGTGCGGCAGCCCGGTGACACAGCCGTCGTCGCAGAGCACTCCGTCACCCAGGGCGAGCGTCGAGCCAGCGAGCCAGCCGGTGTTGGGGGTGGCCCCGATGCCGACGACGACCACATCGGCGGGGAGCAGCCGGCCGTCGGCCAGCTCCACCGTGTGCACGGCCCTCTCGCCGTGCAGCGCGGCGACGCCGGTGCCCGTCACGAGTTCCGCTCCCCCGCGCGCGTGCAGCCCGGCACAGACCGCCGCCATGTCCGCGCCCAGTTGCGGGAGAAGCGGCAGCGGGGCGGCCTCGACGACCGTCACCTCATGCCCGAGCGCCGCGCACGAGGACGCGGTCTCGGCGCCGATGAATCCACCGCCGATCACGACGACCCGCTGGCGCCCGGCGGCCAGCCGCGTGCGCAGGGCGCGGGCGTCGTCCAGGGTGCGCAGGGTGTGCACCCCCTCCAGGAGGGGCCCCGGCAGCCGGCGCGCGGACGCGCCGGTCGCGATGACCACTCCGTCGCTCGCGACGGTCCGGCCGTCCTCCAGGAGCACGGTGCGGCCGCGCGGGTCGAGGCCCCGGGCGCGGACCCCGAGCAGCCACTCGGCGGCCAGTTCGTCGGCCTCCTCGTCGTCGGACAGGGCGAGTTGGGCCTCATCAGCCTTGCCGATGAGGAAGTCTTTGGAGAGCGGCGGCCTGTCGTACGGTTGGTGCGGCTCGTCGCCGATGATCACGAGCCGGCCGTCGTATCCCTGGGCACGCAGCTCGCGCGCCGCGTAGAGCCCGGCGAGCGAGGCGCCCACCACGGTGATGGTCCTCATGCGGCGGAACCCTCCTCGGCCACGAGGTGGACGTGGATCGTGCCGTCGTCGACGCTCACCCGGTGGGTGCGCACGGCGCGGCGGGCGGGCAGGCAGGTCGGCCGCCCGGTACGGAGATCGAATGAGGCGGCATGGAGCGGGCATTCGACCAGGCAGCCCTCGAGCCACCCCTCGGAGAGGGAGGCGTCCTGGTGGCTGCAGGTGTCGTCGATGGCGTAGATCTCGCCGTCGGCGTTGAACACCGCGATGGGAGGTGTGGTGTCGACACGGACGGATTCGCCCGCGGGGAGGTCTTCAAGGCGGCAGACGGGAATCATGGGCCCCCCCTTTGATCTCTCTCGGCCCGGTCCTGACACCTTCTCGGCCCAGGACCCTTCGGTAACATGATGTTTCGCATGGCGCACGAGGGAGCGCTATGCGCAACAGAATCCGGTCGGGACGCCCACCGCGTCAAGGGCTTCCCGAAGATGCGGCTTCAACAGGCCGCGAGGTGGTGAGAGTTGAGATATGACCGGCACGCGGAAACAGCCTGATCAGAACGAGGAGCCGCGCGAGAATCGCCCCGAGAACCGACCCGAGTCCCGCGAGAAACAGCCGAAGCCGGCGCCGGGATCCGTCCAGTCCGTGGACCGCGCGGTCAGCGTCCTGGAGATACTCGCCCGGCTCGGCGAGGCCGGGGTCACCGAGATCGCCGACGAGTTGGGGGTGCACAAGTCGACGGCCTTCCGGCTGCTCGGCGTCCTGGAGAACCGGGGCCTCGTGGGCCAGGCCAAGGACCGCGGGAAGTACTTCCTGGGGGCCGGCGTACTCCGCCTCGCGGGGGCGGCGGCAGTGCGTCTGGACATCTCCCAGGAGGGCGGCCCTGTCTGCCGCGACCTCGCCGACGAGCTGGGCGAGACGGTCAACATCGCGATCTTGGACGACGACGCCGCGGTCAACATCATGCAGGCCCGCGGTCCCGCGTCCGTGACCGCGCAGAACTGGCTGGGCAGGCGCACCCCGCTGCACGCCACCTCCAGCGGCAAGGTCCTGCTCGCCCATCTGCCGACGACGCTGCGCGAGGGCCTGATCGCGCGGACGCTGCCGCGCCTGACCGAGCACACGGTGACCGGGATGGTGGCGCTGCGCGGCGAGCTCGAGGCCGTCGTGGACCAGGGGTACGCCGTCGCCGTGGAGGAGCTGGAGGTGGGTCTGGCCGCCGTCGCTGCGCCGGTGCGCGCGCACGACGGCAAGGTGATCGGGGCGCTCAGCGCGTCGGGGCCCGTGTACCGGCTGACCGAGGACCGCCTCACCGAGCTCGCCAAGCGCACGGTCGCCGCGGCCGTGGAGCTGTCGCGGCGGATGGGGTACGGCTTCTGACCGACCGTCAGTAGACGCGTGGGACGAGGGCGGAACCGGTGATCACCGGTTCCGCCCTCGTCGCGTCCGCGCACCCGAACCTGTCGCGTGTCGATCGTGTTTCGCCGTGCCCAGCTGATTTGCCAAGGGTTAACTCCCACCCCTTGACGGCCTCTTGATGGCGTTCCCAGTATGTCTCTCATAGCGCAACCCGTCGTGCAGTGCGCAACAGCAGAGGAGTCTGGCCGTGCCACACGAGGTCCGTGCCGTCGTCGCCATGAAGAAGGGCGCACCCGTCGAGGTGCAGACGATCGTCGTGCCAGATCCCGGACCGGGAGAGGTACTTGTCTCCGTGCAGGCCTGCGGGGTCTGCCACACGGATCTGCACTACCGGGAGGGCGCGATCGACGACGACTTCCCGTTCCTGCTCGGCCATGAAGCCGCCGGCACCATCGAGGCGGTCGGCGCCGACGTCACCGATCTCGTCCCCGGCGACTATGTGGTGCTCGCCTGGCGCGCCCCCTGCGGAGCCTGCCGCTCCTGCCTGCGGGGCCGCCCCTGGTACTGCTTCGACTCACGCAACGCCGCCCAGCCCATGACCCTCCTTGACGGCACTCCCCTGAGCCCCGCCCTGGGAATCGGCGCCTTCGCCGAAAAGACCCTGGTCGCCGACGGGCAGGCGGTGAAGGTGGACCCGGCGGCCCGTCCCGAGGCCGCCGGGCTCATCGGCTGCGGCGTGATGGCCGGCTACGGGGCCGCCGTGAACACCGGCGGGGTGGGCCGCGGCGACACCGTGGCCGTCATCGGCTGCGGCGGCGTCGGCAACGCCGCGATCGCCGGTGCATCGCTGGCGGGCGCGCGCCGCGTCATCGCCGTCGACATCGACGAGGCCAAGCTCGACGGGGCGACCCGGTTCGGCGCCACGCACACCGTCAACTCCCGCGGCACGGACCCGGTCGAAGCCGTCCGCGAACTCACCGGCGGCTTCGGGGTCGACGTCGCGATCGACGCGGTCGGCACCCCGTCGACGTACAAACAGGCCTTCTACATGCGCGATCACGCGGGTGTGCTCGTGCAGGTCGGTGTGCCCGATCCGGAGATGCGGATCGATCTGCCGCTGATCGACCTGTTCTCGCGTGGCGGCGCCCTCAAGTCCTCCTGGTACGGCGACTGTCTGCCGAGCCGGGACTTCCCGATCCTCGTCGACCAGTACCTCAGCCGCCGGCTCGACCTCGGCGGCTTCGTCTCGGAGACGATCACGCTCGACCGGGTCGAGGAGGCGTTCGGCAGGATGCACCGCGGTGAGGTCCTGCGTTCGGTGGTGGTCCTGTGAGTGACACCTCCGCGACCAGCGGCGCGGAACCCCGGCCGCCCCGCGTCGTCGTCATCGGCGCCGGCATCGTCGGCTGCTCGCTCGCCGACGAGCTGACCGCCCGCGGCTGGAGCGACGTCACGGTCCTCGAACAGGGTCCGCTGCCCGCCCCCGGCGGCTCGACCTCGCACGCCCCCGGCCTCGTCTTCCAGACAGGCCCTTCCAAGACCCTGACCGCCTTCGCGACGTACACCGTCGAGAAGTTCGGGGCCCTGGAAGTGGACGGTCTGCCCTGCTTCAACGCGGTCGGCGGCCTCGAACTCGCCACCACGCCCGAGCGCTGGGCCGACCTGCACCGCAAGGCCGGGTACGCCGCCTCCTGGGGCATCCGCGCGGAGCTGGTCGGCCCGGCCCGGTGCAAGGAGATGTGGCCGCTCATCGACGAGAGCAAGGTCCTCGGCGGCCTGCACACCCCCGACGACGGGCTCGCCCGCGCCGTGCTCGCCTGCCGTGCGCAGATCGAGCGGGCACGCGCGCGTGGAGCGCGTTTCCTCGACCGGCACACCGTGACCGGCGTGGAGCAGGAGGAAGGACGCGTCACCGCCGTCGTGACCGACCGGGGCACGTTCCCCGCCGACCACGTCGTGTCGGCTGCGGGCTTCTGGGGTCCGGTGATCGGGCGCATGGCCGGTGTCGACATACCCCTCCTGCCGCTCGCCCACCAGTACGCGAAGACCGAGCCGCTGCCCGAGCTGGCGGGCGTCAACGACCCGCGCACGGAGGCCTCGAAGCCGATCCTCCGCTTCCAGGACCGCGATCTGTACTTCCGTGAGCACACCGACCGCATCGGCATCGGTTCGTACGCCCACCGTCCGCTGCCCGTGGACGTGTTCACGGTCCCGGCGTACGACGACGCGGCCGAGATGCCGTCCTCGTACCCCTTCACCGCGGAGGACTTCGCTCCGAGCTGGGAGGACTGCGGCTGGCTGCTGCCCTCGCTGCGCGACACCGACGTCGCGGAGGGCTTCAACGGCGTCTTCTCCTTCACTCCGGACGGGATGCCGGTCCTCGGCGAGTCCCGTGCGCTGCGCGGCTTCTGGCTGGCCGAGGCGGTGTGGGTGACGCACTCCGCGGGTGTGGCCAAGGCTGTCGCCGAGTGGATGGTCGACGGGCGGCCCTCCATCGACGTGCACGACTGCGACCTCACCCGCTTCGAGAACGCCCACCGCTCCCCCGCCTACGTGGCCGACCGCGGCGCCCAGCAGTTCGTCGAGGTCTACGACGTCCTCCACCCGCTGCAGCCCATGGAGCACCCCCGGCCCCTGCGGGTGAGCCCTTTCTACGCCCGGCAGCAGGAGTTGGGCGCCGTCTTCCTGGAGGGCGGCGGCTGGGAGCGCCCGCACTGGTACGAGGCGAACGCCCCGCTTCTCGCCGACGTCGAGGTCCCCGAGCGCGACGCCTGGTCGGCCCGCTACTGGTCGCCGATCGCGGCCGCGGAGGCGAAGGCGACCCGCGAGAAGGTCGCCCTCTACGACATGACTCCCCTGCGCCGCCTGGAGGTGTCGGGGCCCGGAGCACTCGCGTTCCTGCAGCGCATGACCTCCAACAACCTGGCCAAGAAGCCCGGCGCGGTGACGTACACCCTCCTCCTGGACGAGGCGGGCGGCATCCGCTCCGACCTCACGGTGGCCCGGCTCGCCCCGGACCGCTTCCAGGTCGGCGCCAACAGCCCGGCCGATCTCGACTGGCTCCAGCGCCACGCCCCCGACGGCGTGCACCTGCGGGACATCACATCGGGCACCTGCTGCATCGGCGTCTGGGGGCCGCTCGCCCGCGACCTCGTCCAGCCGCTCACCCGCGACGACTTCTCGCACGAGGCGTTCGGATACTTCAGGGCCAAGGAGACGCACATCGGGCATGTCCCGGTGACGGCGATGCGTCTGTCGTACGTCGGTGAGCTGGGATGGGAGCTCTACACGGACGCCGACACCGGGCTCCGGCTCTGGGACACGCTCTGGGACGCGGGGCAGGAGCACGGCGTGATCGCGGCCGGGCGTTCGGCGTTCAACAGCCTGCGCCTGGAGAAGGGCTACCGCGCCTGGGGCCACGACATGACCACCGAACACAACCCCTACGAGGCGGGTGTCGGCTTCGCGGTCCGCATGGACCGTGGCGACTTCGTGGGGCGCGCCGCGCTCGAACAGCTCGGCTCCCCCGCCCGGAAGCTCACCGCCCTGCTGTTGGACGATCCGGCCGCTGTCGTTCTCGGCAAGGAGCCCGTGTACGTCGACGGAGCAGCGGGTGCCGCGGCCGGGTACGTCACCAGCGCCTCGTACGGCTACACGCTGGGCCGGTGCGTCGCCTACGCGTGGCTGCCGCCGCTGGAGGCGGGCGCGGGCGTGCACATCGAGTACTTCGGCGAGAAGGTGCCCGCGACGGTCGCCGAGGAGCCGCTGTTCGACCCGAAGATGACCCGCATCCGCCGGTAGCCGGTTGAAGCCCCATCAGCGCTCTGGAGGAATCTCTGTGTCCCCCACCTATGACGTGATCGTGATCGGCCTCGGCGGCATGGGCAGCGCCGCCGCCCACCACCTGTCCGCGCGCGGCGCCCGCGTCCTCGGCCTGGAGAAGTTCGGCCCCGTCCACAACCGCGGTTCCAGCCACGGCGGTTCGCGCATCACCCGGCAGTCCTACTTCGAGGACCCCGCGTACGTACCGCTGCTTCTTCGCTCGTACGAGCTGTACGCACGCCTGGAGCGCGACACCGGCCGCGAGATAGCCACCCTGTGCGGCGGCGTGATGGTCGGCCGCCCCGAGAGCCGCACCGTCTCCGGTTCGCTGCTCTCCGCGCGGCAGTGGGACCTCCCCCACGACATGCTCGACGCCCCCGAGATACGCCGCCGCTTCCCGACGCTCAGCCCGCGCGACGACGAGGTGGCGCTGTACGAGGCGCGGGCCGGGCTCGTCCGCCCCGAGAACACCGTCGCCGCCCATCTGCAGCTCGCCACGCGGCAGGGAGCCGACCTGCACTTCGAGGAACCGATGACGCGCTGGGAGCCGTACCGGGACGGCGTCCGCGTACACACTCCCGAAGAGACCTACACCGCAGGGCAGTTGGTGATCTGCCCGGGTGCCTGGGCGCCGCGGCTCCTCACGGACATCGGGGTGCCGTTCACCATCGAGCGGCAGGTCATGTACTGGTTCCAGCCGACCGGCGGCGTGCGGCCCTTCCTGCCGCAGAACCACCCGATCTACATCTGGGAGGACGCGGACGACGTGCAGGTCTACGGCTTCCCGGCCATCGACGGCCCCGACCTGGGCGCCAAGGTCGCCTTCTTCCGCAAGGGCACGCCCTGCACGCCCGAGGACATCGAACGCACGGTCCACGAGCACGAGGTCGCCGCGATGGCGGACCACATGAGCGGGCACATCCCCTCCCTGCCTGGGCAGTTCCTCAAGGCCGCGACCTGCATGTACTCCAACACTCCCGACGAGCACTTCGTCATCACCCGCCACCCGGCCCACCCGGAATCGGTCACCGTCGCGGCCGGATTCTCCGGGCACGGCTTCAAGTTCGTGCCGGTCGTCGGCGAGATCGTCGCCGATCTGGCGCTGCGGGGCGCCACCGATCACCCCATCGAGCTCTTCGACCCCAGCCGCCTTGCCGCCGCGCCCGCTTGAGGAGTACGCCACCGTGACGACGACCCCTGAGGCCCCGTCCGCCGCCAGCCTGATGACCACGCTGCCGGGGCACTTCTACACTGATCCCGAGATCTTCCGGCAGGAACAGGAACGCGTCTTCGAATCACTCTGGTTCTGCGCGGTGCGCGCCTCCGACCTCGGCAAACCCGGCGCGTTCCGCACGGTCCAGATCGGCCGCGAGAGCGTCCTTGTCACCCGCTCCCGCTCCGGAGAGCTGCGCGCCTTCCTCAACATCTGCCGCCACCGCGGCGCCCGGCTGTGCACGCAGGAGTCCGGAGAGGTGCGCCGCGCGCTCCAATGCCCGTACCACGCGTGGACGTACGACCTCGACGGCAAGCTGATCGCCGCGCCGAACCTGGTGAAGATGCCCGACGTCGACCGCACCGCGTACGGCCTGGTCAAGGTCGCGCTGCGGGAGTGGCTCGGCTATGCCTGGGTGTGCCTGGCCGACGAACCGCCCTCCTTCGAGGAGACCGTCATCGGCGCTGCCGTGGAACGTCTGGGCGACACGGCGTCCATCGAGCACTACGGAACCGAAAGGCTCGCCCTCGGCAAACGCGTCACGTACGACGTGCGCGCCAACTGGAAGCTGATCGTCGAGAACTTCATGGAGTGCTATCACTGCGCGACCATCCATCCCGAACTGACCGAGGTCCTGCCGGAGTTCGCGGACGGGTTCGCCGCCCAGTACTACGTCGGGCACGGCGCCTCGTTCGGCGAGGAGGTCAGCGGATTCACCGTCGACGGCAGCGCGGGCTTCGACCGCCTCCCCGAGGTCGCCGAGGACCAGGACCGCCGCTACTACGCGATCACGATCAAGCCGACCGTCTTCATCAACCTCGTCCCCGACCATGTGATCCTGCACCGGATGTTCCCGCTGTCCGAGGATCGCACCGTCGTCGAGTGCGACTGGCTCTACGCACCCGAGGTCGTCGAGTCCGGCGTCGACCTCGCCAAGTCCGTGGAGCTCTTCCACCGGGTCAACGAACAGGACTTCGAGGCCTGCGAGCGCACCCAGCCCGCGATGGCGTCACGCGCCTATCGCGGGGGCGGGGTGCTCGTGCCGACCGAGCATCACATCGGTCTCTTCCATGAGTGGCTGGCGGGCCTGTTGGGCTAGGCCGTAGGGGCTGGGCGCTTGTACATGCGCGTCGCCGTGATCTCCCCGTGCACGGTCTCCTCGGCCGGGTCCTGCTGCGGCAGGCCCGGCCGCAGGTGCTCCTCGACGCTGATGTACTTCAGCCCTGCCCGCAGGTCCGCGTCGTTCCGCAACCGGATGACCAGCGGGAACTCCGCGAGCGCGGTCGTGTCGAACAGGCCCGTGGTGTAGAGCAGTTGCACGCCGAGCGCGTCCGAAACGGCCCGCTGGAGCTCCAGGAGGTACGTGGCGTTGGCGCGGCCGATGGGGTTGTCGAGGAAGAGCGTGCCCGCGTGCCGGTGCTTGTCGCGGCCCCGGTCGTTGCTGCGCAGGGCGGCCATCGTGCAGTACAGGGCGATGGCCGCGGTGAGCAGCTGGCCGCCGGAGAAGACGTCGCCCATCTGGCCGACCGGCACGCGCTCGGCGCGCAGCACGGCGTCCGGCTTGAGGATCTCGACGGCGATGCCACGCGGCTCGAGCGCGGCCTGAACTCCGCGCAGCAGCAAGGACATTCCGTCCCGCCGCATGTCGGAGTTCTTCTTGACCGCGGCCCGCGTGGCCTCGTCGATGACCTCGCCGAGGCGTTCGGTCAGCGTCGCCCGGTCGGGCTCATCGAAGCGGACGCGCAGGAACTCCTGGCCCGACCACTCCCCCAGGCCCTCGGGGAGCTGCGAGAGGCGCTGCGCCGACCGCAGGGTGGCGAGCGAGGACTCCACGAGCCCGCGGAGCCGGTCCACGATGCTGTCGCGGTTGCGCTCAAGCTGCTCCAGCTCGTCGGTGAGCACGCGCAGCCGGGGCGCGAAGGCGTCGGCCCACTTCTTGGCGTGTTCCGGCAGCGCGGACGCGGGCAGTTCGCGGATCTGCTGGCGGGCGGGGGTGCGCACCTGCTCGTAGCGCGTGGAGTTCGCGTGTCGTACGAGGATGTCGCTGGCCTCGCGGACCGCCGTCTCGGCGGCGGAGAGGTCGGCGGCGCAGCCGCGCAGGGAGCGCCGGGCCTCGGACGCGTCCTTGCGGGCCTCTTCGAGCGTGCCGGGGTAGGGCTCGGGCTCTTCGGCGGCTGCGGCGCCCTCGGTGTCCTGGTGCTGCTCGCGCATCAGGTCGCGCAGGAGCGCCGCTGTCTCGTCGAAGCCTCCCGCGGCGTCCTCCGTGGCGCGGTGGGCGTGCAGGAGGGTGGCGTGTACGTCCTTGGCCTGGCTCAACGCCTCGGTGTGCGCGGCCAGTTCGGCGGTGGCGGTGCGCAGGAGGGCCTGCGCGTGCTCGGCGTCGGCGGGGACGAGGTCTTCGGGCAGCTCGGTGTGCGCTTCGGCGTCGTCCTGGGGGGCGAGCCGCTCGGCCTCGCCGCGGAGCCTGCCCAGTTGCTCGCTCGCGGCGGAGGCGCGGGTCTCGATGAGCTGGACCTGGGCCTCCGCGCGGGCGGATGCGGCCTGCCGGGACGGGCCGTCGGAGCCGTCCGTGCCCTCCAGGAGCAGGGCGGCGCGGGTGCGGACCTTGTTGCTGAGCCGGTCGAGCTCGGCGAGGGCGCCGCTCTCGTCGCTCTCCGCGCGGGCCTGTTCGGCGCGCAGGTCGGCGCCGACGCCGACCTTCTCGTAGAGCTGGGACGCGGCGCGGTAGGCCTCGCGGAGTGCGGGCAGCGACGTCTTGGGGGCGCTGGTGTCCTCGGGCACGTCCTCGGGGGCGCCCGCGATCTCGGCGCGCTCGGCACGCAGGGCGCGGGCGGTGCGGCGGGCGTCGTCGGCGGCTCGCTGGGCGGAGCGGCGGTCCTCGTCGGCGGCGCGGGCGCGGTCCAGACAGGTCTGGGCGCGGGCCTCCGACTCCACGGCGTCGTCGGCGAGTTCACGCAGCTTGGTCTGCCAGCCCGCGCGCTCGCGCAGGCGGAACGCGAGCCCCGCGAGTGCGTCGGCGACGCGCCGCGCGCGCTGGGCGGCCTCCTGCCGCTCGTCACGCGCGCGTGCCGCTTCGGCAGCCGCCTCGTCGGCCTCGGCCCGGACCGTGCGGGCCTCGGCCAGTTCGGCCTCGGCCTCTTCGGCGAAGGCGCGGGCGCTGCGTGCGGCGGCGGCGAGCTCTTCGATGCGTCCTGCCGGGCAGCCGCCGCGCCAGGAGGCGAGCCGCGCGGCCAGTTCGCGGTCCTTGGCGAGGCGCACGGCGAGCGCCCGGATCTCCTCGTCGCGCTGCGCCGCCCGCGCGCGCAGGGCGGTGCGCTCCTCGTCGGCGGCGTGTTCGTCGTGCATGGCGGGGTTCGGCGGTACCAGGAAGACGTCCCCGCCTTGTGCGTCCTCACCGGGTGTCGGCGCGAGGAGGGCGGCCGCGGTGCCGACGGCTACGGCGGAGCGGGGCAGCAGGGCGGCGCCCGCGAGGGCTTCGCGGGCCCGTGCATGGGTGGCGGGGTCGGTGATGACGACGCCGTCGACCAGCTCGGGCCTGGCGGCGAGCACGCGCGCGTGGTCGGCGGGGTCGACGGCCTGCGCGAGATAGCGCCAGCCGGGCAGGGCGGGGATGCCGTGCTCGCCGAGGAACTCGACGGTGGCCAGGACGTCGGGGCCCGGCGGAAGGAGCCCGCCGTCACCGAGGGCGCCAAGGATCCGGGAGTCGTCGGCGGCGGCGGTCCGCAGTTCGAAGAGCTGCCGCTCGGCGGAGGCGACCCCGTCGTCGAGAAGGGTGCGGAGGTCGTCGGCATTGCGGTCCAGCTCCGCGAGGGAGAGGGGGCCTTCGGTGAGGGAACGGGTGGCAGTGGCGCGGGCGGCGGCGGCCGTGGCGTTGGCCGTCGCCGCCTTCTCGCTGTCGTCGCCCGTCTCGGCAGTCCCCTGGCGAGGCTGCGGCACCCCGCTCTGGGAGATGGCCCCCGGAAGCCCGAGCAGCTCGGCCAGGCGCTCGTCCCCGGCGATCGACTCCGCGGCACGGCGTTCCGCGTCGTACGCGTGTTCGGCCGCGTCCGCGGCGTCCGACGCGCGAGCCGCGGTGAGTTCGGCGCGGGCCTCGGCGGCGGCTGCCTCCTTGGCGTGCTCGGTGGCACGCAGGGAGGCCTCGCGGGCGGTGTCCCAGGCGGCCGCCGCGGCCTTCTCGGCGTCGCTCGCGGCCAGCGCGGCGCGCGCCGGGTCGGCGTCCGGTGCGGTGTCGTCGAGCCAGCCCGCACGGACCGCCTCCGCGGTCTCCTGCTCGACCTCGGTGAGGCGCTGGCGGAGGTGTCCGGCCTCGCTGCGGGCGCGCTGCGCCTCGGTCGCGGCGACGGTGGCGTCGCGGTGCGCGGCCTCACCGGTCTCCTGGAGCGCGGCCGAGCGCTCCTCCTCCTCGTTCGCGAGCGACTCGGCGCCTTCGGCCGCGGTGTGCAGGACCCGTACGAGATCGGCCGCCGCCTTGGAGCGGGCGGCGAGGGCGGGCGCCGCGTCCCGCTCGGCCTCCAGGATCGCGGAGGCCACGCGCGCGGAGCGGTCGGCGGCCGCGCGGTGGCGCAGGACGGCCTCGGCCGCCTGCCAGGCGGCGTGCAGCTGGCGCGCGTCGGCCAGCTCGCGGCGCTGCGCGGCGGCGGCCTTCTCCGCGACCGTGAGCGCCAAGGAGGCGTGCCGGAAGGCCAGTTCGGCGGAGATCAGCGCGGACCTGCCGCGTGCTTCCTCCGCCGTCGTGACGGTCTGCGCGGCGGCGGTGACCCGCTCGGCGAGCTCCCCCGCGCGGATCCGCTCGGCGACCCCGCGCGCGGAGAGGCGGCGGGCGAGCGTGCGGGTGCGCCGCTCCGCTCCCGCGTGCACGTCACGCGCACGCGCACGCGCGTCGGCGGCTTCGACGATCCGACCGAGGAGGTCGACGGAGCCCGCGGTGAACTCCCGCTCGGCGATGAGTTCGGAGCGGCGGCCCAGCTTGTTGCCGAAGCCGTGCACGAGGTCGGCGAGGCCGTCCGTGTCGCGGGTGTCCGTGACGGCGCGCAGCAGCAGGTCGGTGAAGTCGGAGTCCTTCTTGACCGCGAAGAGGCCCGCGGCCTCGCCCTCGTCGGCGTTCATCTCCCGCTGGTAGCGGAAGAGTTCGGGGTCGAGGCCCAGGTCGCCGAGGTGTTCGTTCCAGCGGTCGTGGATCTCCTCCCAGTGCACTTCGAGGTGGGGGTACGCCTTGCCCGCCTCGGTCAGCGCGTCACGGAAGCCCTTCATGGTGCGCCGCCGCCCCTGGGCACCCGACGCGCCTTCCACGGAGGGGCGTACGGCGGTGGACTCGGCGACCGGCAGCGAGTCCAGGCTCATGCCGGGTCCGGGCCGGAAGGAGTACCACGCCTCGGCGAACTTCCGCGGGTCGTTGGAGACCTGCCGTCCGCGCCACTCGCTGACCTTGCCGACGACGACGCACTCGCCGGTCAGCGTGTGCTGCCACTCCAGGGCGACGTGCCCGCAGTCGTCGGCGAGGAGGAACTTGCGCAGCACTCCGGAGCTCGCGCCGCCCAGCGTGTTCCGGTGGCCCGGCAGCATCACGGAGAAGATCAGCTTCAGCAGGACGGACTTGCCGCCGCCGTTCTCCAGGAAGAGCACGCCCGCGGGCGCGGGACGGCGCGGAGGGCCGACCGGCTCGTCCTCGAAGAACTCCGCCTGGGCGGGCGCGGGGTCGGGCACTTCCGCGCCGACGCCGCGCAGGTCAAGCACGGTGTCGGCGTAGCGCGCACCGGCGGGGCCGATGGAGTAGAGGCGGACCCGGGACAGCTCGTACATGGCGGCGGACTCTCGTCGTAAATCGTGCGGAACAGCAGGAAGTTGCGGGGTGACGTGGGAGCGTCGGCGCGTTCAGGAGTGGAAGGGCAGGCCCGCGTCGGCGGCCAGCTCCAGATCGTCCGTCTCTTCGGGGGGCAACAGGGTCGCTGACCCGTCCGTGACGGGCACGATGCCGAGCTCCAGGAGCTCGGCCATGGCGGCGCCGCCCGCCATGTCGCGCACCTGGAGCTGATAGCGGGCGGTGGTGCGGTACGTGCCCCCGGAGTCGTCGCCCGTGCGCTGCAGGAACCCGGAGTCGGTGAGGAACGCGACGGCCTTGCCGATGATCCCGGTGGTCGACCCGGCGAGGCGGCGGGCGTCCTTGGTGGCGCCCGTCGAGCTGCGCCGGGCCCAGATCCGCCAGGCGGCCTCGAGGCCGGGGGCGTCGGTCTGCGGGTCGGAGTTCTCGCCCTGCTCCTCGGCGCGCTCCTCCAGGCGGTGGCAGGCCTGCCGTACGAAGGCGTCGACTCCATTGACCGTGACCCGGCCGATGTAGCCGTCGTCGGCGAGGTCCTCGGGGCGCGGGAACGCCAGGGCGGCGACGGCGAGATGGGCGAGGCCGTGCAGGAAGCGGTCGGTGGAGTCGGCGGCCGTACGGCGTGCGTAGTCGCCCATGCGGACGGCGAACACGGAGTCATCGGCGGCCGTCACTGCCATGCCCGCGCGCGGGGACACCTCCAGGACGACGAGCCCGAGCCCGGCGGCGACGGCGTCGGCGAGCCGCGCGAACGGCGGGTCCTCGCGGTACCGGCGCAGCAGCTCGGCGTACTCCTGGTCGCGGGCGGGCTGGAGCTTGGGCTGGAGCCCGAAGGCGACGAGGCGCGCGGCGTCGGCGGCGTCGGCCGGAGTGATGGCGGCGGTCGCGGCGGGCGCCGCCGATGCCTCCGGCTCGCCCCACGCGGTGTGCTCTGCGGGGTGCTCGGTCACGGCTTGTGCTCCTTGCGGCGGTCGTACGTGCGAGTCGTGCGGGTGTCGGGAGCGCTCACGCGGCCTCCGTCCGGCCGGCCGCCATGCCGGCGGCGTCGAGCAGCGCCATGCCCACGATGAGGTCGGCGCCGCCGAATTCCGGGTCGTCGAGTTCCGTGCCGTCGTCCACGGCGAACAGGAGCTTCTCCTCGCCCTGGCGGTAGGCGGTGCCGACCGGCGGGCTGGCCGCGTGGACGGCGAGGAGGGCGACCAGATAGGGCAGTTCGGTGTCGCGCCTGCGGGCGTCGGCGAGGAGGCCGGAGAGGCGCCGGGGTGCGTCGGCGGGCAGGTCGAGCAGCTCCATGGCGTCGGCGAGCTGCTCCTCGCTGAAGCGGCTGTCGTCGGGCGTGGCGATGAGGTCGGGCTCGGGCATCTCTATGCCGAGGTGCTCACGCTCCTGCGGCGGCGTGAGCAGTATGTCGACCAGGTCTCCGACACGGACGGACACGGGTGTGCGCAGTCCCGTCCCGCGCGCGAAGAACGCGCCGGTCACGCGGCTCGCCTGCTCTACCGGGAGCGGCAGGAGAGGGGCGACGAGCTGGCCGTACAGATCGAGGCCGGTCCGTGCGGTGGGCGTCGCGAAGGCCTGGCGGTCCTGCTCGGCGCGGAAGAGCGGGCCCGCTTCGAGGAGGCGGGACTGGAGCTGTGTGTGGCGGCGGATGCAGTCCTTGACGATGTCGACCAGCTCGGCGGCGCGGCGCTTGTGCTCGGGGTCCTCGGACTCGTCGCGCGCCTTGCGGATGTTCGTCAGGATGGCGTTCTCGTGGCGGTAGCGGTCGGCGACGTGGTCGAGCGCCTCCGCGATCATGTCAGGGACGGCCTGGAGCCAGTCCACCGCGCGGACGTTGCGCCGGGTCGCGTCCAGGGCCCTGCGGAGCGTCTCCGAATACTGCACCGTCCGATAGCGCGCCTGCTCCGCGGCGAGCTGGGCGTCGGCGAGGCGGCCACGGCTGATGAGCACCTCCAGCTTCACCTCGGCGGCGATCTGGGCGCTCGTGACGTCGGTGTCGAGGGCGCCCACGAGGACGTTGACCGCTTCGTCCGTCGTACGGAGATAGACACTCCCCCCGTACCCGGGCACCTCTTCGATCAGCTTGAAGTCGTAGTCCCTGCGCACATAGGTGCCGTCGGGCGCGAAGGTGCCGTACACCGCGCGGAAGCCGCGGTCGACGCTGCCGACGTTGATCAGGTTCTCCAGGACCCAGCGGGCCACGCGCTCGTGCTCGGCGACGGGGCGCCGTGGGGCCTGGGCTCCGACGCGCGGGAGCAGCCTGGCCACTATCTGCTCGTGGTCGGCGCCGGTGTCGAAGTCCATGTTCAGTGTGACGAGGTCGATGGCGGAGAGGGCCACTTCCGCCATCGCGTACACCGAGTACTCGCCCGCGAGGTTGGCCTTGCGCACGTCCAGGTCGTGCAGCGGCGCCGTGCAGGCGAGCGCGCGGAGCCGCCGCGCAAGCCCCTCGTCGGCGGCCGGGCCCGGAGCGGGCCTCGGCCCCGCGCTGAGCTGGGGCGGAACGGTGTCCGTAACGGCAGGCGAAGTCACGGTGCACAGACTAGATCCTCGGTCTGACAACGGTCGAAACGGCGCAGATCTGACAGCGCCCTTCCGGTGCCTGCCGGGGCTCAGCCGCCCGCCCGCTCGCCCTCCGCCACGCGCCGGCCGTAGACCTCGACGAGGCCGCGGCGCGAGTCGTCCAGGTAGAGCGCGAGCAGCCGCTCGGCCTCCGCGGCGTCCCCCTCCTGGAGGGTCTGCAGTATCTGCCAGTTGCGTACGAGGTACGGCTCGTGCAGCCGGCGCGGATCGTCCACCACGTGGAAGGCCAGGCGCAGTTCGGCGAAGACGCTGCGCATCACCTCGTCGGTGCGGGCGCTTCCGGCGAGCGCGACCAGCTCCCGGTGGAAGTGGATGTTGGCCGTGGAGACGCCCTTCCACTTGCGCTCGCGGGCCGCCTTCGTGCCGTCCGCGACGGCGCTCGCGAGTCCGTCGAGCGAGAAGGGCGGAGCGCCGAGGCCGCGGACGACCGCGCACTCCACGAGGCGCCGGGTGCGGTAGATGTCCTCGACGTCCTCGACCGTGAGAACTCGGACGAATACCCCGCGATTGAGCTGGTGGACCAGCAGTCGTTCGTGCGTGAGGAGACGGAAGGCCTCGCGCAGCGTGTTGCGCGAGACGCCGAGCGCGCCGCCGATGCTGTCCTCCGACAGGCGCGCCCCCGGCGGGAAGTAGCCCTCGGCGATGCGGCTCCGCAGGATGTCCGAGACCCGTTCCGCGGTGCTGGTGCGCCCCAGGAGCGCACGGTCGTCGACCAGTCCGCTCGCCTCAGCCATTCCCTCAGCCATGCCCGGATTCAATCGCAGATACAAGAACGAGACAACGTGGGTATTGAGGGATCGTTGAACGATCCTCTACGTTGTCGGGCACGGCCAAGCCCCCGCCCACGTCCCTCCCCCTGCCCACGAGCCCCACCCCTTGCCCGCTCCGCACCCTCCCTCCCCCTCCTGCGAGGTGCCCATGAGCACACCCCCGCCGCCCCAGACCCTGTCGACCGGCACCCCTCCCCTGGACAGCGAACCCCCGGCCGACAACGGCGCGTTCGGCTGGCTGCGCGCCCTCGGCCCGCGCGGACGCCGCGCCTTCGCGGGCGCTTTCGGCGGCTACGCCCTCGACTCCTACGACTACTTCACGCTGCCCCTGACCATGGTCGCGCTGGCCGCGTACTTCGGTCTGGACAGCGGCCAGACCGGCCTGCTCACCACGGTCACGCTGGTCGTCTCGGCGATAGGCGGCGCGGTCGCCGGGGTGGTCGCGGACCGGATCGGCCGGGTCAAGGCACTGATGATCACGGTCATCACGTACGCCGTCTTCACCGTCGCCTGCGGCTTCGCGCCCAACTACGAGACGCTGCTGGTCTTCCGCGCCCTCCAGGGCCTCGGCTTCGGCGGCGAGTGGGCGGTCGGCGCGATCCTGGTCGCCGAGTACGCCACCGCGAAGAACCGCGGCCGCACGCTCGGCGCGATCCAGAGCTCCTGGGCGGTCGGCTGGGCGCTCGCGGTGATCGTCTACACCCTGGTGTTCCAGTTCCTCGACGAGGACATCGCCTGGCGCGTGATGTTCTGGACGGGTGCGCTGCCCGCCCTGCTCGTCGTCTACGTACGCCGCAATGTGCACGATGCCCCGGAGGCGGCGGCCGAGCGGCAGAAGAGCGCGCACAAGGGGTCGTTCACGGCGATCTTCAAACCCGGTCTCCTGCGCATCACGCTCTTCGCGGTCCTGCTGTCCACCGGCGTACAGGGCGGCTACTACACGCTCGCCACCTGGGTGCCCACGTACCTGAAGACCGAGCGCGGACTCACGGTGGTCGGCACGGGCGGGTATCTCACGTTCCTGATCTCCGGTGCCTTCATCGGCTATCTGGCCGGGGGCTATCTCACCGACGTGCTCGGCCGCAAACGCAACATCACCCTCTTCGCGTTCCTCTCCGCGGCCAGCATCCTCGCCTACACGAACATCCCGGAGGGGGCCAACGGCCTTCTCCTTGTGCTCGGTTTCCCGCTCGGCTTCTGTATGTCGGCCATCTTCAGCGGCTTCGGTTCGTTCCTCAGCGAGCTCTACCCGGCCGCCGTGCGAGGCACGGGGCAGGGCTTCACGTACAACACCGGTCGCGCCGTGGGCGCCGTCTTCCCCACCATGGTCGGCTTCCTGGCCGACAGCTGGGGCGTGGGCGGTGCGCTGGTCTTCGGTGCGATCGGCTACGCCATCGCCGTACTCGCGCTGTTCGGGCTGCCCGAGACGCGCGGGAAGGAGCTGGTGTGAGCCCCTCGGCCGACGCCGTGATCGATCTGAACGCCGACCTCGGCGAGGGCTTCGGCCACTGGCGGCTGACCGATGACGAGGGGCTGCTCTCCGTCGTCACCAGCGCCAATGTGGCCTGCGGCTTCCACGCCGGGGACGCGGCCACCATGCGCCGCGTGTGCGAGCAGGCCGCCGAACGCGGGGTGCGGATCGGCGCCCAGGTCTCCTACCGCGACCTGGCGGGCTTCGGGCGCCGCTCCATGGACGTCCCCGCCGATGAACTGGCGGCCGAAGTGGCGTACCAGATCGGCGCCCTGGAGGTCTTCGCGCGGGCGGCCGGCACGCGCGTGTCGTACGTGAAGCCGCACGGCGCGCTCTACAACCGCGTCGTCCACGACGAGGACCAGGCGCGCGCCGTCGTCGAGGGGGTCCTTCTGGCGGATGACGGGCTGCCCGTCCTCGGGCTGCCCCGATCGCGCTTCCTGGAGGTGGCCGACAAGGCCGGCCTTCCCGTCGTCACCGAGGCGTTCGCCGACCGGGCGTACACCCCGGAAGGGACGCTCGTCCCGCGCGGCAGCGAGGGTGCCGTCATCACGCAGGCGGAAGCCGTCGTCGAACGCTCCGTGGGCATGGCCCGGTTCGGGGCCGTCACCGCGCAGGACGGCCGGCGGATCGACGTCCGCGCGCGCTCGCTGTGCCTGCACGGCGACACCCCGGGGGCGGTGGCCCTGGCCCGGCAGGTCCGGGCACGCCTCGAAGCGGCGGGCGTCCGGGTGGAGGCCTTCGCGTGAGGGTGCTTCCGGTCGGCGACCTGGCGCTGCTCGTGGAACTCGCCGACGGCGACGAGGCGCAGGCGCTCCACGCCGAGCTGCTGCGCCGCAGGGCCGCCGGCCTGATCCGCGTACGGGAGATCGTGCCCGCGGCCCGCACGGTGCTCCTGGACGGCCTTGACGACCCCGGCCGCGTCGGCGCGGATCTTGCCGCCCTGGAGATCCCGCCTCTCTCCGCACGCGCGGAGGAGGTACGGGAGATTCCGGTCCGCTACGACGGGCCCGATCTGGCGGACGTGGCAGCGCACTGGGGGGTGCCGGTGGCGGAGGTGGCGCGGATCCACGCGACGACCGAATTCCGGGTCGCCTTCTGCGGGTTCGCCCCTGGCTTCGGCTATCTCACCGGGCTGCCGGAGCGCTACGACGTGCCTCGCCGGGCCACGCCGCGTACGAGCGTCCCGGCCGGCAGCGTCGCCCTGGCGGGGCCGTACACGGGGGTGTATCCGCGCGCCTCGCCCGGCGGCTGGCAGCTGATCGGCACGACCGATGCCGTGCTGTGGGACCACGCGCGCGTGCCTGCCGCGCTGCTCACGCCGGGGGTGCGGGTGCGCTTCGTGCCCCGCTCGTTCGGGATCCGCTCGTTCGGGCCGGGCTCGGAGGCACGATGACGGACCGTGCCTTCGCTGTCGTACGGTCCGGGGCGCTGACCACCGTGCAGGACCAGGGCCGCCCCGGTCACGCGCATCTCGGGGTGCCGCGCTCCGGGGCCCTCGATCCGGCCGCGGCCCGCCTCGCCAACCGCCTCGTCGGTAATCCGTCCGACGCCGCCGTCCTGGAGACCACCCTCAACGGCTGCTCCGTGCGACCGCGTTGTGCGGTCACGGTGGCGGTCGTGGGCGCGCCCTGCGCGGTGACGGTCGACGGCCGCCCGGCGGCGTGGGGGGCGCCCGTGCGGGTACCGGCCGGTGCGCTGCTCGACGTCGGAGCGGCCGTCTCCGGAGTACGTTGCTATGTCGCGTTCGGCGGCGGGGTGACCGTCGAACCGGTGCTCGCCAGCCGCTCAACGGACCTGCTCTCCGGGCTCGGCCCACCGCCGCTCGCGGACGGAACCGTCATCCCTCTGGGGAGCGCTGCCGCGCCCCACGCGCGCGTGGACACCGCCCCGCACCCCGCGCCGCCCCGCGAGCTGATCCTGAGGGTGACGCCAGGACCGCGCGCCGACTGGTTCACTCCCTCTGCCGTGCGCACGCTGACCACGCGCGCGTACCGCGTGTCCTCGGCGAGCAACCGCATCGGCCTGCGCACCGAAGGGCCGTCCCTGGAGCGGGCATTCACCGATGAACTCCCCAGCGAGGGCATGGTCATCGGCGCCGTCCAGGTACCGCCGGACGGCCTGCCCGTGGTGTTCCTCGCCGATCACCCGACGACCGGCGGCTATCCGGTGATCGCGGTGGTCAGGGAGGCCGACCTGGCCGGTGCGGCGCAGGCCGTGCCCGGGACGCCGCTCCGTTTCGTCCCGGCGGCACGGCGCTGAGGACTCCTGAGGACTCCTGAGCTCTGCTGAGGTCTCCTCAGATCTCCTGAAGTCTCCTACGCCGCGTCCGGCTGCTCGGCCGCGGTGAGTGCGGCGAGGGCCGCCGTCACCGCGTGCGTGGCGCTCAGGTCGAGCCGGGCGCTGCTGCCCCGCACCTGATGACGTACCTCGTCGGCAGCGAGGGTGAGCAGCTGGGGCAGCAGATCCGTGCACCGGCGCGCCACCCAGCCGGTCCCCGCGGTGGCCAGCCACAGCAGGCTCGCCGACCGGGTGGGCGACGGCAGTTGGGGCTCGCACGAGGGCGGACTGCCCGCCGCGAGGCCCCGGGCCGCGAGCAACGCGTGGAAGCGGGCGGCGACGAGACGGTGGCCCCGCTCGCCGGGGTGCAGCCGGTCCGCGCTCCACAGGGTGCGGTCGGCCACCCACTCGTCCTCCGCGAGGTGCAGGTGGACGGCGCCGTAGCGCTCGGACAGCGCGTGTACGACGGCGTTGACTGCGCGTTGCCGCCTGGCCAGTGGACGGGCCAGCGCCCCCGGGAGGCCGAGCATGGCCCCGGGGTCGGGAAGGCAGGCGGTGAGCAGCTGGGCTCCTTGCTGTGCGCAGGCGCCGTAGATCTCGTCCAGCCGCGCGGCCACGGCACGGATGTCGAACGTACAGCGGAGGGTGTCGTTGACGCCGACGACTACGGAGACCAGGTCGGGCCGCAGCTTCAGCGCCTCGGGCAGCTGCCGGTTCAGCACGTCCGAGGTCTGGGCTCCGCTGACGGCGACGTTGTGGAACTCGACGTCACCGCAGGACGGGGCGAGCAGCGCGGCCCACCCCCGCCACCCCTCCCCCACGGGGTCCCCGATACCCTCGGTGAGGGAGTCCCCCATGGCGACGAAACGCAGCGGCTTCACGAGGCACGTCCCTCGCGGGAAGCATGCCCGCCGCCAGGAGCTCCGGCTCCGAGCCCCGCCTCATGCGCCCCCAAGAACGCCGCGACCGCCCCCTCCCACCCGAAGCACTCCGCACGCGCGCGTGCCGTCTCCCTGCGGGCATGCTCCGGGCGAGCCAGGAGAGCCTGGGCGGCGGTCGCGAACGCCTCGCCGCTGTCCGTCGCCACCGCGCCCGCACCGCCCACGATCTCCGGAAGCGCCGACGACGCGCTGGCCACCACCGGCGTACCGCACGCCAGCGCCTCCAGGGCCGCGAGCCCGAACGTCTCGCAGGGGCCGGGAGCGAGGCAGACGTCAGCCGTGGCCTGCAGTGCCCCCAGGGCAGCACGGTCCGCGAGGTGCCCCAGGAACGTCACGGGCAACCGCCGGTCGCGCGCCCGCAGTTCGAGACGGGCACGCAGCGGCCCGTCCCCCGCCACCACAAGGACCGCCGGAACACCCCGGCCGCGGAGCGCCTCCAGGGCGTCCAGCGCCGTACCCGGCCGTTTCTCCACGGACAGCCGGGAGCAGAGCACAAGGAGCACCTCGCCCACTCGCGCGTGGCGGGCACGCACGCGTGGATCACGCAGGCCCGGACGGCTGCCCACGAGGTCCACACCGAGTGGCGCGCGGACGACATTGCGCGCCCCGATGCGGACGAACTCACGCTCGGCCCACTCCGTGGTGCACACGACCCGCGCATAGGCGTGCGCGGTACGGGAGTTGAGGGCGTCGGCCGCACGCAGGGCGGCCTGCTCGGGCATGCCCCAGGAGCTGAGGACGCCGTGCGCCGTCTCGTGGGAGACCATCACGGCCGGGATCCTGCGGTGCCTGGCCCAGGCGCCGGTCCAGCGCAGGGTCGTGCGGTCGGAGACCTCGATGCGGTCGGGGGCCAGGCGTTCGAGGACCCGGGCCACCCTTCGGCGGTCCGTGAGGACGCGGTAGCCACCGGTGCCGGGCAGCAACGGGCCCGGCAGGGTCACGATGCGGCCCTGGTCGGTGTCACGGATCCCGGCCCGCTCGCCGGGCACGATCAGTACGGGCTCGTGCCCGACCGCGCGGTAGCCGCGCCCCAGCTCCCGCAGCGCGGTGCGCAGTCCGCCCGACGAAGGGGCGACGAAGTTCGCGAGCCGCACGATGCGCAGCGCATCGGAACGCGGCCCGCCGGGCCGCACCGTGGACTCCCTGTAGAGGGCCGCCCTCATGCCGCCACCGCCGTCCGCGCGGCGAGCACCTCGGCGTAGTGGTCGACGAGCTGCTCGCCCACCGCCTCCCAGGTCCGCCCCTCGACGGCCGCGCGCCCGGCCCTGCCGTACGCGGCGCGCAGCCCCGGATCGGCGGCGAGCGCCCAGACCGCGTCACGGACCGCGAGGGCGTCCTGGGGCGGCACCAGGACTCCGGTGCGGCCGGGCAGGACGAGGTCGAGCGGTCCTCCCGCGGCGGGCGCGACCACCGGCACACCGCTGGCCATGGCCTCCTGCACGGTCTGGCAGAACGTCTCGTAGGGGCCGGTGTGCACGAAGAGGTCCAACGAGGCGAAGATCCGGGCGAGTTCGCTCCCGGTGCGGCGCCCCAGCATGACGGCGCCCGGCAGGGCCGCCCGCACGGAGGCCTCGCTGGGCCCGTCGCCGACGACGACGAGCCGCACGCCTTCCAGGGCGCACACCCCGGCAAGGAGTTCGACCTGCTTCTCGGGAGCGAGACGCCCTACGTAGCCGACGATCAGCTCACCGTTCGGCGCCAGTTCACGGCGTACCGCCTCATCCCGAAGGGAGGGCCCGAACCGGGCGGTGTCCACACCGCGTGGCCACAGCCGCACCCGTGGCACCCCGTGCGTCACGAGATCGCGCAGGGCGGCGGATGACGGGGCGAGGGTGCGGTCGGCCGCGGCGTGGACGGCGCGGATGCGGCGCCAGGCTGTGGACTCCCCCATCCCCATGTACGTACGGGCGTAGCCGCCCAGATCCGTCTGGTAGACGGCGACGGCGGGTATGCCCAGGCGCGCGGCGGCCGCCATGCCGCGCACGCCGAGGACGAACGGGCTGGCCAGATGGACGACTTCGGCCCGGTGCGCGCTCAGCGCAGCCGACAGCCGGCGGCTGGGCAGCGCCACCCTGACCTGCGGATATCCGGGAAGGGGCAGGGAGGGGACGCGGATGACGGGGCAGGGCGCACTGGCATCGGCTGCGGCGTCCGCCCCAGCCGCGGGGGCCGGGGCGATGACCAGGGGGTCGTGACCGCGGGCGGCGAGCTGCCGGGCGGTCTGCAGGGCGCAGTGCGCCACGCCGTTGACGTCGGGAGGGAAGGATTCGGTGACGATGACGACACGCATACCCGTGTTGTCGTCGCGCGGGGCGTGGTCACGTCAACGTGGATCTTTCCTGGCGAGGAACGTCCCATGAGCGTTCCCCTCCGCGCGCCCCCGGAGAGGGCGCGCCGGCTATACCTCGGCCGCGTCGGGGCCGATTCTGCTCCGTACCGCCGTCTGTACCTCGTCCTCCTCGGCGGGGTCAGCGGCGAGCCTTCTGAGCTGGGTGACCACGCGGGCGTCGCCGGTCTCGGCGTGCCGTGCGGCGACCTCGCGGGTGGACTCCTCGCAGTCCCACAGGCATTCGACGGCGAATCCGGCGGCGAAGGAGGGGTCGGTGGCGGCGAGCGCGCGGGCCGCGCGGCCGCGCAGGTGGGACGAGGCGGTCTCGCGGTAGACGTGGCGAAGGACGGGGGCCGCGCAGGCGATGCCGAGCCGTCCGGCGCCGTCGACGAGTGTCCAGAGGGTCGGCGCGTCCGGGCCTTCGCCGCGGACGGCTTCGCGGAGCGCGGCGAGCACGAGCTTGCTGTCCTGGGCGCCGCCTCTGCAGGCGAGCACCCGTCCGGCGGCGGCGCCGAGCGCGTCGGGCCGCTGGACCCAGCGGCGGGCCCGCTCCACGGCGGCGACGCTGCGCATCCGCTCGAAGGCCTCGGCCGCGGCGTCCACGACGGCCCGTGACGGGCTCTCCACCCCGAACTCGATCAGGTTGAACACATCGGGATCGTGGGCGTCGGCGAGGTAGCGCAGGGCCGTGCCGCGCGCCCCGTCGGAGCCGTTGCGGGCGGCTTCCAGGATCTCGGCGCGGTCGTCGGGCCCGGCGACCGCGCTCAGGCAGCGGGCGGCGGGCACGTGCAGGACGGCGCCGCGTTCGAGCCCTTCCTGTGCCCAGTCGAAGACGGCCTGGACGCTCCAGCCGGGACGTGGCCCCGATGGCCGCATCTGTCGCTGCCAGCGGTCGAAGGAGCCCTGTTCCCGTGCGGCTCTCACGCGCTTGCCGACGGCATCCCGGGGGTCCTCCTCCCACAGCCGCCAGGGCCGTGGTTCGTAGGCGTCGCGCACGGCGGCGGCCAGTTCGGCCTCGCCCTCCGCGTCCGAGGGGAATCTGGCGAGCACGGGCACGGCGAGGGCCCGCAGGCCCGCGTCGTCGTCCCGCAGCGCCAGTTCGTCCAGGGCCCAGGCCCAGTTGGCGCCGAACGCCGCGTACCGCCGCAGCAGTTCGAGGGCGTCGTGCCTGCCGTACGAGGCGAGGTGCCCCAGGACCGCGAGCGCGAGCCCGGTGCGTGAGTCGTCCGTGTTCAGGACGTCCTCGGCATCGAAGAGATGCCGCTCGATCTCCTCGATCCCGCCGCGGAGATCGAGGTAGAGGCGGGCGTAGTAGAGGGAGCGGTTCTCCACCTGCCAGTCGTGGCGTGGGTCGTGGAGCACGCAGGTCTCGAGGGCGGCGAGCGCCTCTGAGCGGGGTGCGGTGAGTGCGTGCAGCGTGCCGTCGCCGCGGCCCCGCTGCAGCAGGCCGAGCAGCGTACCGCTGGGCGCTATGACCGGATCGAACATGGGAAACAGCCTCACATCAAGCGTCGACGCAACCGGGAATCGTGAATTACCTGGCCGTGCGCCAACACGTCGGGCCGCCCGCCGTCTCTTGCTTGTTGTAGACCATCTTCCTCTGCCTCTCGTCGGTGGCCCCTGGGGTCCCGGACGGGAGGTCCGGGGGCGGGCCGTTCACGGTCCGCGCGGTGCGGCAACATCTGCCCCGCCGTCGCGTCCGTAAATCACGTCGTCATGATGACCCAGCGGTTCAGCCCGCCGCGACCACATTTCCAGCGCCCCCGTTGTTGCTGGTCAGGTACCCCGTTCAGGCGGCTCCGAACAGCTCGAGCAGCTCCGTCTTGGCGAACATCCTGGCGGTGTCCACCGCCGACGGCGTGCCCGCGGCAGGATCCGCGCCTCCGTCGAGCAGCGCCCGGATCACGGCGTCCTCGCCCTTGAAGACGGCGCCCGCGAGCGGAGTCTGCCCCCGGTCGTTGGCACGGTTGGCGTCACCGCCCCGCTCCAGGAGGGCGCGGACGGCGTCCGCGTGGCCGTGGTAGGCGGCGAGCATCACGAGCGAGTCGCCGCTGTCGTTCGTGAGGTTGGCCGGAACGCCGGCGTCCACGTACGCGGCGAGGGCCGCGGTGTCGCCCTGGCGCGCCAGATCGAAGATCTTGGTCGCCAGCTCCACGACTTCCGGGTCGGGGGCTTCGCTCATGGACCAGACCGCCTTTCGACTGCGGGGTGACTCGGAGGGGCCGTACGGCGCCGAGTGCAGCCGTACGAGTGAATCGACAGGGTACTGCCCGTCCGGGTACATGACGGGGCGCGCCCGCGGCAAAGATCACGGAGGCACCCGGACGCTCTTCGAACCCGCGCTCGGACGGCCAAGGAAGCCTCCACCATTCGAGGGAAATTCAGGAAAATTCCCCCATTTGCACCTTTTATCGTATGGATACATGCTGTGAACCTGGAACAACTCATGGTGACTGTCCCCACCAACCAGGAGAACCGTCATGATCCTTTCCATCTCGGGCGTCGTGCTGCTCGGCATCATCGTCTTCCTGTTCTTCCGCAAGGACGGCCTCAAGGCGTCCCACGCGGTGGTCTGCGCACTCTTCGGCTTCTTCATGGCGGGCACCGCAATCGCTCCGAGCATCAAGGCCGGCAGC
This sequence comes from Streptomyces sp. BA2, assembly GCF_009769735.1. Taxonomy (NCBI): domain Bacteria; kingdom Bacillati; phylum Actinomycetota; class Actinomycetes; order Kitasatosporales; family Streptomycetaceae; genus Streptomyces; species Streptomyces sp. BA2. Next base: position 1,931,174 of record NZ_WSRO01000002.1, read on the forward strand.
GCGAGCCTGGCGAGCCTCCTCGGCGGGATCAAGTTCTGACGCCTCCTCCCCCCTGTCGTACGTCCGCACCACCTGGAGACTGACGTGGCCCGGCGCCCCCTCCCCCGCATCCTGAGCAACGGCACCGCCTCGATCGCCCGGAGCCGGGAGTTCGCACGGTCGGCCGCCGACAGCGCCACCGACGTCCTCCACCCGCTGATCACGATCACTCGTGGACTGCGCCGGCTGGCAGTGGCCGGGCGGCGCAAGTGGGCCGACACCCCCAAGGACAAGCGCGGCCCGCTGATGTTCCTCGTGGCCTCCGTCGTCCTGGTCGTGGCCCTCATGCCGTACGGTCCACTGCTCGCCGCCATCTGCCTGATGGCGGCCGCCGCGTGGACCGGCAGGGAACGGACGGAGCCCGCGCCCACGGGCCCCGACGAGGCACAGACCCAGCGCCTGCAGTCCCTCTACGAAGCGCTCGTGCCGTACTTCTCCGTCCCCGAGGACCCGGCGCCGCTCTTCGCGCACGGTGGCGAGTGGGACAAGGCCCTCACGTCGTACGAGTTCGACGACGACGGACGTGTCTCCCATCTGGTGGTGCGCTACCCCGCGTACTTCACGGACGGCGAGGCCGAATCCCGTACGCGGATCGAGCAGTTGCTGCACGCCAAGTCGGGGCGCGGCCGTGAGTACCACTTCGAGTGGGACGAGGAGGGCAACCAGCTCACGGTGCACGTGCTGCCCCCGCTGCCCACCGACATCGCGGCCCAGCGGTTCGTCACCGCCCCCGGCGAGACCGTGCTCGGCTTCACCGACCCCACCGGCGTCCAGCGCACCCTCCCCGTGGCGGACGGCGACGCACAGCGCGACGTGCCCCCCGTCGTCTGGCGCACCGGCCCCCGCTCCACCGAACCGCACCTCCTGGTGGTCGGCGAACCCGGCAGCGGCACCACCACCCTGCTGCGCTCCATCGCCCTCCAGGCCCTCCTGCACGGCGACGTCCTGATCGTCGAGGGCAGCGGCATCGGCGACTACGCCTGCCTGACCGGACGTGACGGCGTCCTGGCCATCGAGTGCGGACTCGCCGGGGCCCTGGCCAGCCTGGAGTGGGCGGCGCACGAGACGGAGCGCCGCCTGATCTCCGCCAACCGCGCCCGGCAGGCGGGCCACCCCGCCCCGGAGGACACGAAGCGCCCCCTGTGGATCCTCATGGACCGCCCCAGCGTGCTCGGTCACCTCGCGGCGGCGGACGGCCGCAAGGACCCTCAGTCGCTGCTCCAGGTGCCGCTGCGGCACGGCAGGGCGGCCAATGTCACGGTCGTCGTGGCCGACCAGTTCGACAGCCTGGACTCCCTGAGCGACCCCGTGCGCCAGCACACACGCGCGCGCGTGGTCCTAGGCCCCACGACGCTCGACCAGGTCGAGGACATCCTCGGGGTGCCGCCGCGCACGACGCCCACGTCCGACGTCCCGCCCGGCCGCGGCTACGCCCGGCTCGGCACGGGCCCGGTGCACCGGCTCCAGGTGCCCGCCACGCCCGATCCGTACGACGACGCGACGAGCGAGGCGCACCGGCAGGCGGTGACGGAGCTGCTGCCCGCGCGGAGCACCCCCGCCGACGCCGGAACGGGCACAGAGGTCGCCCCCGATGCCGATGCCGAAGCCGACACCGCGGCGACGAAACCGGGCCCGCAACCGGAGCCCGTGCCCGCCGAAGGCTGACGCCTCCCGTAAGCCTGGGCGCCTCCCGTAAGCCCGGGCGCTCAGGCCACGAAGGCCCTCGGCGTCTCCACGCCCGCACCGGCCCCTGTCTCCACCAGACGCGCGGCCGCGGCCAGGCGCACCGCCGCCTCTTCGGCCACCGCGCCTCCCACGGTGAACGGCAGCCGCACATACCCCTCGAAGGCTCCGTCCACGCCGAAGCGCGGCCCTGACGGGACCCTGACCCCCACCCGCTCGCCCACCTCGGCGAGGCGGGAGCCGGAGAGGCCGCCCGCGCGCGCCCACAGGGTGAGGCCGCCCGCCGGTACCGCGAACTCCCAGCCGGGCAACTCGCGGCGGACGGCGGCGACCAACGCGTCGCGGTTCTCGCGGGCCTGGGCCCTGCGCACCTGCACGGCCGACTCCCAGCCGCCGGTGCTCAGGAGCCAGTTCACGGCCAGCTGTTCCAGTACGGGGGTGCCCAGGTCGGCGTACGCGCGCGCCGAGATCAGGCTGCGGATCACGTCGGGCGCGGCCCGCACCCAGCCGATGCGCATGCCCGCCCAGAAGGCCTTGCTGGCCGAGCCGACGGTGATGACGGTCGAGCCCGCGGGGTCGAAGCCGCAGACGGGGCGCGGCATCGTCAGGTCGTCGTCGAGCTGAAGCTCGATCATGGTCTCGTCGACGACGAGGACCGTTCCCGCGGAGCGCGCGGCGTCGACGAGCTTGCGCCTCTGGTCCTCGTCGGCGAGCGCGCCCGTGGGGTTGTGGAAGTCCGCGACCACGTAGGCGAGCCGGGGCGCCGCGTCGCGCAGCACCTGCCGCCAGCGGTCCATGTCCCAGCCTTCGAGCCCCTCGGACATGGCGACGGGGACCAGGCGGGCGCCCGTCTCGCGCATGAGCTGGAGGATGTTGGCGTACGACGGGGACTCGACCGCGATGCGTTCGCCGCGCGGTGCGAACAGGTGGCAGATCGCGTCGATGGCGCCCATCGCGCCGGTCGTGACCATGATCTGTTCGGGCATCGTCGGGATGCCGCGTGCGGTGTAGCGCTCGGCGAGCATCTGGCGCAGCGCGGGCAGCCCTGCCGGGAAGTCGCCGTGCGTGTGCGCGTACGGAGGCAGTTCCTCCAGGGCGCCCTGGACGGCGCGGGTGAGCCAGGGCTCCGGGGCGGGCAGTGCCGCGCAGCCCAGGTCGATCATGGAGCCGAGCGCCTCGGGCGGCAGGGGTTCAAGGCCGCGCGCGGGCAGGGGGTTGCCGGCCGGGACTGCGGTCCAACTGCCCGCTCCCCTGCGGGACTCCAGGAAGCCTTCGGCGCGCAGCGCTTCGTACGCGGCCGCGACCGTGGTCCGGCTGACGACGAGGGAGGCGGCCAGTTCGCGCTCGGCGGGCAGCCGCGCGGCGACCGGGACGCGGCCTTCGAGGACGAGCATGCGGATGCCGTCGGCGAGGGCGCGGTAGGCGGGCGGGCGGCGCGTGCCGGGGCCCGCGGGGCGCGTCTGCTGAGAGGTGAGCAGCCGGGCGAGCTGTGTCGAGCCCACCGCCGAAGTCCACTGAGCCATGATTCCCAGTCCACCTTCCTGGAATTGGCCATGGTTGGCATCCCTTTACGAGCCACAGAGTGTCATGCGTCAGGCCACTACCACCAGCAGGGGGGACCTCTTGTCCACGACGAAGCCACACCTCACACGTCGGCTCATCCAGCTGTACGTCGGCCTGACGCTCTACGGCGCGAGCTCCGGGCTCCTGGTGGTGGCCGGGCTCGGCCTCGAACCGTGGAACGTGCTGCATCAGGGCCTCGCCGAGCTGACGGGGATGTCCATCGGCGTCGTCTCGATCTTCATCGGCGCCGCGGTGCTTCTCCTGTGGATCCCGCTGCGGCAGCGCCCCGGCCTGGGCACCGTCTCCAACGTCTTCGTCGTCGGCCTGGCCATGGACGGCACCCTCGCGCTGATGCCGGACGTGCACGCGCTCGGCGGCCGCATCCCGCTCCTCGTGGCGGGGATCGTCCTGAACGGCGTGGCGACCGGGCTCTACATCGCGGCGAAGTTCGGGCCAGGCCCCCGGGACGGCCTGATGACGGGCCTTCATCAGCGCACCGGCCGCTCGATCCGGATGATGCGGACGCTGGTCGAGGTGGCCGTGGTCGCCACCGGCTTCGCGTTCGGCGGCACGGTGGGCATCGGTACGGTCCTGTACGCGCTGGCGATCGGCCCGCTGGCCCAGTTCTTCCTGCGCTTCTTCGCCGTCCCCGCTCCATCCGGGGGAGGCGTCGTGGCTGCCGGCGGTCAACCGGAGCAGGCGATACTGCAGCGGTGACCACGCGCGTACGCCATCCCTATCTCGACCATCCCGGCCCGCTCGCCTTCGCCCATCGCGGCGGGGCGGCGGACGGCCTGGAGAACACCGCCGCCGCGTTCCGGCGCGCGGTCGGCCTGGGGTACCGCTACATCGAGACGGATGTGCACGCCACGTCGGACGGCCGCCTCGTGGCCTTCCACGACGCGACGCTCGACCGGGTGACGGACGCGGCCGGGCAGATCGCCGACCTCCCGTGGAGCGCCGTGCGCCACGCGCGCGTGGCGGGCAGTGAGCCGGTGCCCCTCTTCGAAGAGCTCCTGGAGTCCTTCCCCGACGCCCGCTGGAACGTGGACGTCAAGGCCGAGCCCGCCCTGCTCCCGCTCATGGACCTGCTGCGCCGCACCGGTGCCTGGGACCGCGTGTGCGTCGGCTCGTTCTCCGAGGCTCGTGTGGCAAGGGCACAGCGGCTCGCAGGCCCGCGACTCGCCACCTCGTTCGGCACGCGCGGCGTGGCGGCCCTGCGGCTGAACTCGTACGGCGTCCCCGCCGTCGTGCGCCGCTCCGCGGTGTGCGCGCAGGTGCCCGAGACGCACGGCGCGATCAGGGTGGTGGACCACCGCTTCGTCCGCGCGGCCCACGCGCGCGGGCTTCAGGTGCACGTGTGGACGGTCAACGACGCCGAACGCATGGCCGCTCTTCTCGACCTCGGTGTAGATGGCATCATCTCTGATCACATCGAGACGCTGCGCGAAGTGCTGAAGGACCGGGGAGCCTGGGCCTGACCGCCTCCGGGGCGGCAGCGGACCACGGGGACCAGCGAGGGGGCACGGGTGGGCACCGACACCGTGCGGGCAGTGCCACCGGCCGACGAGAGCGCCGCCGGGCGACGGCGGGAGCAGCGCGGCTGGTACGTCTACGACTGGGCGTGCTCGGTCTACTCGACGAGCGTCCTGACGGTGTTCCTCGGCCCGTATCTGACGGAGATCGCCAAGTCGGCCGCGGACGGCGACGGATACGTCCACCCGCTGGGCATCCCGGTCAGTGCCGGGTCCTTCTTCGCGTACGCGGTGTCGGCGTCGGTGATCGTGTCGGTCTTCGTCATGCCCCTCGCGGGCGCCGCGGCCGACCGCACGGGCCGCAAGAAGCCGCTGCTCGCGGTGGCCGCCTATCTGGGGGCCGCGGCGACGGCGTGCATGTTCTTCCTGGACGGCGACCGCTATCTCCTCGGCGGCTTCCTGCTGATCGTCGCCAATGCCTCGCTCGCCGTCTCGATGGTGCTCTACAACGCCTATTTGCCGCAGATCGCCCCTCCACAGGAGCGTGACGCGGTCTCCTCGCGCGGCTGGGCGTTCGGCTACGCGGCGGGCGCGCTGGTCCTGGTGGCGAACCTGGTCCTGTTCCTGGCCCATGACACCTTCGGTGTCTCGGAGTCGACCGCCGTGCGCATCTGCCTGGCGTCGGCGGGCGTGTGGTGGGGCGCTTTCACCCTCGTACCGCTGCGGCGGCTGCGTGACCGCAAGGCGCCGCCTTCGGAGACGTCGGCCCGCGGCTGGCGGCAGCTGGCGTCGACCGTGCGCGACATGCGCCGCCATCCGCACACGCTGTCCTTCCTGCTCGCCTATCTCGTCTACAACGACGGCGTGCAGACCGTGATCTCCCAGGCGTCCGTGTACGGCTCCGAAGAGCTAGGCCTGGACCAGTCCACGCTGATCGTCGCGGTCCTCCTGGTCCAGGTGCTCGCGGTGGCGGGGGCGCTCGCCATGGGGCGCCTCGCACGGACGTACGGCGCCAAGCGCACCATCCTCGGCTCGCTCGTCGCGTGGACGGTGACGATCGGGGCCGGGTTCTTCCTGCCCGCGGGCGCACCGGTGTGGTTCTTCGTGCTCGCCGCGGGGATCGGTCTGGTGCTCGGCGGTTCGCAGGCGCTCTCGCGGTCACTGTTCTCGCATCTGGTGCCCGCGGGCAAGGAGGCCGAGTACTTCTCCGCGTACGAGATCAGTGATCGCGGCATGGCCTGGCTCGGGCCGCTGATCTTCGGCCTGACGTACCAGCTCACGGGGAGCTACCGGGACGCGATCGTCTCGCTCGTGGCCTTCTTCGTGATCGGTTTCGTGCTGCTCGCGCGGGTACCCGTACGGCGTGCGATCCGCGACGCGGAAAATCCCGTACCCGCCAGGATTTAGCAACTGAAGCCAAAGGGCGGTAGTGTACGCGTTTGGCCTACCAGGCGGACCGTTACTGCGCGCTGGAGATTCAGAATCGCTGGGTGACATCTGCTAGCAGATGTGACAAACCGGGCGCTGGTGGGTACAACAAGGGGCGGCATACGACGGCGACGCATGACCCTGAACGGGAATCTTTACCGCCGACCGGACGTTGACCGGATGACGACGACAGCGACACCTGTCCTGTGGGCGACAAGCCCGGGAGGCACAATTCATGAGTGAGCGAGCTCTTCGCGGCACGCGCCTCGTGGTGACCAGCTACGAGACCGACCGCGGCATCGACTTGGCTCCGCGCCAGGCCGTGGAGTACGCATGCCAGAACGGACATCGATTTGAGATGCCGTTCTCGGTAGAGGCGGAAATCCCGCCGGAGTGGGAGTGCAAGGTCTGCGGGGCCCAGGCACTCCTCGTAGACGGCGACGGACCTGAAGAGAAGAAGGGCAAGCCTGCGCGTACGCACTGGGACATGCTCATGGAGCGCCGTACTCGGGAAGAACTCGAGGAGGTCCTGGAGGAGCGCCTCGCGGTTCTCCGTTCAGGAGCCATGAACATCGCGGTGCATCCGCGGGACAGCCGCAAGTCCGCCTGAGGGCGAACTGAACAACACCGCACACGAAGGCCGGGGCCACTGCTGAGCAGTGGCCCCGGCCTTCGTGCTGTACCTGCCCTGTTCCGGCGGGCCGCCGCTCAGCGGGGCGGCAGCTGCGGGTCGTCCGGGTGCGAGCCGCGCGACGGCCGCTCGTCGTCCCTGATGACCTCGCCCTGGACGACCTTGCCGTCAGGGCGGTGCATGCGCGCCTGCTGGAAGGCGTCGCCGAGGCCGCCCTGCGTGGTGGCCTCCCGGACCTTGCGCTCGAAAGTCTTCTCCGCCTTACGGCTGACGGCCTTCTGGACGGGCGGCACCAGCAGGAGCAGTCCCAGGGCGTCGGAGATCAGCCCCGGCAGGATGATCAGCAGGCCGCCCAGCATCGTCAGGGCATTGCCGCCGCCCCGCTCGGAGGGATGCGGCGCCAGACCGCTCTGCTGCTGTTGCACCGCCTCGCTCAGCTCGCGGAAGGCGCGGCGCCCGGCGTGCTTGATGACCATGCCGCCGAGCACGACACCGGCCACGAGCAGCAAGAACACCGTGAGCCCGCCGGCGGCGCCCGCCACGACGGTGAGCAGCCAGATCTCCAGGACCAGCCACGCGGCGATGCCGAGCGGCAGGAACCTGAGGACGCGGGAGCGCCGGGGCCGGGCGGGGTGGGTGGGCGGTACGCCAGTCGTCATGGCTCCAGTGTGCCTGGGCCAGGCTCAGACCGGCATAAGGGAGTGATCAGTAAACGACCGCGGGAGCGACGGTCAGAGGGGCTCCCGGGCGGTCCTTCTCAGAGCTTCTTGCGGTCCTTCGGGAGCTCCTGCGCCCCTTCCGCGTCCTTGCGGCCCAGGGCACGGCCCACGCGGCCCACCCGCTCGCCCACGCCCCACGCCGTGACGCGCCACAGCGCCTCGGCGACGATGTCCTGGCTCATCTTGCTGTCGCCGTGCTCCCGCTCGACGAAGGTGATCGGCACCTCGACGACGTGATAGCCGGTCTTGATCGCGCGGCGCGCCAGGTCGACCTGGAAGCAGTAGCCCTGCGATGCGACCTCGTCGAGGCCGATGCCTTCGAGGGTCTCGCGGCGGAAGGCGCGGAAGCCGCCGGTGACATCGCGGATCGGCACGTCGAGCATCAGCCGGGAGTACGTGCTGCCGCCGCGCGAGATGATCTCGCGGTACTTGGGCCAGTTGACGATCCGTCCTCCCGGCACCCAGCGCGAGCCGAGGACGAGGTCGGCGCCCTTGAGCGCGGTGAGCAGCCGGGGCAGCTCCTCGGGCTGGTGGGAGCCATCGGCATCCATCTCGACGAGCACTCCGTAGCCGTTGTCCAGGCCCCACTGGAAGCCCGCGAGATAGGCCGCGCCGAGGCCTTCCTTGCCCTTGCGGTGCAGTACGTGGACGTGGTCGTCGTCGGCCACGAGCTCATCGGCGATCTTGCCGGTGCCGTCGGGGCTGTTGTCGTCGGCGACGAGGATGTGCGCCTCGGGCACGGCGAGCCTGACACGACCGACGATGGACTGGATGTTCTCCGCCTCGTTGTAGGTCGGAATGATCACCAAGGCCAGGCCGAGCGGGCCGAACTGCCTCCCCTGGTCACCGGTTTCGGAGACCCCACCGCCGTCGTTCACTACTGCCCCTTCGTTCGTACGCAGAGGACCACCATAATGGCCGCCTCCCGCACGGCCACGGCGGCACGGGCGGTTGATGGGGGGAGTACTGCGGATCGGGGCCCGGCACCCTTCGGGCCGACCTGGGGCCCGCTGGCTGCGGGTCGACCGAGAGCCGTTGTCTACTGAGCGTCCGGGCCCCACCCGGGTCACACCTGCCGGCCCGGTGGAACGTTCCCTCGCGTCCGCGGCGCGGGCGCTGGACCTGGCTCCCAGTGGTGGTGCGCCGGTGCGGCACACCGCCCATGGCCCAGCGGCGTTCGACGGCTGCGTGGAATTTCTCCGGTCGGACGTCCTTTGGTGGACCCGGCCGAACCTACCGGCCGACGGCCGCGTTCTGTCAATAGCCGTTTGACCTGGGCCGATTCCAAAGACAGCCAGGTCAGTGCCGAGGATACGCAGGTCGTGCGACGCGACAACGGGCCGCGATCGGCGGTACGCACCGCCGGGACATCACTCGTCCGGCCGTACGAAGACCGGCTGTCCGAAGACCACCGTGCGCAGGCAGACGGGGAGTTCGGCGCCCGGGGTCAGGTCGGGCAGCCCCGGCGTGCCGGAGCGCGGATCGGTCGACCAGCGCGCGACCCGGTCGTCCGGGGCCTGGACCACGAGCTCCGCGGCGCGCCAGACGGCGTAGTCGGCGGGCGCCCCCGGTACCAGGACGCCGGCGTCGTCACGGCCGATGGCCCGCCAGCCGCCCCGGGTGTGGGCGGTGAACGCGGCGCGCACCGACACGCGGTGCTCAGGGGTCTGATGGAACGCGGCGGCGCGGACGGTGCCCCAGGGGTCGAGCGGGGTGACGGGGCTGTCGGAGCCGAAGGCGAGCGGCACGCCGGTGCGCAGGAGGGCCGCGTACGGGTTGAGGGTGCGGGCCCGTTCGGCGCCGAGGCGCTGGACATACATGCCGTCGTCGCCGCCCCACAGGGCGTCGAAGGCGGGCTGCACGGAGGCGGTGAGGCCGAGCTCCGCGAAGGCGGCGATCGTCTCCGGGGTGAGCATCTCGGCGTGCTCGACGCGGTGCCTTGCCGCGCGGACGCGGGCCAGGCCGACCTTCTCGGCGGCGGCACGGATCCCCTCCACGACGGCCGTCACCGCGGCGTCGCCGATGGCGTGGAAGCCCGCCTGGACCCCTGCCTCGGTGCAGGCGACGACGTGCGCGGCGACGGCGGCGGCGTCCAGATAGGCGGTGCCGCTGTGACCGGAGTCGGCGTACGGCTCGTGCAGGCAGGCGGTGTGCGAGCCGAGCGAGCCGTCGACGAAGAGGTCACCCGCGGCGCCGACCGCCCCCAGTTCCTTTGCACAGGCGACGCCTTCCTCGCCCTGCTGTGCCCAGTAGCCGACGACGCGCGGCCCGGCCTCGTCGGCGGCGAGGCGAAGCAGCCCCGTCAGGTCGTCCTCGCCGGAGATCTCGGGGCCCGCGCACTCGTGCACGGAGCCGATGCCGAGGGACGCGGCATGCTTCAGGGCCGCGCGCTGGGCCTCGGTGCGCTGCTGCGGGGAGAGCGCGCCGAGTGCGGCGGCGCGCACCGCGTGATGGGCGTCGGCGGTCAGCGGTGCGTCCGGGTGGAAGCCCGTGCGCCCGGTGACGCCGGGGACGAGGTCGAGCAGCGCCGTGGTGACGACGGCCGAGTGGACGTCGATGCGGGAGAGGTAGAGGGGACGGCCGCCGGCCGCCTCGTCGAGTTCCGCGCGCGTGGGCGGACGGCCGCCCGCCCAACGGGCCGCGTCCCAGCCGTGGCCGAGGAGGACACGGTCGTGCGGCCGGGCGGCGGCGTGTTCGCGTACGAGAGCGAGGGCGTCGTCGAGGGAGCGTGCACCCGTCAGATCGAGTCCCGTCAGGGCGAGTCCGGTCGACGTGGTGTGCACATGCGCATCGGTGAACGCGGGGGTGACGAGCGCCCCTTCGAGGTCGACGACCTCGTCCACGCCGTCGGCGAAGGCGTCGGCCGCGCCCTCGGATCCCACCCATGCGACGTGCCCGCGTTCGACGACCATGGCCGTGGCGAACGGATCGGCGGGACTGTGGACCTCGCCACCGCGCAGCAGCACGGTGCGGTGGCCCTGAGGGCCGTTCTGGGGGGTGGTGCTCTCGCTCATGGGACCAGTCTGGCCCCTCCGGGTGCGGGCCCCGCCCTGGGGTCGCCCGCGGGCGGCTCAGACCTGCGGGGGCCGGGCCTCGTACGGCGTGGAGAGCACGACCGTGGTCCGTGTGGAGACGCCCGCGAGCGCTCGCAGGCGACTCAACAGGTGCTCGAGCTCCAGTGGAGTAGCGACGCGCACCTTGAGGATGTAGTTCTCGTCGCCCGCCACGCTGTGGCACGCCTCGATCTCCGGGACGCCGGCGAGGCGTTCGGCGATGTCGTCGGGTGCGCTGGGGTCGAACGGCTTCACCGAGATGAACGCCGTGAGCGGCAGGCCGACGGCCTCCGCGTCCACCACCGCGGCATATCCGCGGATGACGCCGCGCTGCTCCAGGCGGCGCACCCGCTGGTGCACGGCCGATGTGGACAGGCCCGTGGCCTTGCCCAGGTCGGTGTAGCTCATCCGCCCGTCCTTGACGAGCAGCTGCACGATCTGTCGGTCCAGCTCCTCCATGCGCTGAACCTACAGGGCTCTTGATCCCTTCGGATACCGGTAGGCGCGACGGCGGCATCTTCGCCGGGCATGTGACGAACGCCACATACCTATGACCGTGTCCAAAGGGATGCCACGATTACCTCTACGACGGGACGGGAAGTGCTTGCTGTGGTCGAGGCCGCAGCGCCTTCTCGGCCCACCCAAGGGGGAGAATCCCATGCAGAACTTGAAGCGCCCCGGTCGCCCTGCCCGCAGCAAGCAGCAGCGCTCCGATGAATCCGCGTCCGCACCCGTATCGGAGGGCGTCGAACCGGCTGAGACCGAGTTCGACGCGTACGACACCTTCGAGATGTACCGGGTGACGTGCCCCGACTGCGCGCAGCCGATCGCGCTCCTGGCCGACGAGGACGTCCTGCCCGAGCACGCGCTGTGTGCCCAGCCGTGGAACCCGTTCGGGCTCACGGTGTGTGCGGGCACGGGTCGCGCCGCGGCCGACGCCGAGCCCGCTGACGAGTCGATGGAGGCTCAGGAGCAGGACACCGCCCTGCTCCTGACACTCCCTCAGGGGCTCGACTGGCGGACGCAGCCCTTCTCGCACGTCGGCGGCCAGGGCACGCGCCCGCGTCGCGTGCCCGAGCAGGACCACCGCTCCGCGGCCTGAGGCCCTACCAGTAGCTGCCCTGCACCATGGCCGCCAGGCTGGCGTGGTGCAGGATCAGCGTGTCCGGGTCCTCGGGTACCGCGGCCTCGCCGAAGTGCACCTGGCGGTAGGCGACGCGCAGCATGACGATGGCGTGCCGCAGCGCCGCGTACAGCGTGTGGAAGTCCATGAACCGCGGTGTGTGGCCGGTGAGCCCTGCGTAGCGCTCCTCGATGTGGTCGCGGCGCAGGAAGTCGGGCAGGCCGTCCTGCCCGAAGCTCACCGTCAGGTCCTGGAAGAAGCGGTGCAGATAGACCATCCAGCCGAGGTCGACCTCACGGGGTGCGAGCGCCGCCATCTCCCAGTCCAGTACGGCCGCGGGGTCGAAGCCGTCGTAGATGACGTTCCCGATGCGGGCGTCGCCCCAGTTGAGGACGGGCTCACCCTCGTCCTGAGGCCACCACGCTTCGAGCCGGTCGAAGGCACTCTCGATGAGGGGCGAGCGGGGCAGTCCGTCGACCACCCAGTCGTAGTAGGCGCGTTGGGCGGCCACGTGCCGCCGCAGCGGGCTGCCCTCGCCGGGCAGGGCGAGGAACTCGGCCTCTTCGACGGGCACTTGGTCGTGGAGGTGCGCGATCAGCCGGATCGAGGCTTCCTCCAGGTGCGCGCGTTCGGCGTCGCTCGCGGAATGCAGCCAATTCCCCTCGTACGTATAGGGCATGACGTCCGGCGGCACGCGCCCCTCGACCCGCTCCATGACGAAGAAGGGCGCGCCTAGCGGCCCCGGGTCCTCCTCCAGCCACAGCACACGCGGCACAGGCAGGTCGGTGTGTTCGGCGACGAGCCGCATCGTGCGGTGCTGGCGCGGCAGGTCGTAGACCGGGAAGATCGTGTACGCCGCCGGGTCCGCCGCCACGCGCAACGCGCAGGCCCGCAGCGGTGGTTGAGGGTGCTCGATGTCGAAGAGCAGGGTCTCGCTCGACATGCCGTTGGACTCGGGGACCCGCACGCCGGTGGCCTTGGCGCCGGGCAGCCGCGCGGCGAGCCAGGCCGTGAGCCTGCGGGTGAGCTCCTCCGGGTCGCGGGTGGTGGTGCGGGGGCGGGGTGCTGTGGCCATCGCGGGGCTCCTCTCAGGGCGCGACCGAGTCGAAGCCGGTGAAGCCGCTGGGGTCGTGGCGGCCGAAGCTGCCGTGCTCGAAAATTCCGTACCCCGTCCGCCCGTTGAGGGTGAAGCGTGCGGCGTGGTCGATGACTCCGTACGCGGCCCGGGGATGTGCCTTCGGGTCCGACAGGTCGTACACACGGCGGTCGGTCCAGCCCCGCCCCTGCCAGGTGCCGTGCTGCCAGTCGTCCGCGGGCGGGTAGCCGGCGCCCACGGCGAGCGGCAGGGAGGCGAGGACCTCGACGCCGAGCTCCAGGGGCTTGCGGTCTTCGGGGTCGGTGAGGTGGATGACGGCGCGCTCGGGGTGCCGGGTGCCGGAGCGGTAGGTGATGTCGGCCTGGGGCCAGCCGAGTTGGCGATCGCGAACGCCGGGGCGTACGAGCGTGGCGTCGTTGAGGGAGCGGTAGCCGTCCGCGTCCTCCTGGGCGATGACCATCAGGAAACGGTCCTCGAAGCGCACCGGGCTCCAGATCCAGTGGAAGCCCTCGGTACCGAACTCCTCCTCAAGGCGCCCGCGTTCCTCGCCGGGTATGGGCCGCACTCCCCAGCTGCGGTCACGGGTAGCGGTCCACTCCCCCGCCGTCACCGGGATGTCCTCGCCGCCGACACGGATCGTCCCGGCGCAGCCGCCCGCCTGGACGAAGCGGCGCCCTTCGAGGGAGAGCCGGTCGCCGCGCCGCTGGATGTGGTGCGGCTCCCAGAGGGCGGGGAAGGAGGCGGTCCACGTGATGTCGTACGAGAGGGACTCGGGGTCGTCGGGATCGGCGGCGCACGTCAGGCGCAGCCGCCGCAGCGGTTCCTCGACGGTGATGGTCAAGGGACCGACGGAGAGGTTCATCCGATCGTCGCCGAGCGCGTCCGACGCGCGTACGACATGGAGCGCATCTCCTCTGCGCAAAGTGGCGTACGCGTCGATCACACCGACGTTCGGATAGACGCCGAGCCCGAGGATGAGGAGCGCGCGCCCCTCGTGGTCGAAGAGATGGAAGATGCAGCGGTCGTAGGCGTTGCGGTCGCCCGTCGCGACCTGCTTCATGGACAGCGGCACCTGATGGACCGGGTACTCGTCGAGCGGGACGGGGCGGTCGTCTGCCACGGCAAACCTCCCTGGGCGCACGGCAGTTGGCTGGCGCGGGGCGGATACCGGGCCCCCGACGCGGAGTTGACGGTACGTCAGACCGTCTGCCGGAGCCAGACACGTGTCAGCCCGCGTTCAGGGAGCCGTGGGCCCGCCCGGCTCGCGGGGGACACGGGGCATCGCGGGGCCCACCCCGGGCTCCGCACGGGCATTTCGCGAACTGACGCTCGAATCCGAAGGGCGGTGACCTGGCCACCGCGCCGCGCGTTGGCCCCGTATGACCACCCCCACGCCGATGCCCATGGCGCCCCCGCCGACCGGCCGCCGCAGGCGCACCCTCCTGACGGCTCCCCCGCCCCCCGCAGAATCGGTTCCCCAGCGTCCTCAGCAGCCGCATCCCCAGCAGTACCAGCAGCCGCAGCCGCCGCACCTCCAGGATCCGCCCATCTACCGCGCCCTCATCCGGAACTGGGCCGAGCGGGGCAAGACCCTGCCGGGGCGCCACGACCCGGAGTGGGTGCGGCTCGCCGCGCCTCCGGTCAGGCTCGGACAGTTCAGCGCGAGTCGGGACCCGCGAGGTGACGGGCGATGACCATCCGCTGGATCTGATTGGTCCCCTCGACGATCTGCAGCACCTTGGCCTCGCGCATGAAGCGCTCCACGGGGAAGTCCGCGGTGTAGCCATAGCCGCCGAGGACCTGCACGGCGTCCGTCGTGACCTTCATCGCGGCGTCCGTGCACATCAGCTTGGCCATGGCCGCCTGCTTGGAGAACGGCCTGCCCGCGTCGCGCAGCCGCGCCGCGGCCAGATAGAGCGCCCGGCCCGCCTCGATCTGCGTCGCCATGTCCGCGAGCATGAACCGAAGGCCCTGGAAGTCCGCGATCGGCCGCCCGAACTGCCGCCGCTCGGTGGCATATCGAAGCGCCTCGTCGAGCGCCGCCTGCGCCACGCCGATCGCACAGGCCGCGATGCCGAGCCGCCCGCCGTCGAGCGCGGAGAGCGCGATCGCGAAGCCCTGGCCCTCCTCGCCGATGCGGCGGGCGTCACAGACCCGCACCCCGTCGAAGTTGATCTGAGCGGTGGGCGAGCCCTTCATGCCCATCTTCTTCTCGGGCACCGCCGCGTTCAGGCCTTCGGCGTCGCCCGGCACCAGGAACGCGGAGATACCGCGGGCACCTTCGCCGCCGGTGCGGGCGAGGACGGTGTAGAAGTCGGCGACTCCGCCGTGCGTGATCCACGCCTTGGTCCCGCTGATCACCCAGTCCTCGCCGTCCCGCACGGCCTTCGTGCGCAGGGAGGCCGCGTCCGAGCCCGACGCCGGCTCGGAGAGGCAGTACGCCCCGAGCAGTCCGCCGCCCAGCATCGCGGGCAGGTGCTCGGCCTGCTGCTCCTTGGTGCCGTAGCCCGCGAGCGCGTGGCAGGACAGGGAGTGGACGCTGACGCCGAGGCCGACGGTGAGCCGGGCCGCGGCGAGCTCTTCCAGGACCTGGAGATAGACCTCGTACGGCTGGTCGCCGCCGCCGAATTCGGAGACGTACGGAAGACCGAGCAGGCCGGACTCGGAGAGGAGTGCGAAGACCTCGCGCGGGAAGCGCCCCGCGTCCTCCTCCTCGGCCGCGCGGGGAGTGATCTCCCGCTGGACGATTTCACGGACGAGCGAGAACAGATCCCTCGCCTCGTCCGTGGGCAGCTGACGGTCCACCGGCTGCTGCAAGGTTCGCTCAGGCATGGCGATCGATCCTCCCTTTCGGCACTGCGGCGGACCCGCGGGGTAGTGCGGCGCCACCGTGTCTCACGGCCCGGCCGATGGCGCGCTTCCGGGTCGCGGAAGGCGCTGTGACCAGCGGCTGTGGCGCGTTGAGTATGCCCGATCGGCGGCAGCCAGTCACTAGTTAACGACCGCTTACTCAAAAGATAGCCGACGCCCGCAAGAGGGGCGCGGAATTGGTCCGAACCATTGACCCCACTGGTCTAGTCCTCCTAGAGTCCAGCCGAGCGCCTTACCGCGTTCATGCCAATTCAACGTTCATCGACGTCGCGCTGGCATTTGCAGGTCAGCAGCACCATGTCCCCCCATGCGCCCTCTCCCCCCACGAGGAGAAACGATGCTCAGACCGCACCTCCCCCGCGCCCGGTTCCGGGCGCTCATCGCCACCGCGTGTTGCGCCGTCCTCGGCGCAGGCCTGCTCGCCGGCGCGGGCAGCGCCGCCGCCGAGCAGGACAAGGACTCCGCGACGAAGGCCGCGGCCGGCTCCAAGGTCGTCGGGTACTTCACCGAGTGGGGCGTCTACGACCGGAATTACCACGTCAAGAACATCGAGACGTCCGGCTCGGCAGGCAAGCTCACGCACATCAACTACGCCTTCGGCAACGTCCAGGGCGGCAAGTGCACGATGGGCGACGCCTACGCGGCGACCGACAAGGCGTACACCGCCGACCAGTCCGTCGACGGTGTCGCCGACACCTGGGACCAGGACCTGCGCGGCAACTTCAACCAGCTGCGCAAGCTCAAGAAGGCCCATCCGGATCTGAAGGTCCTGTGGTCCTTCGGCGGCTGGACCTGGTCCGGCGGCTTCACCGAGGCCGCCAAGAACCCGGCCGCCTTCGCCCAGTCCTGCTACGACCTGGTCGAGAACTCCAAGTGGGCCGACGTCTTCGACGGGATCGACATCGACTGGGAGTACCCGGGCGCCTGCGGTCTGACCTGTGACACCAGCGGGCGCGCGGCGTACAAGGACCTGATGTCCGCGGTGCGTTCGAAGTTCGGCGGCGACAACCTCGTCACCGCGGCGATCCCGGCCGACGCCGAGGACGGCGGCAAGATCGACGCCGCCGACTACGCGGGCGCCGCCCAGTACGTCGACTGGTACAACCCGATGACGTACGACTACTTCGGCGCCTGGGAGGCGAAGGGTCCGACCGCCCCGCACTCGCCGCTGAAGACGTACGAGGGCGCTCCCAAGGCGAACTGGAATACCGACGCGACGATTCTGAAGCTCCAGGGTCTCGGCGTCCCGTCCGAGAAGCTACTGCTCGGCATCGGCTTCTACGGCCGCGGCTGGACAGGCGTCACGCAGAAGGAGCCCGGCGGCACCGCCACCGGGGCCGCCGCGGGCAAGTACGAGGCGGGCATCGACGACTACAAGGAACTCAAGGCCAAGTGCCCGGCCAACGGCACGGTCGGCGGGACCGCGTACGCGCACTGCGGGACCAACTGGTGGAGCTATGACACCCCGGCGACCATCGCGGGGAAGATGGACTACAAGAACCAGGCCGGTCTTGGCGGCACCTTCTTCTGGGAGCTCAGCGGCGACACGGCGGACGGCGAACTGATCAAGGCCATCAACTAGTCGATGGCGCGTGTGAGTTGGGGCGGGAGCCGGACGGCTCCCGCCCCTTCCTCATGGTCGTCGAAGGGCCCTCACGGCCGCGACGGGGCCGGGAAGGACGGCTCGAAGGCCTCGATGACGCGCAGGGTGTCGCCGAGGGTCCGCACGAGGAGGTCGCAGACCGTCTCGCGCGGCAGACCCCGCTGACCGATCCAGTCGAGCGTGACTCCCTCGACGCTGCACAGCCAGCCGAGCAGCGCGGTGCGCGCAAGCTCCGGGATGTCGCGGCGGCCATACGCCCCGTCGGCGATCGCCCCGATCAAGGCCTCGCGCACACCGTCGCGTATGGCGTGCACCTCGGCGTCGAAGCCGACACCGCCGCTGATGATGGTGCGGTACGCCGCCTGGTGGTGCTCGGCGTAGCGCAGATAGCCCTCGATGGTGCTGTGCACGCGCTCCACGGGCGGCAGGTCGTCGTGGCGCCCGGCGCGCGCGACCAGTTCCGCGACCGAGTCCTCGATGATCGCGAGGTAGTAGCCGCGCTTGGACTTGAAGTAGTAGTAGATCAGCCCCTTGGCGACGGACGCCTGCTTGGCGATGTCATCCATCGACAGCGCGTCGTACGACGTGTCGGCGAACAACTTCCGCCCGATGGTGATGAGTTCGGCGCGGCGCGCCACGGATCTGTCGGTGCCGCGCGCCTGCGGGCGAGCGTCCGCGGGACGGCCGGTGCCGCGCTGTTGACTATTATTCAATTTCGGCCCTAGTCTCCAACTGCCTCGGGAATCCGCAGTATGGCAGAAGCACGCCACCTGCCGTTTCCGCGCCCGAAGGCGCGCATCCACGCACTCCCCCTACGCACATGGACCGCCGTACGGGAGGAAGACTTATGAGCGCAGCGCGTACCCCCTTGCCCGAGGGCAGAACCTCCTGGAAGAAGACGGCCGTCGTGGCACTGCCGGCCGTCCTGGCCGTCGGCGCGATGGCCTCCGTGATGGCCGAGGGGGCGCTCGCCGCCTCCTTCGCCGTCTCCGGCACCAGCTTCCAGGTGTCATCGGGCAAGCTCACCAGCGAGGGCCTGTCCTCCTACGTACAGACCGACCGGGACATCGACGGCAAGGGGCACCCGGTGGCGCTCCTCGGGATCGGTGACGCGACCCTGTCCGACATCTGCCAGGCCGCCGAGGTCAAGACCCCGGTCGGCAACGTGGTGTTCAAGCTGACCGCGGGCGGCCCGGCGGGGAATGTCACCGCGAGCAATCTCATCATCGACGGCGAGGACCTGGAGGGCGACGCCCGCTTCGGCACGGCGGAGATCGGCCGGGACGCCTCGACCCTCGACGAGGTGCCCGGAATCAAGGGCGAGAAGGGGAAGTTCGGGCTGCAGGCCGGGGACATCACCGTCTCCGGGGTGAAGTCCAACGCCTGGTCGGCGACCGGCGGGAACTTCCGGCTCAAGGGCATGAAGGTCGATGTCAGCATCGGCGGCAAGAAGTGCTTCTGACCGGCGGCCGAAGAGCCGGAGTCAGAGCGTGGGGAAGGGACGGCGGCGGCTGGCTGGACAAGCGGCTGCCACTGCCGGAAGCGCGCCGGGTGCTGCGCAGGTGGCGGCGCACACGGCCCTTCTGGGGCGGCCTGCTGCTGGTTCTCGGCGGCGCGGAACTCCTCCTCGTGCCTCTCTCGCCCCTGACGGTCCTGGTCAGCCTGGGGCTCGGCGGGCTCGCGGCGATCGGCATCGGGCTCGCACTGATCGCCGCCGGGATCTTCCTGTGGCTGCTGCCGCACGCCCACCACTATGTGAGCGTCAACGCCCTGATCCTGTCGGTGCTTTCGTTCGCGGCCACGAATCTCGGCGGGTTCCTGGTGGGCATGGTGCTCGGCATCGTCGGCAGCGCGATGGGCTTCGGGTGGACGGCGGTGCCCGAGGGCGCCGAGGAGGATCCTGAGCGGCCGAAGGTGCGGGACGGGCAGGGCACGCGGACGCTCGGCGTGCTGCTTCCGGTGGTCATCGTGGGGGCGACGCTGTGGGGCGGGACTCCGGCGAAGGCGGCTCCCGACGCAGCGGTCAAGGCGGCTCCCGGCGAGGCGATCGTGGCGGCCCGCACTCCGCCGACGGTCACCACCACGCTCTTCTCGCCGCAGGGGTTCCTCCTGGCCGGCGTGCGCGAGATCCCAACGGCTGACGGGCCGTTGAAGGTCATGGTGCTGAAGATGAAGGCCGCCTCGCTGACCGACTACCGGCTCACGACGCGCGACGGGAGCGAGGAACTCGCCCTGGGCGCCGACACCTTGGACCTCAGCGGCTCGGTCACGCTCTATCTGACCAAGTTCAAGGGCTGCCTGGAGGGGCTGCTCTGTCTGACCTTCACGCCCGACAAGCTGCCGGTGCCGCCCGTCGTGCCGCCGTTCGTCTTCATGACCGACGTACAGGCCGAACAGGCCCTGGTCACTTCGGACTTGATCGTCGCGGGCGGACTCACCCTGAAGGCGTCGACATGAAGGCGTCAGCATGATCCAGATCCAGGCCGCCCTCTTCTGGGCGTACGCGATCGGCGCGACGTTCGCGCTCTCCGCCGGGCGGCAGCTCCAGGTGTGGGAGCGGATCAACGCGGGCGAGGGGCCGCGCACGCGCAGCCGCGCCGCCAATCCGTATCTGGCGCTCACCGCGCTGTTCGCGGCGGTCCTGATGGTGCCGACGGGTCTCTTCCTGCTCTGGCAGAACCCCGCGTGGGCGACGATGCACGTCGCGGGCGGGCACGACGACGTGTGGGCGGGGTTCGTGCTCTTCTACGCGGGCGGGATTCCCGTCGCCGCGATCATCGGGTTCCTGGTGGCGCAGGGGCTCGTCCTGGTGGGGGCGGGCTACTGGGCGTATCTCCAGTGCGTGGGCGGGTACTTCCTGCTGTTCGGGACGCTGGTCCACGGCTGGGACGGCAGGGGGTACGAGCGGTTCTTCTCCCCCGAGGCCCGGGACTTCGCGGGCTGGCGGCAGGACAGCGTGGTCAACCACGTACTGGACTTCGCGACGTCCGGGACGTTCCTCGCGCTGCTAGTCTTCGGCGCGGCCGTGATCGGCACGATGCTGTTGACGGAGATCGGCTGGCTGATGGAGGGCTGGTCGCTGCCGGGCGCGGACGAGGACCGGAAGGTGCACCGGTTCCTGGCGATCGCCATCGCGGCGGCCGGGGTCTACGGCCTGCCGTTCGTCGGCGCGCTCGTCGCGAGCGTCCTCGTCCGCCTCCTGGGCGGGTGGATCGGCCTGCCGCTGTTCGCGGTCGTCGCGGGGCTCACGCTGCTGTCGCGGCGCTCGCCCGTGCGCTGGCTCTACGGTCTGGTGGGCGTGGTGCACCGGCACTGGCGGGCGGATCTCGATCCGGGGCAGGCCTACGACGGTCAGGAGACCGGGGTCACATCAGACCGGTCTGCGTGACGAGCATCGCGAGGACGACGACGAGCGTCCAGCCGAGGACGTGCTCCAGCACCTTCGGGCCGTCTTCCTTGGGGCCGCCGGTGCGGGTGGTCGCTCGGGGCTGTGCGGTGGCAGTGGCTGTGGCAGCGGTCATGGCATCACTCGATACGTATGCGTCACGCCTCTCGACGCGACGTCCGGCAGCGGACTCCCCCCACTGACCCATCCACCTTGCCATCGGATTCCGCGGTCGCGGGCGAGAGCTTGGTCACTAACCGGCCGGTTCCCGTGCAACTCGGGCCCAGTGCCGTGCGTCTCAGTACGAGTGGTGGGGCACATCCACGTCTCGCTACGGGTGGTGGGACACCCCCAGGCGCACCCCCCGCCGACTCGTCCGCGCAACCTTCCGACCGAAAGGTTTCCGATGAGCACGCACCGGACGCACCGGCCGTACCGGACGCCCCGCCGCAGAGCGCGGCTCGCCCTCGCGGCCGCCGTCACCGTGACGGCGGCTCTCACCGGCACGGCGTCGCAGGCCGCGCCGTCCGCACCGGGGACACCGTCACCCGGCGCGCCCGGCCTGGGCGACCCGATGTTCCCGCTGGACGGGAACGGCGGATACCGCGTCGACCGCTACACCCTGGACTTCGACTGGCAGGCCCCGAAGACACCGTTCGAGGCGACGGCGACGATCAGGGCCACCGCCACACAGTCGCTCTCCCGCTTCAATCTGGACTTCGGGGGCAACACCCTGCACGGCGTGAAGGTCGACGGCTCAGCGGCGCGCACGTCCCGCGCCGGGGACGAGCTGACGGTCACGCCCAAGTCCCCGATCGCGAAGGGGCGTACGTTCACCGCGAAGGTCACGTACACCGCCGACCCGACGCAGACGCGGCACCGTGACGACGCCATCGAGGACTACGGCTGGATACCCACCCCCGACGGCACGGTGGTCTACCCCCAGCCGAACGGGGCCCGGCTGATCTTCCCGGCCAACGACCACCCGAGCCAGCGCGCGCCGATCACCTTCCGCATCACCACGCCGAAGGATCTGACGGCGGTCGCGAACGGCAGGCTGGTCGACCGCGCGGAGCGGCCCGGTGACCGGGTGCGCTGGACGTACGACTCCGAACAGCCGCTGTCCACGCAGCTGGTGCAGCTGGCGGTCGGCAAGTTCAAGCTGGTGGACGGCAAGGGCCCGGGCGGCCTGCCGCTGCGCGACGTGGTCCCGGAGGCCTTGGTCGAGCCGACGGCGGAGTACCGCGAACTCACGCCCGACCACCTCACCTGGCTCCAGGAAAAGCTCGGCCCCTACCCCTTCAACCGCTACGGCCTCCTGGTCGGCGACACGGACCTGGCAGTCGCCCTGGAGACCCAGACTCTCTCGCTCATCCCGAAGGCCGACCTCCTGGGCACGAAGGTCGACGCCGAGCGGAACATGGTGCACGAACTGACCCATCAGTGGTTCGGCGACAGCGTGGCCCTGAAGAGCTGGTCCGACCTGTGGGTGAGCGAGGGGCACGCCCGCTTCTACGAGCGGATGTACTCCGAGGAGCACGGCGGCGACAGCTTCGAGGCCGCCATGAAGACGGCGTACGCCGCTCACGACCAGTGGCGCCACGACTTCGGCGCCCCCGCGGAGCCGACCGAGCCGAACCTCTTCAAGCGCATGCGGTACGACGGCTCGGCCCTGGTCCTGTACGCCCTGCGGGAGCAGGTCGGCAACGCGAAGTTCGAGAAGATCGAGCGGGCGTGGCTGAGCGAATTCCGCGGAAGGACCGCGAGCACGCAGCAGTTCATCGACCTGGCGTCGAAGACCGCGGGCGAGGACCTGGAAGCCTTCCTGCGACCGTGGCTGTACGGCTCGAAGACGCCGCCGATGCCGGGGCATCCGGACTGGGTGGTGGACCCGGTCAAGGGCTGAGGCCCCTGCTCACCCGGCCCGTCGTCCGGCGGCGGCGTTCGTGTGAAGTGCGCCATCGATCGCTTGTACGGCGGGATCCGCGGGTGATCCGGGGTTACGTTGGGCTTCCGCCGAGCTGGGAGGTCTCATGTCGAACGACGAGGTCTACGACGACGAGCAGGAGCGGAGACGACCGCCACTGCTGGGCACGGAGATGCGGGAGGCGACGTTGCCCGACGGCACTCAGGCGGTGGTCGTGGTACAGGCCGGCACGTCCCAGGCCGAGGTGGACGAGAAGGCCGCACGGATGCGGCGGGGTACGCCCGAGGGGAAGTAGTAACCCCTACAGTCACCGACGGCCCCTCCCGGATGTGCGGGGAGGGGCCGTCGGTGTGCTGTACAGATCGACAAGCGGACCTTCAAGGAGTGGCTGGACCTGCACTTGACCGGTCTGGCCTCCATCCGCTGACCTACATGCCGCTGGTCATGCACGCCACCCGCATCCACTGCGCCACCCCGCACGAAGGCCCCCTCTCCGCTGTGTGGAGAGGGGCCCGCGTGCTACCTCAGTGGATCCCCACGTCGGCCAGCGCCGCCTTCTGCTTTGTCGAGAGTTTCGTCGGGAAGTACAGGTAGCAGACGCCTCCCGTGCCGGAGACCACCTTGCCCGTGGAGTTGTAGCGCTTCGTGCGGAGCCAGATGTTTTCCCACTCGCGGCGCTTGTAGATCCGGCGCACCGCCGAATTGCTCGGTGATGCCGGGTCGTTGGCGATCACGCCGCCCTTCGGCGTGAAGCCGATCACCGTCATCAGGTGGCCCGCCGTGCCGTAGCCGGCGCCCGTCAGTTCCTCCTTGAGGAACGACTGCGACGTTATGACCGGGATGCCCGCCGCGATCAGCGACTCCAGTTCGGTGAGTGAGGCGAGGCGGGTGACGACGCCCTGCATGTCCTTGTACGTGGACGCGTACGCCGCGTTGAAGGGCCAGTTGCCGCAGCCCGCGTACTGGTAGTCGAACGTGTAGCGCGCCGCGTGGCACACCTGAGGGTCCGCGTAGGACGGGTCGACCCAGGCGAGGTCGTCCGCCGTCGGCTTGCGGCCCCAGTACTCGATGATCATCTGCGAGGAGGTGGGGCTGCACCAGGCCTCGCCGCCGTTGTCGTACTCCGGGTACTGGCCGACGTGGGTCTCCTGCGAGTAGCGCGGGACCGTCAGCTCCTTGGCGAGCCCCGGCTCGGACGCCGGGACGGTGAAGCGGTCGGGGACGGCGGACGCCATCGCGCCGAGCCGCCACACAGTGGGCGTCGCCGTGGCGCCCGGCTTGCGGTACAGGGTCAGGCGCAGCCGGTACGAGACGAGGCGAAGCCCCGTCGTCGTGTCGTCGATGGAGAAGGTGTCCGTCCAGATGCTCGACTTTCCGTCGCTCTGGTCGTCGACCGACGTACGGCGGATGTCCTTCTCCTTGTCGTCGCCCGAGGCCCAGCGGCCGAGGACGTACCAGGGAGTTTTCGCCTTGTCCGAGTACGTTCCCTGGATCTCCACCTGGAGCCACGTGCCGGTGGGCGTGCGGGCGTTCCAGGAGGCGACGACCTCCGTCGCGGGGACGGTGGGACGGTGCACGGGCGAGGTCCACCGGGCGTACTCCCAGGTGGCGGTCTTGCCGGTGTGCGGGTCGGCGTAGTCGGTGCGGCCCGCGGCCTCGGCGATCTCCACGGCCGGGCGGGCTCCGGAGACGGCACGGGTGCCCTCGGCGGTGCCGGCGCTCCAGTCCGCGTGCGAGGCCCAGAAGCGGTTGTTCACGGGCCGCTTCGCGCGCGGCGCCGGGCGCAGGCCGCCCGAGGCGAGCGCCGGGCTCGCGGTGGCGGCCAGCGCTGCCACGGCCGCGGCCGCGGTCAGGACGGTTCTGCGGGACATGTCATCAGCTCGGTCCATGGCGGGGACCCCCAGTCGACGTGGGCTCCGGACGGGTCCGGAAGGGGCAGGTCAGGTGCACGGCGGTAGGCCAACTATGGCTGCTCCACGCCGACTTCTGCCAGCGCTTCGACCACCACCGCGTCCGCCAATATTGGCCTCGACCACTGGCGTGAGCTGCGACGGCGCGCGGAGCGGAGGATTCCGCACCCGTACGCTTGCCGGTGATGACCGCACACGCCACTCCCGCCCCCCTGTCCCGCCTCGCCGCGGAGCTGCTGCGCCTGCCGCCCTCCTGCGGCCCCGTCCGCCTCGTCGCGGTCGACGGGCACGCGGGCTCCGGAAAGTCGACCTTCGCCGACCGCCTCGCCGAGGCCCTGGGCGGCGCGCCCGTCCTGCGTCTCGACGACATCGCGAGCCATGACGCGCTGTTCGACTGGACGGAACGGCTGCGGCGGCAGGTCATCGTGCCGCTCTCGCGCGGCGAAACGGCGCACTACGAGACGTACGACTGGCACGCGCGCCGCTTCGGCCCCGGGATCCGCACCCTGCCGCCCGCGCCCGTGGTCCTCGTCGAGGGGGTCGGCGCGGGCCGCCGCGCGCTGCGCCCGTTCCTGGCGCGGCTGCTGTGGATGGAGCTGCCCCGCGACGAGGCCTGGGTCAGGGGGCGTGATCGGGACGGCGCGGTCCAGAGCGAGTTCTGGGACGGGTGGGAACCCGCGGAGCGCCGGCACTTCGCGGAAGACCCTTCGCGCCCCTTCGCTCAGTCTTTGGTGCGACAGTGGCGCGAGGGATATGAGGTGCTGCGGGGGCCGAATGAGACGGCTGCGCAGAGCCAAGCCATCACACAGGGTGATGGACCAGAGGCGATCCGCTGAACCTCGCAAAGAGCGCTCCCAGAAGTTCGAGCCAGTTTCCATAGAGTGCCTCAACTCGGCTTGACCGAGGGCCCTTACAGGACTTACGTTCTGAATGTGCGGCCTTTCGGGGTCGCCCGCAGACGCGAAGCCCCCGGTTGTTCCCCCGTGATCGGGGGCTTCGTTCTGCCCTCCGACCTCGCATTCCGGACGCTGCGAGCCGCCTTTCGCTCACCCTCGGTGACGACGAGGCCCCCTTCACCTGCCTGATCCCTCGCTGCGGCACCCTACGGCCGAGCGCTCCCCCGCAGGTACGATGCCTTTCGGTGCGTTTTACGGACGGCTGCTCTGCGCACCGGCTCAACGTCCGTCCGCAGCACGGCGGTTCAGCGAAGTTGCCGACGGGCACCGGTCCGGCGGTACACAAACGGGGGCACGGTTTGTGGGGGACGTGATGGACTTCGACGCGGTGGGCTCACCCGCCCCGGCCGACCTCGCCTGGCTGAGGGGCGTCGACGCCTACACGATGGGCGCCTATCCGCAGGCGGAGGAGGAGTTCCGGGCCGCGGTGCGCATCGATCCGGGGATGGCCGACGGCTGGCTCGGGCTGCACGCACTGCGCATCGACACGACGACGGCACTCCTTCGGATGTTCCAGCACCGGGACAGGTTCGGGGAACAGCGCACCCGGCACGGGCGCACGCTCAACTCCTGGTACTGGTTGGGCTGGTGGGTGCAACCGGTCCTGGAGAGCACGCGCGACCTGCTGCTCGCGCACGCCTCGCACTGGCTCGACGGACGCCATGTCCCTGAGCTCGACCGGGCGTTGGCGGGTCTGCCGCCGGTCGACGCGGACCCGCAGGTGCGGTTCCTGCACGCCTGCCGGTCCTATCTGGTCAAGGACTGGGAGCAGTTGGTCCGGCACACGGACTCGCTGATCGACGACGCGATGCTGGGCATCGAGGCGGGCCTCTTCGGAGGCATGGCCCGCGTACGTCTGGAGATGTACGGCCAGGCGGAGCCGCTGCTCTCCGCGGCCCTGATGCGGTGCCGCAGCGAGCAGCCGCAGCGCAAGGAGCTGCGCTACTGGCTGGCACGCGCGCACGAGGGCACCGGCCGCTCGGCCGCGGCCCTGCCGCTCTACCGGGCGGTGCACCGGGTGGATCCCTCCTTCATGGACACCTCCGCGCGGCTCGCGGCGATCTCCGAGGGCGACGGGTACGACGAGGTCACCGACCTGGCGGCGATCGCCCTGACCGGCTTCGGACAGGACGTGATCGACGGCCCCGACGGGATCGATCCGCTCTTCGGCACGGAGGGCCGCGATCTGAAGGTCACCGAGCCCGAACTGCCGCCCACCGGCGGCCCCGCCGAGACCGACTCGGTGCGCGAGAAGGCCGTGATCCCCATCCAGCCCGGTCTGTCGCAGCTGCCGCCGGGCCCCACCGACCCCGCCCTCCTGGAGGCCGCGCTCGCCGAACTGGAGGGAATGGTCGGCCTCGAACCGGTCAAGCGGCAGGTCAAGGCCCTCTCGGCGCAGCTGAACATGGCGCGCCTGCGGGCCGCGCAGGGGCTGCCCGTACAGCCGCCGAAACGACACTTCGTCTTCTCAGGACCCTCGGGCACCGGCAAGACCACCGTGGCCCGCATTCTCGGGCGTGCGTTCTACGCGCTCGGCCTGCTCGGCGGCGACCATCTGGTGGAGGCGCAGCGCGCCGACCTGGTCGGCGAGTATCTGGGCCAGACCGCCGTGAAGGCCAACGAACTGATCGACTCGGCGATCGGCGGCGTCCTCTTCGTGGACGAGGCGTACTCCCTCTCCAACTCGGGCTACGGCAAGGGCGACGCGTACGGCGACGAAGCCCTCCAGGTCCTGCTCAAGCGCGCCGAGGACAACCGCGACCACCTGGTCGTGATCCTCGCGGGCTACCCCGAGGGCATGGACCGTCTCCTGGCCGCCAACCCCGGGCTCTCCTCCCGCTTCACGACCCGCGTGGACTTCCCCTCGTACCGCCCCTTGGAGCTCACGTCCATCGGCGAGGTCCTGGCGGCCGACAACGGCGATGTGTGGGACGAGGAGGCGCTCGACGAGCTGCGCTCCATCAGCGGGCACGTCGTCGACCAGGCGTGGATCGACGAACTGGGCAACGGCCGCTTCCTGCGCACGCTCTACGAGAAGAGCTGCGCCTACCGCGACCTGCGGCTCTCCGGCTATCCCGGCGCGCCGAGCCGCGACGACTTGTCGACACTGCGGCTGCCTGACCTGATGCAGGCGTACGGCGAGGTGCTCTCGGGGCGGGGGCCGCAGAGCCCGCCGGGGATCTGAGGCCCCCGCCCCGCCCGCTCATACCAGGGCGCCGTCCCGGGCTTCCTGAGGCTTGCGGGGCACCGCGACGCGGTGCGCCGGGTCGCGGACCTCGCCGACCAGGAGCTCCAGTACGTCCTCCAGGGCGACCAGGCCGAGCACCTTGCCCGACGCGTCGGCGACCTGCGCCAGGTGCGTCGCGGCGCGGCGCATCACCGTCAGGGCGTCGTCCAGGGGGAGTTCGGCGCGCAGCGTCGTCATCGGGCGCCAGACCTGCTGCGGCACCGCGCGGTCCGTGTCCGCGCCCTCGGTGAGATCGAGTACGTCCTTGACGTGGAGGTAGCCCATGAAGGCGCCGTTCTCCGCGCAGACCGGGAAACGGGAGTAGCCGGTGCGCCCGGTGAGTTCGATGACCTGGGCCGGGGTGACCCCGGCGCCCACGGTCACCAGCGAGGCCCGGTCGAGCAGGACGTCCGTCACCTGGCGCGAACCAAGCTCCAGGGCGTCCTCGAGGCGCTCCTGCTCCTCGGGGTCGAGCAGCCCCGCCTGGCCCGAGTCGCCGACGAGGCGGTTGAGCTGCTCGCTGGTGAAGACGGCCTCGACCTCGTCCTTGGGCTCGACCCCGAAGAGCTTCAGTACGAGCCGTGAGCACGCCCCGAGCGCCACCGTGACCGGGCGACAGAGGCGGGCGAAGGCGACGAGGCCGGGGCTGAACCAGAGCGCGGTCTTCTCGGGGGCGGCCATCGCGAGGTTCTTCGGGACCATCTCGCCGACGACGAGGTGCAGGAAGACGACCACGGCGAGCGCGATGGCGTACCCGAGCGGATGGATCGCCCCCTCGGGGATGTGCGCCGCCTCGAAGACGGGCTCCAGGAGATGCGCGACGGTGGGCTCGGCGACCGCGCCGAGCGTCAACGAGCACACGGTGATGCCGAATTGGGCGGCCGCCATCATCTGCGGCAGGTGTTCGAGGCCGTAGAGGACCTGGCGGGCCCGCTTGGTGTCCAGCGGTTCGATCTGGCTGCGGCGCACGGAGACGAGCGCGAACTCGGCCCCCACGAAGAAGCCGTTGGCGAGGACGAGGAGCAGGGCGAACAGGAGTTGGAGCATGCTCATCGGGCGGCCTCCGCCACGCTCATGGCTTCTGTGACAGCCGCGGCTTCTGCGACAGCCACGACTTCCGTGACAGCCGCGGTCCGTACGAGCCGTACCCGCGCGGCGCGGTAGTGGTCCACCTGGCGCACCGCGAGTCGCCAGCCCGGGAGTTCGGCGCGGTCGCCGGGGGCGGGGATGCGGCCGAGGAGATCGGCGACGAGCCCCGCCACGGTCTCGTACGGCCCCTCGGGGACGTCGAGTCCAATCCGCTGGAGGGTGTCGACGCGGCAGCTGCCGTCGGCGTCCCACGCGGGGCGCCCGTCCTCGGCCGGTGCCGCGGCGATCTCGGGCAGGTCAAGGAGGTCGTGCTCGTCGCGGACCTCGCCGACGAGTTCCTCGACGATGTCCTCCAGGGTGACCACACCGGCCGTGCCGCCGTACTCGTCGACGACGACGGCTATCGGCTGCTGGCTGCGCAGCTGCTCCAGGAGCTGCTGCACGGGCAGCGTCTCGGGGACCAGGAGCGGCGCCTGCGCGATGCGGCCGACGGGTGCGCGCAGCCGCTCGTGGGCCGGCACCGCGAGGGCGTCCTTGAGGTGCACCATGCCGACGATCTCGTCGATGCGCTCGCGGTACACGGGGAAGCGCGAGAGCCCGGTGGCGCGGGTCAGGTTCACCACGTCCTCGGCGGTGGCCGACGTCTGCAGCGCGCTGACCTTCACGCGCGGGGTCATGACGTGCTGCGCAGTCAGCTCGCCGAGGGAGAGCGTGCGCACGAACAGGTCCGCGGTGTCCTGTTCGAGGGTGCCTGCCTGCGCCGAGTGCCGGGCGAGGGAGACCAGTTCGCCGGGGGTACGGGCCGACGCCAGCTCCTCGGCCGGCTCGACGCCGAGGAGCCGTACGAGCCGGTTGGCCGTGGCGTTCAAGAGGGAGATCACGGGCCTGAAGAGGCTCGCGAACACATGCTGCGGGCCCGCGACGAACCGTGC
Organism: Streptomyces sp. BA2; assembly: GCF_009769735.1. Lineage (NCBI taxonomy): Bacteria > Bacillati > Actinomycetota > Actinomycetes > Kitasatosporales > Streptomycetaceae > Streptomyces > Streptomyces sp. BA2. Next base: position 1,960,884 of record NZ_WSRO01000002.1, read on the forward strand.
GACCTGGAGCGGCTTGGACACCGCCCAGTTCTTCGGGACCAGCTCGCCGATCACCATCTGCACAGCGGACGCCAGAAGCATCCCGACGACTACGGAGACGCCCGGTACGGCGCCTTCCGGAAGGCCGGTCGCCGTGAACGGGCCCGCGAGCAGATGCGCGAGGGCGGGTTCGGCGAGCATGCCGACCACGAGCGAGGTGATGGTGATGCCGAGCTGGGTGCCGGAGAGCTGGAAGGACAGCTCCTTGAGGGCATCGACGACCGTACGGGCCCGTCGGTCGCCTTCGGCTGCGGCCTTCTCGGCGTCCGGGCGCTCCACGGTGACGAGCCCGAACTCGGCGGCCACGAAGAAGCCGTTGGCGAGAATCAGCAGGAATGCCGCCCCGAGAAGCAGCAGGGAAGTCGTCATGCCGCCGCCTCCCTGGTCTGACCTGTCCCGGTATGTCGGGAGGGGGCGGCGCATGTACTACAGGACGAACCGTCCATCGCCGGAGGGAGTCACTCCTCGGGTAGCAGGAGCCCCTGTGGACCGGGCGGGCCCGACAGGGGCGGGGCGGCACACCATGCGTGCCCCGCCACCAGATTAATCAAGACCCGGCCCGAAGCGTCAGCCCTGCGGGGTGCGGGCGTCGGCGAGGGCACGCAGCGCGCGGGCGTCGCTGATGGCCCGCTGCTTGGCGATGCCCGGCTGGATGCCCATGGCCGGAAGGCTGGTGCCGTCGCTGAGGTTGAGGAACACCCACGGGTCGCCGGGGCGCAGGTTGACCTGAACGATCTCGGCCCAGGCCAGGTGCCTGCTGGTGGCGATGTTGACGACGGTCACGCCGGACTCGTCGGCGACCACCTTGGGCCTGCTCAGGAGCATGAGCACACCGAAGAGCAGCGCGCCGGTGAAGATGAAGCTGAGCCGCTCCCCCGAGCTGAGGCCCGGGATGAGCAGGGAGATCACCGTGAGGACCACGAAGATCGTGGCGCCCGCGGTGAGCAGGACGGCCCGGGTCCGCTTCGGCCGGAAGGTGACGGGCAGGGCGGGGAGCTCAGACATGAGGCGGATTCTCCTGCCGGTTCAGAGGCGGCAGGCGTGGATGGCCGTGGTCAGGATGGCCCGCGCCCCGATGGCGTACAGGTCGTCCATGATCCGCTGGGCCTCCTTGGCCGGGACCATGGAGCGGACGGCGACCCAGCCCTCGTTGTGGAGGGGCGAGATGGTCGGCGACTCCAGGCCCGGGGTGAGGGCGACGGCCTGCTCCAGGTGCTCGGCCCGGCAGTCGTAGTCCATCATCACGTAGGCGCGGGCGACCAGGACGCCCTGCAGGCGGCGCAGGAACTGCTCGACCTTGGGGTCGTCGGTCTCGGCGCCGGTACGCCGGATGACGACCGCCTCGGACTTCATGATCGGCTCGCCGAACACTTCGAGGCCCGCGTTGCGCAGCGAGGTGCCGGTCTCCACGACGTCCGCGATGACCTGGGCGACACCCAGCTCGATGGCGGTCTCGACGGCGCCGTCCAGGTGGACGACGGAGGCGTCGATGCCGCTGTCGGCGAGGTGCTTGGCGACGATGCCCTCGTACGAGGTCGCGACGGTCTTGCCCGCGAGATCCGCGATGGTGCTCGCCGTGCCCGGCTTCGCGGCGAAGCGGAAGGTGGAGCGTGCGAAGCCGAGCGGCAGGATCGTCTCGGCGTTCGCGCCGGAGTCGATCAGGAGGTCCTGACCGGTGATGCCGATGTCGAGCTTGCCGGCCGAGACATAGATCGCGATGTCCTTGGGCCGGAGGTAGAAGAACTCGACTTCGTTGTCCGGGTCGACGAGGACGAGCTCCTTGGACTCCTTGCGCTGCTGGTATCCGGCCTCATGGAGCATCGCCGACGCAGGTCCGGACAGTGAACCCTTGTTGGGGACGGCGATGCGCAGCATGAGGACGGATTCCTTTGCGTTGAGGGGAGTTGGAGGCGGTGGGGCGTACGGCTCAGAGGTGGGCGTACACGTCGTCGAGGGAGATTCCGCGGGCGACCATCATCACCTGCACGTGGTAGAGGAGCTGGGAGATCTCCTCGGCCGCGGCTTCCTTGCCCTCGTGCTCGGCGGCCATCCAGACTTCGGCGGCCTCCTCGACGACCTTCTTGCCGATGGCATGGACGCCCTTGTCCACCAGCTCGGCGGTGCGCGACGTGGCGGGGTCGCCGTTGGCGGCCTTGTGCTGGAGCTCGGCGAAGAGCTCCTCGAAAGTCTTCTTGGACATGATGTCGCTTACTTTACGCGGCTCCTCGACCCCGCTCACCGCCAGGGTTCGGAGATCGTACGCAGCGTGGTCGCGGTGGCGACGGCCGCGGTGACCGCTTCGTGCCCCTTGTCCTCGCGCGAGCCCTCGATGCCCGCCCTGTCCAGGGCCTGCTCCTCGGTGTCGCAGGTGAGGACGCCGAAGCCGACGGGCACTCCGGTGTCGATGCTGACCTGGGTAAGGCCCTGGGTGACGCCCTGGCACACGTACTCGAAGTGCGGGGTTCCGCCGCGGATGACGACGCCGAGGGCCACGATCGCGTCGTAGCCACGGCCCGCGAGTACCTTTGCGACGACCGGCAGCTCGAAGCTCCCGGGGACGCGCAGGACGGTCGGCTCGTCGATGCCGAGTTCGTGCAGGGCGCGCAGCGCGCCGTCGACGAGGCCGTCCATGACCTTCTCGTGCCACTGGGCGGCGATCACCGCGACCCGCAGGTCTCCGCAGTTCTTCACGCTCAGTTCGGGTGCACCCTTGCCGCTCACGCGCTTCTCCTGGTCGCTCGAAAGTTCTTTGTACGTTCTCGAAAGTTCTTCGTACGTTGCTTACTGATTGCCGCAGGCGGACACCTCGGGGGTGGTGTCAAGCCAGGGCAGGTCGTGCCCCATCCGGTCCCGCTTGGTGCGCAGGTAGCGGAGGTTGTGCTCGCCCGCCTGGACCGCCATGGGCTCGCGTCCGGTGACCTTCAGGCCGTGCCGGATCACCGCGTCGGTCTTGTCGGGGTTGTTCGTCATCAGGCGCACGCTGCGGACGCCGAGGTCGTCCAGGATCCGCGCGCCCGCGCCGTAGTCCCTGGCGTCGGCGGGCAGGCCGAGTTCCAGGTTGGCGTCCAGGGTGTCGCTGCCGCGCTCCTGGAGTTCGTAGGCGCGCAGCTTGGAGAGCAGGCCGATGCCGCGCCCTTCGTGGCCGCGGAGGTAGACCACGATGCCGCGTCCCTCGTCCGTGATGCGCCGCATGGACGCCTCAAGCTGGGGGCCGCAGTCGCAGCGAAGGGAGTGGAAGACGTCGCCGGTCAGACACTCGGAGTGGATGCGGACGAGGACGTCGTCGCCCTCGCCGACCTCGCCGTGGACGAGGGCGACGTGCTCGACGCCGTCGACGGTGGAGCGGTAGCCGTACGCCGTGAAGTCGCCGAAGGCGGTGGGCAGGCGGACCTCGGCCTCGCGGCGGACCGTGGGCTCGGAGCTGCTGCGGTAGGCGATCAGGTCCTCGATGGAGATGATCGTCAGGCCGTGCTTGCGGGCGAACGGGATCAGCTCCGGCAGGCGGAGCATCGTGCCGTCCTCGCCCGCGATCTCGACGATCGCGCCGGCCGGGCGCAGGCCCGCGAGGCGGGCCAGGTCGACCGCGGCCTCGGTGTGGCCGTTGCGGACCAGGACGCCACCGGACTTGGCGCGCAGCGGGAAGATGTGGCCCGGCCGCACGAAGTCGGTGGGCTCGTACGTGCCCGCGGCGAGCATCTGGAGCGTGATGGCGCGGTCGGCGGCCGAGATGCCGGTGGTGACGCCGTGCGCGCCGCTCGCGTCGACGGAGACGGTGAAGGCCGTCCGCATCGACTCGGTGTTGTTCTCGACCATCTGCGGGAGCTGGAGGCGGTCCAGCTCGTCGCCCTCCATGGGCGCGCAGATCAGGCCGCGGCACTCGCTCATCATGAAGGCGATGATCTCGGGCGTGGCCTTCTCGGCCGCGATGACGAGGTCGCCCTCGTTCTCGCGGTCCTCGTCGTCGACGACCACGACGGGCCGCCCGGCGGCGATGTCGCGGATGGCCGCCTCGACGGGGTCAAGGGCGAGGTCCGAGGCGTCCTCTTCGTGACCCGTGCTGTACCAAACAGGTGCCGCAGTCATGCCGGGGCTCCTTCCATGACGGGCTGCGAGGCCTGCGAGGACGCAGAGCGCGACCGCAGCCACCAGTCGCGCATGCCCCACAGGACGAGCGCGAGGTAGATGACGTACACGAGGCCGGAGAAGGCCAGGCCACTGCTGAACGCGAGCGGTACCCCGACCACGTCGACAAGCAGCCAGGCGAACCAGAACTCGACCAGGCCGCGGGCCTGGGCGACCATCGCGGCGAGCGTGCCGACGAAGATGTAGGCGTCGGGCCAGGGGTTCCAGGACAGGTCGGGGACGGCGGAGAACAGGGCGCCGACCGCGAGGGTGCCGACGGCCGTGCCGCCGATGAGCACCCCGCGCTCCTTCCACGTCGCGAACCGGACGGCGATGGAGCCGTCCTGCGCCTGCTGCTTTCCGTCTCTCCACAGGCGCCAGCCCCACAGGGCGACGCCGATGACGAGCAGCTGCTTGCCGACGCCGCCGGAGAGGTGGGCGGACGCGTAGGCGCCGACGAGGATGACGCCGGAGAGGAACTGGGCCGGCCAGGTCCATATGGAGCGCCGCCAGCCGAGCGCGAGGGCGATCAGGCCGATGGTGTTGCCCACCATGTCGGACCAGATCACGTGCTGCCCGAAGGCCGTGAAGGCTTCGGAGTTGAGCCAGTTCACTTGGTGGCCTCCTGAGCGGGAGCGGCGGCACTTTCGGTGCGGACGCGGTCGCCGAGCATCCGCTCGACGTACTTCGCGATGACGTCCACCTCGAGGTTGACCGGGTCGCCGGGCTGCTTGATGCCGAGCGTGGTCAGGGCGAGGGTGGTGGGGATGAGGCTGATGGTGAAGTAGTCGATCCCGGCGTCGACGACCGTCAGGCTGACGCCGTCGACGGTGATGGAGCCCTTCTCCACGACGTAGCGGGAGAGGTCCGCGGGGAGCGAGATCTTGACGATCTCCCAGTTCTCGGAAGGCTTGCGCTCGACGATCTCGCCCGTGCCGTCGACGTGTCCCTGCACGATGTGGCCGCCGAGGCGGTCGCCCACGGCGGTGGGCCGCTCCAGGTTGACCCGCGATCCCGCCGCGAGCGCGCCGAGGCTGGAGCGGTTGAGGGTCTCGGCCATCACGTCGGCGGTGAACTCGTCGCCCTCGTGCTCCACGACCGTCAGACATACGCCGTTGACCGCGATGGAGTCGCCGTGCTTCGCGCCGTCGGTGACGACGGGGCCACGGACGCGGAAGCGGGATGCGTCGTCCAGGTTCTCGACGGCGGTGATCTCGCCCAGCTCTTCGACGATTCCGGTGAACACTTCAGTGCTCCTTCGCTACGAGGGCTACAGGGGTCGCGGTGACGCGCAGATCAGGGCCGATGCGGACGGTCTCGCTCACGTCGAGCCGCAACGCATCGGTGACGGTCGTGATTCCGCCGCCGGTGAGGGCTGCGGGGCCCGCGCCGAGCAGGACGGGGGCGAGGTAGGCGACGACGCGGTCGACGGCGCCCGCGGCGACGAAGGCTCCGGATAGCGTCGGCCCGCCTTCGAGGAGGACGGAACGCACCCCGCGCGCGTGCAGCTCGTCGAGGAGGGCCCGGATGTCCAACCCACCGTCCGCGCGCGGGATTCGGACCGTCTCGGCCTCCCCTTGCGTGGTCACGTTGTCGGCGACGGCGATGAGGGTGGGTGCCGCGTCGTCCAGGACGCGGGCGCCGGGTGCCACCGCGGTGCCGTTCGTGTCGACGACGACGCGCAGGGGCTGTACGGCGCCTTCGATGCCCCGCACGGCGAGGTGCGGGTCGTCGGCGCGCTGGGTGCCGGAGCCGACGACCACCGCGTCGCACTCGGCGCGCAGCCGGTGGACGTCGGCGCGGGCCCCGGCGGAGGTGATCCAGCGGCTGCTGCCGTCGGCGGCGGCGATGCGGCCGTCGAGCGTCGCGGCGTACTTCCAGGTGACGTGGGGGCGGCCGAGCCGTACGGAGGTCAGCCAGGCGGCGTTGACCGCGGCGGCCTCGTCCTCCAACAGGCCCGCGCGCACGTCGACTCCGGCGGTACGCAGTCGCTGCGCGCCCCCGGTCGCGGAGGGGTTCGGGTCGCCGACCGCGTAGACGACGCGGGCGATCCCGGCGTCGATGAGCGCCTGGGCGCAGGGGCCGGTGCGTCCGGTGTGGTTGCAGGGTTCGAGGGTGACCAGGGCGGTGGCGCCGCGGGCCTGTTCGCCGGCCGCGCGCAGGGCGTGGACCTCGGCGTGCGGGCCGCCGGCGCGCTGGTGGTAGCCCTCGCCGAGGGTCTCTCCGGAGGCGTTGACGATCACGCATCCGACGACCGGGTTCGGGCTGGTGGAGCCGAGCCCGAGGGCGGCGAGCATGATGGCACGGCGCATGGCGGCGAGCTCGTGCTCGTTCGCTGCTGCTGCGTGTGCGGTGGCCACCGGGTCCTCCTGCCTCAAGGGGCACGGACTCCGGGGCCTGTCGATGACGACAGAATGTACGGACTGCGGCGCCGGGAGCGACGCCGGAAACGAGACCTCTCCCCGGGAAACCCGCATGGACGGGTATCCCAAAAACAAGCCACTCGGCGACGCGCACGAATGCCCGCCCGCCGCGCACTGCCTCCCATCCGGACTTTCACCGTCGGTCCAGGAATTTCACCTGGTCAACCGGCCGCTGGAGGCGACCGGGTCGCGGACTGTAACCGCCGGTTCGGAATTACACCGACCCCGGAGTGCGCTGCTTTTGGTACGAGGCCAGTGTGCCACGCCTGATCGACGCCCATACGGGCGAATCCCTGTGGCCTGGCTCACAGCAGCGCGTAACAGGGCTCTGACCGGCGGTGACGGTCGGCCGGGCTTGCGCGAGGCCGGTCGCGGGTCAGTGTCGCGGCCCGAACACCTCGTCCTGCGCCGCGTCCCTGGCGGCGAGCAGCGCGCCCCGCAGCACCGCCGAGCCGCCGAGCGCGCTCGCGCGCACCTCGGTGCGCAGCGGTGACATGGCGGCGACGCGGTCGGCCACACGGGTGGCGAGGGCGTCGCCGCCCGCACGGCCGATCTCACCGCCGAGGACGACGCAGCCGGGGTCGAGGATCGCGGCCATGGCGGCAGCGCCGATGGCGACGCGGTCGGCGGCGGCGTCGAGGAAGGCGTCGTTGCCGGTTTCGACGGCGTGCCGTACGAGGTCCGCGGCCTCGTCCCCGGCCGCTGCCGCGAGGCCGTGCTCCGCGCCGAGTTCGCGGAGTGCGGCGGCGCAGGCCAGCGAGTGGAAGCCGCCCTCGCAGCCGGTGGCGGAGGGCAGCATGTGCGTGCCGGGCACCGGAAGGAAGCCGATCTCCCCGGTGCCGCCGGACGCTCCGCGGCGCAGGCTTCCGTCGAGCACGACGGCGGCGCCGACGCCTTCGCCGAGCCAGAGGAGGACGAACGTGTCGCGGTCGTGGGCGGCGCCGTCGCGCTGTTCGGCGCGGGCGGCGAGGTTGGTCTCGTTCTCCACGAGGACGCGGGCCGGGAGCCGCTCCTGGAGGGCTCCGGCGAGACGGCGGTGCCAGGCGGGGAGCGAGGTGGTGTCGCGCAGTTCGCCGGTGGCGGGGTCGATGAGGCCGGGGGCGCCGATCGCCACGGTGTGCAGCCGCTCGACGCCGCCGTCCCGGGCGGTGCGCTCCACGAGGGCGACGGCCCGCTCGACGGCGGGCCCGGTGCCGGTGTCGGCTCCGATGGGCGCGGAGGCCTCGGAGAGCACCGCGCCGAGCAGATCCGTGACGACCACGGAGACGCCCCCGGTGCGTACGTCGAGGGCGGCGAGGTGCGCCCGGTCGGCGACGATCCCGTACAGCCGGGCATTGGGGCCGCGGCGCTGGGCACCCGCCTCCCCCACGACCGCGATCAGGCCGGAGCCCTGGAGGCGCTCGACCAGGTCGGCGACCGAGGGCCGCGAGAGGCCGGTCAGCTGCTTCAACTGGTTGGCCGTCAGCGGTCCTTCGCGCTGCAGGAGCCCCAGGGCGAGCCGGTCGTTGATGGCCCGGGCGGTGCTCGGTGATGCGGGCATGCCGGGGATCCTTCCATAAAGCTGCTATTTATCAGGCAGGGTTCCTGATAGTTTACGTCGCCGTAGCGGGGCGGCACCTCGGGAGGGGCGGAGCATCGATGAGTGAAGTGACCTACGACGTACGTCAGTTGAAGCGGGCGCGGTACGCCGTGGCCGCCGTCTTCTGTGTGCACGGCGCCGTCACCGGCTCCTTCGCGACCCGCGTGCCCTGGATCCAGGAGCACGCCGGCCTCAGCGCCGGACTCCTCGGCCTCGCCCTCGCCTTCCCCGCGATCGGCGCCTCCGTGGCGATGCCGCTCGCCGGCTGGGTCAGCCACCGCTTCGGCGCCAGGACGGCGCTGCGCGGCCTTCTCGCCCTGTGGACGATGTCGCTGATCCTGCCCTCGCTCGCGCCGAACCTCCTGACGCTCTGCTTCGCCCTGTTCGTGTACGGCGCGACGGCGGGCATGTCGGACGTGGCGATGAACGCCCTCGGCGTCGAGGTCGAGACCCGGATGAAGAAGTCGATCATGTCGGGACTGCACGGCATGTGGAGCGTCGGCGCCCTGATCGGCTCCGCGGCCGGCACCGTCGCCGCGCACCTGGGCTCGGACGCCCGCCTTCACCACGCGCTCGCCGCCGTGGCCCTCACCGTGATCGGCCTCGTCGCCTGCCGGGGCGTGCTCGATCTCCAGGCGGCACCCGAGGAGTCGGCGCCGCCGCGCTTCTCGCTGCCGCCCAAGTCGGCGCTCCTGATCGGGGCGGTCGGCTTCTGCGCGGTCTTCGCGGAGGGCGCGAGCCTCGACTGGTCGGCGGTCTATCTGCGGGACGTCCTGGACAGCTCGGCCGGTGTCGCCGCCGCGTCCACGACCGGTTTCACGCTCACCATGGCGATCGCGCGGCTCGCGGGCGACGCGGTGGTGGACCGCTTCGGGGCGGTCCGCACGGTGCGCGTCGGCGGCGTGGTCGCGGCGCTCGGCGGCCTGCTCGTGGTGGTGGCGCCGCATCCGGCGGTCGCCATGGGCGGGTTCGCGCTGCTCGGACTCGGCATCGCGGTCGTGGTGCCGCTCGCGTTCGCAGCGGCAGGACGCAGCGGCCCCAACCCGAGCCAGGCCATCGCGGGCGTCGCCACGATCACGTACACATCGGGCCTGATCGCCCCGTCCGCGATCGGCACGCTCGCCGACGCGACGAGCCTCGTGGTCTCCTTCGGCCTGGTGACGGTGCTCGCCTGCGGACTCGCGGTGTTCGCGGGGGTCCTGCGTACGGGCGGCCGCGAGGCCACTCCGGTCGCTCCCGCGAACATCCCGTGAGAAACCATGGAACTTATGCCGGATTAACATTGCGCTGACTCATTCAGGTCTTGACAAAGTCGGGCGCACAGAAGGCGGAACAGAACCATGGATCTCGGCGTGCGCTGGAGACTGCACGGCGACGGGCGCACCCCCGCGCCCGGAGCCGTCGTCCGTCCCGACGAGCGGCTCTCGTGGCCGCGCACCTTCGGGCTCGGCGCCCAGCACGTGGTCGCCATGTTCGGCGCGTCCTTCGTGGCGCCCGTCCTGATGGGCCTCGACCCGAACCTCGCGATCATGATGTCGGGCGTAGCGACGGTCATCTTCCTGCTCGCCACGCGCGGCCGGGTGCCCAGCTACCTGGGCTGTTCGCTCTCCTTCGTGGGCGTGGCCGCGGTCATCCGCGCGCAGGGCGGCTCATCGGCGACCGTGACGGGCGCGGTCTTCGTGGTCGGCGCCGCGCTCTTCCTGGTGGGCCTCGCCGTCCAGAAGTTCGGGGCGCGGATCATCCACGCCGCTATGCCGCCGATCGTCACCGGCGCCGTCGTCATGCTGATCGGCTTCAACCTGGCGCCGGTCACCGCCTCCACGTACTGGCCGCAGGACCAGTGGACGGCGCTCCTGGTGATGCTGTTCACCGGTTTGGCCGTGGTGTGCCTGCGCGGATTCTGGTCACGCGTCGCGATCTTCCTCGGCCTGATCTTCGGGTACGCCCTGTCCTGGGTCCTCGACCTGACCTTCGGCAAGATCCACTCGGCGGACGGCTCGGGCAAGGTGGTCGACCACTGGCGCCTTGACCTCTCCGCCGTCGGCAACGCCGACTGGATCGGCCTGCCGTCCTTCCACGCGCCCAGCTTCGAGTGGTCGGCGATCCTCGTCGCGCTGCCCGTCGTCATCGCGCTGGTCGCCGAGAACGCCGGGCACGTCAAGGCGGTCGGGGAGATGACCGGCGACTCCCTGGACGACAAGCTCGGCACCGCGATCTCCGCCGACGGCGCCGCCTCCATGCTGTCCACGGCGGTGGGCGGCCCGCCCAACACGACGTACTCCGAGAACATCGGCGTGATGGCCGCGACCCGCGTCTACTCCACGGCCGCGTACTGGGCCGCCGCGTGCTTCGCCCTGCTCTTCGGCCTCTGCCCCAAGTTCGGCGCGGTCGTGGCGGCCATCCCCGGCGGCGTCCTCGGCGGCATCACCGTCATCCTCTACGGCATGATCGGCCTGCTCGGCGCCCAGATCTGGATCAACGCCAAGGTGGATCTGCGCAATCCGCTGAACCTCGTCCCGGCCGCGGCGGGCATCATCATCGGCGTCGGCGGCGTCTCTCTGAAGATCACCGACAATTTCGAGCTGAGCGGCATCGCGCTCGGCACGATCGTCGTCATCACCGGCTACCACGTCCTGCGCGCCTTCGCCCCGCCGCACCTCAAGACGCAGGAACCGCTGCTGGATTCGGGCACGTCCACGTACGACGAGGGCGAGGACGGCCCGGAAGCGAGCGCTCAGCCGCGCGCCAAGTCGTAGGCGTAGCCGGGCGTGAACGTCCCGGGCGCGCCCTTGCAGCCGTCGGACTCGCCCGGCAGTTTGATCCACAGATAGGCGTCGACGCGGGCCTGGCCGGTGCGCAGCGTCGGGCTCTGCCCGAGCCCCCGGCCCGCCGGGTCGCACCACTCACCGTCGGCCGGGGCGCCGTTTCCGTTGCGGCTCGTGTCGATGACGGCGCCGAGGCCCGCCGGGCCGCCGAGTGCGGACAGGACCTTGCGGGCGTAGGCGGCTTCGTCGTCGGTGCGGTGGAAATTCGAGACGTTCGTGAAGACGCCGTCGGACGACGCGGGCGAGGCCGCGCCCGCCGCACGCAGCCGACCGGCCTGCTTGACCGCGGCGTTCCAGCCGGAGTGCCCTGCGTCGTAATAGACCCTGGCCTTGGGGTTGGCGTCCTTCAGGGTGCGGCCCGCGCGGGCGAGCGAGGCGAAGCGTGCGGTGCGCTCCTTGGCCGAGAGGCACTCGGAGAGCGCGATCGCGTCCGGTTCGAGGATGACGATGACCTCGCCGGAGCCGAGGCCCGCGGCGAACTTCCCGATCCACGCCTCGTACGCGGCGAGGTCCGGCGCCCCGCCCTGCGACGCGCCCCCGCAGTCGCGGTCCGGTATCGCGTACGGCACGACGACGGGCACCCTGCTCCCGGCGTTCGACGTCACCGCGCGCACCCGTGAGGTGATGGTCCCCGGCGCGTACTCCGCGAACCAGACGGCGGCGGGGCGGTCGGCGATCCGTGACTCGATGAGCGGCCTGCGCGGGTCGCCGCGGTTCGCCCTGACCCAGTCAAGGACCTGGGAATCGCCGTGACGGTAAAGGGAGTTGGCCTTCGGCGCGGCGGTGCTCGGCTTCTTCGGGCGCTGCGTCGACGGCTTCGGTTTCGGCTTCGGGGCCGCGGAGGACTTCGCCGGGGACGGCTTCGCCGATGTCTCCGACGCGGACGGCGTCGGCACCGCGGGCAGCGGTTCGAGCGTCGGCGACTTCGTCACCTTCGGGCGCGCCTGCTCCTTGCCGCCGCCCTCGTCCAGGGCGGACACCATTCCGGTGACGGTGCCGACGGCGGCCACGACCGAGGCCGCGGCGACCATGACCCCGCGGCGGGCGGCGCGCCTCCGTCCGGCGCGTCGTCCGGCCCCCTGTCCGGCTCGTCGTCGGGCCCGTCGTCCGGCGCGATGTCGTGCGCGGTCGCCTGACACAGTACGGTTCCTCCCCCTCCCCCGTGTCCCCCTGACACGGCGTGCCGGCTCCCCTCCCCAGGGGCACACACGGTCGGCGTTCCCTCGTTCTGGGGAAGCGGCCGGTGCGGTGGCACTCGGGTCAGCCTAGGACTGGGACCCTGCCACCATGGCGCAGTTGGAGCGGTTCGCGGAGTTCACAGGCCCGGCACACGGGGTTGACGGCGTGGTGACGCGGATGCGCGCGCTGGGCGCGGGATTCCCCTCGGGTGACGGGGTCGGGGTCTTCAACCGGGTCTATCTGTCGGTCACCGAAGAGGTCGGCAGGCACGTCGACAGCGGCCATTTTCCGGACACGGGAGCCGCGATCACGCTGGACGTCCTGTTCGCCGAACGCTATCTGCGGGCCGTCGACGCGGTGGCCGCCGACCGCAGGCCGCCCGCCTGCTGGCGCCCGCTGTTCCAGCTCCGGCGCCATCCCGGTGTACGTCCTCTGCAGTTCGCCCTCGCGGGCATCAACGCGCACATCGGGCACGACCTTCCACTGGCCGTCATGGACGCCTGCCGTACGCTCGGCTGCGAACCGGCGGACCTGGAGGACGAGTTCGACCGTGTGGGCGACATCCTCGTATCGCTGGAGGAGAGCATCCGCGAAGAGCTGATGCCGGGCCCCGACCTTTTCCAGATCGCCGACCCGCTCACCCACCTGCTTGGTTCCTGGAGCCTGGAGCGGGCCAGGGACAGCGCATGGGCGACGGCCCTGACCATGCGGGCCCTGGATGAACTGCCCTCCGTCGCCGAGGAGTTCAGGGAGCGCCTGGACGGAGCGGTCGGCCTGGTGGGCCGCATGCTGCTCACGCCCCTGCCGGACTGATCCGGCCACGGTGCGCCGGCCGCCGAGGAACTCCCCGACGATCGCTGTACGTTGAAGGTAGTGACCCCGGATGCGAAGGAGCACCAACATGGCCACACGACTCGGGCTCAGCCTCCCGCAGGGCCGGCAGTACAGCATCGGACGTGACGTCCCGGCTGTCGCCCGCGCGGCGGAGGAGATCGGTTACGAGAGCCTGTGGGTCTACGAACGCGTCCTGTTCCCCGAGCCCGCGACCCAGGGGCTGTACGGCATCGAGGGCCTGCCCTGGCCGGACACGTACCGCTCGGTGCCCGATCCGCTGATCACGCTGACCCTGGCCGCGGCCGCCACGGAGCGGGCCCGCCTGGGCACCAGCGTCCTGATCGCCCCGCTGCACGTGCCGTTCCAGCTGGCGCGCTCCCTGGCCACGTTGGACGCGGCGAGCGGCGGCCGCGTCGTCGCGGGCTTCGGCACAGGCTGGTCCCACGACGAGTACGCGGCCTCGGCGGTGGCCCCCTTCGAGAAGCGCGGCAAGGTCCTGGACGAGCTGATCGACGTCTGCCACGCGGTGTGGGGCCCGGACCCCGTGTCGTACGAAGGGGAGCTGACCACGATCGCTCCCTCCGTGGTCGGCCCCAAGCCCGCGCGCCCCATCCCGATCCTGCTGCCCGCGGGCAGCCCGCGCGCCCAGCGCAGGCTCGTCGACCGCGCCGACGGCTGGATGCCGGTGGGCATGGGCGCCGAGAAACTGGCCGAGCAGGCCCAGGAGCTGAAGGACCTGGCCGCCGAGCGGGGACGCACGGAACCGGTCCAGAGCGTCCTGCGTGCCAACGCCCGGTACACGGCGAAGGCGTACGAGGGCGAGAAGCGCGCGCCCTTCCGGGGCAACGTCGCGCAGATCGTCGAGGACCTGGAGGCGCACGCCTCGACGGGTGCGGTGGAGGAGATCCTCATCGAGCTGCAGGGGAGCACGCAGGACGCGGAGGAGCTGAAGGATCTGGCGGCGGAGGTGTACGAGGCGGCGAGGGCGGCGGGGATCTAGGGCCCCGAAGGGGCGCGGGGAACTGCGCGATCAGCCACGACGGCCCGGCAGGTCCCCACGCGCCCTGAGCTCAACGGCGGTGTCAGTCCTCAGGCAGCTCCACGGGAGCAATCTCGTCGTACACATCCCCGGGCCCGGGGTTGGTGGCGTCGGTCGCACCCCCGAAGTGGTGCATAACCCCCCACACCGCGTTCAGCGCGGTCTGCACCGCACCCTCGGCCCACCCCGCCGTCCAGGAGATGTCATCCCCGGCGAGGAAGATGCCCCGCTTGTCCTCGGGCAGCGACTCCTGCATGAAGTGCGTGAACAGGCGCCGCTGGTAGCGGTAGTGGCCGGGCAGGTTCGCCTTGAAGGCGCCCATGAAGTACGGCTCGTTCTCCCACGACACCGTCACCGGGTTGCCGATGATGTGCTTGCGGATGTCGACCTTGGGATAGATCTCGCCGAGCGACTTGAGCATGACCTCCATGCGCTCGTTCGCCGACAGGGGCAGCCACTTCAGGCTGTCGTCGCACCAGGTGTAGGAGAGACAGATGACGGCGGGCTTGTCCGGGCCGTCGTCGAGCAGGTACGTGCCGCGCGTCATCCGGTCGGTGAGCGTCATCGACATGACGTCCCGGCCGGTCGGGTTCCCCCTGTCGTCGACGGCCTTGTCCAGCCAGAACGGCCGGTCGACCGGCACGAAGAGCTTCGAGGACTCCATGTAGTGGGTCCGCTCCATCGCCGTCCAGTGATCGATGGGGAAGAGCGTGTCGTCGCACGCGATCTTCGAGAGCAGCATCCAGGACTGGGCGGTGAAGATCGCCGCCTGGAAGGTGCGGATGTCGCCCGAGGCGTCGGTGACGGTGACGCGGTTGCCCGCGGTGCGGTCCAGACGGGTCACGGCGGGCTTCGGCACACCGCCCTCGTGCAGCGAGCTCAGGGACGTGCCGGGCTCCCAGTGCACGATCTTCTGCGGCTCGCGGTCCCACATGCGAAGGGGCAACTGCTGGCTGCCGCCGACGATGCCGCGGTGGTGGTCGTCGGCCTCGGTGTAGACGACGCGCAGGATCTCCAGGATGGAGTTCGGGAAGTCGGTGTCCCAGCCGCCCGTGCCGAAGCCGACCTGGCCGAAGATCTCGCGGTGCCGGAAGGACTTGAAGGCCTCGGACTCGCAGAGGAAGCCGTAGAAGGTCTGGTTGTCGAGCTTCTCGACGAGCTTGGACCAGATCTCGCGGATCTTCGGTACGTCGCGCTCGCGCAGGGCGCGGTTCATGTCGGAGAAGTCGGCGCCCTCCTCCAGGCAGGAGTTCCAGGCGTTCATCACGTCGCGGTAGACCTGGGGCAGGTCGTCGACGGACGTCGCGTAGTGGGACTCGCCCTTGAGGTCGACGACCGTCGAGGGCGTCGACTCCGCGAGGGGGTTGGGGAACGGCTGGGTCTTGAGGCCCACCAGGTCGATGTAGTGCTGGAGCGCCGTCGAGGACGGCGGGAAGCGCATGGCGCCCATCTCGGCGGTGAGGTCGCCGTCGCAGCCCTCGAAGCCGACGGTGCGCAGCCGGCCGCCGATCTGGTCGGCCTCGTAGACGACGGGCTTGAGGCCCATCTTCATCAGTTCGTACGCGGCCACGATGCCGGACAGGCCGCCGCCGATGACCGCGACCTCCGTGCCGTGCTCGGTCGCGGGTATCTGGCCGAGGCCCGCCGGGTGGGCGAGGAAATCGTCGTACGCGTAAGGGAAGTCCGGACCGAACATGGTGATCGGCGGCTGCGCGTCGGTGTGCTGGACGGCGTTGGGCACCGTGGACGTCATGGGGTACGGACTCCTTGCGGGAACGGCAGAAAGGAAGAGAGGGGAAGCTCAGGGGGCGGCGGGGTTCAGATCAAGGACGCGTACAGACCCGGGCGGCGGTCGCGCAGGTAGGGGTTGGCCTCGCGCGACGCGGCGAGGAAGGCCGGGTCGGCGTCGGCGAACACCAGCTGCTCCTCCCGTCCGGCGCGGGTGCGCGCGACTCCGTCAGGTCCTGCCAGCGTGGAGAGGCCGACGAACTCGAACTCCCCTTCCTTGCCGACCCGGTTGACGTACGCGACGTACATCTGGTTCTCGAAGGCCCGCACCGGCACGACCGACTCGGCGACGAACTGGAAGGGGTGCATCTGGGCCGTGGGCACGAGCAGCAGGTCGGTGCCCGCGAGGGCGTGCGCGCGGACGTTCTCCGGGAACTCCACGTCGTAGCAGATCATCAGGCCGATCCGCAGGCCGCCCAACTCCGCCTGTACGACGGCCTGTTCACCGGGGGTGAAGTGGTCGCGCTCGAAGCAGCCGAAGAGGTGGGTCTTGCGGTAGTTCGCGAGGCGCGAGCCGTCGGGGCCGATCAGCTGGACGGAGTTGAAGACCTGCTCCCCGTCCCGTTCCGGGTAGCCGTAGGCGATCGCGACGCCGTGGCGTACGGCGGTCTCGGCGATCGCGGCGGCCGACGCCCCGTCGGCGGCCTCGGCCAGACGCGGCACGTCGTCGCCGATGGCGTACCCGGTGAGGTACAGCTCGGGCGCCGCAAGCAGCCCGGCCCCCGCCGCCGAGGCACGGCCCGCGGCGTCGTCGAGCGCCTTGAGGTTCTCGGCGACGGATCCGAGCTGCCCGGAACTCTGGAGCAGGGCGGTGCGCAGCGCAGGCATGGCGGATCCTCGGGGCGTACGAAGGGGCAGGTGGGGTCCGTTAGACGGTACGGTCGGCGGCCCTGTCCGGACAAGGCGCGAGCGTTGCGGGCTGATGCGCGATCTGTTGCGCTCTGCGGGTCCCGAGCGGCGATTCGTTGCGTGGCGGCGTGGGACCGGGGTCGTAGCGGTGTCCACCGCCGGGCGCAGGGGGTACGGAGGTGTTCCCCGCCGCGCGGGGGAGGCGGATTGCCGCCCGTGGCCGGACGTGCCGGGACCCCCTACCGCGAGACCGTGATCTCGCCCGGAAGGACCGGGTGAACGGCACGCATCAGGAGGCTTCCCGTGAGCCGCAACGCAAGCACCCGGATCGCTGACAGCCGCCCGACCAGCACCCGCGGCAGGGTGATCGCCGTAGGGACCGCCCTGCTGCTCTCCGTGGGGGCGGTGGGAGCGGCCGTCGCGTCGGACGACGGCGGGACCCGCGAGGCCACCTCGAAGACCCAGGCCCGGGAGGCCGCCGCCCTCACCGGCAGCGCGAAGCTGTACCGCAAGACCACGGAGGACGTGACGTTCACCTTCGACGCCCATCTCGCGCGGCGCGACACCATGCGCCCGGACAAGGCGACCGGCACCTTCCGCTTCGTCCACCTCGACAAGCCGGGTGGCAAGGGCGGCTGGGCGAAGGGCCGTATCGACTGCCTGATGACGGGCGGCAAGGTCGCCACGGCGACCGGCGTGATCACGGACACCAATCTCAAGGAGATCAAGGGCGGCCGCGTCGGCTTCACGGTCCACGACCAGGGCAGGCACGACCGCGTGGGCTACAGCTGGGCCTCGGTCGGCCGCCCCGACGGGACCAAGAAGCTGCCCAAGTGCACGAGCGCGGCCCCTTTCGAGAAGGTCAAGCAGGGCACAGGCGACTTCAACGTCAAGCCCTGGCACCCCACGTACCCGACCGACTGACCCATCGGGCAGGCCCGGCGTCGCCTCCGCCGCACGGCGGAGGCGGTCACCCCCTTACGCACGATGCACCGGGCATCGGCCCACGGGAGTGTGGATCACGCCCGGAGGGACCGGGCGGACCACAGCCAGACAGGGGCTTCCCATGAACCGCCGCTCCACCCTCATCCGAGTCGTCGCCGCAGGTGCCGTGCTCCTCGCACTCGCCGGAGCCGTGGGCCCCGCGACCGCGTCGGACGCCGCCCCGCGCCCCGGCCGCGAGGCCGCGGCCCTGACCGGAACCGCCAAGCTGGACCGGCCGGCAGGGGACGAAGCCACCATCACCTTCGACGCCCATCTGGACGCCGCGGGCCAGAACGACCCCAGGACCGCGTACGGCACCATCAAGTTCAGCCACTACATGGAGAACCCCGAGTTCGGCGGCTCCGCCGAGGCGCGCGTGGACTGCCTGCTGACCGGCGGGAAGGTCGCCACGGTGTCGGCGGTCGTCACGAAGGCGGACGGCGGCCTCAAGGGGGCGATCGGCAAGCGCGTCGGGATGACGGTCCACGACCAGGGCAAGCAGGACCGCTTCGGGTACAGCTGGGCCATGGTCGGCATCCCGAACGACCTGCCGGACGACATGCCCAAGTGCGTGAGCGCGGCCCCGTTCGACAAGACCGCGCCCGGCAGCGGCGACCTCCGCGTACGCCCGATGGAGCGTCGCCCGTAAGGCGGCTCACCGGCCGCGGCGGACCCGCGGTCGAGGTGCTACGCAGGCGCCCCGGAAGAAAACCTCCGCATCAAGGGTGAGAGCACCAGCACGGACTTCGTCCGCTCCACGAAGTGCTCGCCCGCGATGCGTTCGAGCACCCGCTCGAAATGCCGCATGTCGGCGGCGAAGACCTGGACGACGGCGTCCGCCTCCCCGGTGACGGTGGAGGCGGACGCGATCTCCGGATACCGCTCGAGGCCACGGCGAATGGCCTCGGGCGAGGTGTTGCGACGGCAGTAGATCTCGATGAACCCCTCGGTCTCCCAGCCGAGCGCGGCCGGGTCGACCCGCACGGTGAATCCCGTGATGGCGCCGGTCTCCCGGAGCCGGTCCACGCGCCGCTTCACGGCGGGCGCGGAGAGCCCGACCAGCTGGCCGATGTCGGCGTAGGAGCGGCGGGCGTCCTCGGCGAGGGCGTGCACGATGCGTTCGTCGAGATCGTTCAGTCGCACTGGGGGTGGATCACTTCTCTGCGGAGGCCAATCGGGAGCGGCTCATGCCGTACAGGAAGTAGAACACGAGGCCGACGGCCATCCAGACACCGAAGACCGTCCAGGTGATGGAGTCGAGGCTGAACATGTTGTACGCGCAGAAGCCGAAGCCGAGGACCGGGAAGAGCCAGCCCAGCGGCACGCGGAAGGTGCGCGGCATGTCCGGGCGGGTCCGGCGAAGGACGATCACGGCGATGTTGACCAGGCCGAAGGCGAAGAGCGTACCGATGCTGGTGGCGTCGACGAGCTTGCCGAGCGGGATGACCGAGGCGAGCGCGGCGCAGAACAGCGACACGATGACGGTGTTCACGCGGGGCGTGCCGGTCTTCTTGCTGACCTTGCCGAAGGCCTTCGGCACCAGGCCGTCGCGGGACATCGCGAACAGGACGCGGGTCTGGCCGTAGAGGACGGTCAGGACGACGGACGCGATGGAGATGACGGCGCCGGCGGCGAGCAGCGTGCCCCAGAAGTTCTGGCCGCTGACGTCGTTCATGATCGCGGCGAGCGTGGCCTCGGAACCCTCGAAGTCCTTCCAGTTCCAGGCGCCGACGGCGACGGCCGCGACGAGGACGTAGAGGGCCGTGACGATGATCAGCGAGAGCATGATCGCGCGGGGCAGGTCGCGCTGCGGGTTCTTCGCTTCCTCACCGGCGGTGGAGGCGGCGTCGAAGCCGATGTACGAGAAGAAGAGGCTCGCGGCGGCGGCGCTGACGCCGGCCGTGCCGAGCGGCATGAAGTCGGAGTAGTTGCCGGACTTGAAACCCATGAAGCCGATGGTGCAGAAGAGGATCAGCGCGGCGATCTTCACGATGACCATGATCGTGTTGGCCGTCGCCGACTCCTTGGCGCCGCCGAGCAGGAACACCATGGCGAGCAGCACGACGATCAGGCCGGGCAGGTTGATGATGGCGCCGTCGACCTCGCCGGGAGCCGCCGAGAGGGCGTCCGGGATCGTGACGCCGATGGTCCCGTCGAGCAGTTCGTTGAGGTACTCGCCCCAGCCGACGGCGACGGCCGCGACCGAGACTCCGTACTCCAGGACGAGGCACCAGCCGCAGACCCAGGCGACGAGTTCACCCATCGTTGCGTACGCGTACGAGTAGGAGGAGCCCGCGACCGGTATGGAGCCGGCGAGCTCGGCGTACGACAGCGCGGAGAAGAGCGCGGTGAGGCCGGCGATCACGAAGGAGATGGTGACGGCGGGCCCGGCCTTGGGGACGCTCTCGCCGAGGACGACGAAGATGCCGGTGCCGAGCGTGGCGCCGATGCTGATCATGGTCAGCTGCCACATGCCGAGGGAGCGCCGCAGCGAGCCGCCCTCACCCTGGCCGCCCTCCGCGACCAGGAGTTCCACCGGCTTGCGCCGCATCAAGCGGGCTCCGAACCCGGTGGCCCCCGGGGGGCTTGGGCGGTTCTGCGGGGGTGCGCCTTGGTCGAGCACGCGTGGCTCCTTCATCGCTGCCGGTCAGGGCGGCGGGACCGGCGGCAGCTCCCACGCATGGATGGGGACCGCCGAGCAGGCGGTCCCCGCCACACCACGTACAGCGGATGACTCTATGAGGCGCGCTTCACGTACGTAATGCAGCAACCTTGCGCAGCCCCGCATGATCGTTGCGTACTTCCCTTTCCTGCGGGTCTTCGTTGCGCGGTCCGTTTCGTCCGTTGCGTGGCGGGGCTCCGGGGGAAGCGATTGACACTTCGTCAGATCTCCCTCATCGTGCACCTCGGTCGACAGGTCGTGCGCCCCGGTCGAGAGGGAGGCAGCAGGCGATGGACCTCGATGTGCTGTACGAGATCGACGTACCGAAGCCCTGGAACGGACCCCATCCGCACGGCCAGCGCACCGCCGAGCAGCGCGCCTACCGCGAGGCCGTGGAACAGATCCGGCTCGCGGACCGCGTAGGTTTCCGCACGGTGTGGGCCGTGGAGCACCACTTCCGCGAGGGCCGCTCGCACTGCCCCGCCCCCGAAGTGCTCCTCGGGCATCTCGCGGCACTCACCGAGCGGATACGCCTCGGCTTCGGCGTCACGCTCACCCCCTTCGGCTTCACACCTCCGCAGCGGATAGCGGAGAAGGTGGCGGCGGTGGACGTGCTCTCGGAGGGCCGCGTGGAGTGGGGCACGGGCCGCTCAACACCCATGGAACAGACGGCCTTTGGCGTCGACAGGGAGCAGTCGCGGTCCGACTGGCGCGAGGCGATCGAGATCGTGACGGGCATGTGGCGCGAGGAGTACTTCGCGTACGAGTCCGAGCGGTTCTCCTTCCCCCGCCGGATGGTCACACCGAAGCCGGTCCAGGACCCGCACCCGCCGTGCTGGATGGCGGCGACATCCCCCGGCTCGGCGGAGGTGGCGGGCGCCGCGGGCCTCGGGCTGCTGTCGTTCTCGATCATGCAGCCGCTGGAGGCGATGGCCCGCCAGGTCGCCGCCTACCGCGCGGCGGCGCGCACGCCGGCCCCCATCACGGATGTCACCACGGACCGCGTCAGCGCGTACACGCTGGTGCATGTGGCGGACCGACCCTCGCGGCGGGTCTGGGACTCGGTGGCCTGGTGGTACCGCAACCTGGCCCAGTTCACGCTCGACTGGGAGCTGCCGCACCTGACCCCCGAGGAGCGCGAGCGGACCTTCCCCTTCCTCACCCCGATCATCGAAGGGAACGTCCCCGTCGAGGAGTTCGACGACGGCGACATGATCCTCATCGGCGACGCGGAGACCATCGTCCGCAAGGCGAAGCGCTACGCCGACCTCGGCATCGACCAGCTCATCTGCTACGTCCAGTGGGGGTATCTGGAGCACCGGGAGATCCTGCGCACGATCGAGATCCTGGGCAAGGAAGTCATCCCGGAACTGGCGTCGTACCGGCCGCGGCGGGCGGCACCGTGAGCGAGGAGCCCCTCGACACGGTCGACTCATCCCCCGTCCCCGACTACGCGGCGCTCCACCGCCTGGACGGCCGTGGCTTCGTCCTGCTCGGCGCGGGCAACGGCATCGGCCGCCAGACCGCGCACGCGCTCACGGCGGCGGGCGCGCGGGTCCTGTGCGTGGATCTCGACAAGGGCCGCGCCGACGCGGTAGCGGCCGAGACGGGCGGCATCGCGTACGTCGCGGACGTGACGCGGCGCGAAGAAGTACGGGAGCTCTTCGCTTACGCACGACGGGAGTTGGGCGGAGTCGGCGGGGTCATCGACATCGTGGGCATGGCCCGCTACGCCCCTCTGGACGAGCTGGACGACGCGTCCTGGGACTGGCACTTCTCCCTCGTCCTACGGCACGCCTGGCTGGCGGTCCAGTACGGCGGTGAGGCGCTCGCCGAAGCGGGCGGCGGGCCCCTCGTCTTCGTCGCGTCGGTGTCGGGCCTGACGGCGGCGCCCCTGCACGCGGCATACGGGGCGGCCAAGGCGGGCCTGATCTCCCTGGTCCGCTCGGCGGCGGTGGAGTACGGCCCGCGCGGGGTACGGGTGAACGCGGTGGCGCCAGGCGTGGTGTGGACCCCGCGGGTGGCGGCCCTGATCGGCGAGGAGGGACGCGCCCGCAACGCCGGCAACGCCCCGCTGAACCGGGTGGCCGAGACATCTGACATCGCGTCGGCCCTCCTCTTCTTCGCCTCGCCACTCTCCTCGTACGTCACCGGGCAGACGCTCGTCGTGGACGGCGGGGTCGGCGTGAAGTTCCCGTATCCGACCATCGGGGGCGCACGGTGAGGGAGTTCGTGCGGGGCGCGCCCTGGTGGACCGAGGACGGCCGTGTGGTGCGCGCCGATCCGGCCGACCGCGACCGGCTCCCCGGGGACACCTGGGAGCGCGCGGGCCTCCCGGCCGGGGTGCGGCTGGAGTTCACGGCGCGCGGAGTGAGCGCCGTGGAGGTCACGTACACCGCAACACCCCCATCACAAACAGACACGTACCGCACAACACCCCCTGTCTTCACGCTCCTGACAGCCTCCGGAGGAGGTTTCCGCACGGGGGCGAACGGTGACACGGAGTCCGTCGACACATCCACACCGCACGGCGCCTGGGGCACCGGCGCGGAGGCGAGCGGAGACACGGAGAACACCAGCACACCGGCACCACAGAACGCGGGCGACACCCGCGCGAAGGCAGACGACCGGGCGGAGAATGGCGTCGCCCCGTCGCAACAGGGCGGGAACACGGCGACCCCCGGCGCACCCACACCGCACGGCGCCGAGGGCACCCGCGCAGAGTCAGACGACCGGACAGACAACGGCGACACCCCCGCACGACGGCGCGGAGACACGAGAACCACCAACGCACCCACACCACCCGACGCCCGCGCACAAGGCCCCCTCGACACCCCAGCTGCGCCCGGCTCCCACTCGGTGTGGGTTCAACTCCCCCACGCCGACGGGGACTTCGTCCTCCACCTTCCCGAGACGCTGCGTCCCGTGCTCACCGGCCTGCGGCCCGTCGGGGGCGGCGTGCTCACGCCCCGCCCCAGGCAGCCGCGCTGGCTCGTGTACGGCGACTCGATCGTCGAGGGCTGGTCGACGAGCCGCCCACACCTGGCGTGGCCCGCGCTCGCGGGACGCGCCCTCGGGGTGGAGACGGTGAACCTCGGGTACGCGGGCGCGGCACGCGGGGAGCTCGCGTCCGCCGAGCAACTCGCCTCGCTGGACGCCGACTTGATCACCGTCGCCTTCGGCACGAACTGCTGGTCGCGTACGCCGCATTCCGCGCGGCTGCTGTACGAGACGGTGCGGGCGTTCCTTGACCTGGTGCGCCGGGGACACCCGGACACTCCCCTCCTGGTCGTCTCGCCCGTGGTCCGTCCGGACGCCGAGGCGGTGCCGAACGTGCTCGGCGCCACGCTCCGGGACCTGCGCACCGCCGTGGAGCGTGCGGCCCTGGACGCGGGGACCGAGCTGCTGCCGGGCGGCGGCCTCCTGGACGCCGGGCACCTGGTGGACGGAGTACACCCGGGAGAGGCGGGCCACGCCGTCCTCGCGGAGGCGGTGGCGTCAGCGCTGCGGAAGGGTCACTCACGGGCCGCTTCGTCGTAGGCCTCGCGGGCGGCGGCGATGGCCGGGCGGTGGTCGATGGACCAGTCGGCGAGGGCCTTGACCAGGTGCGTGAGGCTGTGGCCCAGCTCGGTCAGCTCGTACTCGACCTGCGGTGGAATCGTCGGATACACCGTCCGCTTGACCAGGCCGTCGCGCTCCAGGCGGCGCACGGTGAGGGTGAGCATGCGCTGCGAGATGCCGCCGTGGATCCTGCGCTGCAACTCCTTGAACCGCAGGACACCCGAGGCGAGTTCGACCACCACGTACACGGACCACTTGTCGCCGAGCCGGTCGAGGACGTCACGCACCCCGCACTCGTCCTGCGGGGTCTCACAGCTGATCACCGGCTCGACGGGGGCCGGCGGGGTGGTTACCGCCGTGTGCCCTGCTGACATGAAAGTGCCTCCTTATGCGCCTGCGGCGCCGCGACCACCATGGTCACGGGCCCGGTCACCCGGCCCACCCGGACAGCGGGCACAACCACTCACCACGGGGGAACCTTCCCATGCTCATGATCACCGGCGCCACGGGCGCCCTCGGCACGCTCGTCACCGCCCGCCTCGCGGACCGCGACGATGTCGTCATCGGCAGCCGCAGCCCCGCCCCCGGCGGACGCCGCGTCGACTTCGACGATCCGGCGACCCTGGACTTCACCGGCGTCGACACCCTGCTGGTCATCTCCGCGGGCGCCGCCGAGGACGACGTGGTCATCACCCGCCACGAGGCCGTGATCTCCGCGGCCGAGAAGGCGGGCGTCGGCCACCTCGTCTACACCAGCCTCAGCGGCGACGGCGACCACCTGACGTACGCACTCGCCCACCGCTGGACCGAACGCAGACTGCGCGGCTCGTCGCTGGAGTGGACGGTCCTGCGCAACGGCCTGTACGCGGAGTTCCTCGCGGCCGTCGCCGCGCCCGGCCCCGACGGGACCATCGCCGCGCCGCTGGGGACGGGCCGCCTGGCCGCCGTGGCGCGCGAGGACCTGGCCGATGTCGCGGTGCGGGTGGCGACGGATCCGGCCCCGCACTCGGGCCGCACCTACGAGCTGGTAGGTGAACAGGCCCTGGGCGGAGCCGACTTGGCGGCAGCACTGGACGCGACGTACGAACCAGCCACGCTCGCCGCCACCCGCGAGGCGATCACCGCGGCCGGTCAGGCGCTGCCCTTCCAGGTACCGATGCTCCTGAGCACCTACTCGGCGATAGCGGGCGGCTTCCTGGACAGGACGGACGACGGAACACTGCGGTCCTTGCTGGGCAGGGAGCCGCGCCCGGCGATCGAGGCGTACATGGCCTCCGTACGGGGCTAGCGCCCCGAAGGGGCGCGGGGAACTGCGCGACCAGCCACGACGCAGTCGCAGCCGAAGACACAGCTCCCCGCAGAAGAGTCCCTAGCTCCAGCTGGCGTGCAGCGGCTTGCCCTCCGCATAGCCCGCGGCACTCTGCACACCCACGGTGGCCCGCTCGGCGAACTCCTCGAGCGAGCCCGCACCGGCGTACGTGCAGGAGGAACGGACACCCGCGATGATCGAGTCGATCAGGTCCTCCACACCAGGACGCTCCGGGTCGAGGAACATCCGCGAGGTCGAAATACCCTCCTCGAAGAGCGCCTTGCGGGCACGGTCGTACGCCGACTCCTCGCTCGTGCGGTTCCGCACCGCCCGCGCCGACGCCATGCCGAACGACTCCTTGTAGAGGCGGCCGTTGGCGTCCTGCTGCAGGTCGCCCGGGGACTCGTACGTCCCTGCGAACCACGAGCCGATCATCACGTTCGACGCACCGGCGGCCAGCGCCATGGCGACGTCACGGGGGTGACGGACACCGCCGTCGGCCCACACGTGCTTGCCGAACTTCTTGGCCTCGGCGGCGCATTCGAGCACCGCGGAGAACTGCGGGCGGCCGACGCCGGTCATCATGCGCGTGGTGCACATGGCGCCGGGGCCCACACCGACCTTGATGATGTCGGCACCGGCCTCGATCAGGTCCCGTACGCCCTCGGCGGCGACGATGTTGCCCGCGACGATCGGCACCTGCGGGTCGAGCGCGCGCACGGCCTTGACCGCGGCGATCATCGACTCCTGGTGACCGTGCGCGGTGTCCACGACGAGCGTGTCCGCGCCCGCGTCGAGGAGCTGCTTGGCCTTGGCCGCGACATCGCCGTTGATGCCGACGGCGGCGGCGATGCGCAGCTTGCCGTTGGCGTCGAGGGCGGGCGAGTAGAGGGTCGCGCGCAGGGCGCCCGTGCGGGTCAGGATGCCGGCGAGGCGGCCGTCCTTGCCCACGGCGGGGGCGTAGCGACGGTTGGCGTGGTCCAGCTTGTTGAACGCGTCGATCGGGTCGATGTCCGCGTCGAGGAGCACGAGGTCCTTGGACATGACCTCGGAGAGCTGGGTGAAGCGGTCGACGCCGTTCAGGTCCGTGTCGGTGACGACGCCGACCGGCTTCTGGTCGGCGTCCACGACGACGCCCGCGTTGTGCGCGCGCTTGGACAGCAGGGCGAGCGCGTCGGCGACGGTCTGCGTGGGGGCCAGGACGATCGGGGTGTCCAGGACGTGGTGGCGCGTCTTGACCCAGGAGATGACCTCGGTGACGACCTCGATCGGAATGTCCTGCGGGATCACGACGAGGCCACCGCGGCGGGCGACGGTCTCAGCCATGCGGCGTCCGGCGATCGCGGTCATGTTCGCGACGACCAGCGGGATCGTGGTGCCGGTGCCGTCCGGCGACGAGAGGTCCACGCCCTGACGCGATCCGACGGCGGAGCGCCTCGGCACCATGAAGACGTCGTCGTACGTCAGGTCGTACGCAGGCTGGATGTCATTGAGGAAGCGCACGTGCTGCTCATCCCAGTCGTTCAGAGGTGGCCCCCGGACAGTTAGGCCGAGGGAAAAGCACGTACTTCAGTGTCCCATGCCCGGGGTGGTGCGCCGCCTGGGATGATCACCCAGCCGGGCCGGAAGGACCCTGGTCGGATCCTCCAAGCACCGGCCCGGACGGTCACCCTCCGCTCAGGCGCGGGTGCCGAGCGCGAGAACGATCTCCAGGCCGGCCTCGCGCTCCCGGGCGTACTCCACGGCGTCCGCGAACACCTCTTGGGCGACGATCCACTCCTGGGGGGCGGCTTCGGCGTACTCCTGCCAGCCGGTGACGACGAGCAGCCGTCCGGGTGCGGCGGGCGCCCATCCGAGGTCGGTGAGGCAGTCGGCGAGCGCGTCCCAGTTGCGCCCGAACCAGTCGGGCAGTTCCAGGGCGCGGGCGCAGCGTTCCATGAAGGCCGCCTTGTCGCTCACGCCTCTCAGGTCGAGCGAGACGGTGCCCAGTCCGGCGGCGCGGACGGCCTCCAGGACTGCTGTCAGGGGTTCGCGGGCCAGCGGTTCGGGTGTCATCTCAGTACCGCCTTGAAGGACGCGTAGTGGTCGTCCGTGTAGTAGGTCTCGCCGCCGCTCCCGGTGACGATGCGGCGCGCGCCCCGGTCGCGTTCGCCGGGGGTGGGCACGGTGTACTCGCGGTAGTGGCCGCGCCGCTGTTTCGGCAGCTCGCCCTCGAAGTTGCCGAAGACGGAGCCGTCCTTGGCGTACGGGAAGGGCCCGCCGTCATCGATGAGCCGCAACGTCCGCCGAGCCTCGGCGGGCAGCCGGTCGGCCTGGACGGTGGACATGCCGCGGGCCCAGGCGGGGGCGGATGAGCTGCTTCCCGAGGAACACCCCGTGCCGAGGACAGCGAGGCAGACGAGCAACGCACCCAGCACGCGAGGTACAAACCGGAGCACCATAGGCCAGATGCTTCCATAGCCGTCCCCGCACTGCAGCGCCCCAAAGGGGCGCGGGGAACTGCGCGACAAGCCACAGCGCGCCCGCGGAGACTCAGCTACCGTCCGGGTCCGCCCGGTCCAGCGCAGGATGCGGAGTGTGCCCCATGACCATCAGCTGATCAGCCGCAGCCGTGTCCGTGACGAGGCTCGTCACAAGCCCCGACCGCAGCACCGCGTCAATCGCGGCGGCCTTCCGCTGCCCACCGGCGATGGCGACGACCTCAGGAATCCGCCGAAGCCGATCCGCCTCGACAGTGATGCACCGCTCCCCCAGGTCCCGCCCGACCCTGCGCCCCTCGGCATCGAAAAGGTGCGCGGACATCTCAGCCGCGACACCCAGCGAAGCGTAATGCGCACGCTCCTCGTCGCTGAGCATGTCGTGGACGGTGGAGATGCCGGGCTCCCAGGAGCCGATGGAGACGGCGGCGACGGTGACCTTGTCGAAGTACTCAAACGCCCGCGCGATCCCGGTCTGGTTCCGCAGCGCGGCGGCCGTGGCCGGGTCCGGCAGGAGCATCGGCGCGTAGATGGGGTGGGCCTCGCCGCCGGAGACCTGCGCGGCACGCCGCACGGCCTCGACGGAGCCGCGTTCGGCGGTCCCGGCGTCGTACACACCCGTCAGCTGCACGACCGTGCACGGCGGCAGCTGGTCGAGAGCCGCGGCCATGTGGATGGTCGAACGCCCCCACGCGAGGCCGAGGACATCGCCCTCGGTGACCAGCTCGCCGAGCAGATCGGCCGCGACCTCGCCGAGGTTCTCGGGGTCGGGCGACTCTTCGACCTCGTCGGCGGAGGACGGCGACTCGACGACGACCGCGTGCCGCAGGCCGTAGCGGGCGCGCAGCGCGTCCGAGCGCTCCGCGTCCAGCTCGGCGGGCACACGGATCTCGATCCGTACGAGATCACGCTCGAGAGCCGTCTCCAGGACCCTGGCCACCTTGAAGCGGCTGACGCCGAACTCCTCGGCGATCTGGATCTTGGACTTGCCCTCGAGATAGAAGCGGCGGGCCATGGCCGCCGCCTGCACCAGCTCCGCGGGTCCCATCCGCATGGCTGACCGGCCGCCCGTCGACACGACGATCTCCTCACTGTTATTTCAAGCAACTGTCGTTCACGCGTTCACACGCATTGGTGCGGCTTCGCGCGCATGGCCACCGCTTCGCGCGCAAAGCCTCTCGCGCATCGCCGCAGCGCAACCTGGGTTCGCCGTTCATCCTTGCAGATCTGACGTACTTGATCAGCCCCGAAGGACTGCGTTCACGTATCCGTGGCTCAGTGGCCGCATGCCCATGCCGCCGTGGACGTCGCCCCGGCCGCTTGGGTGCGCAGTGCACGTACCGCCTCCGCCGGGTCGTCCGCGCCGTACACCGCGGAGCCGGCCACGAAGACGTCGGCGCCGGCCTCGGCGCAGCGCTCGATGGTCGAGGCCGAGACTCCGCCGTCGACCTGGAGCCAGAGTTCGAGGCCGTGCTTGCTGATCAACTCGCGGGTACGGCGGATCTTCGGGAGCATGATGTCGAGGAACGCCTGGCCGCCGAACCCCGGCTCGACGGTCATGATCAGCAGCATGTCGAGCTCGGAGAGCAGATCCTCGTACGGCTCGATGGGGGTCGCGGGCTTCAGCGCCATGGAGGCGCGGGCTCCCTGGGCGCGGATCTCACGGGCCAGGCGGACGGGAGCCGCGGCCGCCTCCACGTGGAAGGTGACCGATCCGGCGCCCGCTTCGACGTACTGCGGAGCCCAGCGATCGACGTCCTCGATCATCAGATGGCAGTCCAGGGGCGTGTCCGTCGCTCGGGCGAGAGACTCTACGACCGGCACCCCAAGGGTGAGGTTAGGGACGAAGTGGTTGTCCATGACGTCGACATGGAGCCAGTCGGCACCTTCGACCGCCGTTGCCTCCTCGGCAAGACGGGCGAAATCCGCGGACAGGATGCTGGGGTTGATCTGCA
The DNA here is from genome assembly GCF_009769735.1 of Streptomyces sp. BA2. Lineage (NCBI taxonomy): Bacteria > Bacillati > Actinomycetota > Actinomycetes > Kitasatosporales > Streptomycetaceae > Streptomyces > Streptomyces sp. BA2. Next base: position 1,990,509 of record NZ_WSRO01000002.1, read on the forward strand.
CGGCCATGCCCCAAGACTGCCATGCCCCGCGCTCGTTGCCCTCCGCGGTCCGTAGCGTGAGCCAACCGGCTCCTTTGACCATGGACCGCGTGCCATGCTGGGCGATCCACCGGGACGACGTGGGGCAGCGGGGGTAGCCATGCCGGACGGACGGTCGGACGCGCGGTCGGACGGACAGCACCAGGCGGGCCGTGGCGTGGCCTGGCTGGTGTGCGGGCGGCGCACCAAGTGGCTTGTGGTGCTGTTCTGGCTGGTGGTGATCGTCGCCGCCGCACCGATCGCGCAGAAGCTCACGGACGCCCAGGACAACCAGGCGTCGTCCTGGCTGCCCGGCTCCGCGGAATCCACCCAAGTCCTGGACATCTCCGAGGAGTTCAGGCCCGAACAGATTCCCGCGATCATCGTGTACGCCCGTGACGGCGGTCTCACCGCCGAGGACCGGGCGCGGATCAGCGAGGACCTCGGCGAGCTCAAGGAGCTGCGGGCCCACGGGGTCCGCGGCGCGGAGACCCGTGGCCCCGTCTTCGACGCGAAGGCCACCTCGGGTGCCGACGCCGCCGAGGCGGCGCAGATCTTCGTACCCATCACCATGGACGAGAAGGGCTGGGAGCGGATCACGCCCGCCGTCGACTCGATGCGTGAGCGCGTGGGCGAGAGTGCGGGTGGGCTCTCGGTGCACGTCACAGGGCCGGGCGGTACGTCGGCGGACTTCTCCGAGGCGTTCGAGGGCATCGACTCGACGCTGCTCCTCTCGGCGGCCGGCGTCGTCATCGTGATCCTCCTGATCACCTACCGCAGTCCGATCCTCCTGCTCGTCCCGCTGCTCGCGGCGATCGTCTCCCTCTTCGCCGCGCAGGCGCTGATCTATCTCCTGGCGGAACACGCGGGCCTGACGGTCAACGGCCAGAGCGCGGGCATCCTGACGGTCCTCGTCTTCGGAGCGGGGACGGACTATGCCCTGCTCCTGGTCGCCCGCTACCGCGAAGAGCTGCGCCGCCACGAGGACCGGCACGAGGCGATGCAGCTGGCCCTGCACCGGGCGGGCCCCGCGGTCATCGCGTCGGGCGCCACGGTCGTGGTCAGCATGCTGGTGCTGCTCACCGCGGACATGAACTCGACGCGTGGCCTCGGCCCCGTGGCCGCCATCGGTGTCGCGGTCGCCCTGCTGGCGATGCTTTCGCTGTTCCCCGCGCTCCTGGTGGTCTGCGGCCGGTGGCTCTTCTGGCCACTGATCCCGCACAACGGCTCCGACGAGCCCACCGAGCGGGGCATCTGGGCCCGCATGGGCCGCCGCATCGCCCACCGCCCGCGCCTGACCTGGGGCATCACGGCGGTGGCGCTCGCGGCCCTGGCGCTCGGCCTGACGCAGCTGCGCGCCGAAGGGCTCAGCAACGCGGACTCGTTCACGGACAAGCCGGACTCGATCGTGGGCCAGGAGGTGCAGGGGAAGTACTTCCCCGCGGGCAGCGGTGACCCACTGGTGATCGTGGCGAACGCGGATCAGGGCGACGAGGTCCGCGGCGCGGTCGCGAAGACGCGGGGCGTGGACCCGGCGAGCATCGCCGTACCGCCGGGGACGAAGGCGGAGTCCGACGGCCGGGTCCTGTTCGAGGCGACCGCGACGGACCCCTCCGACAGCGAGGCGGCCAAGCAGACCGTGGAGCGGGTGCGCGACGCGGTGCACGCCGTGCCCGACGCGGACGCGAAGGTGGGCGGCGGCACGGCGGCCCTCCTGGACATGGACCGCGCGACGGCCCACGACAACAAGCTGGTGATCCCGCTCGTCCTCGTGGTCGTCCTGCTGATCCTCGCCGTGCTGCTGCGCGCCCTGATCGCGCCGTTGCTCCTGATCGCGACGGTGGTCCTCTCCTTCTCCGCCGCGCTCGGCATCAGCGCGCTCGCCTTCCGCCACCTCTTCGACTACGCGGGCGAATCCACGGACTTCCCGCTCTTCGTCTTCGTGTTCCTGGTGGCGCTCGGCATCGACTACAACATCTTCCTGTCGACCCGCATCCGTGAGGAGGCGGGCCGTCAGGGCACCCGTGCGGGCGTCCTGACGGGCCTCGCCGCGACCGGCGCGGTGATCACCTCGGCGGGCCTGGTCCTCGCGGGCACGTTCGCCGCGCTCGGCACGCTCCCGATGGTGGCGTTCGCCGAGATCGGCTTCGCGGTCGCGCTCGGCGTCCTGCTCGACACCTTCGTCGTACGGTCCGTCCTGGTCACGGCGTTGTTCCTGGACGTGGGGCCGAAGGTGTGGTGGCCGCACGCCCTGAGCAAGGATCGGGCGGCCCCTCCCCCACCGGCTCCGGCGAAGGTCTCCTCAGGCGGTCCGCCGGATCAGCGCTAGGTACATCGCGTCCGTGCCGTGCAGATGCGGCCACAGCTGGACGTCCGGACCGTCACCGAGCGCCGGTACGCCCGGCATCAGCGGCCGCGCGTCGATCAGTTCGGCGCCCTCGTGATGCTTGAGCACGTCATCGACGACGGCACGCGTCTCCGCGAGGTGCGGTGAACAGGTGGCGTAACCGACGACGCCCCCGACGCGCACGGACTCCAACGCCGTGCGCAGCAGCCCCCGTTGGAGCGGCGCGAAACCGTCCAGGTCCTCCGGGCGGCGGCGCCAGCGGGCCTCGGGGCGGCGGCGCAGGGCGCCGAGTCCCGTGCAGGGCACGTCCATCAGGACCCGGTCGAAGGTGCCGGGCTGCCACGGCGGCCGGGTGCCGTCGGCGGCGATGACCTCGTACGGGCCCGGGTTGCCCCGCAGGGCCTGCGCGACGAGGCGGGCCCGGTGCGGCTGCTTCTCGGCGGCGAGCAGGGCTGCGCCCCGCTGGGCGGCGAGACCCGCGAGCATGGCGGCCTTGCCGCCTGGCCCCGCGCATCCGTCGAGCCACTTCTCGTCGCGCCCCTCGACCGGGGCGTTCGCGAGTGCGATCGCGACGAGCTGGCTGCCCTCGTCCTGGACCCCGGCACGGCCGTCGCGCACAGCGTCGATCGACCCGGGCTCACCGCCTTCGCTGAGCCGCACGGCGTACGGCGACCAACGCCCCGGCAGCGCGGAGTCCTCGCCCACGACGTCGAGGAGTTCATCGGCGGTGGAGCGGCCGGGGCGGGCCACGAGGGTCACTTCGGGCCGCTCGTTGTCGGCTTCCAGGAGGTCCTCGATGCCCGCACGGCCGCCGCCGAGGGCGTCCCAGAGCGCGGAGACGACCCAGCGCGGGTGCGAGTGGACGACGGCGAGGTGGTCCTCGGCGTCCTCGTCGTAGGAGGGCGCGACCTTCCCCACCCACCCGTCGAGGTCGTCGGCGGCGACCTTGCGGAGCACCGCGTTCACGAACTTGGCCCGCCCGTCGCCGAGTACGACGCGCGCCAGCTCCACGGAGGCGGAGACGGCGGCGTGCGTAGGGATGCGCGTCCCGAGCAGCTGATGCACACCCATGTTCAGCACATCGAGGACCGGCGGGTCGACCTCGCGCAGCGGCCGGTCGATGCAGGCGGCCACGATCGCGTCGTACGTTCCCTGCCTGCGCAGCGTCCCGTACACCAGCTCGGTGGCGAGCGCCGCGTCACGCGCGTCGAAATCGCCCTTGTCGCGGGCCTTGCGCAGCAGCGGCGGCAGGACGAGGTTCGCGTAGGCGTCACGCTCGTCAACGGCCCGCAGCGCCTCGAAGGCGAGGAAACGGACGGGGTCCTTCTTGGGGCGGCGGTGGGGCTTACCGGGCTTGCCGGAGTTGCCCTGCTTCTGGGGCCGCCGGCTGGGCTGGTCGTTCAAAGGTGCTCCGCTAATGGGTGGGGGCCGAACCTGTTCAGCCTACGTCGGTTGCACCGAGCCGCTCACCCGGGGCGATCCGCACCCCGCGCGCCCAGTCGGCGCCGCGCATCGGCTTCTTGCCCTGCGGCTGGACCCAGAGCAGTTCCACGGCGTGCGAGCCGGTGCCGACGTACACGTTGTTCTTGGCGGCGGCTAGCTCGCCGGGTGCGAGGTCGGTGCGGTCCGCGACGGGCGCGGCCTGGATGATCTTCAGCCGCTCCCCACGGAACACGGACCAGGCGCCGGGCGCCGGGGTGCAGCCACGCACGACGCGGTCCACGCGGAGGGCCGGGGTCGCCCAGTCCACCTGGGCGTCCTCGACGGTGATCTTCGGGGCGAGGGTGATGCCGTCGGCGGGCTGCGGTACGGCCTTCAGGGAGCCGTCCTCGATGCCGTCCATGGTGGCGGCGAGCAGCCCGGAGCCGGCGAAGGCGAGGCGGGTGAGCAGGTCACCGCTGGTGTCGGTGGGCCGGACGACCTCGGTGACGGTCCCGTACACCGGACCGGAATCAAGCCCTTGCTCGATCAGGAAGGTGGAGGCACCGGTGATCTCGTCCCCCGCCATGACGGCGTGCTGCACGGGCGCGGCTCCACGCCAAGCGGGCAGCAGCGAGAAGTGCAGGTTGACCCAGCCGTGAGCCGGGACGTCCAGGGCGACCTTGGGCAGCAGCGCGCCATAGGCGACGACCGGGCAGCAGTCGGGCGCGATCTCGCGCAGCCGCGCCAGGAACTCCTCGTCGCGCGGCTTCGCGGGCTTGAGCACCTCGATACCGGCCTCCTCCGCGCGCTGGGCGACGGGGCTCGCGACGAGCCTGCGGCCGCGGCCCGCGGGGGCGTCGGGCCGGGTGACGACGGCGGCCACCTCGTGCCGGCCGGAGGCGATCAGGGCGTCCAGGGCGGGGACGGCGACCTCGGGGGTGCCTGCGAAGACGAGCTTCATCGTTGCCTTTCGGCCTCTCGGGACGGGAACGTAGGGCGAGCGCACCAGTCTATGAGCCGCTCCGTCGGGCCGCTCTCCGCGGGGCCGCCTGTCCCCGGCCGTCACGCCGCGGGTGCCGCTCGCCTTGGGGGCGCCGTCCCGAGCGTCTTTCCCCGCATACGGCTCATCTGGGGGCGTACGCGCGGCCGCGCGCCCTGTGCATATGCGCACACGCCCCTGCACCGTGACCCCACACGAGCTAGCGCGTTGGTCAAGAAAGAGTTGACCACAACGGGCCGCGATGGCGGCCCGATCCTTTTCAACGCCGGTTCGAGAGGCTTGTTCATGGCCGACCACGCAACCCACGACGCCCAGGCACGGGCCAGCCTGCACCTCCTGGTGCGGGACATCGAGCGGGTCCGCCGGCAGGTGGACGCATTGCGTACGCTCACCGCCCAGCTCGGCAACGTCTACCGCCCGCGCCGCTCCAGCCCCTCCGCGGGCTTCGTCGTGTACGGGCGGGCCCCCGCCCCGACCGTCCGCCTCGCCCAAGAACTGCGGGACAGCGTCGAGACGTTGGTGACCGCCGCGGTCGACTTCGACCGCTCGCTGGGCTTCTCGTGGGACGCGGTGGGCTCGGCCCTCGGGGTCACCAAGCAGGCGGTGCACCGCCGTTACGGGGCCCGCCGGGCCACGACACAGGCGGCGGCGGAAGCGGAGCGCGCCACGGAGACGATCCCCGCCCCCACGGCAGCCCGCCCTCCGGTCCCGGTCGGCGCCCCCCTCCCCTCGGTCCCCGCGGCCCGCGCGATGCCGACCCAGCCCACGGCAGGCAGCCCCGCCCTCCGCGAGGACCCCCGCCCCAACGCTTTCCCGGGCCCACGCAACGGCTGACCACGACGACTCGGCGGCTGCCCTACCGGTTTCCCCGGTGCGGGCAGCCGCCGTCGTTGCGAGCGAACGCTCCACACGGACGAATCCCCCGCCCCAACTCGGACACCGGCAGGCAGCGCCCCCGGAGGAGGCACAGCCCACACTCGCCCCGGCCGGAGCACAGCAAGGCGGTCTAGCCGATATCCAGCGGGTCCACCCGAATCCGCACAGGCTCCGCGGCCCCCCGTGCCATCCGCGCGGCCTGCGCCACCTTCAGCGAAGCGGCGAGCGCGGCGCCGCTCCCCGGCGGCACCCTGATCAGCACCCGCTCCCACCGCTCCCCGGCCGGCGCAGCCCCGGCCCGCCGCGTGGGGCCGGGCCCCGCGTCCGGTACGGGAACGGGCCCCAACACCGCCGCGTCCCCCGGCAGTTCGGCCGCCGCGAGAAACCCGGAGAGCGCCTCCGGAGTCCCCGCCACGGAGGCCATCCGCGACACGGGCGGAAACCCCAGCTCGGCCCGCTCGGAAAGCTCCCGCACCGCATGCCCCACGGGGTCCCACCGCACAAGGGCCTGCACGGGCCGCAGGGTCGGCTCGGCGACGACCACGACGGTCCCGCCCGCCCCCTGGGGCCGCACCAGGGCAGAGGCCGCGATCCAGCGCCGCAACGCATCCTCCCCGGCCCGCAGATCGGGCCGCCCCAACATGGCCCATCCGTCCAGCAGCAGGGCAGCGGCATAGCCGCCCTCGGCGACAGGCTCCGCCCCCGGCGTACTCACCACCAGCGCGGGCGTCCCCGCCACGGTGTCCAGAACCTGCTCACGCCCCGACGTCCGCACCGGCACCGCCGGAAACGCCCGCCCCAACTCCTCGGCCGTACGCCGCGCCCCCACGATCTGCGCCCGCAGCCGGAACCCCCCGCACTCCCCGCAGTGCCAGGCACCTTCCTCCACCCCGCACCAGCCGCACCACAGCCCGCCGCCGTCCCGCGCCTCCAGCGGCCCCGCACAGTGCCGGCACCGCGCGGGCTCCCTGCACCGCTCGCAGGCGAGCCGAGGCACATACCCCCGCCGAGGCACCTGCACCAGGACGGGCCCGTGCTTCAGCCCCTCCCGCACCACGTTCCAGGCCAGCGTCGGAAGCCGCGCGGCCCGAGCCGCCTCGTCCCGGGCAAGGTCGCCGTCCCCCACGGTCCGTACGAGCGGCGCGGCCCCCCGTACCTGCTCACGGTCGGCGACCAGCGGCGCCGCCCACCCACTCTCCACCAGCTGCGCGGCCTCAACGGTGCAGCTCCAACTCCCCAGCAGAAAGCCGCACTTGTCCCGCGAGGCGCGAAGTTCGAGCACCTCACGCACATGCGGGAAGGGAGCGTTGTCATCGCTGTGGCCGGCATCGCCGTCGTCCCAGATCACGACGAGCCCGAGATTCCGCACGGGGGCGAACATGGCGGCCCGGGTGCCCACAACGGCCCGCACGGCACCGCGCCGCACAGAAAGCCACTCCCGATACCGCCGTTCCTGCCCCACATCAGCGGTGAGCAGAGCATGCTGCCCCGCCCCCATCAGCTGGGTCAGCGCCGCGTCAACCCGCGCCGCGGGCCGCCCGGCAGGCACGACAACGAGGGCGCCCCGCCCCGAAGCGAGCGTCGCCTGCACGGCCCTGGCGATCTCCTCGGCCCACTCGGGCCCGGGAAGGGCGGTCCACACGGCCCGAGGCGCACCCCCGGAAGCCAGCGCCCCCAGAAACTCGGCCCCATGCCCATACCGCCGCCAGGTCCCCACGTCAGGCGCGGCAGGAGCAGCCGGAGCCTCCCCCGCTGCCCGTGCCTCGGCCCGAGCATGCCGAGGCGGAACCGCCAGCTGCAACACATCGGCAAGGCTGCCCGCATACCGATCAGCCACAGCGCGCGCCAACCCGAGCAACTCACCGTCGAGCACGGGCTCAGGCGAAACGACCTGCGCGAGGGCGGCCAGCGGCCCGGAGTAGTCGGTCTCCGCAACGCGCTCCACAAGGAACCCGTCGATCAACCCCCCGCCCTCACGCCGCCCACCCCGAACGTTCCGCGCCCCGGCCCCGAACCGCACCCGAACCCGCACCCCGGGCTGAGCCTGCTCGTCCAACTCCTCGGGCACCGCGTAATCGAAGTACCGATCAAGATGCAGCACGCCCTTGTCCACCAGCACCCGAGCCACCGGCAGACTCTTCGCCAACGCGGCCCCCCGCCACGTCCGCGGCTTGGCCCGCGGCACCCCGGCCTTACGCACCGCTTCCCGAATGAGCGCAAGCTGCTCGGGAGGCTCGGCCCCGCCGCCCCCCTCAGATTTCTGATCCTCGCTGCTCACAGCAGCATTCCTACCAGACCCCACTGACACGGCCACGAGCCCGATATCCACCACCGCACGACGAAGCCCGGCACCCCCACCAGGGGCACCGGGCTTCGTCAGAACTCGCCGAGCTCGCCGAGCGAGGGAGCCTTACAGCTCCTACAGCTCCTTACAGCCCCGCAGCCTTCCGCAACGCCTCAACCCGGTCCGTCCGCTCCCACGTGAAGTCGGGGATCGCCCGGCCGAAGTGGCCGTATGCGGCGGTCTGGGCGTAGATCGGGCGCAGCAGGTCCAGGTCGCGGATGATCGCGGCCGGGCGCAGGTCGAAGACCTCGGCGATGGCCGCCTCGATCTTGTCGGTGTCGACCGTGGCCGTACCGAACGTCTCCACGAACAGGCCCACCGGCTCGGCCTTGCCGATCGCGTACGCGACCTGGACCTCGCAGCGGGCGGCGAGGCCCGCGGCGACGACGTTCTTGGCGACCCAGCGCATCGCGTAGGCGGCACTGCGGTCGACCTTGGACGGGTCCTTGCCGGAGAAGGCGCCGCCGCCGTGGCGGGCCATGCCGCCGTACGTGTCGATGATGATCTTGCGGCCGGTGAGGCCGGCGTCGCCCATCGGGCCGCCGATCTCGAAGCGCCCGGTCGGGTTCACCAGGAGACGGTAGCCGTCGGTGTCGAGCTTGATGCCGTCGTCGAGGAGCGCCTTCAGCTCGGCCTCGACCACGAACTCCCGGATGTCGGGGGCCAGGAGCGAGTCCAGGTCGATGTCCGAGGCGTGCTGCGAGGAGACCACGACGGTGTCGAGGCGGACGGCCTTGTCGCCGTCGTACTCGATGGTGACCTGGGTCTTGCCGTCGGGGCGCAGGTACGGGATGGTCCCGTTCTTGCGGACCTCGGACAGGCGGCGCGAGAGACGGTGCGCGAGGTGGATCGGGAGCGGCATCAGCTCCGGCGTCTCGTCGCAGGCGTAGCCGAACATCAGGCCCTGGTCGCCCGCACCCTGCTTGTCGAGCTCGTCCTCATCGCCCTCGACCCGCTTCTCGTACGCCGTGTCGACGCCCTGCGCGATGTCGGGGGACTGCGAGCCGATGGACACCGAGACGCCGCAGGAGGCGCCGTCGAAGCCCTTCTTCGAGGAGTCGTAACCGATCTCGAGGATCTTGTCGCGCACCAGCTGCGCGATCGGCGCGTACGCCTTGGTCGTCACCTCTCCGGCCACGTGCACCAGGCCGGTGGTGATCAACGTCTCCACGGCGACCCGGGATTTCGGGTCCTCCCGCAGAAGTGCGTCGAGAATGGTGTCGCTGATCTGGTCAGCGATCTTGTCGGGGTGACCCTCGGTCACAGACTCCGAGGTGAAGAGACGGCGGGACACATCGCTCCCTGTGGTTGCAGCGGCTGCTGGCTGATCATTGGTGGACGGGCCGGGAGCTGCGCCCGGCGTCGTCCGAGACCAGTTTATCGGTCGCACTCGGCCGCCGGACCACGTGTCTCGCCACTTGGGAGCGCTGTGACCTGCGGCACTGCATTGTGCGGTACGACGATCGGTCTCCACCAGAGGGCCTCACGCCCGAATTTCCCGGGTTTGAGGCGCCCAGTGGGACGAATGTGGCATTCGAGCCCAGGTTTCCAGCCCTGTTCTGCTGTGGCCAGGGCAGAGGGTTTCTTCTGGGGGTCACCCCTATTTTTTCAGGAATTCTTCGCCAGGCGTTGCCAGGCGTTCCACCACGAGATCCCAGACCGTGTCCGCGAGCACTTCCTTCGGACCGTACGGCACCGCGGTCTCGCTGCCGTCCGCGCCGAGCACGACCGCCTCGTTCTCCTCGGAGCCGAACGTCTTGCGCTCGCCCACTTCGTTGACGACGAGCAGGTCACAGCCCTTGCGCTCCAGTTTGGCGCGGCCGTTGGCGAGCACGTCGTCCGTCTCGGCGGCGAAGCCGACGACGATCTGGCCGGGGCGCGGCCGGTCTCCGGCGATCTCGGCGAGGATGTCGGGGTTGCGGACGAGGGCGATCGGGGGCTGCTCCTGGCCGTCCCTCTTCTTGATCTTTCCGGTCGCGTACGTCTCGGGGCGGAAATCGGCCACGGCCGCCGCCATCACCACGGCGTCGGCATCCGCGGACGCCTTCAGGACCGCCTCACGGAGCTGGACGGCCGTGCCGACGGGCACGACGTCGACTCCCGCGGGTTCCGGAAGGGCCGCGTTCGCCGACACGAGCGTGACGCGGGCGCCCCGCGCGGCCGCGCTGCGGGCCAGCGCGTACCCCTGCTTGCCGGAGGAACGGTTGCCCAGGAAGCGGACGGGGTCGAGCGGCTCGCGCGTCCCGCCCGCGCTGACGACGACGTGCCGCCCCGCGAGGTCGCGGGCCAGGTCGCCGCGCGCCAGGACACGGCGTACGACCTCGAAGAGCTCCACCGGGTCGGGGAAGCGGCCCTTGCCCGTGTCCACGCCCGTGAGGCGGCCGACGGCGGGCTCGATGACCAGGGCGCCGCGGCGGCGCAGCGTGGCGACGTTCTCCTGCGTGGCCGGGTGCTCCCACATCTCCGTGTGCATGGCGGGCGCGAAGATCACCGGACAGCGGGCGGTGAGGAGCGTGTTCGTCAGGAGGTCGTCGGCGAGGCCGTGGGCCGCCTTGGCCATCATGTCGGCCGTCGCGGGGGCGACGATCACGACGTCCGCGGCCTGGCCGATCCGTACGTGGGGCACCTCGTGGACGGAGTCCCACACCTCGGTCGAGACCGGGTTGCCGGACAGCGCCGACCAGGTCGCGGCGCCCACGAAGTGCAGCGCGGACTCGGTCGGTACGACGCGTACGTCATGGCCCGACTCGGTCAGCCGCCGCAGCAGCTCACAGGCCTTGTACGCGGCGATTCCGCCGCTGACCCCCAGAACGACCTTGGGCTTGCCCACCGTGCCTCCCCGCACTTGTCTTCCCCGCACCGGGGAACGTACGACTCCATGACACACCACAGGCCCGGCAGTCGCGCTGCCGGGCCTGTGGTGAAGAACTGCAAGTGAAGAACCGCAAGTAAAGAAACTACTGAGCCGGGCCCTCGATGGCCTCGGACGTCAGCAGACCCGCGTTGATCTCGCGGAGCGCGATCGAGAGCGGCTTCTCGTGGACGTGCGTGTCCACCAGCGGGCCGACGTACTCCAGCAGGCCCTCACCGAGCTGCGAGTAGTACGCGTTGATCTGGCGCGCGCGCTTGGCGGCGTAGATCACGAGGCTGTACTTCGAGTCGGTCGCTTCGAGGAGCTCATCAATCGGCGGGTTGATGATGCCCTCGGGCGCAGTGATGGAAGAGGACACTCTCTGCCTTCCGATGGGGATTGACCTTCGAATGGAAATTGAAGATCAATCCGGGTTACTGAGGATGAAGATCAAACAACTTTCATCAAGGCTAGCAGCTCACGCGCTACATCCTCGACGGAGGTATTGACCAGGGTCGTATCGAACTCGGCCTCCGCGGCGAGTTCGATCTTCGCCGCGGCGAGCCTGCGCTCGATCACCTCGGGCGCCTCGGTCCCCCGGCCGGTGAGCCGGCGGACCAGCTCCTCCCAGCTCGGCGGGGCGAGGAAGACCAGCTGCGCCTCGGACATCGACTCGCGGACCAGGCGCGCGCCCTGCAGATCGATCTCCAGGAGGACGGGCTCGCCCGCCTCCAGGCGCTGAAGGACGGCGCCCCGCGGCGTGCCGTAGCGGTTGCCCGCGAACTCGGCCCACTCCAGGAGCTCGCCGTTGGCGATCAGCTTGTCCATCTCTTCGTCGGAGACGAAGAAGTAGTGGACTCCGTCCTTCTCGCCGGGGCGCGGCTTCCGAGTGGTGGCCGAGACCGAGAGCCAGACCTCGGGGTGTTCTTTGCGCATATGAGCGACGACCGTGCTCTTGCCGACCCCTGAGGGGCCGGAGAGCACGGTCAGCCGCGGACGTACGTCCGGGGGCACGGGGGTCGTCCCCCGGGATGTTGCAGCCATGCAGCGATTATCCAGGTTCTCAGGAGTGCCTGAGAACGTCAGGCAGCGCCACCACCGAACTCACGCTCCAAGGAGGCGATCTGGTTGGAGCCGAGACCGCGCACACGGCGGCTTTCGGAGATGCCAAGACGCTCCATGATCTGCTTGGCGCGGACCTTGCCCACGCCGGGCAGGGACTCCAGGAGAGCGGAGACCTTCATCTTGCCGATGACATCGTTCTCCTGTCCCTGCTTGATGACCTCATGAAGAGAGGCGCCGGAGTGCTTGAGTCGATTCTTGACCTCGGCCCGCTCCCGGCGAGCCGCGGCGGCCTTTTCGAGCGCGGCTGCGCGCTGTTCAGGGGTAAGGGGCGGAAGAGCCACGCCTACGTCACCTCGGATGTCGAACTGTCGGATACGGACCGGTGAGGAACCTAGTCGCCCCACACCTGGTGAGCAACGTGCAACGCGCTTGCCCGTTCGCTCTCGTCGGAGACTAGCGGGCATGGCCGCCGGAGTCAGCGAGAACAGACGAAAAGTCCTGGTCAGCCTCTGCCGAGGTGTGCATTTCGGGCATTTCACCCCGGATTTGGCCCGGTGAGTCATCAGCGAAACGTAAGGACGTGGCCGGACACGACCTTCGAAGGCGGAAAAACACCCTCAGGACGGTCTCAGGACAACCTCAGGCCGAGCCGACGGCCTCACGGATCTCGTCCGCGAAGCGGCTCGCGGCGACGCGCAGACCCACCACGTCGGGACCGTGACGCAGAACACCCCGGCTGACGCTCGGCACGACATTGCGCACGGCGTCTCCGAAGACCCCCGGCAGATCCGCCGGAGTGGCACCCTGCGCCCCGATGCCGGGGGCGAGCAGCGGACCGTTGACGGCGAGGTCGTACGAGGACAGGTCCCCCAGCGTGGCCCCTACGACGGCACCGAAGGACCCCAGGGGCTCCGCACCCGCGTTCTCCGCCGCCAGGTGCCCGAGCATCGTCGCGCCGATCGTGCGGCCGTCCTCGCGCACCGCGTGCTGCACCTCGGCGCCCTCGGGGTTGGAGGTGAGGGCGAGCACGAAGAGCCCGGTGCCGTTCTCGCGCGCGAGGTCGACGGCCGGCTTCAGCGAGCCGTAGCCGAGGTAGGGCGAGACCGTGAGGGCGTCGCTGAACAGCGGCGAGTCCTTGTGCAGGAAGGTCTCGGCGTACGCGGCCATCGTCGAGCCGATGTCGCCGCGCTTGGCGTCCATGACCACCAGGGCCCCGGCCGCGCGCAGCTCCTGGACCGCCTTCTCCAGTACGGCGATGCCGCGCGAGCCGAAGCGCTCGAAGAACGCGCTCTGCGGCTTGAAGACCGCCACCGTGCCCGCCAGCGCCTCGACGACCGTCGCGGTGAAGCGCTCCAGGCCCGCGATGTCGTCGTTCAGGCCCCAGGCGGACAGCAGGGACGCGTGCGGGTCGATGCCGACGCACAGGGGCCCGCGCTCGTCCATGGCGTGGCGCAGGCGCGTGCCGAAGGGTTCAAGAGCACTCATGCGGGCTTCCTTACGTCGGCGCCGACGGCCTCGGCGAGGGTGGCGTACGAGCTCGTCCGAAGGCGGGCGGCGAGCCCCTTGTGGATCGCGCGGGCCCAGAAGGGCCCTTCGTAGATGAAGGCGCTGTAGCCCTGCACCAGGGTGGCGCCCGCGAGGATCCGCTGCCAGGCGTCCTCTGCGGTCTCGATGCCACCGACGCCCACGAGGGTGATGCGGTCGCCCACGCGCGCGTAGAGGCGGCGCAGGACCTCCAGGGAACGCTCCTTGAGGGGGGCTCCTGACAGACCGCCGGTCTCTCCGTAGAGCGAAGGTTCGGATTGCAAACCGAGGCTCTCGCGCGCGATGGTCGTGTTCGTGGCGATGATGCCGTCGAGGCCGAGCTCGACGGCCAGGTCGGCGACCGCGTCGATGTCCTCGTCCGCCAGGTCGGGGGCGATCTTCACGAGGAGCGGCACGCGCCGCCCGGCGACGCTCCGGTCGGCCGCCTCGCGTACGGCGGTGAGCAGCGGCCGCAGCGACTCCGTCGCCTGGAGGTTGCGCAGGCCGGGGGTGTTCGGGGACGACACGTTCACCACGAGGTAGTCGGCGTGGGCGGCGAGCCGCTCGGTCGACTTCACGTAGTCGGCGGCGGCCTCCTCCTCGGGGACGACCTTGGTCTTGCCGATGTTGACGCCCACGACCGTCCTGAAGACGGCCTTGCGGGCCCCCAGGCGCTCGGCCACGGCCGCCGAGCCGTCGTTGTTGAAGCCCATGCGGTTGATCAGCGCCCGGTCCTCGACGAGGCGGAAGAGCCGCTTCTTGGGGTTGCCGGGCTGCGGCTCCCCCGTGACGGTGCCGATCTCGATGTGGTCGAAGCCCAGCATCGACATGCCGTCGATCGCGACGGCGTTCTTGTCGAAGCCCGCGGCGAGACCGAAGGGACCGTGCATCCGCAGCCCGAGGGCCTCGGTGCGCAGCTCCTTGTGGCGCGGCGCGAGGACGGCCGCGATGAACGTGCGCAGCACGGGGACGCGGGCCGCGAGCCGGATCCAGCGGAAGGCCATGTAGTGGGCCTGCTCCGGGTCCATGCGCTTGAAGACGAGGTTGAAGAAGAATTTGTACATGTACGTGTCCTCAGCAGAAGGGGGACACCGGATCGGTGTCCCCCTGGTGGGCTGCTAGTCGCGGGCCGCGGTCAGATGCTCCGCGTGTTCCTGGAGTGAACGCACGCCCACGTCCCCGTGGTTGAGCGCGTCGATGCCCTGGACGGCGGCGGCGAGCGCCTGGACCGTCGTGAGGCACGGCACGGAGCGGGAGACAGCCGCCGTACGGATGTCGTAGCCGTCGAGGCGGCCACCCGTGCCGTACGGGGTGTTGACGATGAGGTCGACCGCGCCGTCGTGGATCAGCTGGACGATCGTCTTCTCGCCGTTCGGGCCCTCGCCCTCGGACTGCTTGCGCACGACCGTGGCGTTGATGCCGTTGCGCTTGAGCACCTCGGCCGTGCCGGACGTGGCGAGCAACTCGAAGCCGTGCGCGACCAGTTCGCGCGCCGGGAAGATCATCGAGCGCTTGTCGCGGTTGGCCACCGAGATGAAGGCGCGGCCCTTGGTCGGCAGCGGACCGTACGCACCCGCCTGCGACTTGGCGTACGCGGTGCCGAACACCGAGTCGATGCCCATGACTTCACCGGTGGAGCGCATCTCCGGGCCGAGGACGGTGTCGACGCCACGCCCGTGGATGTCGCGGAAGCGCGACCACGGCATGACGGCTTCCTTCACCGAGATCGGCGCGTCCATCGGCAGCGTGCCGCCGTCGCCGGTCGCCGGGAGCATGCCCTCGGCGCGCAGCTCGGCGACGGTCGCGCCGAGCGAGATGCGCGCTGCGGCCTTGGCCAGCGGCACCGCGGTCGCCTTCGAGGTGAAGGGGACGGTGCGCGAGGCACGCGGGTTGGCTTCGAGGACGTAGAGGATGTCCCCGGCCATCGCGAACTGGATGTTGATGAGCCCGCGCACGCCGACGCCCTTGGCGATGCCCTCCGTGGAGGCCCGCAGGCGCTTGATGTCGTAGCCGCCGAGGGTGATCGGGGGCAGCGCGCACGCCGAGTCGCCGGAGTGGATGCCGGCCTCCTCGATGTGCTCCATGACGCCGCCGAGGTAGAGCTCGTGGCCGTCGTAGAGGGCGTCCACGTCGATCTCGATCGCGTCGTCGAGGAAGCGGTCGACGAGCACCGGACGCGAGGGGCTGATCTCGGTCGACTCCTCGATGTACGCGGAGAGGCGGGTCTCGTCGTACACGATCTCCATGCCGCGGCCGCCGAGCACGTACGACGGGCGTACGAGGACGGGGTAGCCGATCTCGTCGGCGATGGCCTTGGCCTCGGCGAACGTGGTCGCGGTGCCGTGCTTGGGCGCCGGGAGACCGGCCTCGGCGAGCACGCGGCCGAAGGCGCCGCGGTCCTCGGCGGCGTGGATGGCCTCGGGCGGTGTGCCCACGACCGGCACGCCGTTGTCCTTGAGCGCCTGCGCGAGACCCAGCGGGGTCTGGCCGCCGAGCTGGACGATGACGCCCGCGATCGGCCCGGCCTGTGCCTCGACGTGGACGATCTCCAGGACGTCTTCGAGCGTGAGCGGCTCGAAGTAGAGGCGGTCGGACGTGTCGTAGTCCGTCGAGACCGTCTCCGGGTTGCAGTTGACCATCACGGTCTCGTAGCCCGCGTCGCTCAGCGCGAAGGAGGCGTGGACGCAGGAGTAGTCGAACTCGATGCCCTGGCCGATGCGGTTGGGACCCGAGCCCAGGATGATGACCGCGGGCTTCTCGCGCTTGGCGACCTCGTTCTCCTCGTCGTACGAGGAGTAGAAGTACGGCGTCTTCGCGGCGAACTCGGCGGCGCAGGTGTCGACCGTCTTGTAGACCGGGCGCACGCCGAGGGCGTGGCGCACCTCGCGGACGACGTCCTCGCGCAGGCCGCGGATCTCGGCGATCTGGGCGTCGGAGAAGCCGTGCCGCTTGGCCTCGGCGAGCAGATCGGCGTCCAGGCGCTCGGCGGCGGTCAGCTCGTCCGCGATCTCCTTGATCAGGAAGAGCTGGTCGACGAACCACGGGTCGATCTTCGTGGACTCGAAGACCTCCTCCGGGGTGGCGCCGGCGCGGATGGCCTGCATGACGGAGTTGATGCGTCCGTCGGTCGGACGCACCGCCTCCGCCAGAAGCTCGGCCTTGTCGCCGGGCTCGCCCACGAAGGTGAACTGCGAGCCCTTCTTCTCCAGGGACCGCAGCGCCTTCTGCAGCGCCTCGGTGAAGTTGCGGCCGATCGCCATGGCCTCGCCGACCGACTTCATCGTGGTCGTCAGGGTCGAGTCCGCCGAGGGGAACTTCTCGAAGGCGAAACGCGGGGCCTTGACCACCACGTAGTCGAGGGTCGGCTCGAAGGAGGCCGGGGTCTTCTCGGTGATGTCGTTCGGGATCTCGTCCAGCGTGTAGCCGACGGCCAGCTTCGCGGCGATCTTCGCGATCGGGAAGCCGGTGGCCTTCGACGCCAGCGCGGAGGACCGCGAGACACGCGGGTTCATCTCGATGACGATGACCCGGCCGTCCTTCGGGTCGATGGCGAACTGGATGTTGCAGCCGCCGGTGTCGACGCCGACCTCGCGGATGATCGCGATGCCGACGTCACGCAGGGTCTGGTACTCGCGGTCGGTCAGCGTCATCGCGGGCGCGACGGTGATCGAGTCGCCGGTGTGCACGCCCATCGGGTCGAAGTTCTCGATGGAGCAGACGACCACGACGTTGTCGTTCTTGTCGCGCATCAGCTCAAGCTCGTACTCCTTCCAGCCGAGGATGGACTCCTCCAGGAGCACCTCGGTGGTCGGCGAGAGCGTCAGGCCCTGGCCGGCGATGCGGCGCAGCTCCTCCTCGTCGTGCGCGAAGCCGGAACCGGCGCCGCCCATGGTGAAGGAGGGACGGACGACGACGGGGTAGCCGCCGAGCTCGTCGACGCCCTTGAGGACGTCGTCCATGGAGTGGCAGATGTACGAGCGGGCGGACTCGCCGTGGCCGATCTTCTGGTTGACCTCTTCGACGACGCCCTTGAAGAGGTCGCGGTCCTCGCCCTTGTTGATCGCCTCGACGTTGGCGCCGATGAGCTCGACGCCGTACTTCTCGAGGACGCCCTGCTCGTGCATGGAGATCGCGGTGTTGAGCGCGGTCTGGCCACCGAGGGTGGGCAGGAGCGCGTCGGGGCGCTCCTTGGCGATGATCTTCTCGACGAACTCGGGGGTGATCGGCTCGACGTACGTGGCGTCGGCGATCTCCGGGTCGGTCATGATCGTCGCCGGGTTCGAGTTCACCAGGATGACGCGCAGGCCCTCGGCCTTGAGCACGCGGCAGGCCTGGGTACCCGAGTAGTCGAACTCAGCTGCCTGGCCGATGACGATCGGGCCGGAGCCGATGACCAGGACGGACTGGATATCGGTGCGCTTAGGCACGCTGGCCCTCCATCAGGACGGTGTTCATCAAAGACGTGAAGCGGTCGAACAGGTACGCGGCGTCGTGCGGACCCGCGGCTGCCTCGGGGTGGTACTGGACGCTGAACGCGGGCTGGTCGAGGAGCTGGAGCCCCTCCACCACCTGGTCGTTGAGGCACACGTGGGAGACCTCGGCGCGCCCGTAGGGGGTGTCGGAGACCTTGTCGAGGGGCGCGTCGACGGCGAAGCCGTGGTTGTGCGCGGTGACCTCGACCTTGCCGGTCGTGCGGTCCTGCACGGGCTGGTTGATGCCGCGGTGGCCGTACTTCAGCTTGTACGTGCCGAAGCCGAGCGCACGGCCGAGGATCTGGTTGCCGAAGCAGATGCCGAAGAGCGGGGTCTTGCGCTCCAGGACGGCCCGCATGAGGGCGACAGGGCCGTCCGCGGTCGCCGGGTCACCGGGACCGTTGGAGAAGAACACGCCGTCGGGCTTGACCGCGTAGATGTCATCGACGGTCGCGGTCGCGGGCAGGACGTGCACCTCGATGCCGCGCTCGGCCATGCGGTGCGGGGTCATGCCCTTGATGCCGAGGTCGACGGCGGCCACGGTGAAGCGCTTCTCGCCGATCGCGGGGACGACGTACGTCTCCTTGGTGGCGACCTCAGCGGCGAGGTTCGAGCCCTTCATCTCGGGCTGCTGGCGGACCTCGGCGAGCATCACGCCCTCGTCAGGGAGCGCGTTGCCGGAGAAGATCCCGACGCGCATGGCGCCGCTCTCGCGCAGGTGACGGGTGAGGGCGCGGGTGTCGATGCCGCTGATGCCGACGACGCCCTGCTCGACGAGTTCCTCGTCGAGGGTGCGCTGGGAGCGCCAGTTGGAGGGCACGCGCGCGGGGTCACGTACGACGTAACCGGCGACCCAGATCCGCTTCGACTCGGGGTCCTCGTCGTTCACGCCCGTGTTGCCGACGTGCGGGGCCGTCATGACGACGACCTGGCGGTGGTACGAGGGGTCGGTGAGGGTCTCCTGGTAGCCGGTCATGCCGGTGGAGAACACCGCTTCGCCGAAGGTCTCCCCCACGGCCCCGTAGGCGCGGCCGCGGAAGATGCGGCCGTCCTCCAGGACGAGAACGGCGGGAGTCTTGGAGGCTCCCCTGGTGGAGGTCGTCATCGTGCGGTGCCTTCCGTAGTGCTGGTCTTGATCATGTTGTTGATGGCCTCGACCCAGTCCGCCTGTTCGGCGGCGTGGTCCGAGCGGAAACCCGAGTCGATCAGCTTCTCGCCGTGCTCCCAGGTGACGATCAGCAGACCGCCCTCCGCGAGGACCTTGCCTGCGATGCCCTTGTCGAGGCGGGCCTCGCGCAGCTGTGCGGCCGGGATGAAGAAGTCGGCTGCCCCGGGGCGTACGACATCGAGGCCCGCGTCCGTGAGCGTCAGCTCGACGCGGCTGCGGGTACCGAGGCCGTGCGCCACGATGCGGTCGAGCCACTGCCCTGCCGTGGTCGAGCCGTGGTAGCGGCCGCTGAGCTCAAGTTTCGCCGGGCCCGGCTCGCTCGGCGCGCTGGGCAGCTCGGGCAGGTCGCCCTGGAGCGTGCCGCGCCACTTCCAGCCCTCGCGCATCAGCCAGTAGACGAGCGCGATGAAGAGCAGAAGGCCGACGACCCAGCCCGCGCGTGCGGCCCAGTCCGTCACGTCCGCCGACTTCTTCTCGGCGGCGATGGTGGCGGCACTTCCTGCGGCGGCAGAGATCAGAGAGGTCACGCGAGCTTCCCGTCGACGAGCGTGGCGCGGCCCCGCAGCCACGTGTGCGTCACGCGGCCGGGCAGCTCACGGCCCTCGTAGGGGGTGTTGCCGCTGCGAGAGGCGAAGCCCGCGGGGTCCACGACACCACGGTAAGCCGGATCGAGAAGCGTGAGGTTCGCGGGCTCACCTGCCGAGACGGGGCGTCCGTGCCCCTTGGCCTGCCCGATCTCGGCGGGCTTGACGGACATCCGGTCGGCGACCGCGGCCCAGGTGAGCAGGCCCGTCTCGACCATCGTCTGCTGGACGACGGAGAGCGCGGTCTCCAGGCCCACCATGCCCATGGCGGCCGCGGCCCACTCGCAGTCCTTGTCCTCGTGGGGGTGCGGGGCGTGGTCGGTGGCGACGATGTCGATCGTGCCGTCGGCCAGGGCCTCGCGCAGCGCCATGACGTCGCGCTCGGTGCGCAGCGGCGGGTTGACCTTGTAGACCGGGTTGTACGAGCGGACCATCTCGTCGGTGAGGAGCAGGTGGTGCGGGGTGACCTCGGCGGTCACGTCGATGCCGCGCGACTTGGCCCAGCGCACGATCTCGACCGAACCGGCGGTCGACAGGTGGCAGATGTGCACCCGCGAGCCCACGTGCTCGGCGAGCAGCACGTCACGCGCGATGATCGACTCCTCGGCGACGGCGGGCCAGCCGCCGAGGCCCAGCTCGGCGGAGACGACGCCCTCGTTCATCTGGGCGCCCTCGGTGAGCCGCGGCTCCTGCGCGTGCTGGGCGACGACGCCGCCGAAGGCCTTCACGTACTCCAGGGCGCGGCGCATGATCACGGCGTCGTCGACGCACTTGCCGTCGTCGGAGAAGACGGTGACACCGGCTGCGGACTCGTGCATGGCGCCGAGC
Organism: Streptomyces sp. BA2; assembly: GCF_009769735.1. Lineage (NCBI taxonomy): Bacteria > Bacillati > Actinomycetota > Actinomycetes > Kitasatosporales > Streptomycetaceae > Streptomyces > Streptomyces sp. BA2. The sequence continues at coordinate 2,011,008 of NZ_WSRO01000002.1, forward strand.
TCGGCGAGCTTCTTGCCCTCCAGGCCGACGGTGACGGCGCCGATCGGCTGGACGTCCGCGTAACCGCCTTCCTGGCCGAGGCGGTAGACCTGCTCGACGACGCCCGCGGTGTCGGCGACGGGGAAGGTGTTGGCCATGGCGAACACGGCGGTGTAGCCGCCGGACGCGGCGGCGCGCGTACCGGTCAGGACGGTCTCGGAGTCCTCGCGGCCGGGCTCGCGCAGGTGGGTGTGCAGGTCGACGAGGCCGGGCAGCAGGATCTTGCCCTCGGCGTCGACGACGGTCGCATCGCCCGCCTCGATGCCGGTCCCCACCTCGACGATCGTCTCGCCGTCGATCAGGACGTCCTGGGGCTCGCCGCCAAGGACCTTCGCACCACGGATCAGGGTCTTGCTCATGTCTTACTTCTCCTCGGAACCGGTGGGGCGGGTGTGGGTGACGGCGGGTTCGTTGCCGCCCAGGAGCAGGTAGAGGACGGCCATCCGGGTGTGGACGCCGTTGGCGACCTGCTCGATGACCGTGCAGCGGTCGGAATCGGCGACCTCGGCGGTGATCTCCATGCCGCGGACCATCGGCCCGGGGTGCATGACGATGGCGTGCTCTGGCATCTTCGCCATCCGCTCGCCGTCCAGGCCGTAGCGACGCGAGTACTCGCGCTCGGTCGGGAAGAACGCGGCGTTCATGCGCTCGCGCTGCACGCGCAGCATCATCACGGCGTCCGACTTCGGGAGCACCCGGTCCAGGTCGTACGACACGTCGCAGGGCCAGCTGTCGACGCCGACCGGCACGAGCGTGGGCGGGGCGACCAAAGTGACCTGGGCGCCCAGGGTGTGCAGGAGGTCGACGTTCGAGCGCGCGACGCGGCTGTGCAGGACGTCGCCGACGAGCGTGATGCGCTTGCCGCTCAGGTCCTTGCCGAGGCCCGCGTCACGGCCGACGAGGCGGCGCCGCATGGTGAAGGCGTCGAGCAGGGCCTGGGTGGGGTGCTGGTGGGTGCCGTCGCCCGCGTTGATCACCGGGGCGTCGATCCAGCCGGAGGTGGCGAGGCGGTAGGGGGCGCCGGACGCGCCGTGCCGGATGACGACGGCGTCGACGCCCATCGCCTCCAAGGTCTGGGCGGTGTCCTTGAGGGACTCGCCCTTGGAGACGCTGGAGCCCTTGGCGGCGAAGTTGATGACGTCGGCGGAGAGGCGCTTCTCGGCGGCCTCGAAGGAGATCCGGGTCCGCGTGGAGTCCTCGAAGAACAGATTGCAGATCGTGCGGCCGCGCAGCGCGGGCAGCTTCTTGATCGGCCGGTCGGCGACCCGGGCCATCTCCTCGGCGGTGTCGAGGATGAGAACGGCGTCGTCGCGGGTGAGGTCGGCGGCCGAGATGAGGTGTCGCATCATCTGGGTTTACTCCGTGATGTGGAGGTGTGCGGGCATGCGGGCGCGCAGGGGTGTGCCCCGGGCCCGCAGGGAAGCCGGTCCTACGCGGAAGCGGGCTTGGCACCGAGCAGCACGGCGTCGCGGCCGTCCTCCTCGGCGAGCTGGACCTTGACCGTCTCCCGCAGCGACGTGGGGAGGTTCTTGCCGACGTAATCGGCGCGGATCGGGAGTTCGCGGTGGCCGCGGTCGACGAGGACGGCGAGCTGCACCGCGCGCGGGCGCCCGATGTCGTTCAGACCGTCGAGGGCGGCGCGGATGGTGCGACCGGAGAAGAGCACGTCGTCGACGAGGACGACGAGGCGGCCGTCGATACCGTCACCGGGGATCTCGGTGCGGGCGAGTGCGCGCGGCGGATGCATGCGCAGATCGTCGCGGTACATCGTGATGTCGAGTGAGCCAACCGGGATAGTGCGTCCGGTGATTTCTTCGAGCTTCTCGGCGAGTCGCCGGGCGAGGAAGACGCCACGGGTGGGAATGCCGAGCAGCACCACGTCTTCGGCGCCTTTGGCGCGCTCGACGATCTCGTGCGCGATACGGGTCAACACCCGTGCGATGTCCGGGCCTTCGAGCACAGGCCGGGCGACATCGGATTCGTTCGTGTCGTGCGAGTCCATATGAAACGGACCTCCTTCTCCGCCTCACGGGACGGACCTTAAAGGACGTCGAAATTGCGCCATCCACGGTACCAGCACGGGCAACGCCGCCGGTCACGACCCCCCTGAGAAGTGCCGGTACGGACCATTCGGCTTGACGCAGCCAAGTAACGCTGCGTAACCTCACAGTGAGTTACCGTTCTTCGTCCGGGGAGCTATATGTCCAGCGAATACGCCAAACAGCTCGGGGCCAAGCTCCGCGCCATCCGTACCCAGCAGGGCCTTTCCCTCCACGGTGTCGAGGAGAAGTCCCAGGGACGCTGGAAGGCGGTCGTGGTCGGTTCGTACGAACGCGGCGACCGTGCCGTGACCGTGCAGCGCCTTGCCGAGCTGGCGGACTTCTACGGCGTCCCGGTCCAGGAACTGCTGCCCGGCACAGCTCCGGGCGGCGCGGCCGAGCCGCCGCCGAAGCTCGTGCTCGACCTGGAGCGCCTCGCGCACGTCCCTGCCGAGAAGGCAGGCCCGCTCCAGCGGTATGCCGCCACGATCCAGTCGCAGCGCGGTGACTACAACGGCAAGGTGCTCTCGATCCGCCAGGACGACCTGCGCACCCTCGCCGTGATCTATGACCAGTCGCCCTCGGTCCTCACCGAGCAGCTGATCAGCTGGGGCGTCCTGGACGCGGACGCGCGCCGCGCCGTCGCCCACGACGACGTCTGATCCGTCAAGCGACAGCTGAGCAGAAACGTAACGCCGGGGTGGCCGGAACCGATCGGGTTCCGGCCACCTCGGCGTTTTACGCACGCACCTGAGCCCTCGGGAGTCCACGGAGGCCCGGGAGGCCACGGAGGCCCCGGAGAAAGCCTCCGGACGCGCCAGAGGGCCCACAGCGACGTGCTGCGGGCCCTCTGAGCGGCGTAGGAGGCTTTACGCCTCGTCGCGGCGCAGACTCGGCTTCAGATCCTTGAAGCGGCCGAGCAGGCCGTTCACGAAAGCCGGCGAGTCGTCCGTGGAGAACTCCTTGGCGAGCTGCACGGACTCGTCGAGCACCACGGCGTCCGGCGTCGCGTCGACCCAGATCAGCTCGTAGGCACCGAGCCGCAGGATGTTGCGGTCCACGACCGGCATCCTGTCCAGGGTCCACCCGACGGCGTACTGCGAGATCAGCTCGTCGATGTGGCGCGCGTGCTTCGCGTACCCCTCGACCAGCTCCATCGTGAACTCGCTCACCGGCGGCTGCCGGGTATCGGTCCGCGAGTGGCGCACCCAGTCCGCGAGGACCGTCACTACATCTGCGCCACGCTGGTCGGCCTCGAAGAGAATCTGGAAGGCACGCTTGCGGGCCGTATTACGAGCAGCCACGGTTAGCTGTTCACCCGGCCGAGGTAGTCGCTCGTGCGGGTGTCGACCTTGATCTTCTCGCCGGTGGTGATGAAGAGCGGCACCTGGATCTGGTGGCCGGTCTCCAGCGTCGCGGGCTTGGTGCCGCCGGTGGAGCGGTCGCCCTGGACGCCGGGCTCGGTCTCCTGGATAACCAGCTCGACGGCGGCCGGCAGCTCGACGAAGAGGACTTCGCCCTCGTGCTGCGCGACGGAGGCCGTGAAGCCCTCGATCAGGAAGTTGGCGGCGTCACCGACGGACTTGCGGTCGACGTGCAGCTGGTCGTACGTCTCCATGTCCATGAAGACGAAGTAGTCGCCGTCCATGTAGGAGAACTGCATGTCGCGCTTGTCGATCGTCGCCGTGTCGACCTTGACGCCGGCGTTGAACGTCTTGTCGACGACCTTGCCGGACATCACGTTCTTGAGCTTGGTGCGCACAAAGGCAGGGCCCTTGCCGGGCTTGACGTGCTGGAACTCGACGACGGACCAGAGCTGGCCCCCGTCGAGCTTGAGCACCAGGCCGTTCTTGAGGTCGTTCGTGGAAGCCACGGTTGCGGAATCTCCTGGACTGACGTGGACGACCCCGGCGCACGCGCATAGCTCGGAAAGCTAGAGCGCGAGCAGCTCCTTGGTCGTAATGGTGAGTAGCTCGGGTCCGCCGTCCGCCTCGGGGCGCACGACGAGCGTGTCATCGATCCGGACACCACCCCGTCCCGGGATGTGAACCCCCGGTTCGACGGTGACCGGCACGCAGGCGTCCAGTTTACCCATGGCCGCGGGCGCCAACTGCGGGTCCTCGTCGTTTTCGAGCCCCAGCCCATGTCCCATCAGCGGAGCGAGGCCGTCCGCATACCCCGCGGAGTCCAGTACGAGGCGTGCCGCGCGGTCGATGTCGCGGTAGGCGGCGCCCGGTACGAGAGCCTCCCTGCCCGCCCGCTGAGCGGCGAAGACGAGGTCGTACAGCTCGATCTGCCAATCCGCGGGAGACGTACCGATGACGAACGTACGCCCGATCTCACAACGATAACCGCGATAACTGGCCCCCAGGCACACGGAGAGGAAATCCCCTTCCTCCACCCGCCGGTCCGACGGCCGGTGGCCGCCCCTTCCGGAGTTCGGCCCGGTGCCGACAGAGGTCGGGAAGGCGGGTCCGTCCGCCCCGTGATCGACGAGACGGCGCTCCAGCTCAAGGGCGAGGTGGCGCTCCGTACGCCCGACAAGGATGGATTCGAGCAGTTCGCCGAGCGCCTGGTCGGCGATCTCTGAGCCGATCCGCAGGCAGGAGATCTCCTCCTCGTCCTTGACGAGCCGCAGTTGCTCGACCGCTCCCCCGAGATCCGTGAGCCGCAGCCGGGGCGCGACGGAACCCAGCGCGCGGTGCCGGGCGACCGTGAGGTCGTGCTCCTCGACGGCGAGCGCATCGGCGCCCTGGGTGGCCGCGAGGTCGGCCCCCGCGACGGCCGGGTCTCCGCCGGCCGCGTCGAGGAGCTGCACCCGCAGCCTCTCGTCGGGCCGCCCCTCGCCCTGCTCGTCGCCGAGCGGCCTCGAACACAGCAGCAGATCCTCGCCGCTGCCGAGCAGGAGCACCGCATCCTGGGGCGCCGCCCCCGCGAGATACCGCACGTTGGCGGGGCGGGACACCAGCGCCGACGCGCTGCCGCCCGCGGCACAACGCTCCCTCAGCCGCTCGCGGCGGGCCGCGTACACCTCTGACATGGGACGAGCCTATGAGCGGTGGCTCGGGACGGCCCGTTCAGCGCACCCGACCGAGCGGGCCGGTGGCGTCCCCGGGGCATCAGGTGGCGCAGGGGCCTACCACTGCGGCGGGCTCGCGATGGAGCGGGCGAGGACGTCGTCCAGGACCCGGGCCGTGGCGGGCACGTCCAGCTGGGAGTTGTCGATGATGGGCAGGCCCGAGCCGTACCAGCCGGCCATGCGGCCGTGGATGCGGGCCACTTCCTCGTCCGTGAGGCGGCGGTTGCCGCTGCGCTCGGCGTTGCGCTCCAGGACGATCTCCAGGCCGGGCAGCAGGACCACCGGCAGCAGGCCGGGGCCCACATGGCGCTTCCAGCCACCGAGGCCGACGACCGGGCGGTCGGGGAAGACCGCGTCGTCGAGGACGCAGGAGATGCCGTTGGCCAGGAAGTTCCGTGCGGCGAAGCCGCAGGTGCGGCGGGCCAAGCGGTACTGCGCCTCCGAGTGGTCGTTCCAGCCCGACTGGGGGTCCGCGAAGCCCGATCGGACCCATTCCCGTACGTCGTCGAGGCTGATGTGGGCGGTGGGCACCCTGCGGTGCTCTGCCCAGAACTTGGCGACGCTCGTCTTGCCCGCGCCCGCGGGGCCGATCAGCAGGACGGCCAGCGTGGTGGCGCCGGTGTCCGCCTGGGCCGTGCCGGGCGGAGGGCTCGGCACGGCGACGGGGCCGCCGGGCGGGAGCTGGATGTGGCCCGTCGTGTCCGGGGTCGGGGGCACGGGGGCGGCCGGGGCGTGGCTGTGCTGGGGGGCGGCTCCGTGCGGGGCGCCCGGCGGCACGTGCTGCGGCGTCGTGATGTGCGGGTGCGGGGCCGGTCCCTGCGGATGGGGGGCCGTGCCCGGGGGGTGCGGGGCGCCGGCGAAACCCGGCGCGGGAGGCGGTGGGCCGCCCGGCGCTGCACCCGGCGGCGGACCGCTCGGGTGATGTGCGGCCGGGGACCAGCCGGTGGCCGGTCCGTGCCCCGGCTGATGGGGCGGCGGCAGCGGAGACCCCACTGCGTGCTGCATCCGGTGCCACTCCGTCTCGTGCGACTGACGCTGGTCGGGCGGCGGCCGGGGCCACCCGTTACCGAACGGTACCGCCCCCGGCCGACGTTGTGTGAACGGCCGGGGAGGCCGCAGGGTGCCCGTGGCTTGTTCTGACGGGCCGATTCAGCGCTTTTCGAGCGCTAGTTCGCCACTTCGCCGTACGCGGCGAGCAGCACCGCGGGGTCGGGTCCCTCCAGGACGGTCGGCTTGCCGAGGCCGTCAAGGACGATGAACCGCAGCAGGTCACCGCGGGACTTCTTGTCGACCTTCATGGTCTCCAGGAGCTTGGGCCACTGGTCGTAGCGGTAGCTCAGGGGCAGGCCGACCGACTCCAGGACGGTGCGGTGCCGGTCGGCGGTCGCGTCGTCAAGACGTCCGGCCAGGCGGCCGAGTTCGGCCGCGAAAGCCATGCCCACGGAGACGGCGGCGCCGTGCCGCCACTTGTAGCGCTCGTTCTTCTCGATGGCGTGGGCGAGGGTGTGACCGTAGTTGAGGATCTCGCGCAGGCCCGACTCCTTGAGGTCGCCGGAGACGACCTCGGCCTTGACCTTGATGGAGCGCTCGATCAGCTCGGCGGTGTGCGGTCCCTGGGGGCTGCGCGCCGCCTGGGGGTCCTCCTCGATCAGTTCGAGGATCACCGGGTCGGCGATGAAACCGGCCTTGATGATCTCCGCGAGGCCCGACACGAAGTCGTTGACCGGCAGCGAGTCGAGCGCGGCCAGGTCGCACAGCACGCCCGTGGGCGGGTGGAAGGAGCCCACCAGGTTCTTGCCCTCGGCGGTGTTGATGCCGGTCTTGCCGCCGACCGCCGCGTCCACCATGCCGAGCACAGTGGTCGGCACGGCGATCCAGCGGACCCCGCGCAGCCAGGTCGCGGCCACGAACCCGGCGAGGTCCGTGGTGGCTCCGCCGCCGACACCGATGATGAGGTCGCTGCGGGTGAAGCCGGACTGGCCAAGAGCCTTCCAGCAGTACGCGGCGACCTCAGCGGTCTTGGCCTCCTCGGCGTTCGGCACCTGGATGGCGACGACCTCGTACCCCTGTCCTGCCAGGTCCTCGCGCAGGGCGTCGCCCGTCTCGGCGAGCGCCTCAGGGTGGATGATCGCGACGCGCTTGGTGCGCTCACCGATCAGGCCGGGCAGCTCACCGAGGAGCTGCCGGCCGACGAGGACCTCGTACGGCTCGGTGCCCGCGGTGCCGCCGACCTGGATACGGGTGGGCGTCTGCCCCGACGTCTCAGCCATCTCCGTCATGCTTCCTTCAACTCCAGTGCGTCGAGGACCGCTTGGGCTACCTCTTCGGGGGTGCGGTCGTCGGTGGCGACGACGGCGCGGGCGACTTCGGCGTAGAACTGGCGGCGGGCGTCCATCAGTTCGCGCCACTGCTTGCGCGGATTGACCGCGAGCAGGGGGCGCGCGACGTTCAGGCCGGTGCGCTTGACCGCTTCCTCGACGTCCATCGACAGATAGACGACGGGGTGCGGGGCCAAGAGCGCGCGGGTCGTCTCGTCGAGGATCGCGCCGCCGCCGAGCGCGAGGACACCCTCGTGCTCGGCGAGAGCCGTACGCACGGCCGCCCGCTCCAGGTCGCGGAAGTGCGGCTCACCCTCGTCCACGAAGATGTCCGCGATCTCCCGGCCCTGTGCGGCCACGATGTCGGCGTCGGTGTCGCGGTAGACGGTGCCGAGGCGCTCGGCGAGCAGCGCGCCCACCGTCGACTTGCCCACGCTCATCGGCCCGACGAGAACGATCTGCGGGCCGGTCACCGGATCTGCAGGTTGTCGAGGTACGAGGTGACGTTGCGCCGGGTCTCGGGCACGCTGTCGCCACCGAACTTCTCGGCGACGGCGTCGGCCAGGGTCAGCGCGACCATCGCCTCGGCGACGATGCCGGCGGCCGGGACCGCACACACGTCGGAGCGCTGGTGGTGCGCCTTGGTGGCCTCGCCGGTGGCGACGTCGACGGTGGCGAGCGCGCGGGGCACGGTCGCGATGGGCTTCATCGCGGCACGCACGCGCAGCAGTTCGCCGGTGGTCAGGCCGCCCTCGGTGCCGCCGGAGCGGCCTGAGGTGCGCCGGATGCCGTCGTCGGTGGAGACGATCTCGTCGTGCGCCTTGGAGCCCGGCACGCGCGCGAGGTCGAAGCCGTCGCCGACCTCGACGCCCTTGATGGCCTGGATGCCCATGAGCGCGGCGGCGAGCCGCGCGTCGAGCCGCCGGTCCCAGTGCACGTGCGAGCCGAGGCCCACGGGCACGCCGTACGCGAGCACCTCGACGACGCCGCCCAGGGTGTCGCCGTCCTTGTGGGCCTGGTCGATCTCGGCGACCATCGCCTTGCTCGCGTCCGCGTCGAGGCAGCGCACCGGGTCGGCGTCGAGCTTCTCGACGTCGGCGGGGGTGGGGTAGACGCCGTAGGGCGCCTTGGCCGCCGCGAGCTCCGTGACGTGGCTGACGATCTCGATCCCGGCCGTCTCCTTCAGGTACGAGCGGGCGACCGCGCCGAGCGCGACGCGGGCCGCGGTCTCTCGGGCCGAGGCGCGCTCCAGGATCGGGCGGGCCTCGTCGAAGCCGTACTTCTGCATGCCCGCGAGGTCGGCGTGGCCGGGCCGGGGGCGGGTCAGGGGGGCGTTGCGGGCCAGGTCGGCGAGGATCTCGGGGTCGACCGGGTCGGCCGCCATGACCTGTTCCCACTTGGGCCACTCGGTGTTGCCCACCATGATCGCGATCGGCGAGCCCATGGTCAGACCGTGCCGGACGCCACCCAGGAAGGTGACCTCGTCACGCTCGAATTTCATGCGCGCACCGCGCCCATAGCCGAGCCGCCGCCGGGCCAGGTGGTCCGCCACCATCTCCGTGGTGATCGGCACGCCGGCGGGAAGACCCTCCAGCGTCGCGACAAGTGCGGGTCCGTGGGACTCTCCCGCGGTCAGCCAACGCAACCTGCTCAACGGTGCTCCTCATGCTCGCGCCTGGAACTGCGTGGCGCGGCCGGGTGCGCGGCCCTGGCCCGCCATCCCCGATCCTCCCACGTCGGGGGGCGGGACCTGGCCTCCGGTCCATAAGACGGACGGCCCCGCTACCCCTCGGCAGTCGCCTCGGCCTTCGTACGGGCCGCTCTTCGGGCAGCGATCTTGCGCGTGCGCTTGATGGTCCAGGCGGCCACGACGATCGCGACGATGGCCGCGATGACCGTCAGCTGCAGCCACCAGGGCATGAATCTGAACGGCAGGAACCTGATGAAGAGCTCGAAGAGGTCCCCCTTGCCCGAGGCCATGTGCATCCCTAGCGTCCCTCGAGCGCGTGTTCCCCGGCTTTCCGCATGGCGAGGAGCGGCGCGGGCGAACGCCCCGTCATCTGCTCGACCTGGAGCACCGCCTGGTGCACGAGAAGGTCGAGCCCGCTGACGACGGCCCCTCCGTACATGGACCAGCGGGCCGCCAGAGCGGTGGGCCACGGGTCGTACAGGACGTCGAAGAGGGTCGCGGGCCGCTCGGGCACGGCGGCCGACAGCGCGTCGGTCGCGCCCGCCGGAGTCGTGGCGATCACCAGCGGCGCGCTCAGCGCGCGCTCGGCGTCCGCCCAGTCCTCGGTCCGCACCTCGACGCCGAGCCGCTCGCCCCACTCCCGCATCTCGGCGGCACGCGCCTGACTGCGTACGTACGCGACGACCTCGCCCGTGCAGATCCGCGCGAGCGCGGCAAGGGCGGACGACGCGGTGGCGCCCGCGCCGAGGATCGCGGCCGACTCGACCTGCTCGATGCCGCGCTCCCGCAGGGCGGCGACCATGCCGGGGATGTCGGTGTTGTCGCCGACGCGGCGGCCGTCGTCCGTGAAGACGACGGTGTTGACCGCCTCGACGGAGGCGGCGGTCGCACTGATCTCGTCGAGCAGCGGGATCACCGCGCGCTTGAGCGGCATCGTCAGCGAGAGCCCGGCCCACTCGGGGCCGAGACCCTTCATGAACCCGGGCAGGGCCGCTTCGTCGACGTCGAACAGGTCATACGTCGAGTCGACCAGACCCAGCTCCCCGTATGCGGCGCGGTGCAGCACCGGGGAGAGGGAATGGGCGATCGGGGAGCCGAGAACTGCGGCTCGGCGCTTGGTGCTCATCACCCGGAATTCTTCTTCTGTTCCTCGAGGTACTTCTGACGGTTGCGCTCGTGCTGCTCGTTCGTCTCGGCGAACAGCGTTTCGTCCGCGTTGATGGAGACGAAGTAGTACCAATTCCCCTTGGCCGGGTTGAGCGCGGACTTGAGCGCCTCGTCGCCGGGGTTGCCGATCGGCCCGGGGGGCAGGCCCTTGATCTTGTAGGTGTTGTACGGGTCGTTGAACTTGCGCAGATCGTCGACCGTTCCGGTTTCCAGGGTGCTTTCGGCCTTGGCGTAATTCACCGTGGAGTCGAAGTCGAGAAGTCCGTAGGTCTCCGTGTTGCCCGGCTTGAGGCGGTTGTAGACGACTGTCGCGACCTTGTCGAAGTCGTGCTTGTACTTGCCTTCGGCCTGGACCAGGCTCGCCACGGTGAGCACCTGGAGCGGGTCCTTCAGCTTCAGCTCCGCGGCCTTCGACTTGAGGCCCAACTCGTCGTACTTCTGGTTGGCTTGGGCCACCATCTTCTTCAGGACGTCGGCGGGCTTCTGGCCCTTGGCGACCGGATAGCTGGAGGGGTAGAGGAAGCCTTCCAGCGGATCCTTGATGTCCTTGTTGGTGTTCGCCCAGTCGGGAAGTCCGAGAGACTTCCATTCCTTCTTGGCGACACCCTCGGTGGTGCCCTTGTCGAGTTCGAGTCGGGTGTCGATCTGCTTGTAGACCCACGAGTTCCGCTTGCCCTCGGGAATGATGAGGTTATTGCGGCTCTTCGGGCTGAGCATCAGTTCGACCGCGCTCTTGGCCGACATCTCCTTCTTCAGGACATAGACGCCTTCCTGAATGGTATTGCCCTTGGGATTCTGCGCCTGCGCGGAGACAAAGGCGTCCACGCTCTTGACGACCCCGGCCTCTTTCAGTTTCTGGCCGATCACATAGCCGCCGGCGCCCTTCGGGATGTCGACCGTCGCGATGCCGGTTCCCTCGCCCGCGTAATCCGGCGACGTACCGAATCGGTCCTGGTAGAACTGGTAGCCGAAGTAGCCGACCCCGCCGAGACCACCGGCGAAGACCAGCGTCACGACCAGGCAGGCGCAGCCGCTGCGGCGTTTCTTCGGTTTCTTGCCGCCCCGGCCGCCCCGGCGGTCCCCGCGGCGCCCCGGCGGAGTGTCGTCGTCCTCGTCATCGTCGTCCGCGCCCGAGAAGAAGGCGTGCTCGCCCTGGTCCGGGCCCGGGTCCCAGTCCTGCCGCGGCTCGGGTTCGGGGCGGCGGCGGGACGGCGGCTCCGGCGGGGGGTACGCGTCGGGAGTGCCGTAGTAGTCCGGGCTCTCCGCGCCGTAGCCGCCCGGCTGGTGGCCGTAGGGGTCCGCGGGGTCGGCGGCGTAGGGGACCTGACCGTGCTGGCCGGTGTCGTAGCCGCCGTTGTACTGCTGCTGCTCAGGGGCGCCGTTGTACTGCTGCTGGCCGGTGGGCCCGCCGTACTGCTGCTGACCGTAGGCCTGCTGCTGGCCCGTGCTCCAGTCGTCGTACTGCGCCTGCTGCTGAGGGTGCTGCGGCTGCTGAGGGTGGTACTGCCCCTGGCCGCCGTAGGTGGACTGGCCGCCCGAAGGCTGCTGTCCTCCCCATCCGCCGTCCCCGTACAACGGGTCCTCGGGATGCCACGGTTCGGAGCCTGGACCCCGGCCATACTCAGTCATCGATCCCCTACATGCCGCGAGGCGGGGCCGCCGTCTGAGTGGGAGGGCAACCGTTCCGCCTCTTGATGCTGTGCGGCAGCTGTTCGAACACCGCCGCATCGCGCGGAACGTTACCGTATCGCGATCAGATGACCACTTCGACGCCCTCGCCCGGAGCTTTACCTGACGCCCGTTCGGACTCCAGTGCCTGCTGAAGGATGATGACGGCCGCCGCCTGATCGATGACAGACCTGCCCTTTTTGGACTTCACGCCCGAGGCGCGCAACCCCTGACTGGCCGTCACTGTGGTCATCCTCTCGTCGAGGAGCCTCACCGGAATGGGCGCCACCAAGCGCGCGAGGTCCTGGGTGAAGGCACGAACCTTGACGGCCGCCGGGCCCTCGCCCCCCTTGAGGGAGCGAGGGAGACCGACGACGATCTCGATCGGTTCGTACTCGTCGACGAGCTGCTTCAACCGGCGCTGGGCGGCCGGGACATCGCGTCCCGGCACCGTCTCCACCGGAGTGGCGAGGATCCCGTCGGGGTCGCACGAGGCGACCCCGATCCGGGCGTCACCGACGTCGATCGCGAGGCGTCGGCCCCTGCGCATGCCGCCATCGGATTCGGACATCAGGCCGTCTCTGCCACGAGGCGCTCGACGGCGGCCATGGCGTCACCGATGGCCGCGGGGTTCTGGCCGCCGCCCTGGGCGACGTCCGGCTTGCCGCCGCCACCGCCGCCGAGGGTCTTGGCGGCCGTACGGACGAGGTCGCCGGCCTTGAGGCCGCGCTCGCGGGCCGCTTCGTTCGTGGCGATGACCGTCAGCGGGCGGCCGTTGGCCGTGGTGAACAGGGCCACCACGGCCGGGCGGTCGCCCGGGATGCGGTGGCGTACGTCGAGGACCAGCTTGCGCAGGTCGTCGGCGCCCGTGCCGTCCGGGACCTGGCCGGTGGCGAGCGCGACGCCTCGTACGTCCTTGGCGGATTCGACGAGACCGGCGGCGGCCGCCAGGACCTTCTCCGCGCGGAACTTCTCGATCTCCTTCTCGGCGTCCTTCAGCTTGCCGAGCATGGCGGAGACCTTCTCGGGCAGCTCCTCGGAGCGGCCCTTGACCAGCTCCTGGAGCTGGGCGACGACCGTGTGCTCCTTGGCGAGGAAGTTGTACGCGTCGACGCCGACCAGGGCCTCGATGCGGCGCACGCCGGAGCCGATGGACGATTCGCCGAGCAGCTTCACCAGGCCCAGCTGGGCGGTGTTGTGGACGTGCGTGCCGCCGCACAGCTCCTTGGAGAAGTCTCCAATGGTGACCACACGGACCCGCTCGCCGTACTTCTCGCCGAACTCGGCGATGGCGCCCTGCTTCTTGGCCTCGTCGATCGACATGACCTCGGCCTGTACGTCGAGTTCGTGCGCGAGGACTTCGTTGATCTTCTGCTCGACGTCCGTCATGACGGCCGTGGGCACGGCCGACGGGGAGCCGAAGTCGAAGCGGAAGCGGCCGGGCTGGTTCTCGGAACCGGCCTGGGCGGCCGTCGGGCCGAGCGCGTCGCGCAGCGCCTGGTGGGTGAGGTGCGTGGCGGAGTGGGCGCGGGCGATGGCGCGGCGGCGGTGCACGTCGATCGAGGCCCAGACCTGGTCGCCGACGGTGATCTCGCCGACCTGGACGACACCCTTGTGGACGTGCACGCCGGGGACCGGCTTCTGCACGTCACGGATCTCGACAACGGCGCCGTTGTCGAGGCGGATCCGGCCGGAGTCGGCGATCTGGCCGCCGCCCTCGGCGTAGAAGGGGGTGCGGTCGAGGACGACCTCGACCTCGTCGCCCTCGCGGGCGGCGGGGGACGAGACGCCGTCGACCAGGAGGCCGACGATCACGGCCTCGTTCTCGGTGAGGGTGTAGCCGGTGAAGTCCGTGGCACCGGAGGCGTCGACGATCTCGCGGTAGGCGCCGAGGTTCGCGTGGCCGGTCTTCTTGGCCTGGGCGTCGGCCTTGGCGCGCTCCCGCTGCTCCTTCATCAGGCGCCGGAAGCCGTCCTCGTCCACGGAGAGGCCCTGTTCGGCGGCCATCTCCAGGGTGAGGTCGATCGGGAAGCCCCACGTGTCGTGCAGCAGGAACGCCTTGTCGCCGGCGAGGACCTTGCCGCCTGCGGCCTTGGTCTCGGTGACGGCGGTGTCGAGGATGTTCGTGCCGCCCTTGAGGGCCTTCAGGAAGGCGGCCTCTTCGGCGAGGGCGACGGTCTCGATGCGCTTGCGGTCGGTCTGCAGCTCGGGGTACTGCTCGCCCATCGACTTGATGACCGTGTCGACGAGTTCGAGGGCGACCGGGCCGGTGGCGCCCATCAGGCGCATGTTGCGGATGGCGCGGCGCATGATGCGGCGCAGGACATAACCGCGGCCTTCGTTGCCGGGCGTGACGCCGTCGCCGATGAGCATCACGGACGTACGCATGTGGTCGGCGACCACGCGCAGGGAGACGTCCGAGCCCTGCTCGGCGCCGTACCGCACGCCGGTCAGCTCGGTGGCCTTGTCCATGACCACGCGCAGGGTGTCGGTCTCGTACATGTTCTGCACGCCCTGCAGGATCATCGCGAGGCGCTCGAGACCGAGGCCGGTGTCGATGTTCTTGCTGGGCAGCTCGCCGAGGATCTCGAAGTCCTCCTTCGAGGTGCCCTCGCCGCGCTCGTACTGCATGAAGACCAGGTTCCAGATCTCCACGTAGCGCTCGTCGTTGACGGCGGGGCCGCCCTCGACGCCGAACTCGGGGCCGCGGTCGTAGTTGATCTCGGAGCAGGGGCCGCAGGGTCCGGGGACGCCCATGGACCAGTAGTTGTCCTTCTTGCCCAGGCGCTGGATGCGCTCGGCGGGGACGCCCACCTTCTCGCGCCAGATGGTCTCGGCCTCGTCGTCGTCGAGGTAGACCGTCACCCACAGGCGCTCGGGGTCGAGGCCGTAGCCACCGTCCGCCACGGAGCTGGTGAGCAGCTCCCAGGCGTACTTGATGGCGCCTTCCTTGAAGTAGTCACCGAAGGAGAAGTTGCCGCACATCTGGAAGAACGTGCCGTGCCGCGTGGTCTTGCCGACCTCTTCGATGTCGGGCGTACGCACGCACTTCTGCACGCTCGTGGCGCGCGAGAACTGCGGCTTGACCTCGCCCAGGAAGTAGGGCTTGAAGGGCACCATGCCCGCGGGGACGAGGAGCAGAGTCGGGTCGTCCGCGATGAGCGACGCCGAAGGGACGACGGTGTGCCCGCGCTCCTCGAAGAAGCTCAGCCAGCGGCGGCGAATCTCGGCCGACTCCATCAGTGGTCCTCATTCCGGTTGTACGAGTACTTCGACTTCGAGAGGTACTTGCCCTGCTTGTTCTTGTCGGTCTTGCTTGACTTGCTGGTTCTGCCGTTCTCGATGGCCACGACCACACGGCGCTGCCCGGGCAGTTCGGGGTCGACCGGGGCCTCGAGGCCCAGGGCCTCGCCCAGTTCGGCCTCGCGCTGGGCCATGCCGTCGCGGACGTCGAGAGCGAAGTCCTTGAGCTTGTGACCCGCCTCGACCGCCTTGTTCGCGGCCTGCGCCGCGAGGCTTTCGGGGGTCAGTTGCTTGATCTTGCGGTTGACCTTGGTGGTGGCCCACACACCGGCAGCGGCGCCCGCGGTGAACCAGAACGTACGGCGGAACATCGCTGCGTCAGTCCTTCTTCCGCTTGCCCCGCCGCCGCGCGGAGGGGACGGTGCGCCCCACGATCACGGTACGTCGGGCGGGCGCCGGGGGCACATTGGTTGATTCGGGTCCTGCCTTGCGGCCCAGGGCCCTGCGCACCCCGTAGCCGAACGCCGCGACCTTGACGAGGGGCCCGCCGAAGGTGGAGGCCACCGTCGTGGAGAGCGCCGACGCGTTCGACGTGACTTCCTGGACGTCCGATGCGATGGCGTCGACCCGGTCGATCTGGGTCTGCGCCGAGCGCACCGCGGTGGAGGCGTCCGCGAGCAGCGGGACGGCCTGCTCGGTCACTTCCGCGACGAGCTTGGTGGTCGCCCTGAGCGTCTGCGCCAGCCTCACCAGCACCACGGCCAGGAAGGAGACCAGGATCGCCCAGAAGACGGCCACCAGGATCCCGGCCACCTCTCCACCGGACACTGTGCACCGCTCCCTGAACATCGGTCCCGAACATCGAAAAGTCGTCCCCCGACCCTATCGCGCCGGGGCGAAGGCTCCGCACCGCATTACCGTGCAGGGGCAAGGGAGTTACCTGAAGTGATTGTACGGACTGCTTACGGATGGGTACGCTCCGTATCTCATGCGACGCGATCAGGGCACCGGTAACGGTCGGCACGACTCCCCCGCCCGCCAGCCGAGACCCGGCAACCTCCCTCTGGAGCTCAACGCCTTCGTCGGACGCGCCGACGAACTCGCCTCTCTCACCGCCGCGTTGGAGGCCGGGCGCCTGGTCACGGTGACCGGCGTCGGCGGTGTCGGGAAGTCGCGCCTCGCCGTCCGGGCCGCCTGCGGCGCCGCGCCGGGGGACGGCGCCTGGCTGGTGGAGCTCGCCGGGGTCAGGGATGCCGATCTGGTGGAGCACGCCGTCGCCGAAGCCCTGCGTCTGACGGATCACACCCACCGCACGCCGCGCGAGGTGCTGCTCGACCATCTCGCGGAGCGGGAAGTCCTCCTCGTCGTCGACGGGTTCGAGCACCTGGTGGAGGCGTGCGCCTCACTGGTGGGGGATCTGCTGCACCACTCCCCCGGGCTCCGTGTGCTCGCGGTGGGGCGCCGGCCGCTCGACACCTGCGGCGAGCGGATCTTCCCGCTCGCGCCGCTGCCCACCGAGGACGCGGCCGTGCTGTTCGCCGACCGGGCGGCCGCGGGGCTCCCCGGCTTTGCCCTGGACGACGAGAACGAAGCCGACGTGGCGGAGCTCTGCCGCCGCCTCGACGGGATCCCGCTGGCCGTCGAGCTGGCGGCGGGAAGGCTGCGGGCACTCTCGCCCGCACAGCTCCTTGCCCGGCTCGACGACCGCTTCGCGCTGCTCACCGGGACGCGGCGCGATGTGCCGCCGCGGCATCAGACCCTGCGGACGGCCATCGGCTGGAGCCATGAGCTGTGCACGGCGAGCGAGCGCCTGCTGTGGTCGCGGCTCTCGGTGTTCTGCGGGCCTTTCGACCTGGAGGCGGCCGAGTACATCTGCAGCGGCGACGGACTGCACTCCGACGACGTACTCGACGTACTGGGCGAGCTGCTCGCGCAGTCCGTCGTGACCCGCGAGGAGGGGCCGACGGGCGTCCGCTACCGCATGCTCGACACGGTCCGCGCGTACGGCGCCGACTGGCTGGAGGCGACCGGCGACGCCGCGCGGATGCGGCGCAGGCACCGCGACTGGTACATGGGCCTCGCCACCTGGTGCGAGCTGGACTGGTTCTCGCCGCGCCAGGCGCGGGTCGCCGAGCTCGTCGACTGCGAACTGCCCAATCTGCGGGGCGCGTTGGAGTACTGCCTGACCGAGCCGGACGAGACGCATCTGGGCCAGTATCTGGCGGGCAGCCTGTGGTTCTACTGGGTGGGCTGCGGGCGGCTCGCGGAGGGGCGGCACTGGCTCGACCGCGCCCTCGAACTGGACGGCGGCCACGACGAATCGCGCCTCAAGGCGCTGTGGGTGCTCGGCTACGTCGCGGTCCTCCAGGGCGACACGGTCGCCGCGCTCGCCGCTCTGCAGGAGTGCAAGGACGAGGCGGAACGTACCGGCAGCGCCATCGCGACCGCGTACGCGGTACACCGCATCGGCTGCCTCGCGCTCCTCGCCGATGACATGGAGCGCGCCGAAACCTTGCTGCGCTCGGCTCTCGAGCAGTACCGCGAGATCGGCGAGCTGAACAGCAACGTCCTGATGGGCCAGGTCGAGCTGGCGATGGCCCTGGCCTTCCGCGGGGAGCTCGCCGACGCGGTGGAGCTCTGCGAGGACGTACGCCAGGTCTGCGAGGACCACGGCGAGCGCTGGGCTCTCGCGTACGCGCTCTATGTCCTCGGCTTCGCGGCCTGGACGCGCGGCGAGGCGGAGACGGCCCGTGACCTGGTCATGCGGTGCCTGGCGCTCGACCACGCCTTCCACGATCTGCTCGGTACGGTGCTCGCGATCGAGCTGCTCGCCCTGTTCACCGCGGTGGAGGGCGACCCGGCCGAGGCCGCCGTCCTACAGGGCGCCGCGTCCCGCATCTGGCCTTCGGTGGGCCTCCCGCTGTTCGGCTCCGGGAACTTCGGCGGGCCGCACGCGCTGTGCGAGTCGCAGGCCCGCGAGCAGCTGGGCGACGCGCGGTACGAGGAGTGCGTGGCCGTCGGGGCCCGTCTCGCCCCGGACGCGGCGGTGTCCCGTGCCCTGGGCACGGGCTCCAGGAGCAACGCAACAACCCGCCGCCTGCCCCACCACGAAGGGAGGGCGGGCGACGGGCTGAAGCAGGGAGAGCTACGTCCGGGTCAGCGGGCGTAGTACTCGACGACGAGCTGCTCGTCGCAGATCACGGGGATCTCCTTGCGGTTCGGGTCACGGTCCAGACGGAAGGCCAGGGCCTTCAGGTTGACCTGGAGGTAACGCGGGATCTCGCCGTCGGGGGCGAAGCCGCCCTCACGGGAGACCTGGAACAGCGGCTTCTCGCGGCTGCGCTCGCGGACCATCACGACGTCGTCGGGACGGACGCGGAACGACGGCTTGTCGACCTTGCCGCCGTTGACCTCGATGTGGCCGTGGCTGACCATCTGACGGGCCTGGTAGATCGTGCGGGCGATGCCCGAACGCAGGATCAGGGCGTCGAGACGGCGCTCGAGCTCGATGACCAGGGCCTCGCCGGTCTTGCCTTCGGCCTTCTTGGCGCGGTCGTAGGCACGGGCCATCTGCTTCTCGCTGATGTCGTACTGCGCGCGCAGACGCTGCTTCTCGAGCAGACGGACCTTGTAGTCCGAGTTCTGCTTGCGCCCACGGCCGTGCTCGCCCGGCGGGTAGGGGCGGGCCTCGAAGTACTTGACGGCCTTCGGGGTCAGCGCGATGCCGAGGGCACGCGACTTCTTGACCTTGGGGCGGGACTGGTTCGGCATGAACCAACCTCTCTGTTCTCTGTGAAATCGGCTTCACCAGGGTTAGGGGAGGTCGCAATCCGCAGCCTGGGAAACCCATCGGATCCGGTGGTTCTGGATCCGGCGGGCAGCCGCTCCCTGGTCTGGGCACTATGTGCAGCACGCGAGTGGCCCACCGACCGCTTCCCGGAGTACGAGATGGTGGTGGGCTGCCCGCGACACCTTCGACGGTGCGCGACGCTCCTGGAGATCCCTGGACGGTGAGGTCCGGGGCTCCGGCTGGATGTCCCGTTCTGGTGGTGCCGGTACGAGACCGGACACGGGACGCAGCACTTCGGGCAAGTGTACCGGGTGACGAGGGGTGCCTCAGCCGCGGGCCGGGATGGGCCGCGAAGGGGTGGGGCTACTCGCCCTTGAGGCGCTCACGCACCCGCTCGACCACGTCGGCGTACCTCGCCTCGGCTCCATAGCGCGTGGGTTGGTAGTAACGCTTGGCCGCGACGGTGTCCGGTGCGTACTGCTGGGCCGCGATCGCGCCCGGCACGTCGTGCGGATACACATACCCCTGGGCGTGGCCGAGCTTGGCCGCTCCCTTGTAGTGGCCGTCGCGCAGGTGGGGCGGGACGGGGCCCGCGAGGCCCGCGCGGACGTCCGCCTGGGCGGACTGGATGGCGATCGTCGCGGCGTTCGACTTCGGGGCGAGGGCGAGGGCGATCGTCGCGTGGCTGAGGGTGAGCGCGGCCTCCGGGAAGCCGATCATCGCGACGGCCTGGGCGGCTGCGACCGCCGTGGGCAGCGCCGTGGGGTCGGCGAGGCCGATGTCCTCGCTCGCGGAGATCATCAGCCGGCGGGCGATGAAGCGGGGGTCCTCGCCCGCCTCGATCATCCGGGCCAGGTAGTGCAGGGCCGCGTCCACGTCCGACCCGCGGATGGACTTGATCAGGGCGCTCGCGACGTCGTAGTGCTGGTCGCCGTCACGGTCGTACTTCACGGCGGCGCGGTCGACCGACTCCTCCAGGGTCTGGAGGGTGATCGTCTTCTCCCCCTTGGCGAGCGCCGAGCCCGCGCCGGCCTCCAGGGCGGTGAGCGCGCGCCGGGCGTCGCCGCCGGAGATCCGCAGGAGATGCTCCTCGGTGTCCTCGGGCAGCTCCACGGCGCCGCCAAGGCCCCGCTCCTCGGTGAGCGCCCGGCGCAGCAGGCCGCGCAGGTCGTCGTCCGTGAGCGGTTCGAGCGTGAGGAGGAGCGAGCGGGACAGGAGCGGGGAGATGATCGAGAAGTACGGATTCTCGGTCGTCGCCGCGATGAGCGTCACCCAGCGGTTCTCGACGGCGGGCAGCAGGGAGTCCTGCTGGGCCTTGCTGAAGCGGTGGATCTCGTCCAGGAAGAGGACGGTCTCCTTGCCGTGGCCGCCCATCGCACGCCGGGCTCCCTCGATGACCGCGCGGACTTCCTTGACGCCCGCGGTGATCGCGGAGAGCTCCACGAAGCGCTTGTTCGTGGCCTTCGAGACCACGTACGCAAGGGTTGTCTTGCCGATGCCCGGCGGTCCCCACAGGAACACCGACGAGGGGCCCGCCGGTCCTCCGCCGCCCTCGCCGACCAGCCTCCGCAGGGGCGAGCCCTGCTTCAGCAGATGCTGCTGGCCGACGACTTCTTCGAGGGTGCGCGGGCGCATCCGGACGGCCAGGGGACTCGTCGAAGGGTCCTTCTCCTGGCGGTCCTCGGCAGCTGCGGTGAACAGGTCGGGCTCCACGTTCGGAACCCTACGTCAGCCCACTGACAACGCCGTCGCCGCTGCCGGTCCCGCCCACGCCACCAGCGCTGTCAGCTGGTCCAGAAGTCCCACCAGCGCGTGAGGATCAGCATGCCGATGATGCCGACGTGCAGCACCGGAAGCACCCAGGTGAACTCACTGAAGAACGTCCGCAGCCAGGCGGGAGCGGGCAGGAAACCCTTGCGGACGTTGAACGACGTGACGTACCAGAACATGATGATCGTGGCGACCCAGGCCAGGCAGCACCACAGGCACAGCGAGTTGATCTCGTACAGCGACTGGTACTGGAGCCAGGTGCAGAAGCCGACCCCGAAGAGCATGCCCGCGTTCAGCGTCAGCCAGTACCAGCGCGGGAAGCGCGCACGGCCCAGCAGGCTCATGCCGACACAGATCACTGCCGCGTACGCGGCCAGGCCCAGCATCGGGTTCGGGAAGCCGAACACCGATGCCTGGTCGCTCGTCATGATGTTGCCGCAGGAGACCACCGGATTGAGGCTGCAGCCCGGCGTGAAGTCCGGGTCCTCAAGGAGCTTGAACTTGTCCAGCGTGATGACCCACGCCGCGAGCAGACCCGCCGCACCCGTGATCACCAGAAGCAGCGCGAACGCACGGCTCCCACCGACACTGCGTGGCGCGTCCGCGTCCGTTCCCCCGTGATCGTGATCGTGCTCGGAGGGGCGGCTTTCGCTTGCCGGGGTCGTCTTGCTCATCACGCCGTTCCGTCGCTTGTGGTGGCCTGCGGGCACGGACATTGTGCCGCACGCGCGCGGGTGTCCACCGTTCGATGGACATAAGGAGGTACGCGCGGAGGTCCCGGAGCGTTCGGTTGGCCGGAACGCTCTACGGCATGACAGCAGACGACGGCACGACGGCGGCCAGAGGCGAACTCGCGGTGGACGTTCGAGGGCTGCGCAAGCGATACGGCGATGTGACGGCGGTCGACGGCATCGACCTGGCCATCCGGCACGGCGAGGTCTTCGGCATCCTCGGCCCCAACGGCGCGGGCAAGAGCACCACGGTGGAGATCCTCCAGGGCAACCGCGCCAGGGACGGCGGCGAAGTCGCCGTACTCGGCGCCGACCCCGCGTCCGCAGGGCGTGCGTGGCGCTCGCGCGTGGGGATCGTCTGGCAGGACGAGTCGGCGCCCGCCGAGTTGACGGTGCGCGAGACAGTACGTCAGTTCGCCCGCTACTACCCGAAGCCCCGCGCCCCCGAAGACGTCATCTCGCTCGTCGGCCTCGAGGAGAAGGCGGCGAGCCGCGTCAAGGGCCTCTCCGGCGGCCAGCGCCGCCGCCTCGACGTGGCACTCGGCGTCATCGGCGACCCCGCGCTCCTGCTCCTGGACGAGCCGACGACGGGCTTCGACCCGGCCGCGCGGCGCCAGTTCTGGGGCCTGATCCGCAGGCTCGCCGACGAGGGCACCACCATCGTGCTCACCACGCACTACCTGGAGGAGGCCGAGGCGCTCGCGCACCGCCTCGCGGTGATCGCCGACGGCCGGGTGGTCGCCGAGGGCGAGCCCTCGGCCCTGCGCCACCGCCACGGCGCCGAGGCCACCGTCGAGTGGACCGACCTGGACGGGACCCCGCGCGGCGAGCGCACCGGCACCCCGACGCGGACCGTCGCCGAACTGATGGCCCGGTTCGACGGGGAGATCCCGGGGCTGCGCATCAGCCGTCCCTCCCTCGAAGACGTGTATCTGCGGCTCACCGGACAGGAAGGCGGTGCGCGATGACATCTACCGCGACCTCCATGGGCGTACGTCTCTCCGAGCAGGTCCCTCAGCGGCTGCCCTCGGCCTGGGCGCTCGGTCTGCACCAGGGCGCGATGGAGCTGAGGCAGTTCTTCCGGCTGCGCGAGCAGGTGGTCTTCACCTTCGCCTTCCCCATCGTCTTCCTCTTCCTCTTCGCGTCGATCTTCAGCAACGACGTGGAGGGCGCGGACATCACGGCGTCGCAGCTCTACGTGGCCGCGATGATCGCCGCGGGCGTCATGTCCACCAGCTTCCAGTCGCTCGGCATCTCCATCGCGATCGAGCGCGACGAGAAGGTGCTGCGGCGTCTGCGCGGGACGCCGATGCCGCCCGCCGCGTACTTCCTCGGCAAGATCTGGCTCGTCCTGGTCACCGGACTCCTGGAGACCGTCGCCCTGCTGCTCGTCGGCGTGACACTCTTCGACGTCGATCTGCCCACGAGCGCGGGCAAGTGGCTCACCTTCGGCTGGGTCTTCGTCCTCGGCCTCACCGGCTGCGCGCTGCTCGGCATCGCGATCAGCAGCGTCCCGAAGTCCGGACGCAGCGCGAACTCGGTGGTCGTACTCCCGTTCCTGGTGCTGCAGTTCATCTCCGGCGTCTACATCGCCATCGACACGATCCCCGACTGGATGCTGAACATGGGCGCGCTCTTCCCGCTGAAGTGGATGTGCCAGGGCTTCCGCGGGGTGTTCCTGCCCGAGTCGGCGAACGTCCTGGAACAGACGGGGAGTTGGGAGTACGGCCGCATCGCCCTGGTGCTCGGTGCCTGGTGCGTCGGAGGATTGGTGCTGTGTCTGCTGACCTTCCGGTGGAAGAACCGGCGCGAGGGATGAGCAAGGCGGCCGGACCGCGCGACGCGCACATCTGGCTGCGCACGTTCCGCCTCTGGGACTCGTACTTCGCCGTGGTGTGGGTGGCCACCCTGGTCTTCGTGCTCGGCACGGCGGAGCCGGGGTGGCCCGTCCGGCTCACCACCGCGGGGCTGCTGCTGCTCCTGGCCCCCTGGTACGTGGGGTTCGGGCGCGGCGTCCTCATGGAGGAGGGCACCGACGAGCGCCGGGCGTTGATCTACGTCGCGGGCGCCGTCGTACTGTTCCTGCCACCGGGTGTGCTGATCGGCGAGACCCGCCTGATGACCTTCGCACTCATCCCGCAGTGCTTCATCTGTCTGCGGATGCGCTGGGCGATCGCGGGGGTCACCGTCATCAACTTCGCACCCGTGGCGGGCTGGGCGCTGCTGTGGCGGCCCTCGCCGCAGGACCTCTTCTACAACTCGGTGTTCGCCGTGGTGACGCTGGTCTTCTCGGTGGCGATGGGCAGCTGGGCCGTCCGCATCATCGAGCAGAGCCTCGAACGGGCCGAGCTCATCGCCGAGCTGGAGGCCAGCCGCGAGGAGGTCGCCCGGCTCTCCGCCGAGCGCGGCGCTCTCACGGAGCGCGAGCGCATGTCGCGCGAGATCCACGACACCCTCGCGCAGGGCTTCACCAGCGTCCTCATGCTCGTCCAGGCCGTCGACGCGGAGCTGGAGCGCGACGTTCCCGCCGCCCGCCGCCACCTGGGTCTTATGGAGGCGACGGCCCGGCAGAACCTCGCCGAGGCGCGGGCCCTGGTAGCGGGGCGCGCGCCCGCCGACCTGGACGGCGGTTCGCTCCCGGACGCCTTGCGGCGCCTGGCGTCCCGGCACGAGGCCGAGGTCTCCGTGACAGGTGAGGTGCGCCCGCTGCCGCCAGGCCTCGAAGTGGTGGCCCTGCGCTCCTGCCAGGAGGCCCTCACCAACGTACGCAGGCACGCCGGGCCCGGTGCGTCGGCGAGCGTCGCCCTGGCCTACGCGCCGGGCTCGCTCACCCTGGCGGTGCGGGACACGGGGCGCGGCTTCGACCCCGGCGTGCCGCGGCAGGGGTACGGCCTGCCGGGGCTGCGCGCACGGGCCGCCGAGTTCAGGGGCACCGCAGAGGTGACCAGTGGCCCCGGCGACGGCACGACCGTCACCGTCCTGCTGCCGATCCCCGAGAGGAGCGCTCCGTGATCCGCATCGTGCTGGCCGACGACCATCCCGTCGTGCGCGAGGGGCTGCGCGCCATGCTGAGCGCCGAGCCGGATCTGGACGTGGTCGCGGAAGCGTCCAGCGGGCCCCGGGCGGAGGCGCTGGCCGCCGAACTGCGGCCGGACATCGTCCTGATGGACCTGCGGATGCCCGGCGGTGGCGGAGCCGACTCGATCGAGCGGATGGCGGCTGGGGGGCTGCCCTGCCGGGTCATCGTGCTCACGACGTACGAGACCGACCGCGACATTCTGCGGGCCGTGGAGGCGGGCGCGGCGGGCTATCTGCTCAAGGACCTGGCGCGGGGAGAACTGGCCGAGGCGGTGCGGGCCGCTGCCCGCGGGGAGACGGTCCTGGCCCCCTCGGTGGCGGCCCGCTTGGTGGACCAGCTGCGGAATCGCCCGGAGCGGCCTCGGCTTTCGGAGCGCGAGACGGCGGTGCTTCGGCTGGTCGCCGACGGGTGCACGAACGCCGAGATCGGGCGCCGACTGCACGTCGCCGAGTCGACCGTGAAGACGCATCTGCTGCGGGTCTTCGGGAAGCTGGGGGTGGACGACCGGACGGCGGCGGTCACGACTGCGATGCGGTGTGGGTTGCTGGACTGAGATTCTCGCCCCACGCCGGAGGGGCTGGATTTCCAGCCCGTCCGGCGTTTGAGGACGAGGCCGTTCAGGCCGATACGGGGGTCTGGGGGCGGAGCCCCCAGGTACGGGACGGGTAGGGGCGGAGGGGGCGAAAAAGCCGCCCCTGGGTCAGCTCAGCCGGGCCTTCAGCTCGCCCACCAGCTCGTCCACCGCGATCGCCGCCTGCTCCCCGGACTCCATGTCCTTCAGCTGCACAACGCCCTCGGCGAGATCCCGCTCACCGGCGACCACGGTGTACCGGGCCCCAGAACGGTTCGCGTTCTTCATCGCACCCTTGAGCCCCTTCCCGCCGTACGAGAAGTCCGCCGCGACGCCCGCCCTGCGCAGCTCCGTCACCTTGGAGAACAGCACCCGGCGCGCCTCGTCACCGAGCGGCACCGCGAACACGCTGGTCGCCGACGGCAGTTCGAGCTCCACGCCCTCCGCCTCCAGGGCAAGCACCGTGCGGTCCACGCCGAGCGCCCAGCCGACCGACGGCAGCGAGGGGCCGCCGATCATCTCGGACAGGCCGTCGTAGCGGCCGCCGCCGCCCACCGCGGACTGCGAGCCGAGGCCGTCGTGGACGAACTCGAAGGTCGTGCGGGTGTAGTAGTCCAGGCCGCGGACCAGCTTCTCGTCGTCCTCGAAAGCGACGCCCGCCTCCGTGATCAGCTCGCGCACCTGCTCGTGGTACGCCTTGCACGCGTCGCACAGGTAGTCGCGCAGCATCGGGGCGCCGACCAGCTGCTTCTGGACGTCGTCGCGCTTGTCGTCCAGGACCCGCAGCGGGTTGATGTCGATACGTCGACGTGTCTCCTCGTCCAGATCGAGCCCGCGCAGGAAGTCCTGCAGCGCGGCGCGGTAGACGGGGCGGCACTCCTTGTCGCCCAGCGAGTTCAGCAGGATGCGGAACTGCTTCAGGCCGAGCGCGCGGTACGCCTGGTCCGCGAGGATGATCAGCTCGGCGTCCAGGGCCGGGTCCTCCGCGCCGATCGCTTCCGCGCCGACCTGCGAGAAGTGGCGGTAGCGGCCCTTCTGCGGGCGCTCGTAGCGGTAGTACGAGCCGGAGTACCAGAGCTTGACCGGGAGGTTGCCCGCCTTGTGCAGGTTGGCCTCAAGGGCCGCACGCAGCACGGAGGCGGTGCCCTCGGGGCGCAGGGCGAGCTGGTCGCCGCCCTTGGTCTCGAAGGCGTACATCTCCTTGGAGACGATGTCGGTGGACTCGCCGACGCCGCGCGAGAACAGCTCGACGTTCTCGAAGCCGGGCGTCTCGACGTAGCCGTACCCGGAGTTCCGCAGCGGCGCGGCGATGGCCTCGCGCACCGCCAGGTACTTCGCCGAGTCCGGGGGCAGGAGGTCGTAGGTGCCCTTGGGGGCCTTGAAGGTGCTCACGGGTTTTCTCTCGTCACATTCCTCGTCGGGGAGCGTCGGCTCCCAGGCCGGCGGCCACCTGGCGCAGATACGGGTTGGTGGCGCGCTCACGGCCGATGGTCGTGTGCTCGTTGTGACCGGGCAGGACCACGGTCGAGTCGTCGAGCGGCAGGCACACGCGCGCCAGCGATTCGAGCATCTCGTCGTGCGATCCGCCGGGCAGGTCGGTGCGGCCGATGGAGCCGGCGAAGAGCAGGTCTCCCGAGAAGAACACCGAGGGAACCTCGGCGGACTCGGGGAGCTGGAACGTCACCGACCCCTTCGTATGCCCCGGCGCGTGCGCGACGGAGAAGTCGAGTCCGGCGAGCTTCAGCCGCGCGCCGTCGGCCAGCTCCTTGACGTCGGAGGGCTCCCCCACGGTCAGTTCGCCGAGCAGCTGCGCGCCGAAGGAACGGCCTATGGCCTTCTCCGGGTCGCTCATCATGTACCGGTCGTCGGGGTGGATCCACGCGGGCACGTCGTGCGCCCCGCAGACCGGCACGACCGAGGCGACATGGTCGATGTGGCCATGGGTGAGGACGACCGCGACAGGCTTGAGCCGATGCTTCTTGAGCGCGTCCTCGACTCCCTCGGCGGCCTGGTGGCCCGGGTCGATGATCACGCACTCCTCGCCTGCGGCGGGGGCGACCAAGTAGCAGTTGGTGCCCCAGGCCCCGGCGGGAAACCCGGCAATGAGCACGATCGTCCTTCGTTCGTAGTCCGGCGGAGGTGACCGCGCGGGATCGCGGCAGATCAGAGCCTACCGGCGCTCCCGATTCCACAGCTAACCCATATACGGTACGGGGCACACAGAAGCGGTCATCCACGCAGAGGAGAGAGAACCCGGTGGTCAGCAACGATCAGCGGCGGCGTCAGCTCGCCCGGGAGAAGTTCTTGCGGCAGCAGCAGCGCCGGGAGGCCGCGCGGCGCAGGGCGCGGATGCGCAACGCGGTGATCGCCTCGGCGCTCGCCGTGGTCGTGGCAGGCGGCGCGGTGACGTACGCGGCGGGCGCCTTCGACGGCGACAGCGCGAGCAACGACGAGGCGAACGCGAGCCCCACCACCAAGCCGGACCCCTGCGAGAAGCCCGCGGGCGGCAAGGTGAAGCCGCTCAGCTTCAAGAAGGAACCGAAGCTGACGATCGACAAGTCGGCCGACTACACGATGAAGCTCGGCACCACCTGCGGCGACATCGACCTGAACCTGTCGGCGGCCAAGGCCCCGCACACGGTCAACTCCTTCAACTTCCTGGTGAACAAGGGCTACCTCGACCACACCAAGTGCCACCGGCTCACCGCGGGCGGCATCTTCGTGCTCCAGTGCGGCGACCCGAAGGGCACCGGCGAGGGCGACCCCGGCTACTCGATCCCGGACGAGAACCTCAAGGACAAGCGTCTGAAGGGGAACGTGTATCCGGCGGGCACGGTCGCGATGGCCAACCAGTACAACGCCGAGAAGAAGACGGGCCGGGACACCGGCGGCAGCCAGTTCTTCCTGGTCTACCAGGACAGTCAGCTCCCGCCCGACTACACACCGTTCGGGACCATTTCCGATTCCGGGATGAAGGTGCTCAAGAAGATCGCCGACGCCGGCGAGAGCACCGGCCAGGGCGACGGCGCCCCGAACGCGACGGTCGTCATCAACAAGGCGACCGTGTCGAAATCCTGACCGCCCGCGGGCAAACTTCGGACGCGCGGGATGCGGACAGCCGCCCCGCTGGTCGCCTATGTTGGCGGTGACGAAACTGTGGACGATGCCGGGGGCCCCGAGGCCCTGCGCAGGCATCATGTGGAGGAGGCGCTGTGAGCAGCGACCCGTGGGGCCGCGTCGACGAGACGGGGACCGTGTACGTGCGCAAGGCCGACGGCAGCGAGCGCGAGGTCGGTTCGTGGAAAGCAGGGTCTCCTGACGAGGCCCTGGCTTACTTCGAGCGCAAGTACGACGGTCTGGTCGTCGAGATCGGACTTCTCGAGCGCCGGGTGAAAACGACCGACCTGTCGGCCAAGGACGCCATGACCGCCATCGACCACCTGCGCCAGCAGGTGGACGAGGCACACGCGGTCGGCGATCTGGACGCCCTGAGCACGCGCCTGGACAAGCTCGTCGAGACCGTCGACGCGCGCCGTGAAGAGCGCAAGGTCCAAAAGGCCAAGCAGTCGGACGAGGCGAGGCACGCCAAGGAGGCGCTGGTCGTCGAGGCCGAGGAGCTCGCCCAGAGCGAGCAGTGGCGGGCGGCGGGCGAGCGGCTTCGCGCCCTGGTGGACACCTGGAAGGGACTGCCGCGCCTGGACCGCAAGTCGGACGACGAGCTGTGGCACCGCTTCTCGCACGCCCGCTCGGCGTTCTCCAAGCGGCGCAAGGCCCACTTCGCCTCGCTGGACGCCCAGCGCGAAGAGGCCCGCAAGACCAAGGAGAAGCTGGTCGGCGAGGCCGAGGCACTCTCCGGGTCGACCGACTGGGGTCCGACGGCCGCGCGTTACCGCGACCTGATGACGGAGTGGAAGGCCGCGGGCCGCGCCCAGCGCGAGCACGAGGACGACCTGTGGAACCGCTTCCGCGGCGCCCAGGACGTGTTCTTCGCGGCGCGCAGCGCGGTCTTCGCGGAGCGGGACGCCGAGCAGACGGAGAACCTGAAGCTGAAGGAGGAGCTGGCCGAGGAGGCCGAGAAGCTCGTCCCCGTGAAGGACCTCAAGTCGGCGCGCGCGGCCTTCCGTACGCTCAACGAGCGCTGGGAGGCCATCGGCCACGTCCCGCGCGACGCGCGGCCGAAGGTCGAGGGGCGGATGCACGCGGTGGAGCGTGCCCTCCAGGAGACCGAGGAGGCCGAGTGGCGCCGGACGAACCCTGAGGCACGCGCGCGTGCCGAGGGTCTGACCGGTCAGCTGCAGGCCGCCGTCGACAAGCTGGTCGACCAGATCGAGAAGGCGCGCGCCGCGGGCAACAACGCCAAGGCCGACAAGCTCCAGAAGGAGCTCGATGGCCGTCAGGCGCTCCTCGACCAGGCCCTGAAGGGGCTGCACGAGTTCGGCGGCTGAGTTTTCGCTCACTACGTAGAGGGGCTCCCGTACATCGCGTACGGGAGCCCCTCTACGTAGTGGACCGGTTCACGGCCTGCGCGCCGACGTCACCCTGTAGACGTCGTACACACCCTCGACTCCCCTGACCGCCTTGAGCACATGGCCCAGGTGCTTGGGGTCGCCCATCTCGAAGGTGAAGCGCGAGGTGGCGACCCGGTCGCGGGAGGTCTGGACGGCCGCGGACAGGATGTTCACGTGCTGGTCCGACAGGATGCGCGTGACGTCCGACAGCAGGCGCGAGCGGTCGAGGGCCTCGACCTGGATGGCGACCAGGAAGACCGAGGACTGGGTGGGCGCCCACTCGACCTCGAGGATGCGCTCGGGCTCGCGGGAGAGCGAGTCGACGTTCACGCAGTCGCTGCGGTGAACCGATACGCCGCTGCCGCGCGTGACGAAGCCGATGATCGGGTCCCCCGGCACGGGCGTACAGCAGCGGGCCAGCTTGACCCACACGTCCTCGACGCCCTTGACGACGACACCGGGGTCGGCGTTGGCGCGGCGCTTGCTGCGGCCGCGCGAGGGCGGTGCGCTCTCGGCGATGTCCTCGTTGGCGGCCTCTTCGCCGCCGAGCGCCTGGACGAGCTTCTGTACGACGGACTGCGCGGTGACGTGGCCTTCGCCGATCGCCGCGTACAGGGAAGAGATGTCGGGGTAGCGCATCTCGTGCGCGAGCGTGACGAGCGAATCGCCCGTCAGGATCCGCTGGATCGGCAGGTTCTGCTTGCGCATGGCGCGCGCGATGGCGTCCTTGCCCTGCTCGATGGCCTCGTCGCGGCGCTCCTTGGAGAACCACGCGCGGATCTTGTTGCGCGCCCGCGGTGACTTGACGAAGCCGAGCCAGTCGCGGGAGGGGCCCGCGCCTGCCGCCTTGGAGGTGAAGACCTCCACCAAGTCGCCGTTGTCCAGGGTCGATTCGAGCGGAACGAGCCGTCCGTTGACCCGGGCCCCTATGGTGCGGTGGCCGACCTCGGTGTGGACCGCGTACGAGAAGTCGACGGGGGTGGCGCCCGCAGGGAGCGCTATGACGTCGCCCTTCGGTGTGAAGACGAAGACTTCGTTGCGCGACAGGTCGAAGCGCAGCGACTCGAGGAACTCGCTGGGGTCCTCGGTCTCCTTCTGCCAGTCCAGGAGCTGGCGCAGCCACGCCATGTCGTTGAGGTGGTCGTCCTTGCCACCGGTCTTCTTCGGTACGTCCGTACGCACCTTGGAGGCGCCGGCGGACGGCTCCTGCTTGTACTTCCAGTGGGCGGCGATGCCGTACTCGGCGCGGCGGTGCATGTCGAACGTACGGATCTGGAGCTCGACGGGCTTGCCGCTGGGGCCGATCACCGTCGTGTGCAGCGACTGGTACATGTTGAACTTCGGCATCGCGATGTAGTCCTTGAACCGGCCGGGGACCGGATTCCATCGCGCGTGGACCGTGCCGAGGGCGGCATAGCAGTCGCGGACCGTGTCGACGAGGACGCGGATGCCCACCAGGTCGTAGATCTCCGCGAAGTCACGGCCGCGGACGATCATCTTCTGGTAGACGCTGTAGTAGTGCTTCGGGCGTCCGGTGACGGTGGCCTTGATGCGGGCGGCGCGCAGGTCGGCCTGGACCTCGTCGGTCACTATGGCGAGGTACTCGTCGCGCTTGGGGGCGCGCTCGGCGACCAGGCGCACGATCTCGTCGTACATCTTGGGGTAGAGGATCGCGAAGGCGAGGTCCTCCAGCTCCCACTTGATGGTGTTCATGCCCAGGCGGTGGGCCAGCGGAGCGTAGATCTCCAGCGTCTCGCGGGCCTTCTTCTCCTGCTTCTCGCGCTTGAGGTAGCGCATCGTGCGCATGTTGTGCAGGCGGTCGGCGAGCTTGATGACCAGGACGCGGGGGTCCTTGGCCATGGCGACGACCATCTTGCGCACGGTCTCGGCCTGCGCGGCCTCGCCGAACTTGACCTTGTCCAGCTTGGTGACGCCGTCGACGAGGAGGGCGACCTGGTCGCCGAAGTCGCGCTTGAGGGTGTCGAGGCCGTACTCGGTGTCCTCGACGGTGTCGTGAAGCAGGCCCGCCATCAGCGTGGCCGGGTCCATGCCGAGCTCGGCGAGGATCGTCGTCACGGCGAGGGGGTGCGTGATGTACGGGTCGCCGCTCTTGCGCTTCTGGCCGCGGTGCCAGCGCTCGGCGACCTGGTAGGCCTTCTCGATCTGGCGCAGCGTCGCCGTCTCGATCTTGGGGTCGTTGCTGCGCACTATCCGCAGCAGCGGCTCCAGGACCGGGTTGTACGGGTTCGAGCGCTGGACGCCCAGGCGGGCCAGGCGGGCGCGTACGCGGTTGGAGGAGCCGGAGCGCTCGTTCTTGGCCGCGGTGGGCCGTGGCGTGGGCGTCGTACTGCCGGCGCGGGCCTCGGTGGGGGGCTTGGGGCGCGCTTCGGCGGCCGGCTTGTCCCGCTGGGCGCTGTCGCCCGTCGTGCGCGGTGCGGAGGTGCCGCCGGGGGCGCTGGGGGGCGCGCTGTCCTGCTGCCTCGCGGGCGTCGCGTTCTTCGCGGGCGTGGCGGCGTGTGCCGCGGCGCGCTTGGCCTCTGCGGCCTTGGCGGCGGTGAGTGCCTTGGAATCGTCTGGCAAGAGGCGCTCCCTGTGCGCGATCCGGGTCCCCCGGTCAGGCCCCGAAGAGCCCATGGTATCGATCCTCGACCTTCGACTCTCCCTCAGCTCGTGAGACGCCCTTCTACGAGAGGAACGCCTGAGGCGGGCGCCGGATTCCTCCGGGCCCGCCTCAGGGTGTGCGTGGTGGCTGCTCAGACGCCTCAGACGGTGAGGAGGGCCTCCAGCGGGGCGCCCTCAAGGGCCGTCTCCAGCTTGGCGCGGCCCCCGAGGAAGCCGAGCTCCATCAGGACGGCCACACCGGCGACCTGCGCGCCCGCACGGCGGATGAGCCGCAGGGACGCCTCGGCGGTGCCGCCGGTCGCCAGGACGTCGTCGATGACCATGACGCGGTCGTCGGCGGCGAGGTCCTCGGCGTGCACCTCGATCTCGGCGCTGCCGTACTCCAGGTCGTACGACTGGCTGAGCGTCGCTCCGGGGAGCTTGCCCGCCTTCCGTACGGGGATGAAGCCGAGCCCCGCGCGCAGCGCGACCGGGGCGCCCAGGATGAAGCCGCGGGCCTCCAGGCCGACGATCTTCGTGGCGCCGTGCCGCACGGCGAGGTCCGCGAGGGCCTCGGTCAGTGCGGCGAAGGCCTCCGGGTCCGCGAGGAGCGGCGTGATGTCCTTGAACATCACCCCCGGCTCGGGGTAGTCGGCGACGTCCCGGATGCGGCTGAGCAGCAGCTCCGACGGTACGGCGAGCTCGGTCATCGGCGCTTCCCCGAGGGACGGCCGCGGCCGCGGTTCCGCGAGGCCGGCTGTGTGCGCGGGCCGACGACGCCCGCGGGGGCGGCGTCCTCCGGCACGTCGTCGTCCTGGCGCTCGTCGTCCTCGTCCTCTGCGGCTGCCGCGCTCTCCACGGACTCGCCCTTGGCCGCCGCGGCGGCACGCTTGGCGAGGACGCGCTTCTTGAGCGCCTTCATCTGCGGCTCGGTCTCCTTGAGGTCGGCGACGAGCGGCGTGGCGATGAAGATCGAGGAGTACGCACCGGCCGCGAGGCCGACGAACAGCGACAGCGAGATGTCGTTGAGCATGCCCGCGCCGAGGAAGCCGCCGCCGATGAAGAGCAGTCCGGCGACCGGCAGGAGCGCGACGACCGTGGTGTTGATCGAACGCACCAGGGTGCTGTTGATGCTTCGGTTGGCGACCTCGCTGTAGGTCCACCTCGTCTGCTTGGTGAGGTCCTTCGACTGCTCCTTCAAGCTGTCGAAGACCACGACCGTGTCGTAGAGCGAGTAACCGAGGATCGTCAGCAGGCCGATGATCGTGCCCTGGGTGACCTCGAAGCCCACCAGTGCGTACACACCGACGGTGATCGTGATGTCGTGGATCAGGGCGATCAGCGCGGCCAGGGCCATGCGCCACTCGAAGGCGATCGCCAGATAGATCACCACGAGGACCATGAAGATGATCAGGCCCGTCCAGGCCTTCTGGCTGATCTGCTCACCCCAACTGGGGCCCACGAGGTCGGCGTTGATGGCCTGGGACTTGAGGTCCATGTCCTTCGCCAGGTCCGCCTTGATCTGGTCGGACTTGGCGGTGTCCACACCGGCGACCTGGATGCGCAGACCGCCCGAGCCGAGCTCCTGGACGACCGCGTCGTGACCGGAGGCCTCTTCCGCGTACTTCTCGGCCTGCGCGACCGAGACGCTGGTCTTCGGGGTGGTGAAGACCGCGCCGCCCTCGAACTCGATGCCCATGTTCAGGCCGCGCACCGCGAGGCCGACGATGGCCGTGATGGTGATCAGGATCGAGAGGCCGTACCAGAGCTTGCGCTTGCCGACGAAGTCGTAGCCGACCTCACCGCGGTAGAGCCTGGCGCCGAGATTGCCGAGCTTCGACATCTCACGCCTCCTTCGGGTCGACAGGGCCAACGGAAGAACCAGTGGCGCGGCGGGTGCGGCGCAGCGGCGGCTTGGCACCGAGGCGCTTCGGGTCGAGGCCGGACCACTTGTGGCCGTTCGCGAAGAACTTCTTGCGTGCCATGAGGGTCATCAGCGGCTTGGTGAAGAAGAACACCACCACGACGTCGAGCAGCGTGGTCAGGCCGAGCGTGAACGCGAAGCCCTGGACCTTGCCGACCGTGACGATGAAGAGCACCGCGGCCGCGAGGAACGACACGAAGTCGGAGACCAGGATGGTGCGCCGGGCGCGCGGCCAGGCACGCTCCACGGCTGGCCGCAGCGTGCGTCCCTCTCTGACCTCGTCCCTGACGCGTTCGAAGAACACGATGAACGAGTCGGCGGTGATACCGATCGCAACGATCGCACCACACACCGCGGGCAGGTTCAGGGTGAAGGAGATGGCCGGGCCGAGCAGCGTCATCAGGGTGTACGTCAGGGCCGCCGAGACCAGGAGGCTCGCGATGGCGATCAGCGAGAGGCCGCGGTAGTAGACGACCAGGTAAATGATGACGAGCGCGAGGCCGATGGCACCGGCGATCAGACCGGCGCGCAGCTGCTCGCCGCCGAGCGCCGGGCTGACGGTGGTGACGCTCTGCTCGTGGAAGGTCAGTGGCAGCGCGCCGTACGACAGGATGTTCGCGAGGTCCTGGGCGGACTCCTGGGTGAAGCTGCCGGAGATCTCGGCGTTCGAGTTCAGCGTCGTGTTCACGCTGGGGGCCGAGGCCACCTCGCCGTCGAGGACGATGGCGAACTGGTTCATCGGGGGCTGCTGCTGCGAGAGCTTGCTCGTGGTCTTCGAGAACTTCTTCGAGCCGCCGCCCGTGAACTCCATGTTGACGACCCAGGCACCGCTCTGCTGGTTGATCGTCGCCTTTGCGTCGTCGACGTCCTTGCCGTTCAGCTCGGCGGGGCCGAGGACGTACTTCTCCCACTGGCCGGCGTTGTTCTTGCCACAGGCGATGGTCTGCTCGGTCGGCTTGACGCCGTCGCCGACCTTGCCGCGCTGCGCCTTGTCGGTGCAGTCGAGCTCGGTGAACTTCTTCTGCAGTGCCGCGGTGGCCGGGTCGGCGGTCGGGGTGGGGGTCGGCGCGCCCTTGTCCTTGTCGCTGCCCTTGTCCGAGGCCTTCGGCGTCGGGGTCGCGTCGGCCTTCAGGCCGTCGGTGACGGCACGGCCCTGCGAGGACGGGGAGGCGGTCGGGGTCGATGACGCCTTGTCGTCGCCCTTGTCGTCGCCCTTGTCGGTCGCCTTGTCCGGGTCCGCGGTGTCCTTGCCCTTGTCCTTGTCCTTGCCGGACGAGCTGGCGGACGGGTCGGGGGTGGGCTCGCCGCTGGCCACCGTCAGGACGGGACGGAAGTAGAGCTGAGCGGTCGTACCGACCTGCTCGCGCGCCTGCTTCTCGTTCGTGCCCTTGGGGATGTTGACGATGATGTTGTCTTCGCCCTGGGTCTGCACCTCGGCCTCGGACACACCCAGACCATTGACGCGGTTGTTGATGATGCTGACCGCGGTGTTCATGTTGGTCGGGTTGATCGCGCTCTTCTTCTGGCCCGGCTCGTCCTTCGCCTGGAGCGTGATGCTCGTGCCGCCGGCGAGGTCGATGCCGAGGCGGGGCGTGGTGTTCCCGGAGAGGAACATTCCGCCGGTGAGCGCCACGAGGGCGATCAGGATGAAGACCAAAGAGCGTCCCGGCTTGCCCGGGGCGCTCTGCCTTCGGCCCTTCTTAGGTGCTGCCACCTTCTCGTTCTCCCTGTCCAACCGCCCCGGCGTCCGGTGCACTGCCGCTCACTGAGCGGGGAGTTCCCAGGTCGGGCGGCCATGAAATGGTGTCGAGACCCGTCACGAAACCCACGCACTGCGGGGACCGTGGCAGCGCGAGCGGCGCGCCCCACGGGCCCCGGTGGTGGCTACTTCGCGTCGGACTCGCCGTCGGTCTTCTTCGGCTCGGCGTCGTCGGCCTTGGGGGCGCTGTCCGCGTCCTTCTTGCCGAGGTCGATGGGCGAGTCGTCGGAAGCGTCGGCGGCGGGCTCGTCGGTCTCGGTGAGGGAGGAGGCGTCGTCCGGGACGACGGGGCTGTCCGACTTCAGGTCGGCACTCTGGCCGTGGACGATGCGGTTGTACTCGTCGTCCTCAAGGACGGCGCCCACGGAGTTCTTCGCGTAGAACGCGTGCACACCAGGAGCCACCTCAAGGAGGACGGCGTCGTCGTGAACCTCCTTGACGGTGGCGTACATGCCCCCGATCGTGCGGATGCCGGTGCCGGGCTGCATCTCATTGCGCATCTGCGCGGCCGCCTGCTGCTTCTTCTTGGCGGAGCGCGTCATCAGGAACATGGCCCCGATGAGCACGATGAAGGGGAGGAGGGTCACGATATTCACGGGACGGAGTTTCCTTCGCATGACCGCGCAGATAAGCGGCCTGATGGACGGGGGTGGGCACGCCGCCCACAAGGGCGGCATCGGCGGAGTCTAAGCGAGTCCGCACCTAACGAACAACGCTCAGCATGGCACCGCAGTTCCTGACCGTGCGAGTACGCGCGCCGTCACGCCCCGAACAGGTCCCCTTGTCCGATTCCGCCCGCCTGCCGCGGCGGAACAAGGCCGAGATGCGCCCATGCGGCAGGCGTCCCGACCCGGCCTCGGGGGGTCCGCGCGAGCAGTCCCTCCCGTACCAGGAAGGGCTCGGCGACCTCCTCGACCGTCTCGCGCTCCTCCCCCACAGCGACGGCGAGCGTCGAGAGGCCGACGGGTCCGCCGCCGAAGAGCTTGAGCAGGGCTTCGAGGACCGCGCGGTCGAGGCGGTCGAGGCCTCGGTCGTCCACCTCGTAGACCTTGAGGGCGGCGCCCGCGATGTCCTTGTTGATCGCGCCGTCGACCTTGACCTGGGCGTAGTCCCGCACGCGGCGCAGCAGCCGGTTGGCGATACGGGGCGTGCCGCGCGAGCGCCCGGCGATCTCGGCGGCGCCCGCCGGGTCGATCTCCACGTCCAGGAGCTGCGCTGAGCGGTGGATCACGCGCTCCAGCTCGGCGGGTTCGTAGAACTCCATGTGCGCGGTGAAGCCGAAGCGGTCGCGCAGTGGCGGTGGCAGCAGGCCCGCCCTGGTGGTGGCGCCGACCAGGGTGAAGGGCGGCAGCTCCAGCGGGATGGCGGTGGCGCCGGGCCCCTTGCCGACGATGACGTCGACGCGGAAGTCCTCCATGGCCATGTACAGCATCTCTTCGGCGGGCCGGGACATGCGGTGGATCTCGTCGAGGAAGAGCACCTCTCCCTCCTGGAGGGAGGAGAGGATCGCGGCGAGGTCGCCCGCATGCTGGATGGCGGGGCCGCTGGTGATGCGGATCGGGGCGCCCATCTCGGCCGCGATGATCATCGAGAGCGTGGTCTTGCCGAGGCCGGGGGCTCCGGAGAGCAGCACGTGGTCGGCGGTGGCGCCGCGTGCGCGGGCCGCGCGCAGGACGAGATCGAGCTGCTCGCGGACCTTCTCCTGGCCGATGAACTCACCCAGGTCCTTGGGGCGGAGCGCGGCTTCGACCGCCTGGTCCTCGCCGTCGGCGGACGCACCGACGAGCCGCTCGGCCGCGCCGGCAGCTTCGTCGGTCGTGTCGTCCCAGTTCATGCGGTGTGCCTCGCGATGCGGTTCAGGGGGTGGCCGGATGGTGCGGTTGCCGTGGAGCTAGCGGGTGCGGTTCAACGTCTGCAGGGCGGCCTTGAGGAGCTGGCCCACCTGCGGCTTCTCGGACGCCTCGGCCTGCGGGGTGACGGCGGCGACGGCCTCGTCGGCCTCCCGCGTCGCGTACCCCAGGCCGATCAGTGCCGCGTGCAGCTGGTCGCTCCAGCCGGAGGTGACAGGGGTACCGATCGCGGGGCCGCCCGTGCCGATGGGCTCGCCGAGGCGGTCCTTGTACTCCAGGAGGAGCTTCTGGGCGCCCTTCTTGCCGATGCCCGGGACCGCGGTGAGCGCCTTCTCGTCGCCGGTGGCGACCGCGCGGCGCAGGGCGTCCGGACTGTGCACGGCGAGCATGGCCTGCGCGAGGCGCGGTCCGACGCCGCTCGCGGTCTGCAGGAGCTCGAAGGTCTGGCGCTCGTCGTCGTCCGCGAAGCCGTACAGGGTCAGGGAGTCCTCGCGGACGACCAGGGAGGTGGCGAGCTTGGTCTGCTGGCCGATCCGCAGGGTGGAGAGCGTGTTCGGCGTGCACTGGATGGCCATGCCGATACCGCCGACCTCGACCACCGCGGCATCGGGGGCGAGGGCGGCGACGGGGCCGCTGACGAAGGCGATCATGCGGTACGGCCTTTCTGTGCTGCCCGGGCTGTTCGGGCCGGCGGGGTCTTCGATGCGTGCAGGGCTACGGCCTGCTGGAGACGGTTCTGGGCCACGGCCTGCTGGAGGCGGTTCTGCGCGGGGGCGCGCCAGATGTGACAGATGGCGAGGGCGAGCGCGTCCG
This sequence comes from Streptomyces sp. BA2, assembly GCF_009769735.1. Lineage (NCBI taxonomy): Bacteria > Bacillati > Actinomycetota > Actinomycetes > Kitasatosporales > Streptomycetaceae > Streptomyces > Streptomyces sp. BA2. The sequence continues at coordinate 2,049,647 of NZ_WSRO01000002.1, forward strand.
CGGCGTCGGCGGGCTTGGGTGGTGCGTCGAGCCGCAGGAGGCGGGTGACCATCGCCCCGACCTGCGCCTTGTCCGCGCGGCCGTTGCCGGTGACGGCGGCCTTGACCTCGCTGGGCGTGTGCAGGGCGACGGGGATGCCGCGGCGGGACGCGCAGAGCATGGCCACGGCGCTGGCCTGGGCGGTGCCCATCACCGTACGGACGTTGTGCTGGCTGAACACCCGCTCCACGGCGAGGACTTCGGGGTCGTGCTCGTCGAGCCACTGCTCGATGCCCTGCTCGATGGCGACCAGGCGGTGGCCGAGCTCGGCGTCGGCGTGCGTACGGACGACGCCGACCGCGCGCATCGTCAGCGGGCGTCCCGCGACTCCGTCGACGACCCCCACACCGCACCGGGTCAGTCCGGGGTCCACCCCCAGTACGCGCATGCGCCCCTCCCCTTGCCGCGGCGACGATCTTTGACTTCACGCCAGGCTATCCGCTGCCACCGACAACAGCGGCGGGCCGGTGGACGTGTGTCCCACCCGGCCCGCCGAAACCGCTCAGCTCGCGGCAGCGCTACGCGTCGACCTTCTCCATGACCTCGTCGCTCACATCGAAGTTGGCGAAGACGTTCTGCACGTCGTCGCTGTCCTCCAGCGCGTCGATCAGCTTGAAGATCTTCCGCGCGCCGTCCTCGTCCAGCTCGACCTGCATGGTCGGGACGAAGTTGGCGTCGGCCGAGTCGTACTCGATGCCGGCGTCCTGGAGCGCGGTGCGGACCGCGACCATGTCGGTGGCCTCGGAGAGGACCTCGAAGGACTCGCCGAGGTCGTTGACCTCTTCGGCGCCCGCGTCCAGGACCGCGCCAAGGACGTCGTCCTCGGACAGCTCACCCTTGGGGACGATGACGACGCCCTTGCGGTTGAAGAGGTACGAGACGGAGCCCGGGTCGGCCATGGAGCCGCCGTTGCGGGTCATCGCGACGCGTACGTCAGAAGCCGCGCGGTTGCGGTTGTCGGTGAGGCACTCGATGAGCACCGCGACGCCGTTCGGGCCGTAGCCCTCGTACATGATCGTCTCGTAGTCGGCGCCACCGGCTTCGAGACCGGCGCCGCGCTTGACCGCGGAGTCGATGTTCTTGTTCGGGACCGAGCTCTTCTTGGCCTTCTGGATGGCGTCGAAGAGCGTCGGGTTACCGGACACGTCGGCGCCGCCCGTGCGGGCCGCGACCTCGATGTTCTTGATCATCTTCGCGAAGAGCTTGCCGCGCTTGGCGTCAATCACGGCCTTCTTGTGCTTCGTCGTAGCCCATTTAGAGTGGCCGGACATCTGCCTGTCTCCTTCGCGTTACCCAACTGTACGAACGCAGAGATCCTACTAGGATCCCGCCGCCGCGTGCCCCCGCACCATCCCGACGAACAGCTCGTGCACGCGATGGTCGCCCGTCAGCTCGGGGTGGAACGACGTGGCGAGCGCGTTGCCCTGACGCACGGCGACGATGTGCCCCTCGTGCTCGGCGAGCACCTCGACGCGCGCGCCGACCGACTCGACCCAGGGGGCGCGGATGAAGACACCCTCCACGGGGTCGCCGTCGATGCCTGCGATGTCGACGGCCGCCTCGAAGGACTCGTTCTGCCGCCCGAAGGCGTTACGGCGCACGATCATGTCGATGCCGCCGAAGGTCTCCTGCTCCGAGCGCGGATCCAGGATCTTGTCGGCCAGCATGATCATGCCCGCGCAGGTGCCGTAGACCGGCATACCGGCGCGCACGCGCGCGCGAAGGGGCTCCAACAGGCCGAACAGGGCGGCCAGTTTGGAGATGGTCGTGGACTCACCGCCTGGGATGACCAGGCCGTCCACGTCGGCCAGCTCTTCGGGGCGCCTGACCGGCCTGGCCACGGCGTCCGCCGAGGCCAGGGCGATCAAGTGCTCCCGTACGTCGCCCTGGAGAGCCAGGACGCCGACTACAGGGGTGTCAGTCATCTACGTAGTGCCTTACCAGCCACGGTTCGCGTAGCGCTCGGCCTCGGGGAGGGTGTCGCAGTTGATGCCGACCATGGCCTCACCGAGGTTGCGGGACGCGTCCGCGATGATCTTGGGGTCGTCGTAGAAGGTGGTGGCCTTCACGATGGCGGCGGCGCGCGCGGCCGGGTCGCCCGACTTGAAGATGCCGGAGCCGACGAAGACGCCCTCGGCACCGAGCTGACGCATCAGGGCGGCGTCGGCGGGGGTGGCGACGCCACCGGCCGAGAAGAGGACCACCGGCAGCTTGCCCAGCTCGGAGACCTCCTTGACCAGCTCGTACGGGGCGCGGAGGTCCTTGGCGGCGGCGTACAGCTCGTTGTTGTCGAAGCCGCGCAGCTTGGCGATCTCGTTCTTGATCTGGCGCAGGTGGCGCACGGCCTCGACGACGTTGCCGGTGCCGGCCTCGCCCTTGGAGCGGATCATGGCCGCGCCCTCGGCGATGCGGCGCAGGGCCTCGCCCAGGTTGGTGGCGCCACACACGAACGGGGTCGTGAAGGCGAACTTGTCGCTGTGGTTGACCTCGTCGGCCGGGGTCAGGACCTCGGACTCGTCGATGTAGTCGACGCCGAGGGACTGCAGGACCTGGGCCTCGACGAAGTGGCCGATGCGGGACTTGGCCATGACCGGGATGGAGACGGCCTCGATGATCTCTTCGATCATGTTCGGGTCGGACATCCGGGCGACGCCGCCGTCCTTGCGGATGTCGGCGGGGACCCGCTCCAGCGCCATGACGGCGACCGCGCCCGCGTCCTCGGCTATCTTCGCCTGCTCGGCGTTGACGACGTCCATGATGACGCCGCCCTTCAGCTGCTCGGCCATGCCGCGCTTGACGCGCGCGGTGCCGGTCTCGGGCGACTGGTTGCTGCTGGGGAGAGTGCTGGACACGGAGTTGACCTCGCTCGCTGAAGACGGGTTCCTGCGACTACGAGGAAACTCCCGGCCACCAGTCCACAGCAAGGGCCAATAGATGACCGGTGGCTCATTTTTCCCGGACGCCCCTGGTCAGCGACATGCCCGTTGGCCCGTCCCGTCAGGGGTTCTGCGTCGTCGCGCGGTCGGCCAGGGCGACCGGCGGCTCGTCGTCCATCTCGAAGGCCATGGGGAACGGCGCGTGCCCCGCGAGGCGGAACCAGCGGACCTTGCGGTGCCTGCGCAGGGCGCGGGCCGCGCGTACGGCGTCGTTGTGGAAGCGCCGGGCCATCGGCACCCGGCGCACGGACGCGGCCAGCTCGGTCGCCGCCTCGTCGCCGCCGGGAGCCTCGCGCACCGCCTCGACCTGCTGCACCTCACCGAAGATCGCACGCAACGCCTGGCTGAGCTCGCTCTCGGCAACCTCCCGGTGCTCCTCCTCGGCCTGCCGGGCCGCGTGCGCCGCTTCGTAGAGCACGATGGAGGCGGCCGGGTCGAGCACCCCCGAGGTGGCCAGCTCCTGGGCGACCGATGCGCGGCGCAGCAGCTGGGCGTCGAGGGCGGCGCGGGCCGCGTCGATGCGGGCGTGCAGCCGGTCGAGCCGGCCCGCGGTCCAGCTCAGGTAGAGGCCGATCGCGAAGAGGGCTACCGCGATCCAGATCAGTGTCGAGGTCACCGGCCCGAGGCTAGTCGAGCCGGCCTGTCAGCATGACCGCCGGGCTCCCCGGACCGGCCGCGGTCAGTCCCGCGCCAGTCCGAACCGCGCCCGCAGGCCCGTGCGTTCATCGGCGGCCACCGCCGCCGCCCCGTCCGCCACCGTCTCGTACACCGAGAGGATGTCGGCGCCCACCGTCGACCAGTCGAAGCGGCGCACGTGCTTGCTGCCGCGCTCGCGCAGCTCATCGCGGCGCTCGGGGTCGCCGAGGAGCCGCAGGGCCCCCGCGGCCAGCGAGTCCGCGTCCTCGTTGGTGAACAGGTCGCCCGCGGCGCCATGGTCGAGGACCTGCGCGAAGGCGTCCAGATCGCTGGCGAGTACGGGTGCGCCCGCCGACAGCGCCTCGACCAGGATGATCCCGAAGCTCTCGCCCCCGGTGTTGGGAGCGACGTACACGTCGACACTGCGCAGCAGCCGCGCCTTGTCCTCGTCGCTGACCATGCCGAGGAACTCCACGCGCTCCCGCATCTCGACGGGCAGCGAGGAGACGGCCTCGTGCTCGTCGCCGCGGCCCGCGACGAGCAGCCGGGTGTCCGGCCGCTCGGCGAGGATCTTCGGCAGCGCCTTCATCAGCACCGGAAGGCCCTTGCGCGGCTCGTCGATGCGGCCGATGAAGCCGATCGTCCCTCCCTGCCACTCGGCCTTCGGCTCGACCTTGGCGAAGAAGTCGACGTCCACGCCGTTCGGGATGACGACCGCGTCACCGCCCAGGTGCTCGACGAGCGTGCGGCGCGCGTACTCGCTCACCGCGATGCGCGCGCTGATCTTCTCCAGGGCGGGCTGGAGGATCGGATAGGCCGCGATCATCGCCCGCGAGCGCGGGTTGGACGTGTGGAACGTCGCGACGATGGGGCCCTGCGCCGCCCAGCATGTGAGCAGGCCAAGGGACGGCGAGGTCGGCTCGTGGATGTGGATGACGTCGAACGTCCCGTCGTGCAGCCAGCGCCGCACCCTCGCGGCTGACAGGAACCCGAAGTTGAGCCGGGCCACCGAGCCGTTGTACGGCACGGGGACGGCGCGGCCCGCCGATACGACGTACGGCGGAAGGGGGGTCTCGTCGTCCGCGGGCGCCAGGACGGACACTTCGTGCCCGAGGCGGATCAGGTGCTCCGCGAGGTCGCGGATATGGAACTGGACGCCGCCCGGCACGTCCCACGAGTAGGGGCAGACGATGCCGATCCTCACGGCGCGGTCCCCTCGGCGAGGCGCCCGGAACCGTCGGCGGGCCCCTTCGCGGGGTCGAGATCAGCGAGCCACAAGCGCTGCAGCATGTGCCAGTCCTCCGGATGGTCGGCGATACCCGTGGCGAAGGCGTCTGCCAGGGCCTGCGTCATGACAGACGTCTTCTCCGTACGTGTACCTGTCTCGGGGACATCGATGGGGGCGTGAACACGCCCCTTCATGACGGGCGTCTCGTCATACCAGAGGGTGACGGGCAGCAGGAGCGCCCCCGTCTGCTGCGCGAGGATCGCGGGCCCCGCGGGCATCCGCGCGGTGTCCCCGAAGAACTTGACCTCGACGCCGGACGCCGAGAGGTCCCGGTCCGCGACGAGGCAGACCAGGCCGCCCGCGCGCAGCCGGCGCGCCAGGGTGCCGAAGGCGGAGCCGCCCTCGTGCGGCAGGACCTCCATGCCCAGGCCCTCGCGGTAGGCGACGAAACGGTCGTACAGGGTCTCGGGCTTGAGCCGCTCGGCGACCGTCGTGAACGGCGTGTCCAGCTTCGTGGTGACCCACGCGCCCGCCAGGTCCCAGTTGCCCAGGTGCGGAAGGGCCAGAATGACGCCCTTGCCGGAGGCGAGACCGTCCGTCAGGTAGTGGAGGTCCTTGATGCCGACGCCTGCCTCGATGCGCTCCCGACTCCAGGACGGCAGCCGGAACGACTCCATCCAGTAGCGCAGGTACGAGCGCATGCCCGCCTTCGACAGCTCGCGCAGGCGCTCCGGGCTCGCGTCGGGCACCACGCGCGCGTAGTTGGCCTCAAGACGCAGGACGCCCTTGCCGCGCCGCTTCCATACGGCGTCGGCGATGGTCCGGCCGAGGCGCACCGCCACCGGCTCGGGGAGCTTCTTGACCGAGCTCCAGGCGGCTCCGTAGAGCGCGTCGGTCAGCCGTTCCTTCACGACGTGGCCTCACTGCCCTGCGCACGGGTCTCCGTGGCCGCGTCCGCCTCCGTGGCCGCGTCCGCCTCGGCGGCCTCCTTGCGCACGGTGACGACGCGCTGGATCAGCGTGACGAGGCTGCCGACGGCGACGATCCACAGGGCGATGGGCAGCAGTACGTCGATGCCGGGGACCCCGAACTTGTGCAGCCCCGCCAGGCCCGCGGCGACCAGCGAGATCACCAGGCGCTCGGCGCGCTCCACCAGGCCGTTGACCGCGACGGGCAGGCCGATGGCCTCGCCGCGTGCCTTCGTGTACGAGACCACCTGGCCGCTGGCCAGGCAGAAGATGGAGACGGCGCACAGGATGTTGTCGTCGCCGGAGCCCGCGTACCAGAGCGCGAGGCCACCGAAGATCGCGCTGTCGGCGACCCGGTCGAGCGTGGAGTCCAGGAAGGCCCCCCAGCGGCTGGAGCGTCCCAGCTGCCGCGCCATGTTCCCGTCGACGAGATCGGAGAACACGAAGAGCGTGATGACGATCGTGCCCCAGAAGAACTCTCCGCGGGGGAAGAAGACCAGCGCGCCCGCCACCACACCGGCCGTGCCGATGAACGTGACCGCGTCGGGGCTCACGCCGCGACGGATGAGAAACGCGGCGAACGGTGTGAGAACACGCGTGAAGAATGCACGCGCGTACTTGTTCAGCATGGCCTTCCCGAGGGGTCGGTGAGCCGCGCGGCCCTGTTGGCCACCGGCTGGCCCATCGTAGTCACGCCCTTGACGGACCGGCTCGCCCCCTCACGATCGCGTACGACGTATGGACGCACAGTGACCCGAGTGGAAAGCTCGAAAGCACCGCGGGCGTCGCCGGAGCCGACCCGCACGCGGCCCCGCGTGTCCGCGAGCAGCCAGCATCCCCGAGGGGGCTGTGCCTCCTCACCGTGCACGTGACCGGGAGGCCAAGGCATGGGCGACAAGGCGAATGCACACCCCGGAGCCGCCGGCAGGGCTACAGCGGCCGACCACCCCGCCTCCGTACGGAATGTGGTGCTGGTCGGCCACAGCGGATCGGGCAAGACGACTCTGGTGGAGGCCCTCGCGCTGACCGCGGGGGCGGTGAACAGGGCGGGCCGTGTGGAGGACGGCACCGCTGTCTCCGACTACGACGACATCGAGCACCGGCAACAGCGCTCGGTACAGCTGTCGCTGGTTCCCGTCGAATGGGGCGGCTACAAGATCAATCTTCTGGACACCCCCGGGTACGCCGATTTCGTCGGGGAGCTGAGGGCCGGTCTGCGCGCGGCGGACGCGGCCCTTTTCGTCGTTTCGGCGGCCGAGGGCATCGAAGGCATCACCGGCGCGACGCGCATGGTGTGGGAGGAGTGCGCGGCGGTCGGCATGCCGCGGGCCATCGTGGTGACCCACCTGGAGGCGGCCCGCGCCGACTTCAGGGAGATGACGCGGACCTGCGCCGATGCCTTCGGGGGCGACGACCCCGATGCCGTACTGCCGCTGTACCTGCCGCTGCACGGCGCCGAGGGGCCGGACGGGCACGCACCGGTGACCGGCCTGATCGGGCTGCTCTCGCAGCGCATCTTCGACTACGCGTCCGGCGAACGGAAGGAGTCCGAACCGGGCGACGACCAGCTCCCGCTCATCGAGGACGCGCGCAACAACCTGATCGAGGGGATCATCGCCGAGAGCGAGGACGAGTCCCTCATGGACCGCTATCTCAGCGGCGAGGACCTCGACTTCAAGACGCTTGTGGAGGATCTGGAACGGGCCGTGGCACGCGGCATCTTCCACCCCGTACTCGCGGCGGCCCCCGCCGCCGAGGGTGCCCGCCAGGGCATCGGCACGGTGGAGCTCCTGGAGCTGATCACGGGTGGCTTTCCCACCCCCCTGGAGCACCCGGCGCCCGCCGTCACCACGCCCGGCGGCAAGGCGCGGCCCCCGCTCACCTGCGACCCCGAGGGCCCGCTGGTCGCCGAGGTCGTGAAGACCGCGTCCGATCCCTACGTGGGGCGCGTCTCGCTCGTACGCGTCTTCTCCGGCACCCTGCGGCCCGACGAGACCGTGCACGTCTCCGGACACGGCCTGGCCGACCGCGGCCACGAGGACCACGACGTCGACGAGCGCGTCGGCGCGCTCTCCTCCCCCTTCGGCAAGCACCAGCGCACGCTCACCAGCTGCATCGCGGGCGACCTGGCCTGCGTCGCCAAACTGAACCGCGCCGAGACGGGCGACACCCTCTCGGCCAAGGACGACCCGCTCCTGATGGAGCCCTGGGACATGCCCGACCCGCTCCTGCCGCTCGCCATCCAGGCGCACAGCAAGGCGGACGAGGACAAGCTCTCCCAGGGTCTTTCCCGTCTGGTCGCCGAGGACCCGACGATGCGCCTGGAACAGAACCAGGACACCCACCAGGTGGTGCTGTGGTGTCTTGGCGAGGCCCATGCCGATGTCGCCCTGGAGCGGCTGCGCAGCCGGTACGGCGTACAGGTCGACGTCGTGGCCCACAAGGTCTCCCTCCGGGAGACGTTCGCGGGCAAGTCGGCGGGACGGGGCCGACATGTGAAGCAGTCCGGCGGCCACGGCCAGTACGCGATCTGCGAGATCGAGGTCGAACCGCTGCCGGGCGGCAGCGGCATCGAGTTCGTCGACAAGGTCGTGGGCGGCTCCGTGCCCCGGCAGTTCATCCCGTCCGTCGAGAAGGGCGTGCGCGCGCAGGCCGCGAAGGGTGTGGCCGCCGGCTACCCCCTGATCGACGTACGCATCACGCTGCTCGACGGCAAGGCGCACTCGGTGGACTCCTCCGACGCCGCGTTCCAGACGGCGGGCGCGCTCGCGCTGCGCGAGGCGGCGGCCGACGCCAGGATCCATCTCCTGGAGCCGGTGGCCGAGGTGCGGGTCCTGGTCGGCGACGACCATGTGGGCTCGGTGATGAGCGACTTCTCGGGGCGCCGCGGCCGGGTGGTCGGCACCGAGCAGGCGCCCGGCGGGCGCACGCTCGTGAGGGCCGAGGTGCCCGAGATCGAGATCGGGCGTTACGCCGTGGACCTGAGGTCCCTCTCGCAGGGCACCGCGCGCTTCAGCCGCACCTACGCACGCCACGAACCCATGCCGCCCCAGCTCTCCGAGAGGATCCGTGAACAGGCCCAGGACGTCTCCTAGTTGAGGATCTCCGGCAGGGCGCACCCGATGCGCCCTGCCGGATGTCAGTGCACACCGATACGCTGATGACCTGATCAACAGGTGTGCCAGGCACGGAAGTCGGGAAGGCCGCAGCAGCGAAGGTATTGCGGCGATGGGGGCGGCAGTGGCGGACGACGTATTCGACTTCAGGCCCGGGGCCCAGGTCCCGCTGTCCGGGGCCGCAGGACAGACGGCGGCGACCCACGCCCTCGCGTCGGCCGCGTACCGCGACGACAAAGCGACGAAGATCCTCGACGCCAACAACGAATGGCACAAGTCCGAGGTGAAGGAAGGCCTTTGGTCGCTCTTCGCCCCGAACCTGGGCGAGGCGTTCGCACGGGCCGTGCAGGTGCGGATGCTCGGCGGCGCCCGTAAGCCGCTCATCCAGTCCTTCGGCATGGAGCCGCAGTCGATCGTCGAGCACTGCCTCGCGGCGAACAACATCCGCAAGGAGCGCGACCGCTGGCTCACCGTCGTGATGGTGGTGTGCGGACTCCTCTTCCTGCCCGGACTGCTCGTCTGGCTGCTCCTCTTCACGGCCAAGCAGGCGGTCGTCAAGCGGGACAACAAGCGGGCGAGCGCGATCGCGACGGCCGTCCTGGTCGCCGTGGGCGTCCTCGCCGCGATCTTCCTCATCAAACTGCCGGTCGACGGCCTCCTCGGGTGGTACATCCGCGCGGCGATCGTCGTCCCCGTGGCGGGCTGGTTCTGGGCCAAGCTGATCGCCGAGCGCACCGCGAGGGATCTGCGCGACCGCTGGGCGAGCCTGCTAGCCGGCGGCGGGATCGGCGCCAAGATCCCCGAGGCGGTGCCGGGCAGCCCGGGCGAGACGGCCGCCGAGCAGCTCCGCCAGGGCCTTGCCCGCCTGTCGGCCGAGCAGCAGAGCAACTCGGTCTTCTATGCGGGCCCCAAGGGAATACTGGGCATGGGCACCCGCTGGGGCAGTTGGCAGCTCGCCGAGGAGCTGGTCTCCAGCAAGGAAGGCACGGAGATCCACCCGTTCCGCAGCTGGGACGTCATACGGTCCGTGCACGACCAGCTGCGCCTCCTGGAGCGCGGGCCGCTGCACACCGGCGGCTTCCCGACCCCGTCGATAAAGCACTGGATCGTCTCCCCCATCGGGGAGAACGCGAAGGCGGTCTCCCGCCCCAGCGGCACGGAGGTCGAGGCCTTCCAGGTCCGGGGCCACGAGATACAGCGGATCTGCAACGAACAGCAGTTCGGCGGCGGCGACCGTCACTATCTCGGCTGCCAGTTCACGCTCTGGGACGGTCAGTTGGTCATCACGATGCTGATCACGGTGACCGTCCTGCACGAGACCCTGCGCATCGAGGTCACAGGACACGCCCTCGGCCCGGTCCACTCGCTGTTCACCAGCAAGCCCGACCCCAAGGTCAAGAAGGTCGCCAAGCCCATCAAGTTCTGGGAGACCACGGAGCGCAAGCTGCCGCTGGTCGACGCCGACGAGGTCGTACGCCTCGCGCTGCGCGCCCCCTTCACCTGGTATCCGCCGATCCTGGACTACCTCGGCGGCAAGCTGGTCCTGCCCGAGCCCTTCGGGCTGCGGCACGCCTGGGCGGACAAGCCGTGGCGGCACCGCTTCATGGCCGACGACGCGCTGCGCGCGGCCACCCCGGTGCTCCGCGTGGTGCACTCGGCGGCCATCAAGGTCCTCCAGGAGAACGGCGTCGACACGGAGAAGTTCGGTACGCGCTCCGGCTTCCTCAGCGGCGCGGTCCAGGACCCGATGCCGAGGAAGGCGGACGTGTACGACGCGTGAGGCGCGTCAGAGCGCGGCGGGCCAGGCGTCGGCCAGCATCTTGCGGGTGTCCGCGAGCAGCTGCGGAAGGATCTTCGTGTGGCCGACGACCGGCATGAAGTTCGTGTCCCCGCCCCAGCGCGGCACGATGTGCTGGTGCAGATGCGCGGCGATACCGGCGCCCGCCACGGTGCCCTGGTTCATGCCGATGTTGAAGCCGTGCGCGCCGGACGCGGCGCGCAGCGCCGTCATGGCCTGCTTGGTGAGCTCACCGAGCTCGGCCGTCTCCCGGGCGGTCAGTTCCGTGTAGTCGGCGACGTGACGGTAGGGCACGACCATGAGGTGGCCGCCGTTGTACGGGTAGAGGTTGAGCACCGCGTACACCTGCTCGCCGCGCGCGACGACCAGCCCGTCCTCGTCCGATTTGGCCGGGATGGAGCAGAAGGGACAGCCGTCGTCGGCGCCCGGACCGCTCGGCTTGTTCTCGCCCTGGATGTACGCCATCCGGTGGGGCGTCCACAGGCGCTGGAACGCGTCCTGCGTCCCCACTCCGATCTGCTGCTCCGGCTCACTCGTCATGCTGTGCAGCATATGACTTAGCCCGATCGAAGCGTGTCGCCGGGGCGCCCGCCGGACGCGGCACCGCGAAGCTGGCCCGATGACCGATGACAGCCGCCAGGCACGCTGGGACAGCCGCACGGAGGCCCCCCTCGCCGTGGCCTCGATGCTCTACCTGACCGCGTACGCGGTACTGGTCCTGGCCTCACGACTGCCCGGGGCATGGCGCGACCTCTGCCTTGCGGTCCTCATCGCCGCCTGGGCCGCGTTCGCCGTGGACTACGCGGTGCGGTGGCGGCTGAGCGGGCAGGGCCCGCGCTTCGTACGCACCCACTGTCTGGACACCCTGGTTCTCGTCCTGCCCCTGCTGCGGCCGCTGCGCGTGGTGCGCATCTACGAGGCAGTCCAGCGCAGGCACGGCAGGCCGCGTCTCGCGCTGCACGCGCGCGTGGTCACATACGCCGGGCTTTCCGCGCTGCTCATCGGCTTCACCGGCGCGCTGGCCGTCTACCAGCGTGAGCACACGGCTCCGGGAGGGACGATCCGTACCTTCGGGGACGCGGTGTGGTGGACGGCGGCCACGCTCGCGACCGTGGGCTACGGCGACGTGACGCCCGTGACGCCGCTCGGGCGCGTGATCGCGGTGGGCCTGATGCTCTGCGGCCTCGCGCTGCTCGGCGCGGTGACGGGGTCGTTCTCGTCGTGGCTGCTTCAGGTGTTCGCGCGGGAGGACGAGGAAAGGCCCCCGGGGCGCTGAACGTCCCGGGGGCCTCTCACTCAGGTCACACCTGTACGCGGCTCTCCACCACGTCGAGGAGCTTGGCCAGCGCCTGGTCGCGGGGGATGCCGTTCTCCTGCGAGCCGTCGCGGTAGCGGAAGGAGATCGTGCCCGCGTTCATGTCGTCGTCACCGACGATGATCATGAAGGGGACCTTCAGCTTCTGCTGCGTCCTGATCTTCTTCTGCATACGGTCGGAGGAGGCGTCCACCTCGACCCGCAGGCCCTTCTTCTTGGCCTCGGCCGCGAACTCCTGGAGGTACGGGATGTGCGCGTCGCCGACGGGGATGCCCACCGCCTGGACCGGGGCGAGCCACGGCGGCATCGCGCCCGCGTAGTGCTCCAGAAGCACCGCGAAGAACCGCTCGATGGAGCCGAACAGCGCACGGTGGATCATCACCGGACGCTGCTTGGTGCCGTCCGGCGAGGTGTACTCCAGGTTGAAGCGCTCCGGCAGGTTGAAGTCCAGCTGCACGGTCGACATCTGCCAGGTGCGGCCGATGGCGTCCTTGCACTGCACGGAGATCTTCGGGCCGTAGAAGGCGGCGCCGCCCGGGTCCGGGACCAGCGGCAGGCCCTGCTTCTCGGCGACCTTGCGCAGCGTCTCGGTGGCCTCTTCCCAGACCTCGTCCGAGCCGACGAACTTCTCCGGGTCCTTGGTGGACAGCTCCAGGTAGAAGTCGGTCAGGCCGTAGTCGCGCAGCAGGTTCAGGACGAAGGTGAGCGTCGTGTCGAGCTCGTCCGCCATCTGCTCCTTGGTGCAGTAGATGTGCGCGTCGTCCTGGGTGAAGCCGCGGGCACGGGTCAGACCGTGCACGACGCCCGACTTCTCGTACCGGTACACCGTGCCGAACTCGAAGAGACGCAGCGGCAGTTCACGGTAGGAACGCCCACGCGCATCGAAGATCAGGTTGTGCATCGGGCAGTTCATGGGCTTGAGGTAGTAGTCCACACCCTCGTCGAGCTGCATGGGCGGGTACATGCCGTCGGCGTACCAGTCCAGGTGGCCCGAGGTCTCGAAGAGCTTCCCCTTCGTGGCGTGCGGGGTGTAGACGAACTCGTACCCCTCCTCCTCGTGGCGCCGCCGCGAGTAGTCCTCCATGACCCGGCGGATGATGCCGCCCTTGGGGTGGAAGACCGCGAGGCCCGAGCCGATCTGCTCCGGGATGGAGAAGAGGTCCAGCTCGCTGCCGAGCTTGCGGTGGTCGCGCTTCTCGGCCTCGGCGAGGAACTCCAGGTGGGCCTTGAGCTCGTCCTTGGTGGGCCAGGCGGTGCCGTAGATGCGCTGGAGCATCGGGTTCTTCTCGCTGCCGCGCCAGTACGCCGCGGCGTTGCGCATCAGCTTGAACGCCGGGATGTTCCGGGTGGTGGGCAGGTGGGGACCGCGGCAGAGGTCCTTCCAGCACAGGTCACCGGTCTTCGGGTCGAGGTTGTCGTAGATGGTCAGCTCGCCGCCACCCACCTCGACGTCCGCGCCGTCGTCGCTGGACGCGGAGCCCTTGATGCCGATGAGCTCCAGCTTGTACGGCTCGTCGGCGAGCTCCTCGCGGGCGGCCTCATCGGAGACGACGCGGCGCGAGAAGCGCTGGCCGCGCTTCTGGATCTCCTGCATCTTCTTTTCGATGGCCTTGAGGTCCTCGGGCGTGAAGGGCTTCTCGACGTCGAAGTCGTAGTAGAAGCCGTTCTGGACCGGCGGGCCGATGCCCAGCTTGGCCTCGGGGAAGAGCTCCTGCACGGCCTGCGCCATCACGTGCGCGGTGGAGTGGCGCAGGATGTTCAGGCCGTCCTCGGAGGAGATCTCGACCGGCTCGACCTCCTCGCCGTCCTTCACCTCGTACGCGAGGTCCTTCAGCTCACCGGCCACGCGGGCGGCGACGATGGTGCGCTCTCCGGGGAAGAGTTCAGCGGCCGTAGTGCCCGTCGTCACCACGCGCTCTTCCCGCTCGGAATCGCGTTGGATGATCACACGGACGTCTGACACCGGTCTTCTCCTACCTGAAGGGGGTCGCGGCAGATCTGCTCCTGCACGCGATACGAATCGTACCGAGCCCGGGGCGCCCATCGCGAAACGGTTATCCCCGGGGCCTCAGCCGCGCCCCGCCTCAGACACCCCTAGTCGCCGCTGCACGCCTCCTCGAAGAAGTCGAGATTCTCCTGGAGCGACTTCATCAGGCGGTCCTTGTCCCCCTCGTCCACCTGCACAGGCACCACTCCGGAGGCCCCGGTGAGCCGCCGGAACCCGCCCCGGCTCTCCAGCCGCCCGTGCACCCGGATCGGCAGCCCCACCAGATGGGCATGGCCCGCGATGCGGTACGACTCCTCGTCGAGCGTCATGCGTACGTGGGGGACGTCGGCGCCCGCGAGCACCCGGACCCGCACGGTGCCGTCACCCCGCGGCCCCGGCCGCCGCATCCGCACCACGGCCCCCGTGATCCGCACCGGCATCGCAGGCTCGTCCCGCAGATAGCGGGCGCTCGCCTCTCTGAGCACCGTCAGGTCACCGGGCGAGAACTCGACGGGATCGGCGTCGACGGCGCACCCCTCGGGCACCCCGGCGGCCGGCGCCCACTCCACGGCGACCCGTGCCCCTTCCGTGCCCCGCACCAGGGCCACGACGGCCTCCGTCAGCTCATGGCTGACGCCCGCCTCGACGGCGCCGTCGAAGGCGTCCATGCCACCGGTGGCCCGCTGGTAGTCGACGGCTTCGCGGACCGCGTACAGCGCCTGGTGCAGCCGCACCGCGAGGAGCCGCCCCGTCAGGACGGGCACGAACGCGGTGAGCTGCCGCCCGCCCGGAGCGGGCCCGACCAGGACGCTCTCCAGGGACGCGGCGGCGGGCCCGCGGTGCCGCGCCCCGTAGTACCCGGCACGGCCGCGTGCCGCGAGGGCCCCCGCGAGCAGCATCTGCCGTGCCGCCGCCCGCAGTTGTTCCTCCGCCGTCCAGGTCGCGGCGCCCGCGGGGCCTGCCGGGACATCGCGCCACCAGCGGATCTCGTCGCTGGGCACGGTGAGCCCGACGAGCACGTCACGCGCGGACGGCGACGCGCTGCGCGCCAGGGCGGTGAGCGCCTCGCCGAGCAGGTCCTCGCAGTCGGGGAAGGCCCTGTTCTCCGGCACGAGCAGACTCGTGCCGCCCCCGCCGGGCCCCGGCGGGGTCCAGCGGGCGTAGCGCCCCGCCGCTCCCCCGCGCCGGCGCCAGCCGTGCCGGACGAGCAGCGCGCCGAGCACGGCGGGGTCGACCTGCGAAGGCTCGGGGGGACCCAACGGGGTCAGCGGTTCTGCCCAGCTGCCCGCGGCTTCAACGGGGTGCGGGCGAACGGGGCGTAGCGGCTCTTCGATCGGGCGGTGCATCAGGGTCTCCCTCCCGTCCCGACCCGCGTCATGATCTCGCAGAGGGCCCTGTCGTCGAAGATCCGCGAGGTCGGGACGCGCACGGTGGTCCTGCGCCGGCCGGTCACCTGGTGTCCGGCGAGGTTGGTCCAGTAGCAGCAGTGCCGCAGGTCGAGCCGGTCATGGCTCGCGCGCAGCCAGTCATCCTGCGACCGGGGCACGAGCATCACGACCAGGATCTTGTGCACCGAGACCGGGGTGCGGGCGAGCTTCTCCAGGTGCGGGTTGTCGAGCGTGAAGGAGAAGGCGGCGCCCGGGGGGTTCGGCGGTATCTGGTACGTGCACTTGAGCTGCACCTTGATGGTGACTTCGTCGTCGACCGTGTGCCCGGGGGCGCTGTGGCTGACGTGCCAGTCGATGCCGTTGTCCGGAAAGGGCTGGGAGAGCGAGCACCCCGCCGCGGCGGCGACGGCGTGCAGATAGCCCACCTGAAGGGTCTCCATACAGGCGGTGGTGGCGAGTGTGCCGCGCGGCGGTGCGATCCGCTCGGGCAGCAGCCCACCCTGTTCGGGCTGCGCGAGCGCCATGTCCAACGAGCCTTCCGAACCAGTGAATCCCCGCATCGGGCCGGTCAATTCCCGTGCCCTGTACCTCTGTTGTCTCCGGGCCGCGTACAGCGCAAACGGCCCGGGTATCACCGGTGTGGGCAGGGGAGGAAAGCCATCTGCCGGACATGATCGAGGAGTTGCGTCACTATGACGTGCTGGTACGAGGGGCCCTTGGCCGCATTCGACACCGAGACCACGGGCGTCGACGTCGAGACCGACCGCATTGTGTCGGCCGCCGTCGTCGTCCAGCAAGGCGCGGGAACCCGCCCGCGCATCACTCGCTGGCTGGTGAACCCGGGCGTTCCGGTGCCCGAGAGCGCCACCGCGGTGCACGGCCTGACGGAGGAACATCTGCAGCACAACGGCCGCTGGCCCGCGCCGGTGATGGAGGAGATAGCCAGGGAGCTGGCGGAACAGGGCGCGGCGGGCCGCCCCATCGTCGTCATGAACGCGCCCTTCGACCTGA
Organism: Streptomyces sp. BA2; assembly: GCF_009769735.1. Lineage (NCBI taxonomy): Bacteria > Bacillati > Actinomycetota > Actinomycetes > Kitasatosporales > Streptomycetaceae > Streptomyces > Streptomyces sp. BA2. The sequence goes on from NZ_WSRO01000002.1 coordinate 2,066,069, forward strand.
CGATCCTGGACCGGGAGTTGCGCAGGCACCGCGCGTCGTCGCTCAGCCACTACATGGCGGGCTCACCGTTGTGCGTCCTTGACCCGCGGGTCCTGGACAAGCAGCTCGACCGGTACCGCAAGGGCCGCCGCACCCTGACCGATCTGTGCGCGCACTACGCGGTGGATCTCGACGAGGCGCACGACGCGGCGGCCGACGCGCAGGCCGCGCTGGATGTCGTACGTGCCGTGGGGCAGCGTTTCGCGTCCCGGCTCGAACGGCTCTCACCGGCCGAGCTGCACGCGTTGCAGGCGGTGTGGCACGCGGCGCAGGCGCGCGGGCTGCAAGCATGGTTCGCGCGCAGCGGTACGCCGGAAGCGGTGGATCCCGCGTGGCCACTGCGTCCCGAACTGCCCGCGGCAGCCTGACATTTGCGGGCCGGAACTGGCCCGCGGGCATGAAAAAACCGGTCCGTCTGTGACGGACCGGCATTCTCCGGGTGGGCGATACTGGGTTCGAACCAGTGACCTCTTCGGTGTGAACGAAGCGCTCTCCCACTGAGCTAATCGCCCGGGAACGGACTGAACAATACAGGTCTTCGCGGGTTTCCTTCAAACCGCTTGTGCGAGGGCCCTCAGCCTTGTCCGAGGTGCGCCTTCAGGCCTCGCTCGCCCGCGCGCATCATCAGCGCGTGGTTGAGGAGGAAGACGGGTCGCCCGGGGACGGCGAGGCGTCGCATCAGCGGTTTGCGCACCACCACTTCCTGCTCGTAGAACGCCCGCGTCCCGCTCGGCGCCGCCGTGACGGTCCAGCGCGCCCAGCCCTCCAGATCCCCGGTCATCGCGATCTCCAGGATCCCGGCCGACGCGTCGCGGCGCCGTTCCTCGGCGGTGACGAACAGGTCGTACGGCAGCAGGGAGCGGAAGCGCGCCGTGCCGCTGCGTTCGTCGACGGGCGTCACCTCGCGCACCTGGGGCCACCACGCGGGATAGTCCTCGGCGCGTTCGAGGGCCGCGTACACGGCGGCGGGTGGCGCGGGTACGTTCCAGACGCTGCGGAAACGGAAGTGGCTCCAGTCCATGGTCCGAAGTCTGCCGGTAAGGAGCCGATCTGAGTACGTGCCGATCTGAGTACGTACTGAGTATCCGCACCGATGCCCGCCGCAGTGTCCTGGACCACACTCCACGGACATGACGAACATTCCGCCCCCGGCCGAGGAACTCCGCGTCCTCGACCTGGAGCTGCGCCGACTCGACGCGCGCAGGACGCAGTTGCTGCAACGCCGCGCCTGGCTGATCGGCGTCCTCCAGGCGGCGGCCGCACCCGCGCCCGCTCCTCCGCGGCCGGTGCGTGCCCCCGAGGCCACACCGCCGAACGTGCAGAACGCACTGCTCACGCTGGGCGGCATCCTCCTGACGATCGCGGCGATCGCCTTCACGCTGGTGAGCTGGGGGCACCTGGGCATCGGCGGGCGCAGCGCCGTCCTCGCGGCCGTGACGCTGACGGCGCTCGGCGTGCCCGCGCTGCTGCTGCGCCGGAAGCTGCGTTCGACGGCGGAGACGGTGGCCGCGCTCGGCCTCGCCCTGACCGTCCTCGACGCGTACGCCCTCCATGCCGTCGCCCTGCCACAGACCGACGCCCTCGGCTACTCGGCCGCCGCGTCCGCCGTGCTGGCCGCACTGTGGACGGCGTACGGACTTTCGTTCCGCGCGCTGCGGCTGCCCATACCGCTGGCCGTCGCGACCGCTCAGCTCCCCCTGTTCCTCTGGACGCGTGCCGCCGACGCGGGTGACCACGCGACGGCGGCGGCGCTCCTGGTGACGGCGGCGCTCGACGTCGCCGTGGCGCTGCGGGCGAGCGACCCGGGCGTCCGCGTCGTCGCGGCCGTCGGTGCCTGCGCCATGGGCCTGTGGGGCGCGACGGCCGCCGGATATCTGTCCTGGTCGGCCACGGACCTGCCGGACGCGGCGCGGGCGGGCGCGCTTCTGATCCTTGCCGCGTCGATCGCGCTGGTGGCGGCATGGCTGATCACGGAGCCCCCGCAGGCGGCGGGCGCGGCGTTCGCGGGCGGCCTGCTCATGGTGGCCGCCGCCGGTGGCGTGCTGCGCGAGGCGCTGCCCTCCGCCTGGACGGTTCCCGGCTATCTGGCGTGTGCCGTCGCGCTGTTGGCGGTCATGCGCACCGCGCTGCCGCGCCCGGTACTGCGCGGGATCGCCGGCGCGGCACTCCTGGTGCACGCCCTCGCGGCGCTGTGGGCGTCGCCCGCGCTCGCCTCCGCGCTGCTCGGGCCCGTGAGCTGGGCCGGAAAGGCATGGTCGGGCACCCCACAGAACACCGGTGCCGCATCCGCCGTGCCCGGACTGCCCGTGCAGCACCCGGTCATGGCCGCGCTCGTGCTCGCAGCGGTCGCCACGGTCCTGTTCACGGCGGCCCGGCTTCAGTTCCAGGCCCTTGGACACCCGGGGGCACCACCACTCACCCGCGCCATGACCACTCCGACTACAGGCCCTGCCACCCCGACCGCCACCCTCGCCGCATCACCCGCCGCCCTGGCCCTCGCCTGGGCCGCCCTCCTCATCCTTCCGTCCGCCCTCCAACTCCCTTACGCGGCAGGGGTGTCGGCGTACGTCGCGCTGACCGGCGCCCTGCTCGTCGTCGCCGTCGTGTCGCGCGTCAGCTCGAAGGCGGTCGCCCTCACCTCGCTGACCCTGGGGGTGGCCTCCTCGGTGAGCGTCGCGTTCCTGGCGCTGGCCAGTACGGGGGCGACGCTCGGCACGCTGGGCCCCCTGACGGCGCTGTTCCTCGCGGCGACCGTGCTCGCCGCGCGCCGCCGGGAAGCCGTTTCGAGCGTGGCGCCCGCCGCCGTCTGCGCCACCATCGCGTACACCACGACGCTCGCCTTCGCCGCAGGTGCCGCCCGGGACCTGCGGGTGGACCACATCGGGCTGCTCATGCTCGCCGTTCCGGCGATAGGCGCCCTCGCCGCGGCCCGGCTCGGCCGTCACCAGCTGACACCGCCGGTCGAGATCGCCGGGGCGGTCGCGGGCGGGCTCGCGATCATCCTCACCACGGGGCACGCGGCGACCCTCGCCCTGGCCCTCGCGCTCGGCGGCGTCATCACCGCCGGCATCGCGCTCCGCACGGACCGCCGCCCCGTCGGGTACGCGGCCGGGGTGCTGTTCCTCCTGGCGACCTGGGTACGCCTGGCCGCCTGGGGCGTCGAGACCCCCGAGGCCTACACCCTGCCGGTCACCGTCCCCGCGCTCCTGATCGGCACCCTGCGGCGCCGCCGCGCCCCCGGGACGTCCTCCTGGACGGCCTACGGCCCAGGCCTCGCGGCGACCCTCCTGCCCAGCCTCGTCGCCGCCTGGAGCGACGCGCACTGGCAGCGCCCGCTGCTCCTGGGCACCGCGGCCCTGCTGATCACGCTGGCGGGCGCCCGGCACCGGCTGCAGGCGCCCTTGGTGCTCGGCGGCACGGTCCTCGCCCTGGACGCGCTGCACGAACTGGCGCCCTACATCGTCCAAGTGGTGGACACCCTGCCGCGCTGGCTGCCGCCGGCGCTCGCCGGACTAATGCTCCTCGCGATCGGCGCGACGTACGAACAGCGACTGCGCGACGCACGCCGGGTCCGTGACGTTCTCGGCAGAATGCACTGACTCCGCTTTTTCCGAACGGCAGCCGACGGAGTATCAATTCCCTTCTGCCGCACGGGAAAACAAGCGAATACGACTGCGGCCCGGAGGCTGAAAGCCTCCGGGCCGCAGTTCCGGGGTGGGCGATACTGGGTTCGAACCAGTGACCTCTTCGGTGTGAACGAAGCGCTCTCCCACTGAGCTAATCGCCCCGGGCGCACGGAGAACATTACCGCATGTCAGCGGGTGCCTCCGACCGCCGTGGAGTCACCCGGAGGTCACTCCTTGATCTTCCATGGCATCTCGAGGCCGAACTTCCAGACGTAGACCGCGACGAGCACGGCGATGATCACCAGACCGACCGTCGTCAGGATGATGTTCCTGCGGCGCACCTTGGGGTCGAGCGCACGCTGCGCCGCCTCGGTGACCTTCCGCTTCGTCCAGCGAAGCACCAGCTGGGCCCAGACGAACTCGGTCGCCCAGATCGCCATTCCGCCGAAGATCACCAGCCAGCCCGGTCCGGGCAGCGGCAGCATGACGATGCCCGCGGCAACCACCGCGAGGCCGACGATGAACACGCCCACCTGCCAGCTGAGGTGCAGCGCCTTGCGGGCCTGGATGAACTCCGGCGCGCGCGATCCGAGCGGCTGTTCGTCCTTCGTACCGGTGATTGTTTCAGCAACCCCCGGCTCGTTACTCCCCGTATTCATACGGCCAAACCCTACCCGACGGAAACCCGTCACTGGAATGGCTGTACCCATCGAACGAACAACCCGCCGTACGAGCTACCTAAAGACACCCAAAACCCTCAGAGGGGTTTACAACGGCACCGTAGGTGGCATGTCGATTTCGCCGACGTGCGAATCCCCGAGCGCACACTGAGCGAAAGGCCCTGGCGCTTATGAACACCACGGTCAGCTGCGAGCTGCACCTGCGCCTCGTTGTGTCGAGCGAGTCCTCACTGCCTGTACCCGCAGGACTGCGGTATGACACGGCCGATCCCTATGCCGTGCACGCCACCTTCCACACCGGAGCCGAGGAAACCGTCGAGTGGGTGTTCGCCCGCGACCTCCTCGCCGAGGGCCTGCACCGGCCCACCGGTACCGGCGACGTCCGAGTCTGGCCGTCCCGGAGCCACGGTCAGGGCGTCGTCTGCATCGCCCTGAGCTCCCCCGAGGGTGAGGCTCTGCTCGAGGCCCCGGCGCGGGCCCTGGAATCGTTCCTGAAGCGAACCGACGCGGCCGTGCCGCCCGGCACGGAACACCGCCACTTCGATCTGGATACGGAGCTCTCGCACATCCTGGCCGAAAGCTAGCTCCAGGCCGCGCGAGAGCGCCCGGCGCCGTCCGACTCGGGGCGACGGCTCGGGCACGACAACCGCACAGAGCAGACGTACCGGCGCCGTCGCCGCGGATTCCCGCGGGGACGGCGCCGGTGCGTCGTGTCGTGAAGCCGCTAGCATCGGCCAGCATCGGCGGGCACTCTCCCCACGCTCTCCACGAGCGGGGGAGACCGCACTACCCCAGGCCAGGGAGCAAATCGTGCTGATCACCCACGACACCCGGTGCGCACTCGACGCCGTGGTCGATCTGGTGAACACCGCGCCGGACGACGAGAACGCAGAGAGCGCGGCGGGCACCGAGACGGAGGGACTCCCGGACGTGGCAGCCCTGGGCGAGTTCGTACGAAGCCACGACATAAGTGACGTCGGAGTGCTCTCGGAGCGTGACCTGGCCGGCGTCCGGCACATCCGCGGCCGCTTCCACGAAGTCTTCGCGGCGCCCGAGCCGCAGGCCGCGGCGGCGGTGATCAACGAACTGATCGCGGCGGCGGGCACCACGCCCCGGCTCACCGACCACGACGGCTACGACTGGCACGTGCACTACTTCGCGCCCGGCGCCTCCATCGCCGACCACCTCGCCGCGGACTGCGGGATGGCGCTCGCGTTCTTCGTGGTCGCCGGCGAGCAGGAGCGGCTGCGACGCTGCGAGGCCCCGGACTGCCGGCGCGCCTTCGTCGACCTCTCCCGCAACCGCTCGCGCCGCTACTGCGACAGCCGCACCTGCGGCAACCGGCTGCACGTCGCCGCCTACCGGGCCCGGCGCAAGGAAGCGGCGGGCTGAGCCCCGGCCGCGACGCGCAGGCGGCGCTCCCCGCTAGAGCCTCAGCAGATCGTGCAGAGAACCCATCAGGATCAGGACGCCGATCACCGCCAGGAAGATCATCAGGGGTGGCTGGGAGAGCGCGAACAGACAGCCCTTGGGCTCTTCGGTCGCGGCTCGCTCATCGTTCGGCGGGGCGGCATCGCCCTGTGCGGTGTCCAGCATCTCGCGGCGATGATGACTCAGTCCCGGGGGTACCGCTGACCAACACGCCCGGAAAGCGCGGGAGTTCGCCGCATTCCGTGACCTGCGAAAGCCCAGCGTCCCGTGTGTTCCGTCCACGGCCCACCAGCGGCGCACCTCGTCAGACCCGGCGGCACCGCCGTCCACACGAACGAGGGAGTCTCAGGGCCATCGGCTGACCACTCAGCGCCTCTTCCAGAGGCCCGGCCGCTCTCAGATGCCGTGCTTCTTCAGGATGGCCTCGATGTCGCTGAAGTCCTCCTTGGGCGCGGCCGCCTTCGGCTGGGCCGCGGGCTGGGCGGCCGGGCGGGTGCCCTGGCCCAGGGAGGGTGCGGACGCCGCGGGGGCCACCGCCTCGCGCTGGGCCGCCTTCGCGGCCTTGCGCTCCTTGCGGGTGCCTCCGGAGCGGCGCTCCACGGCGCGAGTGATCATGAAGAGCAGCCAGGCGACGCCGAGGACCCCGAAGCCTGCCCATGCCTTCATGCTGAAGGCGGTGTCGGCCAGCCATCCGACGACACCGGTCATCACCAGGCCGACCGGGACCAGGGAGTAGGCGGCAAGGCGCGTCGCCGCGAGGAAACGCTTGCGATAGGCCGTGATCGCGGCAATGCCGAGGCCGGCCGCGGATACGGCGGAACAGACGGTCTCGGCAATCATCCGGTCCTCCAGGCGTGCGGGCGTAGACGGTGGCACTGTCCGGCACTGTCTTCCCTTCCATCCTGCACCGGGTGGACCCCCACAAGCCACGCCCCGAGCGGACTTCAGGGACATATCAGGGTCACGTCTCCTCCGCAGGTTCCGGTCGGCCGCCCCCGGCCCCGGTTGGGAGGCCGACGCGGGGCTGGAAGACTGTCCCCATGAGCGACTCTGCCCCCGCGGCCCCCGCCGGCCCCCTCGTCATCGACATCTGGTGCGAGCTGCAGTGCCCGGACTGCCGGACCGCCCTCGACGACGTACGCGCGCTCCGTGCCCGCTACGGCGACCGTGTCGACCTGCGGCTTCGGCACTTCCCCCTCGAGAAGCACAAGCACTCCTTCGCCGCCGCCCAGGCCGCCGAGGAGGCCTTCGAGCAGGGACAGGGCTGGCCGTACGTCGAGGCCGTGCTGGGCAAGGTCGAGGAGCTGACCCGCAAGGGCGAACCCTTCCTGGTCGAGGCCGCGCGGGAACTGGACCTGGACGCGGAGGAGTTCGACACCGCGCTCGTCGACGGCCGGCACATCCTGATCGTCGACGCCGACCAGGCCGAGGGCAAGGCGATCGGCGTCACCGGGACACCGACGTACGTCATCGGGGGCGAGCGCCTCGACGGCGGCAAGAGCCAGGAGGGCCTGCGCGAGCGCGTCGAGGAGATCGCGGACCGCCTGCTCGCGGCCTCCGGGCAGGACGCCTAGAACCGCCGGCCCGCTCCTAGAGCAGTTGCTTGTAGACGTAGTACATGACCGGTTCGTAGCCGAGGGACTCGTACAGGCGCAGGGCCGGGACGTTGCCAGCGAAGACGTTGAGGCCCAGGCGGCCGAGGCCCGCCTCGCGGGCCTGGGTCTCCGCGAGGAGCATCAGGGACCTGCCGTGGCCGCGTCCGCGGTACTCCTCGTCGACCTCCACGTCGAAGACGAAAGCGTCGCGCTCGCGCCGCGCGAGCCAGAGGGTGCCGACCGCCGTGCCCTCGTGGGTGAGCACGCTGAGCCGGGTACCGGGGGTGGCGAGGCCCTGGGGCAGGTGGTCGGCGTGGTCGGCCTCGGACTTGGCGCGCGCCTCCGCCTCGGGGACGCCGCGCTCGATCCAGGTCTGCGCGTAGTCCTCCTGCTCGTGGGCCAGCCAGACCTCGTACTCGCCCTCGGTCATCGGCCGCCCTTCGACGCCCGCCGGCAGCGCGGGCGGCTCGGCGGTCAGGGGCTTGGCCATCTGGCGGTTGCGCTCCACGTAGCCGAGGGACACGGCGAGGCGGTGGGCCGCCGCGGCCTCGGCGGGCACGGCCACCTCGATCCGCTTGCAGCCCCAGCCGCGCGCCACCTCCTCGGCGGCGAGCACGGCGACGGTGGCACGGCCGCGCCTGCGGTCGGGCTCCTTGATGCTCAGATCCCGCATCTCGGCGACACCGGGCCCGAACACGGGGTGCGTGGCGAGTTCTATCCCGCCCACAGGACGGCTGTTCACGCGCACTTCGTACGTGCGTGACTTCGCGCCGTCAGCGCTCTGCTGAAGCGGCCCGGTCGGCCGCAGGGTCGTGGTCATCAGTGGAGTTCTACCCGCCCTGCGGCTCATGCGTCATCAGGATCGCGTGCACTTGCGGCGTCTCGCCCGACCGGTCACGGGTCGAGGTCGTCCGCCGCCCTCTCGTCGAAGATCCGCATCGCCTTGGCGGTCACCGCTCCCGGTGCGCCCGGCAGTTCGCGCCCGTCGATCCGGTGCACGGCCTGGACGTCGCGGAGCGTCGAGGTCAGGAACACCTCGTCGGCGCGGTCGAGGACGTCGAGCGGCAGATCGGTCTCACGCGCGCCCGTCCAGTCGACGGCCAACGCGCGCGTGATGCCCGCCAGGCACCCGGAGGCGACCGGCGGCGTGTGGATCTCGCCGTCGAGCACGACGAAGACGTTCGAACCCGTGCCTTCGCACAGCTGCCCCACCGTGTTGGCGAACAACGCCTCCGAAGCGCCCTGTTCGTGGGCGCGCGCGAGGGCGACGACATTCTCCGCGTACGAGGTGGTCTTCAGGCCGGTCAGGGCGCCACGCTCGTTGCGGGTCCACGGGACCGTGATCACGGCGGTCGTGTCGGGGCGCCGGTTCGCCTCCCCGAGGGCGACGACCAGCGTCTGCCCCTGGTCACCACGGTCCGAGCCGAGCGGCGAGAGGCCCCCGGTGTACGTGATGCGCAGTCGTCCCAGCGGCATCGGGTTGGCGTTGATGACGGCCGCGCAGGCCGCGCGCACCTCGTCCAGGTCCGGCTCGGGCAGACCGAGGCCGCGCGCCGAGCGGGCGAGCCGTTCCAGGTGCCGGGTCAGCGCGAAGGGCCGCCCCTCGGCCGTCTTGACCGTCTCGAAGATGCCGTCGCCGACGGTCAGTCCGTGGTCGAGCACGGAGACGCGGGCGGTATCGAGGTCCTGCAGGCCGCCATTGAGCCAGATCTTCACTGGGGGGTCCCTCCACTCACTTCGTACGCTCCCGACGCTACCGCCAGCAGCCGTTCCGCCTTCAGTTCGGTCTCCCGCCACTCCCCCTCGGGGTCCGAGCCCCAGGTGATCCCTGCGCCGGTGCCGAAACGCAGCACGCCCTGAGCGCGGTCGATCCAGAAGGTGCGGATGCCGACGGCCAGTTCGCCGGTGCCCCGGTCGGCGTCGACCCAGCCGATACCGCCGCAGTACGGGCCGCGGGGCGCGGTCTCCAGGGTGTCGATGATGCGCAGGGCGCTGGACTTGGGGGCGCCGGTGACGGAACCGGGCGGGAAAGCGGCGGCGAAGAGTTCGGGCCAGCCGGTGCCGGGGACGAGCTCGCCCCGGACGGTGGAGACGAGATGGACGAGACCCGGATGTTTCTCGACCACGCACAGGTCGGGGACGGTCACGGAGCCGGTCACGCATATCCGCCCGATGTCGTTGCGGACGAGGTCCACGATCATGACGTTCTCGGCGTAGTCCTTCTCGAGGAGGTCGGCCTCGGTCCGGCCCGTGCCCTTGATCGGCCCCGATTCCACGACACGTCCCTCGCGGCGCAGGAACAGCTCGGGCGAGGCCGTCGCTATCTCGACGCCGTGTCCGGGCAGGCGGATCGTTCCGGCGTACGGGGCGGGGTTCCCGCGCGCGAGGAGCGCGGTCAGGGCGTCGATGTCCGCACCGTCCAAGCCGTCCCCGCCGCCCGGAACCGGCGCGGACAGCACGCGGCAGAGGTTCGCCTGATAGACATCCCCGGCCGCGATGTGTTCCCGCACACGACGCACACCGTCCACATACGCGGCGCGGTCGAGCGACGACGTCCAGTCACCGGCGGCAGGGCCCCGCCACGCCCCGGGCACCGGCGCGGGCACCGGCTCGGCCCGTACGTCGTCGAAGCGGGCACAGACCAGTTCGCCCTCGAAGGTCGCGGAGACGGCCCAGAAGCCATCGGAGTCCAGCGCCGAGGGATCGCTGGTCACGTCCCTGAGGCCGGTCGCGAGGAGGCCGCCGAAGCGCGCCATGGGCAGGGGCGCCCCGGAGGGCGGCCGGGAGGACATCTGAGGGGCGCTGTGCACGTCTGCGAGTCTATGACCGGTGTCCTGGTCGCGCCCCGGGCCAGTGACAGCGCAGCACGCTGCGCAAACGCGTTTTTGTACTGGCCCAGGAATCCGCTAGAGTTCAACACGTCGCCGGGACGCGCAAGCGGGCCGGGAAAGACAAGCGGACGTAGCTCAGTTGGTAGAGCGCAACCTTGCCAAGGTTGAGGTCGCCAGTTCGAACCTGGTCGTCCGCTCGCAGGAAACGGGGGATCTTCCCGACCCCCCGCACTCCTGGTGGAGTGGCCGAGAGGCGAGGCAACGGCCTGCAAAGCCGTCTACACGGGTTCAAATCCCGTCTCCACCTCCAAGGACGATTAGCTCAGCGGGAGAGCGCTTCCCTGACACGGAAGAGGTCACTGGTTCAATCCCAGTATCGTCCACTGGATCTTCTCGAAGGCTCGCCTTCCTGAGGTCTGAACCCGCGCGATTAGCTCAGCGGGAGAGCGCTTCCCTGACACGGAAGAGGTCACTGGTTCAATCCCAGTATCGCGCACGCAGTACGCAGCACATGCAGGTTGACCTGCGCGATTAGCTCAGCGGGAGAGCGCTTCCCTGACACGGAAGAGGTCACTGGTTCAATCCCAGTATCGCGCACCATCCGTACGAAGCCCCCGGCCGTTCCCATGGCCGGGGGCTTCGTCGTTCCTCCGGTCAGGAGGAGAAGAGCATGTGCCCGAAGCTCTTGTGCCGCTTGTTGTGGCCGTAGTGACCGCCGTGGTGGCCGCCGTGCTGGGGAGCGCCCCACTGGGGGGCGGGAGCTGCCGGGTACGCCTGCGGGGCGGGCGGCGGCGGGGGCGGGGCCTGGTGGCCGCCCCACTGGTTCTCCAGTCGGCTCAGGGACTCGAGCTCGCCATAGTCGAGGAATATCCCGCGGCAACCGCTGCACTGCTCGATCTGGACGCCATTGCGGTTGTACGTGTGCATCGGTGCGTGGCACTTGGGACACTGCATGGTCGGCTCAACTCCTCGACGGTCGTGACTGCTTCGCCGGATCTCTGCCCGGCTTTCGGTGCGTTGCACCCTACTTCGTGCTGGTGGGCGCCAACTCCGTCGGGACGGCGGCCATTCGATCACAGGCGTCGACCACTGCCTGCTCGATCTCGTCCAGGGGGCGGTTCTCCCTGACGGACTTGGCCACGGCCAGGGCGGCCGTCTGCGCGGTGAGGGCGCGGGCCGGTGCGTCGAGGGCGGGCCAGGGGTCCGCGCCGTCGGCCGGGACCGCCGGTCCGCGTGCCGTGCGGTAGGCGGTGAGGAAGCGGGTCCACTCGTCAGGGGCGAGGAGGCCGCAGGCGTACCAGGCGGCGGGGCGTGCCAGGTCCCAGGCCGGGTCACCGAGGCCGAGGTCGTCGACGTCGATGAGCAGCCAGCGCCCTTCTCGGGTGCGGACCAGCTGGCCGAGGTGCAGGTCGCCGTGGCACAGGAGCTTGGGGAGCGGCGCCGGTGCCTCGGCGCGGGCCCAGGCGGGGAGCGTGGCCCAGGCTCCCTCGACGGGGGCGGCGGCGGGGTGCGGTCCCGCGGCCCGCATCCGCGTCATCGCACGGGCGGCCTTCGCGGGGCCGCGCATGTCCGGGAGCGGGTGCGGGAGTTCGGCCGGGGGCGTGGCGTGCAGGCGGGCGAGGAGGGTGGCGGTGGCTTCCCAGGGGGCGGCGTCGGGGTCGTCGCGGTCCACGGGGGTGCCGGCGTCCCAGAAGGTGACGAGGCGGCCGTGCAGCGGGATCGCTGTCGCGCCGAGCGGAGGGAGGAGGGTGCCGCGGAGGGCGGCGGCGACCTTCAGGCGGGCGGCCAGCTCGGCGGGGTCCGTGCCGGGGGCGTGCGCCTTGGCGACGGTGTCACCGTGCTGGACGACGGTGGCGTCGTCCCGGTCCGCGAGGACGGCTTCGGGGGCGCAGGCGCAGGTACGCGGGGTGCGGTGCGCTGTGTGGCGGACCTTGGCGGTCAGCGCCGGCAGCAAGGCGGTGGCGGTCACGGGTCCCCCGGGGTACGTCGATCGGTGCATCCGCGAGCGTACGCGGGCCGGATATCCAGCCCGTCCGGCGTTTGAGGACGAGCTCGGCGCAGCCGGTGATCTACGGCGCCCAGGAGATCCCCGCAGAGCCCCGGCGCATAAAGAAGTGCCCGCGCAGCTCCCCAGCTGCGCGGGCATTTCTCGTGCCGTCCGCCGCACCCCCGTCCCCACGGGGTTTCCTGGCCGGATGTCCCCGCCCGGACCGCTCATCCGGGCCCGGGGCGCCGCTCAGCGCCCCAGCATCACGCCCACGGACGACGCCTGTGTGACCACTGCTTCCCAGCCGCCGAAGACGACCACCAGCAGGGCCGCTAGGGGAAGAACCATGGCCGTCGCCACCAAGGGGTGACGCGTGCCGGACGGGCGGACGCCGAACGTGGCGAAGGCCTTACGTCCTTGCGTGCGGATCATTGCCCGCGGTGCCGTGTCCGCCATGGTTCCTCTCCTGACCGAGTCTGTATGAATTTGGCAGCGGCGGGTGTCTGACCTCGGGGGACGAGTGCTGCCACCCGCCGCTTGACCTCAAATCTAGGTGCGCCGGCAGCCTGGGTCGTCATGCCCTCGTACCGATTGCCGGGCCTCCCGGAGGATGAGCGATCGTCGGTCATGTACTCCCGTGGGTGGAGACGGGGTCCTAGGTCTCAGGGTCTTCCCGGAGGGGACGGGCGGCCCGCTCCGACGTGTCCTCCCGGGGAACGGGCTGTTCGACCAGAGCCAGGACGCGGGTCGACATGAACCGTGCCGTCCGCACGACGGAACCGCTGCGGGTGACTTCGCTCACTTCGACCACCCCTCTGCGCACCGCCGTCTCCACCCGGCGGCCCGCCCGGCTCGCCACCACCTCGTACGTCCGTGTCGTGTCCCCGGCGTCCACGACTATCTCCACGCGATCACCCTTCACGGGATCAATCCCCCTTCAGCGATGGATGGTTGGGGAGCACGCCCCGTGCAACGGCCGCTCTCCCCCGGCGCCCTGACCACTCTTCAAGTTTCCCACCCGGCACTGACAATCGGTCGGGCCGCGAGGGCGCGGCCTCTGCACCTGCCCGGCCACGGAAACGTAAGCTGTGGCACGACAACGGACCGGGCAGCGGGGATGGACATGACGATGATGCGGCTCCGGCGCGAGGACCCGCGTGTCGTCGGCTCGTTCAGACTGCACAGGCGGCTGGGCGCCGGCGGCATGGGTGTCGTCTACCTGGGGTCGGACCGGCGGGGGCAGCGCGTCGCCCTGAAGGTGATCCGGCCCGATCTGGCGGAGGACGAGGAGTTCCGGTCGCGCTTCGCGCGCGAGGTCTCCGCGGCCCGGCGCATCCGCGGCGGCTGCACCGCGCGGCTCGTCGCCGCCGATCTCGACGCCGACCGGCCGTGGTTCGCCACGCAGTACGTTCCCGGGCCGTCCCTGCACGACAAGGTCGCCGCCGAGGGGCCGCTCTCCGCGGCCGACGTGGCGGTCGTCGGTTCGGCGCTCGCCGAAGGCCTCGTCGCCGTACATGAAGCCGGTGTCGTGCACCGCGACCTGAAACCGTCGAACATCCTGCTGTCCCCGAAGGGACCGCGGATCATCGACTTCGGCATCGCCTGGGCCACCGGCGCCTCGACCCTGACCCACGTGGGCACGGCCGTCGGGTCGCCAGGATTCCTCGCGCCCGAGCAGGTGCGCGGCGCCGCCGTCACACCCGCCACGGACGTGTTCGCCCTCGGCGCCACCCTTGCGTACGCGGGAATGGCGGACTCACCCTTCGGGCACGGCAGTTCAGAGGTCATGCTCTACCGCGTCGTCCATGAGGAGGCGCAGCTCGGCGGGGTCCCAGACGCGCTCGCCCCGCTGATCCGGGCCTGCCTCGCCAAGGACCCGGAGGAGCGCCCCAGCACGCTCCAACTGTCGCTCAGGCTCAAGGAGATCGCGGCCCGTGAGGCACAGGGCCTGACGGATCCGCGGCCGCCCGCGCCCCGGCAGGACCAGGACCGTCCCACGGGACGGATGGCCGAGGAGTACGCGGACCAGCGCACCCAGCGGCGTCAGCCGCAGGGCACTCCCCCGCCGCGGACCGGTTCGTCACGGCCGGGTTCCTCGCGCACCGGCCCGTCCCGTACGGGTTCCTCACGGCCTAATTCCTCGCGGGCCGGGTCCAGTTCCTCGCGGTCCGGCTCACGGCCATCGGCGTCCCGGAACACGACGCGCTCCGGCGGCGCGCGGCGGCCCGCCAATCCGCGGCTGCTGCGCCAGCGGCTCTTCGTCTTCGTGGTCGTGACGCTGCTCGTGGCCCTGGGGATCGCGGCGGCCCAGGGGTGCCAGGGACCCGCGCGCGGGCTCGGCGGCAGCGGCGTACACGATGTGCGCGACGTACAGCAGAGCCAGCGGGCGGACCCGGGGCCGGGTCCTCAGAGCTGAGGGCGGCCCGTCGCCACGGCGTAGAAAGCGACCGCGGCCGCCGCTCCCACGTTCAGGGAGTCGACGCCGTGCGCCATCGGGATGCGGACCCATTCGTCGGCTGCCATCAGGGCCTTCGTGGTGAGGCCTTCACCCTCCGCACCGAGCATCAGCGCCACCCGGTCCATGCGGTGGGGCGCCGCCTCGTCCAGGGTCTTCGCCTTCTCGTCCGGGGTGAGCGCGAGGAGGTTGAAGCCCGCTTCCCGTACGCCCTCCAGGCCCTTCGGCCAGGATTCGAGCCGGGCGTAGGGGACGGAGAAGACCGCGCCCATGGAGACCTTCACCGAGCGGCGGTAGAGCGGGTCCGCGCAGTCCGGTGAGAGCAGGACCGCGTCCATGCCGAGGGCGGCGGCGCTGCGGAAGATCGCCCCGATGTTGGTGTGGTCGTTCACCGACTCCATGACGACGACGCGGCGTGCCCGGTTAAGGAGTTCGTCCGACGTCGGCAGCGGCTTGCGCTGCATCGAGGCGAGTGCGCCGCGGTGGACGTGATAGCCGGTCACCTGCTCGGCCAGGTCGGGGTTGACCGCGTACACCGGGGCGGGGACCTCATCGATGACGTCCCGCATGACGTCGACCCACTTCGCGGAGAGCAGCATCGAGCGCATCTCGTAGCCCGCCTGCTTGGCGCGCCTGATCACCTTCTCGCCCTCGGCGATGAAGAGGCCCTCGGCGGGCTCGCGCTTGCGGCGCAGTTCGACGTCGGTCAGGCCCGTGTAGTCGCGCAGGCGCGGGTCGGCGGGGTCGTCGATGGAGATGAGATCAGCCACAGGGTGATACTGCCTTGTCCTGGGTGTGGTGCCAACGCCTTGGGACGGGTTGGGTTACCGGTGGTTACGCGGGGGCTCGGAGTGGTTACGCGGGGCGGCCGGGCCCCACGTTCACGACGTCGCCGATGACGATGACGGCCGGGGGCTTCACCTCGTGGGCGGCGACCTCGGCGGCGACGGTGGCGAGCGTGGCGTCCACGCGGCGCTGGGCCGCGGTGGTGCCCTCCTGGATCAGGGCGACGGGGGTCTCGGGCGAACGGCCGTGCGCGGTGAGCGTCTCGGCGATCCTGCCGATCTTGTCCACGCCCATCAGGACGACGAGAGTGCCGCGCAGCTTGGCCAGGGATGCCCAGTCGACCAGGGAGCGCTCGTCGTCCGGGGCCACGTGGCCGCTGACCACCGTGAACTCGTGGGCGACACCGCGGTGCGTGACGGGGATGCCGGCGGCGCCGGGCACCGAGATCGAGCTGGAGATGCCGGGGACCACCGTGCAGGGGATGCCCGCTTCGGCAAGCGCCTGGGCCTCCTCCATGCCACGGCCGAAGACGAAGGGGTCACCGCCCTTCAGGCGGACGACCGACTTGCCCTGCTTGGCATGCTCGATGAGCGCGTTGTTGATGGCTTCCTGGGCCATGAAGCGGCCGTACGGGATCTTCGCCGCGTCGATCACCTCGACGTGCGGCGGGAGTTCGTCGAGCAGGTCGCGGGGGCCGAGCCGGTCGGCGATGACCACGTCCGCCTCGGCGAGGAGGCGACGGCCACGGACCGTGATGAGGTCCGGGTCGCCCGGTCCGCCGCCGACGAGGGCGACGCCGGGGGTGCGGGTGCGGTGGTGGGGCGCCACGAGGGTGCCGTCGCGCAGGCCCTCGACGACCGCGTCGCGGATGGCCGCGGTGCGGCGGGGGTCCCGGCCGTGGATGTCCGTGGTGAGGACCGCGACCGTGACGCCTTCGGAGCGGCCGGTCGCGGGGGTCAGGGCGGTGGCGGCGTCGGCGTCGTCCGAGCGGACGCACCAGACGCGGTGGGCTTCGGCTTCCGCGGAGGCCGCCGTGTTGGCCTCGCTGTCGCTGGTGGCGATGAGGGCGTACCAGGCGTCCTTGAGGTCGCCGGCCTCGTAGCGGCGGCGCTCCCAGGTGATCTCCCCCGCGTCCGCCATCGCCTCCACGGAGGGCGTCGCCGTCGGCGATACGAGGAGGATGTCGGCGCCCGCCGCGATCAGGGCGGGGAGGCGGCGCTGGGCCACCTGGCCGCCGCCGAGCACGACCGTGCGGCGGGCGGTGAGGCGGAGGCCTACGGGGTAGGCGGGGCTTTCTGCCATGGCGGGTGGCTCCTCATGCGGGGCGCGGGGCTTTGCGGGTGCCGCTGCGACGGTGAGGCGGCTGCGTTGATGCTTTGACGTGCAGGTTCAGTATGGCGGGGGCGGGGCGGGGGCACTCCCCCAGCCCCGCCCCTTCCCGAAAAGCGCGCTTCGCCCCCGGAGCCTCGGTGTGCGGCTACTTCTCCGTGACGCCCGCCGAGTCGAACGTGGCCACCTCGTGCATCGCGCGGGCCGCGCTCTGCACCACCGGGAGGGCAAGGAGGGCGCCTGTGCCCTCGCCCAGGCGGAGGTCGAGGTCGACCAAGGGGCGCAGGCCCAGCTTGTTGAGCGCCGCCACGTGGCCCGGTTCCGCGCTGCGGTGGCCCGCGATGCAGGCCGCGAGGACCTCGGGGGCGATGGCACGGGCGACCAGGGCCGCCGCGCCGGCGCTCACGCCGTCCAGGATCACGGGCGTACGCAGGGAGGCGCCGCCCAGGAGGAGGCCCACCATCGCGGCGTGCTCCAGGCCGCCGATCGCCGCGAGGACGCCGATCGGGTCGGCCGGGTCGGGCTGATGCAGTTCGAGGGCGCGGCGCACGACGTCGACCTTGCGGCTGTGCATCTCGTCGTTGATGCCGGTGCCGCGGCCGGTCACCTCGCCCGGGTCCGTGTCCGTGTAGACGGAGATGAGGGCCGCGGACGCCGTGGTGTTCGCGATGCCCATCTCGCCGGTGAGCAGGGCCTTGTTGCCCGCCGCCACCAGGTCACGGGCGGTCTCGATGCCCACCTCGATGGCCGCCTTGACCTCCTCGCGGCTCAGGGCCGGTCCTGTCGTCATGTCGGCCGTGCCCGCGCGGATCTTGCGGGGCAACAGGCCGGGCGTGGCCGGGAGTTCACTCGCCACGCCGACGTCGATGACGCAGACCTCGGCGCCCACCTGGTTGGCGAAGGCGTTGCAGACCGCGCCGCCACCGAGGAAGTTGGCGACCATCTGCGCGGTCACCTCCTGGGGCCAGGCGGTGACGCCCTGGGCGTGCACGCCGTGGTCGCCCGCGAAGATCGCGACGGCCGCGGGCTCCGGGATCGGCGGCGGGCACTGCCGGGACAGGCCCGAAAGCTGCGCGGAGATGATCTCCAGCATGCCGAGCGCGCCCGGCGGCTTCGTCATCCGCTTCTGCCGCTCCCACGCCTCGCCGAGCGCCTTCGCGTCCAGCGGGCGGATGTTGGAGACGGTCTCCGCGAGGAGGTCGCTCGGGTCCTCGCCGGGCAGGGCGCGGCGCCCGTACGTCTCCTCGTGGACGACCCACGAGAGCGGGCGGCGCTTGGACCAGCCTGCCTGCATCAGCTCGGGCTCCTCCGGGAACTCGTCGACGTATCCGACACAGAGATAGGCCACCACTTCGAGGTGCTCGGGCAGGCCGAGGGTTCTGACCATCTCACGTTGGTCGAAGAAGCTGACCCAGCCGACGCCGAGGCCCTCGGCGCGCGCCGCGAGCCAGAGGTTCTCGACGGCGAGGGCCGAGGAGTACGGGGCCATCTGCGGCTGCGTGTGACGGCCGAGGGTGTGGCGGCCGCCGCGGGTCGGGTCGGCGGTGACGACGATGTTCACCGGGGTGTCGAGGATCGCCTCGATCTTCAGTTCCTTGAACTGCTTCGCGCGGCCCTTGGGGAGCGACTTCGCGTACGCGTCCTTCTGGCGCATGGCCAGCTCGTGCATCGTACGGCGGGTCTCCGCCGAGCGGATGACGACGAAGTCCCAGGGCTGCGAGTGGCCCACGGAGGGTGCCGTGTGGGCCGCCTCCAGGACGCGGAGCAGTACCTCGTGCGGGATGGCGTCGCTGCGGAAGCCGTTGCGGATGTCGCGGCGTTCGCGCATGACGCGCAGGACGGCTTCGCGCTCGGCGTCGTCGTAGGCGGGGGCGGCGGGCACCTCCGACTGCTGGACGGGCTCGGCCTGCTGGACGGGCTCCGGCTGCTGAGCCGGCTCGGAGGGGGCGGCCTCGTCGGCGGCTTCCATCGGGTCGGCGGCTTCGGCCACCTCGACGGGCGCGGCTTCGACGACGGCCAAGGGCTCGGGCGCCTCGGCCACTGCGACCGGCTCCGCTTCGGCGGGTACGTCGGCCACTGCGAGGGGCGTGGCTTCGGCTGCTTCCTCCGCCGGTACGGGCGCCACGGCCACGGGCTCTGCTGCTGTCTCCGGTGCCGACTCCGGTGCCGTCTCCTGGACGGGCGTTGCCGCCGCGGGCTCTCCGCCGTCACGCGGTGCGGGCACGGTAGGCACGGGCTGCGGGGACGCGGGCTCGGGGACCTCGGTGGTTTCTGCGGCCTCCGGGGCTTCGGCGGGTTCAGCGGGTTCTGCGGGTCCTGCGGCTTCGAGGAGGGCCGAGGGCTCCTGGGCGACCGGGGGCTCGGGGGCCACCGAGGGCTCGGAGGCCTCCGGAGCGGCCGGTGCCTCCGGGAGGTCAGCGACCGGCGGGGCTGCCTCGGCCACGGCGGGCTCCGGCTGCGCTTCGGCGGTCTCGGGCTGCGGGGCCTCGAAGTGCTCGGGGGGTACGGAAAGGGCCTGCGGAGGCGTCGGTGCCAGGTGAGGCGTGGTCGGCACCGAGCCCTCGACCGGCACGAACTGGCCGAGGGGCGCGGGTTCCTGGGGGTCCGCGAACGGCTGGCTCGGAGAGCTGGGAAGCCCCTCGCCCTGCGGCGCCTGGGCCACGGGGGCCTCGACGTACTGCTGGGCCTGCTGGGCCTGCTGCGGCTGCGGGGCCTGCGGGATGTGCGGGCCCTGAGCCGCATGTCCGGCGCCCGCGAGCGGCGCGTCCGACCAGGGCTGCGCCCCGGCCATGGCGAACTGCGGCTGACCGGAACCCTGCGCGTGCGCGGGCTCCTGGCTCGGTTCCGGGGCGGGCGCGGACGGGGCCACGGCAGGCGGCTGCTCGGCCGACGGCTGCTCGGCGTCCACGGCGAACGCGGGCTGCCCGGCTTCGGCGCCGGTCTGCGCGAACTGGTCGTCGGCCTCGGTGCCTTGCGCGATCGCGGGGTCGGCGGCATCCGCGGCCTGCGGGAAGGCGACAGCGGGCGTCTCGGCGGCCGGGGCGGGCTGCGGAGCCTCGGGGGCGGGTGCCTCCGGAGTGCCCTCTGTGACAGGAGTGACGTCCGGGACGACCGTTTCTGCTGGTGCGGCGGCCTGTGCGGACTCGGCGGACTCGGCGGCCTGTGCAGGCTGTGCGGACTGCGAAGGCTGAGGCGACTGCGCGGACTGCGCGTACTGAGAAGGCTGCGAGTTCTGCGACGGCTGCGACGGCTGCGACGGCTGGGAGTGCTGCGGCTGAGACGTCCACGGCGTCGCGCCCTGCGGCGCGTTCTCGCCGAGCTGCTGCCCCGGCGGCATCCCTTCCTCGTCACGCGGGATGTCGAGGTACTCGGGCCCCACCGTGGGCGGCCCCGCGTGCCGCACGGGCGCGGCGTGCTGCGGCGCACCGGCCGGCCCGCGGTCCGCGAGGGAACGTACGGGGCTCCCCGAGCCGTCCGGCACGGCGGGACCCGAAGGCCCCCGGTGGAGCGGACGGCGGGAGGGGCCGGGGTGCGACGCGGGCGCCGGGGTGGGCGCACCCGGCAGTTGGACGCCGTTCAGGTCGACCGAGCCGCTGTCGCGGCCGGCCGTCTCGTGCGGACCCGGCTGGTGCATGGCCTGCGGCTGCGGCTGCCCGGCCGACTGCTGGGCGAACGCCTGCTGGGCCGCCGCGTGCTGGCCGCCGACGGACTGGGCACCGGCGGACTGCGCACCGACGGACTGATCGGCCAAGGGCTGGTCCGCCACGGACTGGCCCGCCACGGAGGGGTCGCCCCCCAGCTGACCTGCCACGGGCTGACCGGCCACAGGCTGACCAGCGGCGTACTGGTTCGCCAGAGACGCGTCCCCCACAGCCTGACCCACGCCCTGCTGACCCACGCCCTGCTGACCCACGCCCTGCGCGACAGCCGCATGCTGTGCCGACTGCGCCTCGCTCCAGGCGCCCTGGGCACCCGGCATCAGCAACAGGTCGTCGTCTTCGGCGGGGGCGACGCTCTCGGCGGGATTCTCGGAGGGGTCGAGGTAGGTGTACGCACCCGGGGCGGGGACGCCCGGCTGCTCCACCATGCCTGCGTTCTCCGGCAGTCCCTCGCCCGGGACCTGGCCGGTGTCGGTCATGCGTAACCCCTCGCCCATCGGTTAGTGCTTCTTCGACCGCCCCTCAGCCTTCGGCCGGGGAAGCCCCATTGCCCGGAGCGGCGCACCAACCGCCCGTCATCCTCAACGAGCGTGCGCGCCGCGCGGCACGAACCGCGTACGGACAACAGGCATTGTCCCGGTCGGCCTGCCACCGCGGCGGCTTGATCCGCAACGGCCCGCTGTGGGCTGCGCCACGTTGCGCGCCCTCCGGTCCTGCCGTACCACACACCCCCCAAAACGGGCGAGCTTTCCGGACATTGACCAACTATTTGCCGGACGCTCGGGTGCGGTACAACGATCGGCCAGCCTACCCCGCACCGTGCGGCAGCAGGGTCACGGGGCGCGATCCGGCAACGTTCCCGAGAGCAGGAAGACCACGGTCCGCTCCCGCTCCGTCCACGCGCGCGTGTCGAGTTCGACGGACTGGAGCAGCGCGCATTCGACCGCGTATCCGTGCTCCGTCAGGCCCCTGCCGATGAGTTCGGCCGCGTCGCGGGTCGACGCGTGCGTCACGATGCGCGCCGGGCGGCGGTCGGCGACGGCGGAGACCACTTCGGCTCCCCCGCCCCCGATCCGTACGACATCGGGCTCGGGCAGGTCTTCGAGGATGTGCGGCGCGGTGCCGTGCAGGATCTGCGGCTGTACGCCGAAGTGGCGGGCCACGGCCGTGGTGCGGGCGCAGGCGTCGGGGTCGGCGTCGACGGCGATGACGGCGGCGCCGAAGCGTGCCGCCTCCGCGGTGAAGGCGCCGCTGCCGCAGCCGATGTCCCAGACCAGGTCGCCCACGCGCGGGCCGGTGCGGGCGAGTTGGGCGGCCCGCAGGCGGTCGCTCTCGCCCTCGCCGAGCTGGGCATCGCCGCCGTAGGCGGGGGCGGGAAGGGCCCAGCCGCGCGGGGTGCCCGGGTCGCGTCCCGCGATCCAGCCGGTGTCGGACGCGGCGACCGGGCCGCCGATGACGATGACGACGTTCGGGTCGCGCCAGGTGTGGTCGGCGGCCTTGTCCGAGGTGAGGACGGTGACCTGTTCGCGATCGGTGCCGAGCTCCTCGCAGATCACGAAGGTGCGGTGCACACCCTGGAGGAGCAGGCCGAGCTCGGCCGGGCCCGCGCCGGGTGAGGTGAGGACGGCGACCTTGGTGTGCGCGCGGCAGACGTTGACCGCGCGGCGCAGCGTGCGGGGGTGGGCGACCACGACCTGGGCGTCGTCCCAGGGCATCCCGGCGCGGGCGAAGGCCTGGGCGACGGAGGAGACGGCGGGCACCACTTCGACCTCCAGGCCGAATTCGGGGGCACGCAGTGTGCGTACGACGCCGAAGAACCCGGGGTCGCCGTCGGCGAGGACCACGGCGGTGCCGCGATGGGCGGCGATGCGGCGGGCGGCCAGGCTCACGCTGCCCAGGCGGATCCGTTCCGCGCCCGGTGGCACTTCGGAGAGCGCGAGGTGGTGGGCGGCGCCCGCGACGAGGGTGGCGGCGCCGAGCGCCGAGCGCGCGGCGGCGGTCAGCGGCGAGCCGTCCCAGCCGATCACCGTGACGCGGTCGGCCATCGTCGTCTGTCTCCTGGGTCTCGCGGGTTGTCTGAGGGGGCCGGGCTTCGTGCGTGCAGGTGGCAACCGTGTGCGGCCAGGGGCGAGCGTACCTGGTGGACCTCTGTGGTGCCCCGGGGGTCAGTTCCAGTCGGAGTAGGCGCTGAACCCGCTGTCCGCGAGCTGCTCGCCGACGCCTTCCAGATCCTCGGGGAGCAGGCTCCACACGATGAGGTCGGTCCGGACGTCGATCCAGCCGCCGAAGGGATCTCCGCCGTTCCTCGTACGCGCTATCCAGGCGCCCCGCAGGACACCCTCGCTGATGCAGCCGATTTTCTGCGCGACCTGCTGGGCGGCGGTGTTGTCTGCGGCGGTGCGCAGCTCGATGCGCTCGAAGCGCTGGTCGTTGAAGAGCCACTGAGCGGTGGCGAGCGCCGCCTCCGAGGCATAGCCCTCGCCGCGGGCCCAGGGGGCGACGACGTAACTGAGTTCGCTGGAGCGTACGCGCCAGTCGGTGTCGCGCAGTTGCACGATGCCGACCAGGCGCTGGGTGAGGAACTCCGTGACGGCGAGGGCGATTCCGCGGCCCTCGGTGCGCTCGGCGGGTGCGAGGCGGTTGATCCAGTCGCGGGCGTCGTCCTCGGTGTAGGGCTGGGGCACGGAGGTCCAGGCTGTGACCATCTCGTCGTTCATCATCTCCGCGTACGAGGAGACGTCGGCGTCCTCGAACGGGCGCAGCACCAACCGCTCCGTGCTGATGGAGATGTCGGGGAAGGTGGTTGTCATGCGCTGCTCCGTAACCTGGAACCCTCGGGCCTGCTGAAGTGCCCAGCATGCAGCATGTCGACGCGCAAACGCACCACGGGGTCCGCTCCTTCGTCAGGAGAGGACCCCGTGGTGAGGGCGGAAACAGACTGTGCGTCAGCTCGTTGCGACGGGCAGGACGGAGCCCTTGTACTTGTCCTTGATGAACTGCTTCACCTCGGGTGAAGTCAGCAGTTCGGCCAGCTTCTTGACCCGGGGGTCGTCCTCGTCGCCCTTCTTGACGGCGAGCACGTTGTTGTACGGATTGTCCTTGGGCGACTCGAGAAGGATGGCGTCCTTCTTGGGGCTGAGTCCGGCGTCGAGCGCGTAGTTGTTGTTGATGACCGCGGCTTCGACGTCTTCCAGGGAGCGGGGCAGCTGGGCGGGTTCCAGCGGCTTGATGGTGAGCTTCTTCGGGTTGGACGTGATGTCCTCGGGGGTCGCGTTCGCGCCGGCCCCCTTCTTGAGCCCGATGACGCCCTTGGAGGCGAGGAGTTCGAGCGCCCTGCCTTCGTTGGTGGTGTCGTTCGGGACGGCGACGGTGGCACCGGCGGGCAGCGCGGTGACGTCCTTCGCCTTCTTCGCGTACACCCCCATGGGCGGCAGATAGACCTCGGTCACCGGCGTGAGCTCCGTCTTCTTGGACTTGTTGAAGTCCTCCAAGTACGGGGCGTGCTGGTAGAGGTTGGCGTCGAGGGACCCTTCCTGGAGCGCGGTGTTCGGCGTGACGTAGTCCGTGAACTCCGTGATCTGGAGGTCGAGTCCCTTCTTCTTCGCGAGGTTCTGCTTGATGTACGTGAGGACTTCGCCGGCCGGGGTCGGGGTGGCGCCGACGGTGAGCGTGTCACCGTCGCCGCCTCCCGAGCCGGATTCGCTGCCGCACGCGGTCAGGCCGAGCGTGAGGGCGAGCGCCCCGGCGGCGGCCGCTATGACGGGCGTACGCATGATCAGAACGCCGCGACGACGGCACCGTCGTACTTGTCGTCGATGAACTTCTTGACCTCGGGCGAGGTGAGGAGCTTGGCGAGCTTCTTCACGCGCGGGTCGTTCTCGTCGCCCTTCTTCACGGCGAGGAAGTTGCCGTAGGGGTTGCCCTTGGCGGGCTCGGCGACGATGGCGTCCTTGGCCGGGCTGAGCTTGGCCTCAAGGGCGTAGTTACCGTTGATCACCGCGGCGTCGACGTCACCGAGGGAGCGGGGCACCTGGGCGGCCTCGATCTCCTTGAACTTGAGGTTCTTCGGGTTCTTCGAGACGTCCTTGGGGGTCGCCTCGTAACCGACGCCCTTCTTGAGCTCGATCAGGCCGTTGTCGGCCAGGAGCTTGAGCGCGCGGGCCTCGTTCGTGGTGTCGTTCGGGAGCGCGACAGTGGCGCCCTTCTTCAGACCGTCGAGCTTCTTGACGGTCTTGGAGTAGACGCCGAGCGGCTCCAGGTGCACCGTCGCCTTCGGGACCGGCACGATGTCCGTCCCGTTCTTCTTGTTGAAGTCGTCGAGGTACGGCTTGTGCTGGAAGTAGTTGGCGAAGACCTCGCCCTGCTCGACGGCGGTGTTCGGCGTCACGTAGTCGGTGAACTCCCGCACGTCGAGGTCGAGACCGGCCTTCTTCGCCAGGTTCTTCTTGACGTAGTCGAGGATCTCGCCCTGCGGGGTGGGGGTCGCGGCGACGATGAGCGGGCCGTCCTTGTCGCCCGCGGCGGAGCCCTTGTCGGAGCCGCAGGCGGAGAGCCCGAGGGTGAGGGCTCCGGCGGCGAGGACAGCGGTGGTGATCTTGGCGGTGTTACGCACGAAAAGTGCCTTTCTCCATGGGTGGTACGCCCCGCGATGGGTGTGCGGGGTGAGTTTCAGGAAGCCTTCGACGGTCAGGAAGCCTTCGACGGCGCGAGCTTGAGGAAGCGCAGGCGGGGAGCGGCGCCCGAGTGGCCGCCGCGCCGGTGCAGCCTGCGGGCCGCGTAGTCGCCCGCGAACTGGATGATCGAGATGACGACGGCGAGGACACCGACGGTGATCCACATCAGTTCGGTCTCGAAGCGCTGGTAGCCGTAGCGGATGGCGATGTCACCGAGGCCGCCCGCGCCGACGGCGCCGGTGATGGCCGAGTAGCCGAGGATCGTGACGATCGTCGTGGTGGTGCTGGAGATCAGCGAGGGCAGCGACTCCGGCACGAGGACCTTGCGTACGACGGTCCAGGTGTTGCCGCCCATCGACTGCACGGCCTCGACGAGACCGCCGTCGACCTCGCGCACCGAGGTCTCCACGAGCCGTGCGAAGAACGGGATGGCGCCGATCGCGAGCGGCACGATGGCGGCCTCGCGGCCGATCGTCGTGCCCGTGATCCAGCGCGTGAGGCCCATCAGCGCGACCATGAGGATGATGAAGGGCATCGAGCGCGCGATGTTCACGACCTGCCCGATGAGCTTGTTCACGACCGTGTTCTGCAGCAGCCCGCCGCGGTCGGTGAGGACCAGCAGGATGCCGAGCGGCAGACCGGCGACGACGGCTATCAGCGTCGACCAGCCGACCATGTAGAGGGTGTCCCAACAGGCCTGCTCCAGCAGGGGCTGCATCTCCGACCAGGTCACTTGGCACCTTCCTTGACCAGCAGCGTGGCGTCGTCCTTCGGCGTGGTCACGGGGGCTTCGCCCGCGATGTCGACCTGGAGGCCCTGCTCGCGCAGGAAGCCGATCGGGACGACGTTCTCCTCGAAGCGACCCGGCAGCTCGATGCGCATGCGGCCGACCTGCTTGCCCGCGACGGTGTCCATCGCGGCGCCGAGGATCGAGATGTCGATGTTGTATGTGCGCGACAGCTGGGAGATGACCGGCTGGGTCGCGGCTTCGCCGTGGAAGGTCACGTCGACGACGGTGCGGTTGTCGCCCGTGGCGTCGCCGCTGACCGGGAAGAGCGCGGCGGCCAGCTCGGAGCCGGGCGTCGCGAGCAGCTCGGTGACGGTGCCGGACTCGACGATCTGGCCGTTCTCCATCAGGGCGGCGGAGTCGCAGACGCTCTTGACGACGTCCATCTCGTGCGTGATCAGCAGGACGGTCAGGCCGAGCTGCTGATTGAGGTCGCGCAGGAGCTGGAGGATGGAGCGGGTGGTCTCCGGGTCGAGGGCGCTGGTGGCCTCGTCCGAGAGCAGCACCTTCGGGTCGCCGGCGAGCGCGCGGGCGATGCCGACGCGCTGCTTCTGGCCGCCGGAGAGCTGCGCCGGGTAGGACTTCGCCTTGTCGGCGAGGCCGACCAGGTCGAGCAGTTCGAGCGCCTTGCGGGAGCGCTCGACGCCGCTGAGACCGAGGATCTCCAGGGGCAGCTCGACGTTGTCCTTGACGGTGCGCGAGGACAACAGGTTGAAGTGCTGGAAGACCATGCCGATGCGGCTGCGCGCCCGGCGCAGGTCCTTGCTCGCGCGGCTGCCGCGCCCCGCGAGGGCGGTGAGGTCCTGGCCGGCGACGCTGACGGTGCCGGAGGTGGGGCGCTCCAGGAGGTTCACGCAGCGGATCAGCGAGGATTTGCCGGCGCCGGACTGGCCGATGACGCCGTACACCTCGCCTTCGCGGACATGCAGATCGACGCCGTCGAGGGCAGTTACTTCACGACCGCGTGAGCGGTAGACCTTGGTGAGGCCGGAAGTGGTGATCACAGGGGTTTCCGTCACTGTCGAGTGCGCGGCGCGGTTCTCGCCGGGCACGGGGCATTCGTGGGGAACGCGGCACGGTTTCTCGCGGTGGCGAAAGGAACCGGAGGAGGTGTGCGCGGGGCAGGCTCGCGTCCTACGTCTTGTCCGCCGGTAAGGCGTACGTCGCATAGGGGCGCG
Source organism: Streptomyces sp. BA2 (assembly GCF_009769735.1). Lineage (NCBI taxonomy): Bacteria > Bacillati > Actinomycetota > Actinomycetes > Kitasatosporales > Streptomycetaceae > Streptomyces > Streptomyces sp. BA2. Next base: position 2,093,125 of record NZ_WSRO01000002.1, read on the forward strand.
GCACAGCGGCTTCGCTTCGGGGCGCGATGCTCAGGAGTGGTGCGGGGGCCCTCAGAAGGCGCACATTCGACACATACAACGAGCACCGGGCGTCGTGATCGCCTCGGTCGCAGGGGTGCGGCTGCTCGTCGTGGTCATGTGGACCAGTAAAACACGCGTGCGTACGCACCCCGCCCCGGTTGTCCGCTATACGGACAGCCGGTGGACGGGCACGGACGCGGACCGGCGACTGCTCAGTCCTCGGTGACGATCTCCACGCCACCCTCGGTGGCCTGCGCGGACACGGCGGAGAGGTCCTTCACGACGACGTCGGCGACGAGTTCGCCCGCGGTGTGCGTTGTGGTCAACGCCACGGTGGTCATGCCGGCCGCGCGTCCCGCCGTGAGACCCGCGGGTGCGTCCTCGAAGACCACGCAGCGCGCCGGGTCGACGCCCAGTTTCGCCGCCGCGAGCAGGAAGGGCTCCGGGTCGGGCTTGCCGCGCGTGATGTCGTCGGCGGCTATCAGCATCTTGGCGTCGATGCCGACCTCCGCGAGCCTGGCCTCGGCCAGGCGGCGCCCGGCGGAGGTGACGACGGCCCAGCGCTGGGGCGGCAGGGATTCGAGCAGCTCACGGGTGCCGGGAAGGAGCACGACGCCGCCCGCGACGTCCGAGACCTCCAGCTCTTCGATGCGGGCGACGGCCTCGGCCACGCGCTCGGCGGGCAGCATGTCGGCGATGATCTCGGCGGCGGGGCGGCCGTGCAGCTCGACCCGCGCGAATTCCTCGGCGGTGATCCCGTACTCCTGCGCCAAGCGCCTCCAGCAGCGGTACACCGACTCCATGGAGGAGATCAGGGTGCCGTCGTTGTCGAACAGGAGCGCTTCAGCGTGGATCTTCATGGTGTCCGAGCGTACGGGGCACCCCTGGGTGCGCGCATCGGGCCTCAGGGGTGCGCGCATCGGGTCATAGGGCCCGTAATAAAGTCACCGCATGCTTGTTGCCCTGACGATCGCGACCGCCGTGGCCGCGCTCGCCCTCGCCGCGTGGTGCGGTTTCGCCGCCTACCGGGACCAGCCGACCAAGGACTGGCACTTCATCGGCATGGGCGTGGTGACGCTCCTGGCCACCGTCCAGCTGATCGTCGGCATCGTCCAGCTGGCGCGGGGCGAGAAGCCCGAGCAGGGCACGACGATCTTCGTGGCGTATCTGATCGGCTCCTTCGCCTGCGTCCCGGCCGCGGGCTTCATGTCCCTCGCGGAGCGCACCCGTTGGGGCTCCATCACGGTCGCCGCGGGCGGCGTGGTCCTTGCCGTGCTCCAGGTGCGGCTCTACGACATCTGGGGAGGCTGAGGTGACGGTGACCGAGCCCGACGAGCAGAAGGCCCCCGCCCGGCAGAGGCTGATCAGCGGGCCCGGCATCCTTCTGGTGTGGCTGTACGGGGTGATGGTGGTCGGCGCCGTTTCGCGCTCCGCCGTGCAGATCTCGACGGACTTCCACAAGGCCCCGCTCGCGTACGCGCTGTCCGCGCTCGCGGGTCTCGTCTACGGCTTCATCACGTACTCGCTCGTGCGCGGCGGCGAGAAGGCCCGCAGGGCGGCGCTGGTGTGCTGCGCCGCCGAGCTGGTGGGCGTCCTGGCGGTGGGGACGTGGACGCTCATCGAGCCGTCCGCCTTCCCCGACGCCACGGTGTGGTCCGACTTCGGGATGGGCTATCTGTTCATTCCGGTGATCCTGCCCCTCACCGCGATCTTCTGGCTGAACAAGGCGCGGAGGAAGAGCGCCCCGTAGGGGCGCGGGGAACTGCGCGGCCAGCCACAGCCGGCCCGCAGTCGCCCGGCGTGCGCTCAGAGGCTGGTCGCATAGGCGCTCGCGCCGATCTCCTTGGCGAGGGTGACCACCGTGAGCCGTTCGTTCACCTGCTGGGCGCCCACCGCCACGTAACCGTGCTTGCGGTAGAGCTGGAGGTTCTGTTCGCTGCGGTGGCCGCTGAAGAGCTGGAAGCACTTGGCGGTGCCGCCCGCGCCGAGGCGCCCCTCTATCGCGTCCAGGAGCCTGCCTCCCAGGCCGTGGCGCTGCATCCTGGGGTGGACGATCAGTTTGTTGATCCGCGCCGTGCCGTCGGGATCGACCGTGCCGCGCACCGACGCGACCACCTCGTCCCCGAGGCGGGCCACCAGCACGCTGCCGGCGGTCAGTTCGGCCTTGATGGAGTCGAGGGACTGTGTCAGCGGCTCGATGGAGTAGTCGCCGTACAGCTCGGCCTCGCTCTGGTAGCACAGGTACTGCAGTTTGAGGATCTTCTCGGCGTCCTGTCCGACCGCCTCCGAGATGGTCACGCTCATGCCCATGTGTGCATGCCTCCCGCTCACCTGCTCCGCCGGTTGTCTATCGCTCCATTCCCCGCGGTTCAGGAGCTGCAACCTCCGCCGCGAGCATTCTGCGCAGGCATCCCAGGCAACGGGAACGTTCAGGCCCCAGGCTGCCCTGTGACATTCCCAACTCACCTGCGATCTCCCGGTAGGTGAGGTCCTTGGGGGACAGCAGCGCGGCCATGAGACCGGGGCAGCGGCCGGGCAGTCTGCGCACCGCCGCGTGCAGGGTGCGGTCGCGGTCGGCCCGCAGGGCGCGCTGTTCGGGCCCGCGCTCGGTGTCGTCGGCGGGCTCGGTCGCGTACGCCACTTCGCGCTCTGCCGTACGCCGGGTGCGGCGCGCCTCGGAGGCGACGGCGGCCCGCAGCCAGGTGGCCGGGTCGGCGGGTGGGTCGGCGGCCTCCATGCGTTCGAGGAGGCGCAGCCAGACGGCCTGTTCGAGGTCACCGGGGTCGGCGCCGCTGCCGTACGCCGCGGCGGAGGCCTCGGCGGCGAGGAGCGGACGCAACGCGGGGATGAGCGAGTGAGTCATGGAGGGCTGAGTCATGCAGGGCTGAGTCATGCAAGGCGTGACGCGGCCGCCCCGGCAGGAGGTTGCCGGAGCGGCCGTCTGTCACCCCAACCGGGGCCGGACGATCAGCTGTTGACGAAGTCCTCGCGAGCCAGGAGAGCGGTGTCGGGGTTGTCGGAGAAGATCCCGTCGATGCCCGTCTCGAAGTACGCCTTGAAGGCTCCGAAGGCGTCGCCGTAGGCGGCCGGGTCGGTGCCCTTCTTGAAGTTCGCGGGCAGGAAGGTGTTTTCGTTGCGCATCGTGTACGGGTGCAGGATCAGGCCCGCCGCGTGCGCGTCCTTCACCAGGGTGGTCGGGGTGCCGAGGCTTCCGTCGGGCTTCTTCGGGATGACCAGGTCCAGTGTGGGGCCGATGCCCTGCGCGAACGACGCCATCCACTGCAGGCCCTCGGGCTTGATGAGGTCGGCGACGGTGCGCGGGTCGCCCGCCTCCACGAAGTCCCAGGGGCGGGAGCTCGCGCTGGACAGGAGCACCACGAGCGGCGGGTCGACGAGCTTGTTCAGGCGCTGGATGCTGCTGGGCTCGAAGGACTGGAGGAAGTTGGGCGAGCTCTTCTTGTGCCGCCCGTACTTGCGCAGGAGCTTGGCGAGGGGCTCCTCCAGGCCGAGGCCCAGCTTGCGGAAGTACGTGGGGTGCTTGGTCTCGATGTGCAGCCAGATCCGCTTGCCGCGCTCACGGCCCTGCCGGTCGGCCCACTTGAAGACCTCTTCCAGGGTGGGCACGTCCCAGCGGCCGTCGTAGAGGATGTTGCGCTGGCGGGTGCCGGGGATGCGCTCCTTGGCGCGCAGCGTCTTCAGCTCGGCGAGCGTGAAGTCCTCGGTGAACCACCCGGTGTAGGAGGTGCCGTCCACGGACTTGGTGGTCTTGCGGGACGCGAACTCGGGGTGCGCGGCGACGTCCGTCGTCGCGGTGATGTCGTTCTCGTGACGGCATACGAGATGGCCGTCCTTGGTGGGGACGATGTCCTGCTCGATGACGTGCGCGCCCATGTCGAGGGCGAGCTGGTACGAGCCGAGCGTGTGCTCGGGCCGGTAGCCGCTGGCGCCGCGGTGCGCGACGACCGTGGGCACCGGCAGGTCCTTGTGGCCGTGCCCGTGCTTCGCGTCGGCTCTCGCCACGCCGGGCAGTCCTACGACGGCTGTGCCCGCCCCGAGGACCGCCGCTCCCAGTACCGCGCGCCGACCCGGCCGCTGCTCCCCCGACCCCGACCGACCCGACTTCTGCGTAGCCATAGAGCGCTCCTCCCGATGTACTGCCTTGCACCTGACAAAGCGGCACGATCGTAGGTGGCCTCACGTGACGGATGGGAGACCCCGGACCGAACGGAAGGGTGACGCCGGATGGCGACTGGTGTGCGGGGAGGGGTCCTTTCGGTGGGCATCGGCCGGAGCGGACCGGGGCCGAACTCCGTGGCAGCGCGTGACCCCGGTGCGTGACAAGGACCACTAGGGCGCGCCACATGCCTCACACAGGGATAACGTCGTCACAGGGAGGGCGGCCCGAGGGCTGCACCACGCACCCGCATGTCAACTCTGCGTATCGAGGGCGTGAACCCGATGTGCGGTGAGCGGGGACCCGCGAGTATCGTCCTCACCTGCACATACTCGTCGTCGACCCGTTGACACCGGAGGGCCCGTTGTCCCGTCTCGCGCTCATCAAGGCTGTGCTCGGACCGATCTTGCGTCTGATGTTCCGCCCCCGGGTGGAAGGCGCAGAGAACATTCCGGGCACCGGTCCGGTCATCATGGCCGGCAACCACCTCACGTTCATCGACTCGATGATCATGCCCCTCGTCTGCCCGCGTCCGGTGTTCTTCATCGGCAAGGACGAGTACGTCACGGGCAAGGGGCTCAAGGGCCGCCTGATGGCCTGGTTCTTCACCGGCTCCGGGATGATCCCGGTGGACCGCGACGGCGGCCACGGCGGTGTCGCCGCCCTGATGACCGGGCGGCGCGTCCTGGAGGAGGGCAAGCTCTTCGGCATCTACCCCGAAGGCACCCGCTCCCCCGACGGCCGCCTGTACCGCGGCCGCACGGGCATCGCACGCCTGACCCTCATGACCGGCGCGCCCGTCGTCCCCTTCGCGATGATCGGCACGGACAAGCTCCAGCCCGGCGGCAAGGGCCTTCCGCGCCCGGGCCGCGTGACGGTGCGCTTCGGTGAGCCGATGGAGTTCTCGCGGTACGAGGGCATGGACCGCGACCGCTATGTGCTGCGGGCGGTGACGGACTCCGTGATGACGGAGGTCATGCAGCTCTCCGGCCAGGAGTACGTGGACATGTACGCCACCAAGGCGAAGGCTGCGTAGCCCGGGGGCCCGGTCTTTGGCAGTGCGCCCGCCCGGCGCTCGGGGCTTCCCCCGACACCGGGCGGGCGTTTCTTGTTGCCTGCGGGCCGCCTGTGGCTGAGCGCGCAGTTCCCCGCGCCCCTTACGGGACTCAGTGCTCGATGCCGTCCTCCAGCTTCGAGCCCTTCAGGAGGAACCACGCCGCCACGGCAGTGGCGAGCAGGACCACCGCGCCCACGCCCGCGGCAAGCCGCAGCCCCTCGACGAAGGCGTCCTGGGCCGAGTGCAGCAGGGCCTGGGCCTCGTGGGCCGGGAGGCCCGCGGTGGATTCCACCGCGCCGCCCAGCGATTCGTGCGCGGCCGACGCCACCTCGGGCGGAGTGCCCGCCGGGGCGGTGAAGTCGCGGTAGACGCCGGTGACGATGGAGCCGAGCAGGGCGATGCCGAGGGCCGCGCCCAGTTCGTACGCCGTCTCGGAGACCGCGGACGCCGCGCCCGCCTGTTCCTTGGGCACGCTGGAGAGGATGACGTCGGCGGTCACCGTGAACGAGAAGCCCGCGCCGATGCCGACGACCAGGAGCGAGGCTCCGAGCAGCGGATACCCGGTGCTCTGCTCCAGCGTGGTGAGCGCCGCCAACGCGATGCCCACCGCCGCGAGTCCGCCGGCGACCACCGCGCGCACGGAGAACCGCCGCGCGACCATGCCCGCGATCAGACCCGCCGCCACCGCGCCCACCGCGGCGGGCAGTTCGGCGAGGCCCGCCTCGAACGGCCGCCTTCCCTGGACCAGTTGCAGGAACTGGGAGAGGAAGAAGACCAGGCCCGAAAGCCCGAGCACCGTCAGGAGATCGGCGAGCACCGCACCGGAGAACCCCCGGTTGCGGAAGAGACGCATGTCCAGGAGGGGCGCCGGCAGGGTGAGCTGGCGCCGTACGAACCAGGTGAGCGCCGCCACGCCGAGCACGGCCGCCACCGCGACGTCCCAGCGGATGCCGTGCGCCGCCGCCTCCTTGATGGCGTACACGACGGCGATCATGCCGATGAGCGAGAGCACGACGCTGATCAGGTCCCACGGGCCCGGCGCCGGATTCTTCGACTCGGGCAGGAACTTGATGCCCACGAGGACCAGGACCGCCATCACCGGCAGGTTGATCAGGAAGACCGAGCCCCACCAGAAGTGTTCGAGCAGGAAGCCGCCGACGACCGGCCCCACGGCGGCACCCGCCGACGCCATCGCGCCCCAGATGCCGACCGCGAGGCTGCGCTCGCGCGGGTCGTGGAAGATGTTCCGGATCAGCGCGAGCGTGGAAGGCATCAGCGTCGCGCCCGCGACACCGAGCAGCGCCCGCGCCAGCATGAGGAGTTCGGGAGTGGTCGCGTAGGCGTTGAGCACCGAGACCGCTCCGAAGGCGACGGCGCCTATCAGCAGGAGCTTCTTGCGGCCGATGCGGTCGCCGAGGCTGCCCATGGAGACGAGCAGACCGGCGATGACGAACGAGTACACGTCGCCGATCCACAGCAGCTGCGTGCCGGTCGGCTTGAGGTCCTCGCTGATGTACGGCGTGGCCAGGCCGAGCACCGTCGCGTCCACGGCGACGAGCAGCACGGCCAGGACCAGCACGGCGAGCGCGAGCCAGCGGCCGGGGCTGCGCTCGACCTCCGCCGACGCGGTCCGCTGTTCGATGCTGGTCATGGTTCCACTCTCCGTTGTGCGCCGCCGATCAGCAGCTCGGCGATCATGTGTGTGAAGTCTTTGGCGGCCACTCGGCCGTCCAGTACGGCCCAGGCGCCCGCGCCGATGAGTCCGTACAGCGCCTCCGTGAGCCAGACGGGGCTCAGGTCGATGCGGAACTCGCCGCTCTCCTGGCCGCGCCGGAAGAGCGCGCCGATGTTGTCGTCGAGCCGGGACCAGCCCTCGTGCTGCGCGTCGTCCTCGAAGAGCTGGTTCTCGGTGACGAGGAACGCGAGCAGCCCCGCGGCCGGCTGGATCTCCTTCACCAGACGGCGCAGCGCCTCCTGGGCGCTGTCATCGCAGAGCCTGGCCGCTTCGAGGGCGGCCTCGCACTCCTGGATGCCGAGCTCCTCCAGGGCGCGTACGAGAGCCTCGCGCCCGGCGAAGTGGCGGTGCAGGGTGGCCCGACTGATCCCCGCCGCGCGCGCCACTTCGTCCATCGTGGACGAGCCTTTGCGGGTGAGGAGCGCCGCGGCGCTGCGGAGCACCTGGTCGCGATCGACTGACATGAGACAAGCATAGTCCACATGAGACATACTTGTCTCACGAGATACTCGCGCCTTTCACCGGGGGATCACCCTCGGGAGTCAGGTGTTGCTCAGTGCCAGGGCAACTGTCCGCGCCGCTCCCAGTACGCGGCGGGCTCCTCCACGAGACCCGCGAGCCGCTCAAGCTGCTCGGCGTCGAGGTCGACGGCCGCCGCGTGCAGGTTCGAGACGAGCTGGACCGAGGTGGCGGCACCGGAGAGGACCACGCCCGCCCACGGCTGACGCAGCACAAGGGCCAGCGCCACCGCGTCACAGCCGAGCCCGGTCGCCCCGGCGATCTCACGCAGGGCCGCGGGAGCCTGCGGGTCGGCGAGGCGGCCGTTGGCCATGGCCTCCTTGACCAGAACGGTGAGCCCCGCGTCGTGGGCCTCGGCCAGCGCGGGGCCCGCCGATGTCTCCAGGGCGTTGTACGTCGCCTGGACCGTACGGAAGAGCGGCTCGCCGTCGACGGTCACTTCGAGCGCGGCGCGGATCGCGGCCGCCTGCTCCGGGCCGCTGACGGAGAGTCCGACCGTCACGCCCTCGGCCGCCAACTCGGCCAGTTTGGCGTGCAGTTCCTTGTCGGTGAGGGCAGGGCTCTGCGGCGTCACGGAGTGGATCTGATACAGGTCGAGCCGCTCGCCGAGCAGCTGGGCGCTCTCCTCGCGCTGACGGACGTACGCGGCGACGCTGTGGTCCTTGACCTCGTGCGGCCCTGCGGCGTCGGCGTTCCAGGCGGCCGTGTACGTGTAGCCCCACTTGCTGCCGATCACCACGTCCCTGATGTCGGGCCTTGCGTGCAGCCAGTCGGCCAGGAACTCCTCGGAGCGGCCGTAGGAGCGCGCCACGTCGATGTACCGGACGCCCAGCGCGTAGGCAGCGTCGAGGAGTTCGAGGGTGCGCTCGCGCAGGGCCTCGACGCTGCGCGAGGGCGGCAGGTCGGTGTCGCGGCCGAGCGTGATGTAGCCGGGCCTGCCGACGGCGGCCAGGCCGAACCCGATGTGGGCGGTGGGGGTGGTCGCTGCGGCCAAGCGCGAGAAGGGCATCGCGGGCTCCGTTCGGTCGACTCCTTGCGGAAGACGACCAACGTAACCCGCGATGCCCACGTCAACGCGGCACGCGCTGTCCCGGCGTCACTTACGCGCCGCGGCGCTGTCCCGGCGTCACTTACGCGCCGCGGCCCACTCCTGCTGGGCCGTCAGATCGGCCTTGACCTCGGCGAGCTGGGCGGCGACGGCCGAGGGGGCGGTGCCGCCGCGGCCGTCGCGGGACGCCAGGGCGCCGGGGACGTTCAGGACGGTCCGGACCTCGGGGGTCAGGTGCTCGGAGATCTTGGCGAACTGCTCGTCCGTGAGCTGGTCGAGCTCGATGCCGTGCGCCTCGCACTCCTTGACGCACTCGCCCGCGACCTCGTGGGCCACCCGGAACGGCACGCCCTGCTTGACCAGCCACTCGGCGATGTCCGTGGCGAGCGAGAAACCGGCCGGGGCCAGCTCCTCCATGCGCTCGCGGTGCACGGTGAGCGTCGCCATCATGCCGGTGAAGGCGGGGAGCAGGACCTCCAGCTGGTCGCAGGAGTCGAAGACCGGCTCCTTGTCCTCCTGGAGGTCGCGGTTGTACGCGAGCGGGAGCGCCTTGAGCGTCGCCATCAGGCCCGTCAGGTTGCCGATGAGGCGGCCCGACTTGCCGCGCGCCAGCTCGGCGATGTCCGGGTTCTTCTTCTGCGGCATGATCGACGAGCCGGTCGAGAAGGCGTCGTGGAGCGTGACGAAGGAGAACTCCTTCGTGTTCCAGAGGATGATCTCCTCGGCGATCCGCGAGAGATTCACGCCGATCATCGCGGTGATGAAGGCGAACTCCGCCGCGAAGTCACGGGCGGCCGTCCCGTCGATGGAGTTGCCCGCCGAGCCGCGCTCGAAGCCGAGGTCCGCGGCGACGGCTTCGGGGTCCAGGCCGAGAGAGGATCCCGCCAAGGCACCCGAGCCGTACGGCGACACGGCCGTCCGCTCGTCCCACTGCCGCAGGCGTTCCGCGTCCCGGGAGAGGGACTGGACGTGCGCGAGTACGTGGTGCGCGAACAGCACGGGCTGGGCGTGCTGGAGGTGCGTGCGGCCCGGCATGGCGACGTCCGGGTGCGCCTCGGCGAGGCCGACGAGGGCGCCCTGGAGGTCGGCGATCAGGCCGCCGATGATGCGGGCGTGGTCCCGCAGGTACATCCGGAAGAGCGTCGCGACCTGGTCGTTGCGGGAGCGGCCCGCGCGCAGCTTGCCGCCGAGGTCCGCTCCGAGGCGCTCAAGCAGGCCCCGCTCCAGGGCGGTGTGCACGTCCTCGTCGGCGATGGTGCCCACGAAGGAGCCGTCGGCCACGTCGGCTTCGAGCTGGTCGAGGCCGCCGAGCATGCGGGTCAGCTCGTCCTCGGTGAGCAGGCCCGCCTTGTGGAGCACGCGCGCGTGGGCGCGGGAACCGGCGATGTCGTACGGCGCGAGGCGCCAGTCGAAGTGGACCGATGCCGACAGCTTGGCCAGGGCCTCTGCCGGGCCGTCCGCGAACCGGCCGCCCCAGAGCCGGACGTCACCGCCGTTGTTGCTGCTCACTTCACGTGCTCCTTAACCTGCATTCGCCGTCATGCATGAGTATGCAGTGTTACGTATGTTTCGTCAATCCAGCCTCGCGCGACACCGCGTGACACCACGCGAAGTCATTAGACAGGCGAACTAACTTTGTGAATAATCCTTAGGCATGGGAAAGACTTACGAACGCATAGACGGCAGACTCCGCTCGTTCATCGAGGCTCAGCCCCTCTTCTTCACCGCCACCGCGCCCCTCTCCGGCGACGGCACCATCAATCTCTCCCCCAAGGGCATCACGGGCTCCTTCGCCGTCGTCGACGAACACACCGTGGCCTACCTGGACTTCGCGGGCAGCAACGCGGAGACCGTCGCACACCTGCGCGAGAACGGCCGCATCACCCTGATGTGGACCGCCTTCCAGGGGCCGCCGAACATCGTCCGGGTGCACGGCCGCGGCGAACCCGTCTTCCGCGACGACCCGCGCTGGGCAGAACTGCTCGGGCACTTCCCCGACATCGACCCGACCCCGCACGGCCTGCGCGCGATCATCGTGGTGACGGCCGAACTCGTCCGCGACACCTGCGGATACGGGGTGCCCTTCATGTCGTACGACGAGGACCGCGACCTGCACGCCAGGCGCTTCGCGCGCGAGGACGACGCCTCGCTGAGCGAGTACTTCACCAAGAGGCAAATCGCACGGAGCATCGACGGCCTGCCTGGAGTGCCGCTGCCCCTGCCTCCCAGTACGGTCTGACCCATGCGCCCCCGTGCCGCCGCCCTCGCGTCCGCAGCAGCCCTCGTCCTCGCCGTCGTCGGCACGGTCGGAGCCGGGCCCGGCGCGGGCCCCCCGCTGCCGGACCGCATGGCCGACACGGGCGGCGGCACCCAGCTCATCACCGCCGAGGCCGCGCGCACCGGCTCCACCACCGGCACCGTCACCTGGTGGGACCGGAGCGGCGGGCGGTGGGTGAAGTCCGGGACCACGGCGGCTCGGTTCGGCGCGAACGGCCTGACGGAGGGCGGCTCCCGCAAGCAGGGGACGAACACGACCCCCACCGGGCTCTTCCGCCTCCCGTACGCCTTCGGGATCAAGCCCGCGCCGTCCGGCACGGACTACTCCTACCGCCGCGTCACGAAGAACTCCTGGTGGTGCCAGGACAACGACTCACGCTCCTACAACCGCTGGACCCAGCCACGCCCCGCCGACTGCCGCGCCGCCGAGTCCGAGCACCTCATCACGTACGACCCCCAGTACGCGCACGCCCTGGTGATCGGCTTCAACTACGACCGCCCGGTGCGAGGGCGCGGCGCCGGAATCTTCCTGCACGTCAACGGGCGTGGGGCGACGGCGGGTTGCGTGTCCGTGCCCGAGGACGCGATGCGGCGGATCCTCGCGTGGGCCGATGAGGCGCGGCGGCCGCACATGGCGATCGGGACGGCGTCGGGGCCCACCGCCCTGACGCGCTACTGACCGGCCCCCACCAGCTCGGTGTAGCGACCACATATCGAGACGGGGTTGCGTCCGCGCTCCGCCGCGGCGTTGCATCGCCGGGTGCAAACCGAACAGACGATCCCCAACTCCCCCAGCTCAACGGAGAGCGGCGACAAGGCGGCTCGCCTCGCCGTCACGGTCTTCCCCGTCCTCGTGCTCGCCGCGGGCGCGCTCGGCCTGATGGCGCCGGACGCCTTCAAGGGCTGGGGCGCAGACGTCCCGTACCTCCTGGGCCTCGTGATGTTCTGCATGGGGCTCACCATGACCCCGCTCGACTTCCAGGGCGTCGTCAAGCGCCCGTGGGCCGTCGCGCTCGGCCTGGTCGCGCACTACGTGATCATGCCGGGGCTCGGCTGGCTGATCGCCCACGCGCTCGGGCTCTCGCCGCAGTTGGCGGCCGGCGTCATCCTCGTCGGCTGCGCGCCGAGCGGGACCGCGTCCAACGTCGTGACCTACCTGGCGCGCGGCGACGTGGCCCTCTCCGTCTCGGTGGCCACCGTCTCGACCGTGCTCGCGCCGCTCATCACGCCGCCGCTGACGCTGCTCCTGGCGGGCGAGTACCTGCCGGTGGACGCGGGCTCGATGGTCACGGACATCCTCAAGACCGTGCTGCTTCCGGTCATCGCGGGTCTCGTCGTACGCCTGCTGTTCGGTCGCTACATCGGGCGGGTCCTCAGCGCTCTTCCGTGGCTGTCCGCCCTGACCATCGCCGTCATCGTGGCGATCGTGGTCGCGGGCAGCGCGGCGGCCATCAAGTCGGCCGCCCTGCTCGTGTTCATCGCCGTCGTCCTGCACAACGGCCTCGGCCTTGCGCTCGGCTACGGCGCGGGCAAGCTGGCCCGCCTGGGTCCGCCCGCGTCGCGGGCCATGGCCTTCGAGGTCGGCATGCAGAACTCGGGGCTCGCGGCGTCGCTCGCCACCGCTCACTTCAGCCCGCTGGCCGCGTTGCCCGCCGCCGTGTTCTCCGTGTGGCACAACGTCTCGGGGGCGCTGGTCGCCGCGTGGATGGCGCATCGGGCGCGGCGGACCGAGCAGGCGGAATCCAGCCCGTCCGGCGTTTGAGGACGAACTCGGCGAAGCCGGTGATCGACGGTGCGCGAGGCCCTGGGGCCAGCTAATGCTCGTTGGACGCCAGCCTCAGCAAGTGATCCGCCAGCGCCTGACCCCCCGTGGCCTCCCTGCTGATCAGCATCAACGTGTCGTCCCCCGCGATCGTCCCCAAGATGTCATGCAGCTCCGCCTGGTCGATCGCCGAGGCGAGGAACTGCGCGGCCCCCGGCGGCGTCCGCAGGACGACGAGGTTGGCCGAGGCCTCGGCGGAGATGAGCAGCTCCGCCGAGAGGCGGCGCATGCGCTCCTCCTTGGCGGACTCCCCGAGCGGCGCACGCGGAGTGCGGAAGCCGCCCTCGCTCGGCACCGCGTAGATCAGGTCGCCCTCGGCGTTGCGGATCTTCACGGCGTTCAGCTCGTCCAGGTCCCGCGAGAGCGTCGCCTGGGTGACCGTGAGCCCGTCGTCGGCGAGCAGCTTCGCCAGCTGACTCTGGGAGCGCACCGGCTGCCGGTTGAGGATGTCCACGATCCGGCGGTGGCGTGCGGTGCGGGTCTGCGGCACGGCGGGCCCGGCGTGATCCGGGTGTTCCGCGTGCTCGTTGCCTTGCGCCTGGCTCATCGTCGTCTCATTCTCCGGATCGTCCGTCCCCGTCGGCCGCGGTGGCCTGGTCAAGCACGCCGGGCAGGGCCCGCAGAAGCGCGTCCACCTCGTCGTCGCGCACGTTCAGCGGCGGCATCAGCCGTACGACATCGGGGGCGGGCGCGTTCACCAGGAAGCCGGCGTCCTGAGCCGCCTGCTGCGCCTGGGACGCGAGCGGCTCGGTGAGCACGATACCCAGCAGCAGGCCCGCACCCCGGACATGGCCCACGAGCGGATGTCCGAGTGACTCGATTCCGTCGCGCAGCTTCTCGCTCGCCCGCTTCACGTTCTCCAGGAGTCCTTCGGCCTCGATCGTGTCGAGTACCGCGAGTCCCGCGGCGCACGCCACCGGGTTCCCGCCGAACGTCGTTCCGTGGTGACCGGGCTTGAGGAGCTCCGCCGCCGCGCCGAACGCGACCGCCGCGCCGAGCGGCAGGCCGCCGCCAAGACCCTTCGCGAGCGTGACGACGTCCGGCTCCACGCCCTCGTGCGCGAGGTACTCGAACCAGTGGCCGGTACGGCCGATTCCGGTCTGTACCTCGTCGAGGACGAGGAGTGTTCCGGTGGCCGTCGTGATGTCACGGGCCGCCTTGAGGTAGCCCGCGGGCGGCACTACCACGCCGTTCTCGCCCTGGATCGGCTCGATGATGACGAAGGCCGTCTCCTCGGTGACCGCTGCCCGCAGGGCCTCCACGTCGCCGTACGGGACGTGCGTGACGTCGCCGGGCAGCGGCAGGAACGGCTCCTGCTTGCCGGGCTGGCCGGTGAGCGCGAGCGCCCCCATGGTCCTGCCGTGGAAGCCGCCGTCCGTGGCGACCATGTGCGAACGCCCCGTCAGACGGCCGATCTTGAAGGCGCCTTCGTTGGCCTCGGCGCCGGAGTTGCAGAAGTACACCCGGCCCTCGCGCCCGAAGAGCTGGAGCAGCCGCTCGGCGAGTGCGACCGGCGGCTCGGCGACGAAGAGGTTCGAGACGTGGCCGAGCGAGGCGATCTGGGTGCTGACCGCCTCGACGACCGCCGGGTGGGCGTGGCCGAGCGCGTTCACCGCGATGCCGCCGACGAAGTCGACGTACTCCTTGCCGTCGGCGTCCAGAAGCTTGCTGCCCGCGCCGCTGACGAGGGGCAGCCTGGGGGTGCCGTAGTTGTCCATCAGCGCGTCCTGCCAGCGCTTGGTCAGCTCCTCGTTGCCGGTCATGCCGCTTCCCCCTCCATCTCGTCTGTGGGCGCGTCCGGCACGACCATCGTGCCGATGCCCTCGTCGGTGAAGATCTCAAGCAGGATCGAGTGCTGGACCCGTCCGTCGATCACGCGGGCCGTCTCGACGCCGTTGCGCACGGCGTGCAGACAGCCCTCCATCTTCGGGACCATGCCGCTCGCCAGCTCGGGAAGGAGTTTCTCCAGCTCCTTCGCGGTCAGCCGGCTGATCACCTCGTCGCTGTTCGGCCAGTCCTCGTAGAGGCCCTCGACGTCCGTGAGGACCATCAGGGTCTCGGCATCAAGCGCAGCCGCAAGTGCCGCAGCCGCCGTATCAGCATTGACGTTGTAGACATGGTGATCGTCCTGGGAGCGTGCGATCGAGGAGACGACCGGGATGCGGCCGTCCGTGAGCAGCGCCTCGATGGCGCCGGTGTCGATCTCGGTGATCTCGCCGACCCGGCCGATGTCGACCAACTCGCCCTCGATGCGGGGCTGGTGCTTGGTGGCGGTGATGGTGTGCGCGTCCTCGCCGGTGAGGCCGACGGCGAGCGGGCCGTGCTGGTTGAGCAGGCCGACGAGCTCGCGCTGGACCTGCCCCGCGAGCACCATGCGTACGACGTCCATGGCGTCCTCGGTGGTGACCCGCAGGCCCGCCTTGAACTCGCTGACGATGCCGTGCCGGTCGAGGGCCGCGCTGATCTGCGGTCCGCCGCCGTGCACGACGACGGGCCTGAGGCCCGCGTGGTGCAGGAAGACGACGTCCTGCGCGAAGGCCGCCTTCAGCTCCTCGTCGATCATGGCGTTGCCGCCGAACTTGATGACGACGGTCTTGCCGCGGTGCCGGGTCAGCCAGGGCAGCGCCTCGATGAGGATCTGCGCCTTGGGCAGCGCGGTGTGCTTCCGCGCGGTCGGGTTGCTGCTGGTGTCGCCGCTCGTGTTACCGCTCGTGGCGCCACTCATGAGGAGTACGCGCTGTTCTCGTGGACGTAGTCGGCGGTGAGGTCGTTCGCCCAGATCACGACGGGCTCGGCGGTGCCTGCCGCCAGATCCGCGGTGATCCTGACCTCCCGGTAGCGCATGTCGACGAGGTCGCGGTCCTCGCCCACGCTGCCGTTCTTGCAGACCCAGACGTCGTTGATGGCGACGTTCAGCCGGTCGGGCTCGAAGGCGGCCTTCGTCGTGCCGATGGCGGAGAGCACCCGGCCCCAGTTGGGGTCCTCGCCGTGGATGGCGCACTTGAGGAGGTTGTTGCGGGCGATGGAGCGGCCCACCTCGACGGCGTCGTCCTCGGAGGCGGCGTTCACCACCTCGATCCGGATGTCCTTGCTCGCGCCCTCGGCGTCGCCGATGAGCTGGCGTGCCAGGTCGTCGCAGACGGTGCGGACGGCCTCGGCGAACTCCGCGTATACCGGGGCGACTTGAGACGCACCGGAGGCGAGAAGCAGCACCGTGTCGTTCGTCGACATGCAGCCGTCGGAGTCGACTCGGTCGAAGGTGACCTTCGTCGCGTCCCGCAGCGCCTTGTCCAGGACGTCGGCCTCGACATCGGCGTCCGTGGTCAGGACGACGAGCATCGTGGCGAGCCCGGGGGCGAGCATGCCCGCGCCCTTGGCCATGCCGCCGACCGTCCAGCCGTCCTGGGTGGCCACGGCCGTCTTGTGCACGCTGTCGGTGGTCTTGATGGCGATGGCGGCCTTCTCGCCGCCGTGCGCGGAGAGTTCACCCGCCGCGCTCTCGACTCCCGGCAGGAGCTTGTCCATGGGGAGGGTGACGCCGATGAGCCCGGTCGACGCGACGGCGACCTCACCCGCGTTCAGGTCGAGCGTCTCGGCTACCTTCTCGGCGGTCGCGTGCGTGTCCTGGAAGCCCTGGGGGCCCGTACAGGCGTTGGCGCCACCGGAGTTGAGGACGACGGCCGAGACGAGCCCGCCCTTGACGACCTGCTCCGACCAGAGGACGGGGGCGGCCTTGACGCGGTTGGAGGTGAAGACGCCCGCGGCGGCCAGGCGGGGCCCGGTGTTGACCACGAGGGCCAGGTCCGGGTTGCCGTTCTCCTTGATCCCGGCGGCGATGCCCGCCGCCGTGAATCCCTGCGCTGCCGTGACGCTCACGGTGCCACTCCGATCGTGGAAAGACCGAGCTCCTCAGAGAGCCCGAGTGCGATGTTCATGCTCTGCACCGCGCCACCCGCGGTGCCCTTGGTCAGGTTGTCGATGGCGCTGATCACGATGACGCGCCCCGCCGCCTCGTCGTACGCGACCTGGATCTGCACGGCGTTCGAGCCGTACACGGCGGCGGTCGCGGGCCACTGCCCCTCGGGGAGCAGGCGCACGAACGGCTCGTCCGCGTAGGCCTTCTCGTACGCGGCCCGCACGGACTCGGCGGTGACGCCGTCCGTCGCCTTCGCGCTGCACGTCGCGAGGATGCCGCGGGGCATCGGGGCCAGGGTGGGCGTGAAGGAGACGGTGACGGGGGCGCCCGCGGCGGCGGAGAGGTTCTGGATCATCTCCGGGGTGTGCCGGTGGACGCCGCCCACGCCGTACGGCGACATGGAGCCCATGACCTCGGAGCCCAGCAGGTTCGGCTTGGGCGCCTTGCCCGCGCCCGAGGTCCCGGAAGCCGCGACGACCACCGCTTCGGCCTCGGCGAGCCCGGCCGCGTACGCGGGAAAAAGCGCGAGCGAGACGGCGGTCGGATAGCAGCCGGGCACCGCGACGCGCTTGGACCCCGCGAGGGCCGCGCGCGCGGCCGGCAGTTCGGGCAGGCCGTAGGGCCAGGTCCCGGCGTGCTCGCTGCCGTAGAACTTCTCCCAGTCCCCCGCGTCCTTCAGCCGGAAGTCGGCGCCCATGTCGACGACGAGGACGTCAGGCCCGAGCTGCTCGGCGACGGCGGCGGACTGGCCGTGGGGCAGGGCGAGGAAGACGACGTCGTGACCGGCGAGGGCCTCGGCGGTGGTCGGCTCCAGGACACGGTCGGCGAGCGGCATCAGGTGCGGCTGCAGCGCGCCCAGGCGCTGACCCGCATTCGAGTTGCCGGTCAGGGCGCCGATCTCCACCTCGGGGTGGACGAGCAGCAGACGCAGCAATTCACCGCCCGCGTACCCACTCGCTCCTGCCACTGCTGCGCGTACCGCCATGGAACCCTCCTCCTAGATGGCATGACTATACGCAGTTCCGCACTTTTATGCAACGAGCCGATCACTCGTTCGGAGTTTCCAGCGAACCCGAGACGTACGACGGCGACGGGACGGCCCGAAAGACAGCCGGGCGCCGCCCGCACGAGAGCTGAATTCGCACCGTCCGGTCCGTCGCTCCGGCGACGCCAATGCGCCAAAGCCCGCCGAAGTCGTTTGACTTGGAGTCGACTCCAGCTCCTAGGGTCGCAACCGTCCGCCTGAAACAGGGCACACGGCTCCACCTGGAGGTACCGGCATG
Organism: Streptomyces sp. BA2; assembly: GCF_009769735.1. Taxonomy (NCBI): domain Bacteria; kingdom Bacillati; phylum Actinomycetota; class Actinomycetes; order Kitasatosporales; family Streptomycetaceae; genus Streptomyces; species Streptomyces sp. BA2. The sequence continues at coordinate 2,110,977 of NZ_WSRO01000002.1, forward strand.
ACCAGCATTCCTACGCGCCGTCTCGGATCACTGACCGTCTCGGCGCAGGGGCTCGGCTGCATGGGGATGAGTCACGCGTACGGCGCCTCGGACGACGCGCAGTCGATCGCGACGCTCCACCGCGCCCTCGACCTCGGCGTCACCCTGCTCGACACCTCCGACTTCTACGGCGCGGGGCACAACGAAGAGCTGATCGGCCGCGCCCTGGCCGGCCGGCGCGAACAGGCCGTCCTCGCCACGAAGTTCGGCTTCGTCAACCGCCTCGGCGAGCCGGCGGAGATCAGGGGCGACGCTGCCTACGTACGGCAGGCGTGCGACGCCTCGCTGCGGCGGCTCGGGGTCGACCACATCGACCTGTACTACCTGCACCGCGTCGACGGAAGCGTGCCGATCGAGGAGACCGTGGGCGCGATGGCGGAGCTCGTCGAGGCCGGGAAGGTACGGCACCTCGGGCTCTCCGAGGCGAGCGCGCGGACGATCCGGCGGGCGCACGCGGTGCATCCGATCGCCGCGCTGCAGAGCGAGTGGTCGCTGTGGACGCGGGACCTGGAGGCGGAGATCGCGCCGGTCTGCCGCGAGCTCGGCATCGGCATCGTGCCGTTCTCGCCGCTCGGGCGCGGTTTCCTCACCGGGCGCTACACCTCGGCAGCCGGCCTCCAGGAAGACGACATGCGGCGCACCCAGCCTCGGTTCGCCGACGGGAACCTGGAGCGGAACCTGCCCATCGTGACCGCCCTCAACACCCTCGCCGAGGAGAAGGGCGTCACCGCGGGGCAGCTCGCCCTCGCCTGGGTGCAGCACCGTGGCGACGACGTCGTACCGATTCCGGGCACGCGCCGGGAGAAGTACCTCACGGAGAACCTGGGCGCCCTCGCCGTCGAGCTCTCCGCCGAAGAGCTCGCGGCGATCGACGCGGCGGCACCGGCGGGTGCGGTCGCCGGGACCCGCTACGACGAGGGCAGTCTCGCGTTCGTCGACAAGTAGACATCCTGGACGGTGGCCGGGGCGGGGGGCCGCGTAGCCTGGATCAAGGCGCGGCGGTCGGTGCGGGACGGGATGTGCGATGAGCGAGGCCTTGTACGGCGTACCGGATGTGCTGGCCTACCTCGCCGGAACCTGGCAGGTGGAGCGGACGGCGCGGGATGTGGCGGGCGACGCTGAGGGCCACTTCTCGGGCACGACGGTGTTCACGCCGGGCGACGACGGCGGCCTCCTGCACCACGAGTCCGGCACCTTCACCTGGCGCGGCACTCCCCGCCCCGCCGAGCGCACCCTGCGCTTCGTGCCGGGCGACGACCCGGCCACCGCGCACGTCCTCTTCGCCGACGGCCGCCCCTTCCACGACCTGGACCTGCGCACCGGCAGGCACACCGCCGACCATCCGTGCGCGCTCGACCTCTACCGGGGCGATTTCGAGGTGTACGACGAGCGGCACTGGCGGATGCGGTGGCGGGTCGCGGGCCCCGCCAAGGACCTGATCCTCACGACCACGTACACGCGACCCCGCGAACCCCTCACTGCCGCCCGAACGCCATCCACTTCGCCGGGTCTTCCAGGGCGCTGAATCCGGCCTTCTCGTACACCCCGTGCGCGTCGGCCGTAGCCAGCAGGATCCGTCGCACGCCGCACGGCTCCAGGTGGTCCCTGACGGCGCCCACGAGGGCGCTCCCCAAGCCCTTGCCGCGCACCGACCGGTCCACGTACACGTCACAGAGCCAGGCGAAGGTCGTGTGATCCGTGACGACCCGCGCGTACGCGTCCGTGGAGAGCCACTGATGGACGCGGGCGGCGTCGAGGGGGGCGACGTCGGCGGATACCCGGAGGCCGCCTCAGCAGGTGAGCCTCAGCGGGTGCCGCTCAGTGGGTGGGCCCCCAGACCTCCTCGCACGCCACGCGAAGCCTCCGCACCCCCTCGGCGATCTCCCCGACCCCCGCGACCGCCGCGAAGCTCATCCTCAGGTACGCCGCCGGGGGTTCGGCCGCGAAGTACGGGCGGCCGGGGGCCACCGCGACGCCCGCGCGCAGCGCCGCGCCCGCCAGGGCCGCCTCGTCCGTGCCGTCGGGCAGGCGCAGCCACAGGACGTAGCCGCCCGCGGGGATGTGCGGCAGGGCGAGTTCGGGCAGGTCAAGGCGGAGGGCCGCGGCCATCGCGTCCCTGCGGTCCTTCAACTCGCCCGCCACGTGCCGCAGATGGCGCGGCCAGGCCGGGGAGCCGACCAGTTCGAGCGCCGCCTCCTGGAGCGGTCTCGGCACGAAGAAGTGGTCGACGACCTGGATCGCGCGCAGCCTCTCAAGGACCGGCCCGCGGGCGACCAGCGCGCTCACCCGGAAGCTCGGTGACGTGGCCTTGGTGAGCGAGCAGACGTGCACGACGACTCCGTCGGGGTCGTCGGACTGCAGGGGCCTCGGCAGCGGCCCCGCGTCCTCGTGGACGAGGCGCCGCACGAAGTCGTCCTCGATGACGAAGGCACCGGCCTCACGCGCGATGCGCAGCACCTCCGGGCGGCGCTCGGCGGAGAGCACCGCCCCCGTCGGGTTCTGGAACAGCGGCTGGCAGACGAACACCCGCGCCCCCGTGGCCTTGAACGCCGCGGCGAGCAGCTCGGGGCGTACGCCGTCCACGTCCACCGGCACCGGAACCGGCCGCAGCCCCGCCGCGCGGGCGATGGCCAGCATGCCGGGGTACGTCGGCGACTCGACCAGGACCGGCGCACCCGGCGGTGCGAGCGCCCGCAGTGCCGTGGTGAGCCCACTCTGGCCGCCGGCGGTGATCAGCACCTCGGCGGCCGTGATCGCGCCGCCGATGCCCCGCGCGAACCACTCCCGCAGCTCGGGAAGCCCGTCGATCGGCGGCCTCCCCCACGCGCCGGGCCGCCGCCCCGCCCGCGCGAGGGCCGCCGCCATCGCGCGCTCGGGCTGCAGCGAGGGATGCAGATAGCCGCCGTTGAACTCGATGACACCGTGCGGCGGCGCCGCGAGCGTGACCAGGACCCCGGAGGCGTCCACCGCGCGCGGCACCAGCTCCGTCGCCGCGTCGGCGCTCAGCGACACCTCCTGCCACGAGGTGTCCCCCGCCGGCGCGGCGGTGGCCTGCGGCTCGGCACGGAAGACTCCGGCGCCCGGCCGCGAGACGACAAGGCCCTCGGCGGCCAGCTGCCCCAGGGCCCGCGACACGGTCACCGGGCTCACCCTGAACCGTTCGACCAGCGCCCGACTCGACGGCAGCTTTCCACCTGGCGAGTAGCGGTCCAGCTCGTTCCGCAGGCGGTTTGCCAGCTCAGTCACACTGCTACCCTCATGCATGACAGCACAGGATAGCGCTACTCGCCCGAGTCGGATAGCAGTCCCCGCAGCAACCGTGGGCACGCAGCACAGCTCCCGCCGCGCCGGCACCGTCATGGCCGCGCTCGGCGTCACCGCTTTCTCGCTCACCTTCCCCGCCACCGCCTGGGGCCTTGAGGGCATCGGCCCCTGGTCGTTCGTGGCCCTGCGCGTCGTGCTGAGCGCGGTCATCGCGGGCGGCGCCCTGCTCGCCCTGCGCGTTCCGCTGCCCGCCCGCCGCCACTGGCCCGGGATCGCGGTCGTCGCCGCCGGAGTCGTCGTCGGCTTCCCGCTGCTCACCACGCTCGCCCTGCAGACCTCCACCACCGCCCACGCGGCCGTCGTCGTCGGTCTGCTCCCGCTGACGACCGCCGTGTTCTCGGCGCTGCGCACCGGGGCGCGGCCGTCGCGGGCGTTCTGGGCCGCTGCCGTCGCGGGCGCCGCCGCGGTGATCGCGTTCACGATCCAGCAGAGCGGCGGCGCCCTGTCGACCGCCGACCTCTACCTCTTCGCCTCGCTCCTCATCTGCGCCGCCGGCTACACCGAGGGCGGCCGCCTCGCCCGCGAGATGCCGGGCTGGCAGGTCATCGGCTGGGCGCTGATCCTGTGCCTGCCGCTCGCCGTGGTGGGGGCAGCCGTCGCCCTCCGGCACGAGCCCTTCCAGCTCACCGGGCACAGCACCGCCGGGCTGCTCTACGCCGCCATCGGCTCACAGTTCCTCGGTCTGGTCGTCTGGTACCGCGGTATGGCCGCGATCGGCGTCCCCAAGGCCAGCCAGCTCCAGCTCGCCCAGCCGCTGCTCACCCTGGTCTGGTCGGTGTTCCTGCTCGGCGAGCACCTCACCATCGCCGCGCCGCTGACCGCCGCGGCCGTCCTCGTGTGCATCGCGGTCACGCAACGGGCGCGCGGCTAGGGCCTACCTCACACCACCCGACGTAGACTGACGGCCACGGAAAGCAACCGCAGGGTGGGACGAGGAGGTCGCTCCAGATGCAGGCAAGCGTAGGCGACAGGCTGCTGGTCCACGGCAGGATCGTCGGTCAGCACGACCGGACCGCGGAGGTCATCGAGGTGCTCGGTGAGAACGGCACACCGCCGTACCGCGTCCGCTTCGAGGACGGTCACGAGACCCTGATGTCACCGGGCCCCGACACCGTCGTACGGCATTTCGGGGACACCGACTGACTCAGGGCCTGGCCCGCTTCTGATAGTGGTCGGCGACCACGCGCGCCATCGCGCCGATCTTGTCCACGCCCACTTCCTTCGCCGAGAAGTACACATGCCCGCGCGCCTGCGGGAACCCCTTGGCGTACGTGAGGTGGCGGGACAGCTCGGCGGGGTCCTGCCAGGCGGCGGGCTGCGCGGGGTCGCCCGCCTTGTAGAGGGCCTCCCCCACGTACAGGCGCACGCCCGTGTCCTTGACGACGTCGGCCCACCAGGGCAGCAGCTTGCCGTAGTCCGCGACGGTGAAACCGATGTTCCAGTAGAGCTGCGGGCAGATGTAGTCGAGCCAGCCTTTCTTGACCCAGCCGCGGGTGTCGGCGTGCAGGTTGTCGTAGGTCTGCACGCCGGCCTGGGTGTCCGAACCGAGCGGATCGGTCGAGGCGTTGCGCCAGACCCCGAACGGGCTGATCCCGAACTGCGCGTTCTTGCGCACCTTCTTCACCCGTGCCGCCATCTCGCGCACCAGGCGGTCGATGTTGTCGCGCCGCCAGGCGGCCCGGTCCGGGAAGCCGCCGCCGTAGCGCGCGAAGGCGTCGTCGTCGTCGAAGACCTGCCCGGCGACCGGATACGGGTAGAAGTAGTCGTCCCAGTGCACCGCGTCGATGGCGTAGTGGCGCAGGGCGTCGAGCATCGCGTCCTGGACGAAGCGCCGCACCTCGGGCAGGCCGGGGTTGTAGTAGAGCTTCCCGCCGTACGGCACGACCCAGTCGGGGTGCAGCCGCGCGGGGTGCGTCGGGACGAGGCGTGAGGGGTCCGTGTGGTTGGCGATACGGAAGGGGTTGAACCAGGCGTGCAGTTCAAGGCCCCTGCGGTGTGCCTCGGCCACGGCCGTGCCCAGCGGGTCCCAGCCGGGGTGCTTGCCCTGCACGCCGGTGAGGCACTCCGCCCACGGCTCGTACGGCGAAGGCCACAACGCGTCGGCGGTGGGCCGCACTTGGAAGATCACGGCGTTCAGCCGGCGCCGTACGGCCGTGTCGAGATGGCCGATCAGTTCGGCGCGCTGCTCGGCCGCCGGAAGTCCGGGCTTCGAAGGCCAGTCGCGGTTGACGACGGTCGCCAGCCACATGCCCCGCAGCTCGCGGCGCGAGGGGGCCTTCCCCGGCACGGCCGCCGCGTCCCCCGCGGCTGTGAGCCCCGCCACCATCGCGGCCGCCGCAATCGTGAACCCTCGGCGTGACATACGCCTCATCCGCTCGCCCCCTGGCCTGTATATCCGCCGGAACCGCTGCTTGTACCGGACAGCATGCCCGACCCGGCACGTCATGCACCTGAGGTTCGGCGGTAACGTTCACCGCTGGGGCAGACACCGCATCCGAACGGGGGACTGCCCGTCCGTTGATCAGCGAAAGGCACGAGGTGACCGACTCTATGCCCGACATCGCACGCGTCGGAGTAGTGGGCTGTGGCCAGATGGGCGCCGGGATCGCGGAGGTCTGCGCCCGCTCCGGACTGGACGTGATGGTCGCGGAGACCACCGGCGAGGCCCTGGAGATCGGCCGCACCCGGCTCTACAACTCACTCTCCAAGGCCGCCGAACGCGGCAAGATCTCGGAGGAGGAGCGGGACGAGACGCTCGCCCGCCTCAGCTTCACGACCGACCTCGGGGAGTTCTCCGACCGCGACCTCGTGATCGAGGCGGTCGTCGAGAACGAGGCGGTCAAGACCGAGATCTTCCAGGTGCTCGACCAGGTGGTGACCCGGCAGGACGCGATCCTCGCCTCCAACACCTCCTCCATCCCGCTGGTGAAGCTGGCCGTCGCGACGTCCCGCCCCGACGCGGTCATCGGCATCCACTTCTTCAACCCGGCCCCGGTGCAGCAGCTCGTCGAGCTGATCCCCGCGCTGACGACGTCCGAGGGGACGATCAGCCGCGCGCAGTCCATGGTCGAGAAGGTGCTCGGCAAGCACGCGATCCGCGCCCAGGACCGCTCGGGCTTCGTGGTCAACGCGCTGCTCATCCCGTACCTCCTCTCCGCGATCCGGATGTTCGAGTCGGGCATCGCGAGCCGCGAGGACATCGACAACGGCATGGAGATGGGCTGCGCCCACCCGATGGGTCCGCTCAAGCTCGCCGACCTGATCGGCCTCGACACGGTCGCCTCGGTCGCGGACAGCATGTACGCCGAGTACAAGGAGCCGCTGTACGCCGCTCCCCCGCTGCTCCAGCGGATGGTGGACGCAGGGAGGCTCGGCCGCAAGTCCGGCTCGGGCTTCTACCCGTACGCCTGACACGGCACGCTCCGGGCTCACACTGGCACCCGGAACTTCGCACCGCACACGGGCCCGGCACTCGATCGAGTGCCGGGCCCGCGGCGTTCACACACCGTGTGCGCCATGGGCTCGCATATGCCCTTCGCACACTCTCCCGCCCTGGCCACCAGGCGAGTTGACTTTCCGTGCGCATCAGGGGGATGGACAGCTACAGAAAGGAACGGACTTGTGACCGCCGACCCTGAACTTCGCGTGGTCCCCGAGGAACTCGCCGAGTTACGCCGCAGCTTGGACGTGGGCCTCGCCCGCGTCGACGGACAGCTCGCGTTGCTCACCCAACATGACGAACAGAGCGCCAAGAACCAGGATGAGCTGACCGTGAGGATCACCGCACTGGAGCACACTCGCTGGCCACTGCCCGCCCTACTCGCCCTTACGGCGGTAGGTGCGCTCGCCGTGGCAGTTTGGCAGGCCATCGGCCGTTAGTGCGCGTCCTGGCCAAGACGCAGGTGGTGCAGGAGGAGTAGCGCAGCCGCCATGTTGGCGGCCGGCACTTCTCCGCGGGCCACCATGTCAGGGACGAGTTTGAGTGGGACCCATTCACGGCGGTCGGACTCGAAGTCGTCTTCGGGATGACCGATGTAGGTGCACTCATCCGACCAGTAGATGTGGTGCCTGGCGTCGGTGAGCCCATTGGACGGCTCGACACTCATCAGGTGTCGTAACGGGCCCGGCCGCCAGCCGGTCTCCTCCTCCATTTCCCGGGCGGCCGCGTACGCGAGGTCCTCGCCGTCCTCGACGACGCCCGCGGCGAGTTCCCAGCCCCAGCTGTCCGTGATGAAGCGGTGCCGCCAGAGCAGCAGCACCTCGTTGGCCTCATTGACGACGGTGGCCACGGCGACGGGCCGCAGCCGTATCAGGAAGTGGTCGAGGTGCCGGCCGTCGGGCAGTTCCACATCTGCCAGATTGACCGTGAACCACCTGTTTCCATATACAGTTTGTTCGCTTTGTTTCGTCCACTGCACGGTTCTGCCACCTTCCGCCGAGTAGATGGCAATATCGCAGCAGGAGGGTGTTCAGAGCAGTGGTACGCGCTTCATGTCACAGCGGTACGCGCAGTGCCCCGTCGATGAGTTCGGCCGCCTCGGCCGTGCCCGCGCAGTCGCTGCGCACCAGATGTTCCCGCACGGCCCGCAGCCGGTCGCGCAGCCGTTGGGACTCCATCCCCCGTGCCTGCTCTGCCATTTCCACCGCCGTGGCCACCGCCTCGTCGGTGTTTCCCTGGCGCAGTTCGATCTGGCTGAGCATGGCGAGCCGATGGACCCGGCCCCGGTCGTGAGCCGGCGTGTCCACCGCCGCCGCCGCATGCTCGTACGCTCCCGTGAGGTCGCCGAGGCTGAGCAGCGCCTCCGCCACTTGTACGTTGACGAGTCCGGGCTGGACATAGCCGGTCTCGTCCGGCTCGCGCCCACGCCGGATACGGTCCGCCGCGGCCTCCGCACGCCGGATGCAGGACAGCGCGCTGCTGCCGTCGCCCAGGTGTGCGTACGACTTGGCCTGCATGGCGTAGAGGTCGGAGGCGAGGGCCGGGGTCAGCTCGCGCCCCGCGGCGCGCAGAGCGGCTTCCGCGAAGGCCACCGCCTGGCGGTACTCGCGCATGAACAGGGACTGGTTGACGAGCAGCGCGATGACGTAGGCCCCAAGTCCCCTGTCCCCGCTGGCCTTTGCCAGGCGCAGGGCCTGGTGGAAGTAGCGCTGGGCCAGGCCGTGCGCGTCCGAGTCGTAGGCGCAGATGCCCGCGATGGCCACCAACCCGCCGGTGGATCTGTGGAGTTGGCGTCCCGTCTCGTCCGTATAGCTGCCGCGCAGCAGAGGTGCGGCCTCGGCGTTGAGGAAGCCGACGATGCGGGTGCGGGTCGCGATGCCTCCGGTCTTGCGGTACATCTGCTCGTAGTGGGCGCGGGCCGCGCGCATCATGTCGATGTCGGCCGTGCTCACCTGGTGCCTGCCGCCGCGCGAGACGTCCACGTCCTCGGGTGGGTTCTCCCACTCCCAGACGGGCATCACCGCGGGTGTTCCCGTGACCGCGGGTGCGCCGAGCAGATGCGGGCGCTGCTGTTCGTCCGAGCGCCACAAGGCCGTGGCTCTCTCCACGAAACCGGACAGCGTCGAGGCCGCGGAGCCGAGACCCACCGCCGGCAGGCCGCCCGGCACGCCGAGGCCGATGTCGTCGAGCGTGACGGTGCGCTGGAGCCGCCCCGCGAGGACCTCACAGATGAGGTCGGGCACCTGGCCGCGCGGGCGCTGGCCCTTCAACCACCGGGAGACGGCGGTGTGTTCGTACCGCAGGGCGAGGCCGCGCCTCTTCCCCGCCTGATTGACGTGGGCAGCCAGGCCCGCGTGGGAGATTCCCGCCTCGTCGAGGATCGCGTCGAGCAGGGTATTGGGCTGCATGGAGGCCCTCCGGTGACTCGGTGTCGCCAGCGTAGTAGAGGTGACTTCACACGGGGTGTGAACGGAACGCCCGAATCCGGGGGGTGTGCGCTCTGCCGTCGCCACTCCTGTCACGCTTGACTGAGATTCCTCACAAGGAGGCCGGCCGGGCCGCCGGCTCCCCCTCGAAAAGTACGGCGGCCCTCACTGGCGCCGTCCGCCCCGTCGTCTGCCCGACAACTCCAAGGGCGGGACGGGCGGCGCATGGCCGGCGGAGGTTGACGGTGCGTCATGTCATGGTGCTTTGCCGACGCACCGTCTCCCCCTGCTGAACCGGCACCCGCCGGCGGTCGTTGCGCAGGACCAGGAGCGCGGCGTCGTCGGTGGGGAACCGCCCGGCGTGGCGCAGGAGTTGGGCGTACACCGCGCGGATCACGGTCTGGGGCGCGACCGGCGGGACCCGCACCGCTTCGGAGAGCGCCGCCTGGAGCGGGAAGAACCGTCCGGCCGCGTCCCGCGCGTCCTCCATGCCGTCCGTGTGCAGGACGAGCGCCTCCCCCGGAAGGAGCGGTCCGCAGTGCAGCAGGGACAGTTCGGCGGGGAGCGGGAAGGGACCGAGCGGCGGCAGCGGATCCCCGCCCGTGACCGGCTCGGCGTGGCCGCTCAGGCGGTAGGGCCAAGGGTGACCGCAGTTGAGCGCGGTCAGCTCGCCGTCCGGGCCGATCTCCATCAGGAGTACGGTGACGAACTCCTCGGCCAGCGGGCTGTCGGGCGCCGGAGCGCCGTTCGCAGGATGCTCGGCCCGCGACCTCTCCCGCAGATGCCGCCCCAGGGCGCGCTCCAACTTCCTGAGCACATGCGGCAGTTCCGACTCTTCGTGCGCCGCCTCGCGGAAGCTTCCGAGCACGGCGGCGGCCGTACTGATGGCGGTCAGGCCGTGCCCACGCACGTCGCCCATGACGACGCGGACGCCGTGGTCGGTGGCCACCACCTCGTACAGATCCCCGCCGACGGAGGCGCCGCGTGACGCGGAGAGCCGCCCGGCCGCGACCGTGAGGCCCTCGACACGTGGCGGCAGCGGGCGCAACAGGACGTTCTGCGCGGCACCCGCGACCTCACGGAGCTGGCGCAACTCCCGCAGCAGCGAGGCGCGGACATGCAATATCAGACCGGCGCCGACCGCGAAGAAGACCGCGCTGGTGACGATCCGCGCCTCGAGGCCGTCCCGCTGGGCGAGCGGGCAGACGAGTTTGTACGTGATGGCGGCCGCGCCCCACACCGCGGGGAGGCCGAGCATGAGAACGCGCCGGATCCGCGGCGGGTCCACACGGAACACCCTCGGCCCGGCCCTCGCCCGGCTCCTTGCCCGAAGCAACACCCGTCGGGGAGCTCCAGCCCTGATACGGATCATGCCGATGGCCCCCCTAAGGCCCTGTTCAGCGTGCAGTCCGCGCAGACCGTACAGATCACGGACCCTGCGGCCGGACTGATTCTGTCGACCGCCTGAGCCGATCGGACCAGAGAGGGCTTACTTGTCACTCAAACGAGTGAAGGGCGTATCCGGGGGCCCGGATACGCCCTTCTTTGCGCCTCTTGTGCGCCTGGCGGCGACTACTGGCGGTGACTACGCTCCGCGCAGCACCGCGCCGGTCCGCTCGGCCGCCAGGGCGACGGCGGCGTCACGGGCCGCGGAGGCCTCGTCGACGGTCAGCGTGCGGTCGGCCGCGCGGAAGCGCAGCGCGTACGCGAGGGACTTCTTGCCCGCACCGATCTGCTCGCCGGTGAAGACGTCGAACAGGCGGATGGACTCGAGGAGTTCACCCGCGCCCTCACGCAGCACCTTCTCGACGTCGGCGGCGGGGACGCCCCCGTCGACGACGAGCGCGACGTCCTGCGTGGCGACCGGGAAGGTGGAGATCTTCGGCCCCTGCGGGACACCGGCTCCGGCGTCCTCCAGACGGTCCAGGTCGAGCTCCATCGCGCAGGTGCGCGCGGGCAGACCGAGCGCCTTGACGACGCGCGGGTGCAGCTCGCCCGCGTGCCCGATGACCTCCTCCGCGCCGTCGATCACGACGGCGAGCTCGGCGCACCGGCCCGGGTGCCACGGGCCGTACTGGCCCTGGCGCACGAGCAGTTCGGTGCCGGACTCGGCGGCGAGGGCGCGCGCGGCCTGGACCGCGTCGGCCCACTCGGACGGACGGCCCTTGCCCCACCAGCCGGCCTGCTCGCGGGCGCCCGCGAGGACGACGGCGGCATGCCGCGGCTGCACGGGAAGCGCCTCGGTCAGGGAGGCGATCTCCTCGTCCGTGGGCCGCCGGTCGACGGGAAGACGCACCGCGATGCGCGCCTCTTCACGCGGCTGGAAGACCAGACCCGTCTCGAAGAGCGCCAGGTCGTGGCTGCCGCGGCCTTCGTTGCGGCGCAGCGCGCCGAGCAGCCCCGGAAGCAGCGTCGTACGAAGAGCGGGCTCCTCGTCGGAGAGCGGGTTGACCAGCTTCACGACCCGGCGCTTGGGGTCGCCGGGTTCGAGGCCCAGCTGGTCGAAGACCTGCTCACCGATGAACGGGTAGTTCGGCGCCTCGACGAATCCGCTTCCGGCAAGGGCGCGGCCGAATCGGCGGTGCAGCCGCTGCCGGTCGGTCAGACCGCGGCCCGCGGGGGGCTTGGGCAGCGTCGACGGGAGGTTCTCGTACCCCTCGAGCCGGATGACCTCTTCGGCGAGGTCGTTCGGCTCGGCGAGGTCGGGACGCCAGGACGGCACGGTGACGGTCAGGGCGTCCTGGCCGTAGACGTCGCAGCCGACTTCCTGGAGGCGGCGCACGACGGTCTCGCGGCCGTACTCCACGCCGGCGACCTTGTCCGGGTGGTCGGCGGGCATGGTGATCGTGTGGGGGGCGGAGGGTGCGATGACCTCGGTGACCCCGCTCTCGGCGGTGCCGCCCGCGAGCAGGACGAGGAGATCCACCGTGCGCTGCGCGGCGGCGGACGCGGCCTGCGGGTCGACGCCGCGCTCGAAGCGCTTGGCCGCCTCGGAAGGCAGCTTGTGGCGCCGGGCCGTGCGGGCGATGGAGATCGCGTCGAAGTGCGCGGCCTCGATGACGACGTCGGTGGTACCCGCCGTCTCCATTGGGGTCTCCCCTGCTCGAGCGGAGTCGAGAGCTTGGGGAAGGTCCGCGATCTCGGTGTTGGCGCCGCCCATGACGCCCGCGAGGCCGATCGGGCCGCGGTCGTCGGTGATGACCAGGTCCTCGGCGTCGAGGACGCGCTTGGCGCCGTCGAGCGTCGTGAACTTCTCGCCCTGCTCCGCGCGGCGCACGCCGATGGTGCCCTCGATGCGGGAGCGGTCGTACGCGTGAAGGGGCTGGCCGAGCTCCAGCATCACGTAGTTCGTGATGTCGACGGCGAGCGAGATCGGGCGCATGCCCGCCTTCTGGAGGCGGCGCCGCAGCCAGATCGGCGAGCGGGACTCGGGCTTCAGGCCCGTGACCGTGCGCGCGGTGAAGCGGTCGCAGCCCATCGGGTCGGAGATCTTGACCGGGTAGCCGGAGGCGTTCGGCGCGGGCACGTCCAGGAGCGCCGGGTCGCGCAGCGGCAGGCCGTACGCGATGGCGGCCTCGCGGGCGACGCCGCGCATCGACAGGGCATAGCCGCGGTCGGGCGTGACGGCGATGTCCAGGACCTCGTCGACCAGTTCGAGCAGCTTGATCGCGTCGGTGCCGGCCTCGTGCTCGGGCGGAAGGACGATGATGCCGCCGCTTCCGTCGTCGCCCATGCCCAGCTCGTCGCCGGAGCAGATCATGCCGTGCGACGTCTTGCCGTACGTCTTGCGCGCGGCGATCTTGAAGTCGCCGGGCAGGACGGCGCCCGGGAGCACGACGACGACCTTGTCGCCGACGGCGAAGTTCCGTGCACCGCAGACGATCTCCTGCGGCTCGCCGGTGCCGTTGGCGGAACCGACGTCGACGGTGCAGAAGCGGATGGGCTTCTTGAACTCCGTCAGTTCCTCGATGGTGAGGACCTTGCCGACGACAAGGGGGCCGGTGAGGCCGGCGCCGAGCTGCTCGACGGTCTCGACCTCAAGGCCGACCTCGATCAGCTTGGCCTGCACGTCACGGCCGGTCTCGGTGGCGGGGAGATCGACGTACTCCCGCAGCCAGGAAAGCGGGACCCGCATCAGATCTCCATCCCGAAGGGCCGGGTGAACCGGACGTCACCCTCGACCATGTCTCGCATGTCTTCGACGTTGTGGCGGAACATCAGCATCCGTTCGATGCCGAACCCGAAGGCGAATCCGCTGTACTTCTGGGGGTCGACGCCGCAGGCGGTGAGCACCTTCGGGTTGACCATGCCGCAGCCGCCCAGCTCGATCCAGCCCTCGCTGCCGCAGGTGCGGCAGGGGCGGTCGGGGTTGCCCACGGACTCGCCACGGCAGACGTAGCAGACCATGTCCATCTCGGCGGACGGCTCGGTGAACGGGAAGTAGTTCGGGCGCAGGCGGGTCTTCATGTCCGCGCCGAAGAGCGACTGGACCATGTGGTCAAGGGTGCCCTTGAGGTCGGCCATGGTCAGGCCCTCGTCCACGGCGAGCAGCTCGATCTGGTGGAAGACCGGGGTGTGCGTCGCGTCCAGCTCGTCCGTGCGGTACACACGGCCGGGGCAGACGATGTAGACGGGCGGCTCGCGGTCGAGCATCGCGCGGGCCTGCACCGGGGAGGTGTGGGTGCGCAGCACGACACCGGACTCGTCGCCTTCCGTCCCCTTGGGTCCCTCGACGAAGAAGGTGTCCTGCATCTGCCGGGCCGGGTGGTCCGGGGTGAAGTTCAGGGCGTCGAAGTTGAACCACTCCGCCTCGACCTCGGGGCCCTCCGCGATCTCGTAGCCCATGGCGACGAAGACGTCCGCGACGCGCTCCATGAACGTGGTCAGCGGGTGCCTGGCACCGGCCGGGACGCGGTCGTACGGCAGCGTGACGTCCACTGCCTCCTCGACGAGCACCCGGGCGTCGCGCTCGGCCTCGAGCTCGGTCTGGCGGGCGGCGAGCGCCTTGCTGACCGCGCCGCGCGCCATGCCGACGCGCTTGCCGGCCTCGGCCTTGGCCTGCGGGGGCAGCGCGCCGATCTCGCGGTTGGCGAGCGCCAGCGGCGAGGTGCCGCCGGTGTGCGCGACCTTGGCCTCCTGGAGCTGTTCGAGGTCGCCCGCGGCGGCGAAGGCGGCAAGCGCCTCGGCCCGCATGCGCTCGATCTCTTCAGGTTTCAGTGCCTCGACCTCAACAGGGTCGTACGACTTGTTCGGTGCCGACATCTCTTCCCGTGCTTCCGGTTGGCTGGTGATGGTCCCCGTCTACGACTCGGAGACGAATCGTCCACATAGGGGGACGCAAACGTGCCAAGGATCGAGTCTAACGGGGGTGACGCAGGTGAATGAGCCCGCGGGCGGTGCTCGGGCGGATCAAGAACTGATCGGTGAGGGGATCAGAGGAGATACGCCGGAGTGCCCACGGGCAACGTAAATCGGAACTGGGCGCCGCCACCGGGCGCGCGGCCGACGGTGATCGTCCCGCCGTGCGCCTCCACGATGCCCTTCACGATGTACAAGCCGAGTCCCGTCCCGCCGCGCTTGCTGCCCCGCCAGAAGCGGGTGAAGACGCGGCCCATCGATTCCTCCGGAATGCCGCTTCCCTCGTCGCTCACGGTCACGGCCGTCTCGGCCCCGCCCCGCTCACGCGGGGACGACGAAGGTGCCACGTCGATGGTGACGGTTCCCTCGCCGTGCCGCACCGCATTTTCCAGCAGATTGCTGAGCACCTGGTCGATCTTGTCGGGGTCGGCCCAGAGGTCGGGCATGGGCTGCTGTATCCGCACGAGGAAGCGGTCGGCGTCCTGGCCGGATGCGACATGGGCCTGGATGTGGCGGCCGACGGCGGCACCGATGTCGACGGGCTGGCGACGCAGTTCCAGGCGTCCCGAGTCGATCCGTGAAATATCGAGAAGCTCGGCGATGAGCCGCGTGACGCGGTTGGCGTCGGCGTCCACCGTCTCCAGCATGAGTTTCTTCTGGTCGTCGGTGAACCGCTCCCACTTGGCAAGGAGCGTCGCCGTGAAGCCCTTCACGGAGGTGAGGGGCGAGCGGAGCTCGTGGGCGACGGTGGCGATCAGCTCGGCGTGGCTGCGCTCGGTGCGGCGGCGGGCCTCGGTGTCGCGGATGGAGACGACGACGCGGCGGACGGGGCCGGTGGGCGCGGTGCGCACATAGCGCGCGGAGACGAGGACCTCACGCCCGCCGGGGAGCAGGAGATTGCGCTCGGGCTGTGCGAAGCGGGTGGCAAGGCCGCCGTACGGATCGGTCAGCTGCCACCAGCGGCGGCCTTCGAGGTCCTCTAAAGGAAGGGCCCGCTCCAGCGGCGCGCCGATCGCCTCGTCGGCGTGCACCGCGGTGATGCGCACGGCCGCGGCGTTGAAGCAGATGACGTGGCCCGTCTCGTCCGCGACGACGAGGCCGTCGGGCAGGTCGTCCGGGTGGACACCGAGGCAGCCGAGGTCACCGAGGGCGCCATGGTCCGCGCGAGTGGACAGGATGTCCTGTACTCCCGGTGATCTGCTCGTGCCGATGCTCATTCCCCGTACCCCACCTCTCGGACCGGCGCAGGAGGCCTCCGAGCCCGTCACCCTACTAGCTGGGAGTGACGGAACGGCACCCTCCAGCCGCACGCTGTGCACGGGCGGACGCATAGAGGCACACGGCCGCCGCCGTCGCGAGGTTGAGGCTTTCGGCTCTGCCGTGGATCGGAACGCGCACCACGGCGTCGGCGAGTGCGCGGGTCTCCTCCGGGAGCCCCCAGGCCTCGTTGCCGAAGACCCAGGCGGACGGCGTACCCATGGTGCCCTTGTCGAGCTCGTCGTCGAGGTCGTCCTCGCCCGCTCCGTCGGCGGCCAGGATCCGCACGCCCGCGTCCTTCAGCCCCTGGACGGCCCGCTCGACGGGTACGCCGACGGCGACGGGCAGATGGAACAGCGAACCGACCGACGCGCGCACGCACTTGGGGTTGTAGAGGTCCACGGAGGCGTCCGTCAGGACGACGGCGTCGGCCCCCGCCGCGTCGGCACACCGCAGTACGGTCCCGGCGTTCCCGGGGTCACGGACGTGCGCGAGGACGGCGACCAGCTTGGGCCGGGCGGCGAGGATGCTGTCGAAAGGGGTGTCGAGGAACCGGCAGACACCGACAAGCCCCTGTGGCGTGACGGTCGTGGAGATGTCGGCGATGACGTCCTCGTCGGCGAGGTGCACCCTGGCCCCCGCGGCACGGGCTTCCCCCACGATGTCGGCGTAGCGCTCGGCGGCCTCGACGGTGGCGAACAGCTCGACGAGCGTGTCGGCTGTCTCGCCGTACGCGGCGGCCTCCCGCACGGCCTGCGGCCCCTCGGCGAGAAACAGCTGTTCCTTCCCCCGGAAGTTCCGCTTGGCAAGCCGCCGGGCGGCGCTGACGCGGGACGACTTGGGGGAGATCAACTCGGGCTCGGGGGCGGCAACCATGTAATTCACCTCGGAGAGAGCGCCCCGTCAGGGGCGCGGGGAACTGCGCGACCAGCCCAATGCGGCCCGCGGTCGACGGACAACGGACGCAATCGGACCCGCAAGCCACAGGCTTGCGGGTCCGATCACGTTCAAGCTCAGCGCAGCGTCAGGCAGCCTTGGGCGCGTTGACGTCCGAAGGCAGAGCCTTCTGCGCAACCTCGACGAGCGCCGCGAACGCGTTCGCGTCGTTGACGGCGAGCTCCGCGAGGATCTTGCGGTCCACCTCGATGTTGGCGGCCTTCAGACCCTGGATGAGGCGGTTGTACGTCATGCCGTTCTGGCGGGCAGCGGCGTTGATGCGCTGGATCCACAGCTGACGGAAGTCGCCCTTGCGCTTCTTGCGGTCGTTGTAGTTGTAGACCAGGGAGTGGGTGACCTGCTCCTTGGCCTTGCGGTACAGGCGCGAGCGCTGGCCGCGGTAGCCGCTGGCGGCTTCGAGGATCGCCCGACGCTTCTTGTGGGCGTTGACTGCCCGCTTGACGCGTGCCACTTGTTAACTCCTTGTAGCGGGGCCGTGGTTGGACTCACACGACCCGGTATCGATTGGGTCCCGGTCAGAGTTCAGGCGCGGTGTGCGCCTGAGCTCACTTGCCGAGAAGCTTCTTGATCTTCTTGGCGTCGCCCGGGGCCATCTCGGCGTTGCCGCTGAGGCGACGCGTCAGACGGGACGACTTGTGCTCGAGCAGGTGGCGCTTGCCGGCGCGCTCACGGAGCACCTTGCCGGAGCCGGTGATCTTGAAGCGCTTGCTGGCACCGCTGTGCGTCTTGTTCTTCGGCATAGCGCCGTTCTCTCCTCGTCAGTGGCACTCCCTGCCGTTTCCCGGTTCCTGCGAACCGGAGGCAGGGAGCGTCAGATGTATCGATAGTCACCAGGGCGCGCGTGGGAGGCGCGTCCCGGATCAGGCCTCTGCAGGCTCCTCGGCAGGTGCCTCGGCCTCGGCAGCGTCCTCGGCGGGGGCCTTGTCGGCCTCCTCCGCGACGGCGTTCTGCGAGCGGCCCGGGTTGGCCTTGGCGTCCGCCTTGCGGACCGCCTGGGCCTCGCGAGCCTCAGCCATGGCTTCGGTCTTCTTCTTGTGCGGACCGAGGACCATGATCATGTTTCGGCCGTCCTGCTTCGGGTTCGACTCGATGAACCCGAGGTCTTCGACGTCGTTCGCGAGACGCTGCAGCAGTCGGTAGCCGAGTTCCGGCCGGGACTGCTCGCGACCACGGAACATGATCGTGATCTTGACCTTGTCGCCCTGCTTGAGGAACCGGACGACGTGACCCTTCTTGGTGTCATAGTCGTGCGGGTCGATCTTCGGCCGGAGCTTCATCTCCTTGATGACCGTGTGCGCCTGGTTCTTGCGCGCCTCACGGGCCTTCATGGCCGACTCGTACTTGAACTTCCCGTAGTCCATGAGCTTGCACACGGGCGGACGGGCGGTAGCCGCCACCTCGACCAGGTCGAGGTCGTACTCCTGTGCGAGCTCCAGGGCCTTGGCAAGCGGAACAATCCCGACCTGCTCGCCGCTGGGACCGACAAGTCGCACCTCGGGAACGCGAATCCGGTCGTTGATGCGGGGCTCGGCGCTGATGGATCCTCCTCGGTAGCACCACGCGGCGGTCTGGCGGACAGCCGCGTTACGTCTGTTATCTCGACCAACCGAGTGAGTGCATAAAAAATGCCCCAACCGATCACAGGAAGGGGCTCCATTACTACCGGAGCACCTCCGCGGTGATCGCGGGGCGCATCTCGGGCCTGCCGTAGTCTCGGGGACTGCGGCCGCCTGACCGGTGACCCGCCGCTCCGGAGAGCGGCTAGGTGGGAAGCGGAGCCTCCACTTGTGGGCCGGGTCTCTGCGTGGCACGCGAGTGTCCGGCCGGTCGTTACACAAGGTTAGCAGGTCCACGGGGGTGGGGCTAACCGACGGTGCCGAACGGTCCTCACGGACTCCCGCGGCGTACTCCCGGTGGGGCTCCGCATATCGTATGGGACATGAGCGACGCGACCCCCACCCCCGAGTCCGCCACCGGCTCCGCCCCCGATTCCCCCGACTTCGACACCCTGACCCGTGACATCGCGGACGTCCCCGCGGTCGAGGTGATCACCACGGTCGCCGTCCACCTGATGAGCGCCGCGGCCGTGAACCTCGGCCTCGCCGAGGGCGGCGAGGGCCACAAGGACCTCGACGAGGCCCGCAAGCTGATCCACTCGCTCGCCGGTCTGATGGACGCGAGCGCCACGGAAATCTCCTCGTTCCACGCGGCCCCGCTGCGCGACGGCCTGAAGTCGCTGCAGCTGGCCTTCCGCGAGGCGTCCGATGTGCCGGACGAGCCGGGCCAGGGCCCTGGCGAGAAGTACACGGGCCCGGTCTTCGGCTGAGGACTCACCTGGGTACGTGATTCACGGACGTACGTAGAAGGGCTCGCCCGGTGGCGTCGCCTCGGCCGGCAGCAGTGCCAGGTCGAGGCCGCTCACCAGGCGGGCCCTCAGTGTTTCGTCGGCGGCGATGTGCCGGGCGACGCGCTGGGCGGCTTCGGCCGGGTCCGCCGAGGGGTCGAGGACGAGCGCGAGGGTGCCGTCCGCGGTGCCCGCGCCGAGGTAGGCCCGCAGGACGGCGGGCTCGGCGGCGACGGAGGCGCGCACGGCGGCCGTGACGGCGGGGTCGGCGAGCGTGTCCCGGGTGTGGCGGCCCTCGGAGAGGGCGATCAGGGCGGGCCGGTTGATCTCGTAGGGGACGGGTCCCGCGAGGTCGAGGACGATCGTGTCGGCCTGCTCGTGCGCGGCGGCCTGGAGCGCCTGGTGCAGGGGGACGGCGACGGGCCGGGCCTCCGGGTCCCACAGGGCGAGGGCCTGGGTCGAGCTGAACGCGGGCAGCGCCTTGCGGTCGCCCGCCTTCAGGGTGGGGACGGCCATGTCGCTGGACTTCTCGCGGCGCAGCCCGTTCTCGTCCTCCTCGACCTCGCCGAGCACGGCGACCACGGGGACGAGCAGCCGGGCTCCGGTCAGCGCCTCCAGGACGGGGCCGTGGGCCGTGCGGTCCTCGGCCCACGCGGTCAGGGCCGCGGTGAGCCGGGGGTCGGCGGAGCCGTCGTCGTCGGAGAAGCCGGGGTCCGGGATGTTCTTGTTCGCCACGGGCATGACCCTATCGACCGCGTTACGGGACCTGCCGAGCGGTGCCGGGGCGGGCTCCCCGACGCCCGCGCCACAGGTATACCGCCGCCACCAAAAGCGCCACGCCAGTGCCGCCCGCCACCGGGCCCACCCAGCCTGCGGGCCCTCCGTCGCCCCCGTCCGCGTCCGGGCCCGGGCCGAAGTACTTCTCTCCGTACGCCGCCGGCTTCAGCCCGTCCGGCTTCTTCTTGCCGCCCTCGGCGATCGCGGCCGCCGGGTCGACGAAGCCGAAGCCGTGTGAGTCGTCGCGGCCGCCGCTCGGCACGTCGCGGGCGGTGTCCTCCAGGAGCTGCTTGATCTGGGGCGGGGTCAGGCCGGGGTGGGCGGCGCGGATGAGGGCGACGGCGCCGGAGACGAACGCCGACGCGGCGCTCGTTCCCCAGCCTTCGTAGTACTCCCGGTCGGGGTCGGCGATGACGATGTCCTTGCCGGGGGCGCTGACCGTGGCGTACCAGCGGCGGGTGGAGAAGGAGGCGCGGTCGCCGCTCTCGTCGACGGCGGTGGCGGCGATGACGCCGGGATAGGCCGCGGGGTACGAGATGTGGTCGCCGCGCTCGCCGCCGTTGCCCGCCGACGCGACGACGACGGCGCCCTTCTTCAGGGCGTACTGGACGGCGGCGTCCTCGGCGGGCTCCGGATGGGCGGACTTGGAGTCGTCGCCCAAGGAGAGGTTGATGACGTCGGCGCCGTGATCGGTGGCCCAGCGGATGCCGTCGGCCAGCGCGTTGCCCCGGGTGTTGCGGGCCTTCGAGCGGTCCGGGTCCCCGTCCTCGAGGATCACGCGGATCGGCAGGATCTTGGCCTCGGGCGCGATGCCGACCACGCCGTCCTCGCGGCCCGCGCCGTGTCCGTGGCCCGCGATGATGCCGGCCATGGCGGTGCCGTGCCGGGCCCAGGGGCGGTCGCCCTTCTTCGCGCCGAAGCCGACCATGTCCTTGCCTTCGAGGACGCTGCCGGCGAGGTCGGGGTGGTCGCCGTCTATGCCAGTGTCCAGGACGGCGACGGTGATGCCCTTGCCCTTGGTGGTCTGCCAGGCCTGGCTGGTGTGCATGGCGTCGAGGGCCCACTGCTGGGCGCGTATGCCGTCGTCGGCGTGGGCGGTCGCGGGCAGGAGGGCGAGCGACGCGGCGAAGGCGGCGACGAGCGGCTGACGGATTCTCATGAGGGCTTCTCCGTGGCCGCGATGGTCTTGCGCAGACGCCGCTCCACCCGGTCGGCGATGCCCTTCGCCTCGTGGCCGAGGCCCGCCTGGGCGGGGGCGGAGGTGGCGGAGGTCTTCATGGCCTCGTCGGCGGGCTCGGGTTCGGTGACCGCGCGGCCGTCGGCGAAGCCGGAGACGGAGAAGGCGACGACGGGGGCGTCCGGGAGCACGGACACGGTCCAGGAGGCGCGCTGGGCGTCGCCGAAGTCGGCGGCGGGTGTGCCCTTGGCCGCATACGGCCGCGGCATGAGGTCGGGGCGCCGGTCGAGGCCCTCCTCCGTGAAGCGGGTACGCAGCGAGCGCATCGCGTCGGCGTCGGCCTTGGTGAACAGCAGGCCCACGGTGGTGACATGGCTGCGGGTCGCGTCCGTGTACGTGGCGCGCAGCAGCCGCAGGCAGCCCGCGGGGGCGAGTGCCTTGCGCAGGAGGGGGTCGAAGGCGCTCTTGCAGTGGGAGTCGGGGGCGACGGCGACGCGGGTCCAGGCGCGGTCGGCTCCGCCGGGTCCCGCGCCCTCTCCCTTGATGGTGGCCGGGAAGAGCTGGTCGACGGGCACACTGTGCCAGAGCTCGCCCGCCACGGCGTACGCGTTCCGCGTGGTGCCCGTCCCTGCGGAGCCCCCGGTCAGCCAACTCCCGGTGGCCGCACCCGCGATGAGCCCGAGGCCGAGCACGACACAGGCAGCCGCGGCGGTCACTCGGGGCTGTACCCAGGTGCGGACGGGACGCAGCCGGGTGGTGCTGTCGTCGTACAGCGCGGGCCGGGCGAACGACACGAAGGGCCGCCCGGCTCCGGGGCCGGGGGTGAGGTCGACGGCGCCAACCGCGCGGCGGGCAGCGGCAGTTCGAGGGGAAGGGGCGGGGGTGGGTGGGGATATGGGCTTGGGAGTGTGGGCATATGCGTGGGCGGGAGAGGCCGCGGGGGCGGAGGTCCTGCTCTTGCCGCCGGACAGAGGGGCCGCGGCGGGCGGAGCGGCGGGTGCGGACTCGAGCCGCGCGCCACGCCCGTCCCGCACCTCAGGCGCCTCCACGGACGCACCGGGTACGAAGTCGGGCGCGGGGCCGGGTTCCGGAGCGGGGCGTGCGGAGTTGGGCCGCGTGTCCGGCATGTCCCAGGGCTCGGGCGCCTCCACGGACGCGGCTGCGGGGCCGGTCGTGTGGCCTGACGCGGTCCGGGGTGAAGGAGCGGGCGAGGAGTCGGGCACGGGTATGCCCCCCGTCACCGGCTCCGAGAACGGCACAGGATCCGACAGCGGCCCCGGGTCCGACAGCCGCCCCGGGTCCGACAGCCGCCCCGGGTCCGACGGCGGCACCGGAGGCATCGGGGGACGCAGGGGGTATTCCGCGGCGCGCTGTTCGTCCTCCGCGTCCGGGGCGCCCACGCGCGGCGGGGCAGGAGGCAGCGGCGGGGGCGGACCAGGGTCCGGGGCGGCGGGCTCGGAGGCCCGCGCGCGCGTCCCTGTCGTCGTGGACGGCGGGGTGTCGGGGAAGCGCGCCGACGCGGGCGGCGGGGGCGGAGACTCCTGAGCCCCGGCGGCTGCGTCGTCCGCATTGCCCGGGTTGCCTGCGTATCCCACGTCGTCCGCGTCGACCACGTCGTCCGCGTCGTCCAGTGCCACCGACCGCCCCGGCATCCGCACCCGGTCGAAGGGTGCGAGCAAGTCCCCCAGGACGGAGTCCCTGTCAGCGTCGGCGGGCGCGGGGGCATCGGCTGACGATGGCGATGGCGATGGCGAGTCCTCCGGAGCCGGATCGGCCGTCGGCGGAGGCACGTCGGGGAAGCGGGCCGACGGAGGGGGCGGCGGCAGCGTCGAGGGCGGGCCCGGCGGTGGGGGTGGAGTCGTGGGACGTGGCGGGACTGGGGCCCGTCGCGCTTCCGTGCTCATGCACCCCCCGTTTCCTCGCTCGTCTGCGCGTAACTCTAAAGGCAGATTCCGGTCGTGCGGGAACCAGTCCGGGGCCCCGGGCGATCTGCCCGGATCATCCCCCTACCCTCGGGTAATCGCGTCTGGCAGGCTTCGGCCATGACCTCCCGTGCAGCAGACCGGGCCCGCTACGACCGGGCCACCGCACACCTCGACGCCCCCCTCGCGATCGTCGATCTGGAGGCATTCGACGCCAATGCCGACGACCTCGTGCGCCGGGCCGGCGGCAAGCCGATCCGCCTCGCGAGCAAGTCCGTGCGCTGCCGGGCCCTGCTCGAACGTGTCCTGGCCCGCGACGGCTTCGCCGGGATCATGTCCTTCACCCTGGCCGAGTCCCTGTGGCTCGCGCGGTCCGGGTTCGACGACGTCCTGCTCGCCTACCCCTCGGCCGACCGCGCCGCCTTCGCCGAGCTCGCCGCCGACCCGAAGCTCGCGTCCTCGGTGACGGTGATGATCGACGACCCCGCGCAGCTGCGGCTCATCGACGAGGCCAGGAACGGCGGGCGCGAAGAGGTGCGGGTCTGCCTGGAGTTGGACACCGCCTACAAGATCCTCGGCGGGCGCGTGCGGATCGGCGCGCTGCGCTCACCCCTGCACTCCCCCGTCCAAGTCGCCGCCCTCGCCCGCGCCGTGGCCCGGCGGCCCGGCTTCAAGCTCGTGGGCGTGATGGCGTACGAAGGGCATGTGGCGGGGGTGGGTGACGCGGTCGCCGGTCATCCCGCGCGCTCCCGGGCGATCCGGCTGATGCAGGCCGCCGCCCGCAAGGAGCTCGTGGCGCGGCGGGCCGAGACCATCCGCGCGGTGCGGGCGGTCGCGCCTGACCTGGAGTTCGTCAACGGCGGCGGCACCGGCAGCGTGCAGCACACCGCGGCCGAGCGGGCGGTGACCGAGATCGCCGCGGGGTCGGGCCTGTACGTACCGCGCCTCTTCGACAACTACACGTCGTTCAGCGGACGTCCGGCCGCGCTCTTCGCCCAGCCCGTCGTGCGCCGCCCCGGCGTGGGCACCGTGACCGTGCTCGGCGGCGGGTACCCCGCCTCGGGTGCCGCGGGCCCCGACCGCTCCCCGGTGCCGTATCTCCCGGAAGGCCTGCGCTACGACCCGCAGGAAGGCGCGGGCGAGGTGCAGACACCACTGCTCGGCGCGCCCGCCGACGACCTGCTGATCGGCGACAAGGTGTGGTTCCGGCACGCCAAGGCCGGGGAGATGTGCGAGCGGTTCGACGCGCTGCACCTCGTCGAGGGAGACCGCGTGACGGCCACCGTCCCGACGTATCGCGGCGAGGGCCACACCTTCCTCTGAGGGGCCCTGTCAGGGCGGCGTCGCGCCCACGCTGTTGCCCACGCCGCCGCTGGTCTCTCCGCCGCCGACCGGGCGGATCCCCTTGGTGATCTCGTCCATGTCGGAGAGGGGCGGCGCGCCTTCGTCGGTTCGCGCGTCGATGGCGAAGCGGACGATCACCATCGCCTCGGATCCGACGCTGGAAGGGAAGGCCAGCGACTGGACGTAACCGCCGGGGCCCTTCTCGGTGCGGACCCGCCAGCGCACGAGGTAACCGGAGCGGCCCGCGACCGCGACGATCCCCTCCTTGACCTTCTCGTGGCTCGCGATGCCGCCGAAGGGCCGCATGCCGACCTTGTCCTCGTCGTACGCCCGGTCAGCCGCGTCCTTGATGTCCTTGAGCGCCAGCGCCTTGGGCGAGCGCTCGTCGGTCGCGGTCGACGTGCGTGAGTACACCGTGCCGTGGCGGCAGAGGCTGCCCTCGCCCGGGCAGTCGTAGGTGTCCGGGGTGCGCACGGTCGGATCGCCGCCGACCGTGCTGTCGGCCTTCTCCCAGCCGTCGGGCACGGGGAGCGTGATGCCGTTGAGCTGGTCGACGAGGGTGGAGGGGTCGGGGTCGGGTGCCGAGGTGGTCGGGGTCGGCGAGGTCGGCGAAGGCGGGTCCACCGGCTCCGACGTGCCGGGCACGGGGCCCTCGACCTGCGGCTCGCCGTCGTCCTCGCCCAGGAGCACCACGCCGGTGACGATCGACGCGACCAGGACGACCCCGGCGGTGGCCAGCGCCACCACCTTGGCCCGGCCGCCCCCGCCGGAACCCGCAGGCCGCACCGGCTGCGGCGGGCCGAACCCCGGCTGCGCCCGGCCCATTTGGGGCGCTTCGGGCGCACGCCGGTGCTCGGTCCACGCGGACCCGTCCCACCAGCGCTCGACGTGCTGTGCGGGCGGGGCCGACGGGTCCGTGTACCAGCCGGGAGGGGGCGACATGCTCATCCCGGCACTCTAGGACGTGCCGTGAAGATCAGCACAGTCGGACCGTCAGAACACCGAGTCCTCCTGATCGGGCACCACCGAGCCGTCGTCGCGCAGGACCGGGGCCTTGCTGCCGTCCGGTGCGTTGTACGCGGCCGTCGAGCACGGGTAGAGGTCCGGCTTCTGCTTCATGGGCTCGATGAACATGGGGTTCACGACCCAGCGGCCGTCCGCGTTGTCGTACGCACGGCACATGAACTCGTTCTTCTCGCGGTTCAGGACGAGATGGGCGCCCGTGGCGTCGCCGACGAACGTCACGTCCGTGTCGGCGTCGCCGCCGCCGAGGGCGATGCGGTGGGCCCGGTCCTGCTTGTCCCAGGCGGACTTGCCCTTGACGCCGAAGATCTCCTGGTTGATCCAGCAGCGCTTGCCGTCGATGTAGGGGATGGCCTCGCCCTTGTTCACGGGGACGTTGCCGCAGCCCTCGTTCCAGGGCGTGATCCGGCCCTTGCGGTCGAGGACCGAGCGGATGGCGATGGTGTGCTCGCGGTCGATGCCGACGCTCTTCGACCACACCTCCGTCACCGGCTCCGAGCCCGCCGAGACGATATAGACGTCGAACCCGGCCTTCTTGAGCGTGCGGATCAGATCGCGCTGCTGGTCGTAGTAGCGGGCGTAGCCGGGGATGGTGTGCGTACCGACGGTCCGGGTGGCGCCGACGGGGGCGGCCAGGGCCTCCTTGCGGGCCTTCGCCGCGTAGGACTCCAGTTCGGGGACGGTGTGTCCGGCGAAGAGCTGGGGCACCCAGGCGTACTGCGGCACGGTGTGCCGGTGGTCCCACTCCCCCGCGAAGGCGGCCGCGCCGCTCATCGTCTTCCCGTCCTCGCGGACCTCGAAGATCTCGTCGGCGCAGTCGGTGTCGGTGGAGGTGGGCAGCGGCTTGCCGACCGGAACCTTCGTGCCGCAGGCCTTGGTGAGCGCCTTGTCGGCGCCGTCCGTCATCCACTTGCTGGTGGACTTCCAGGTGGCGGGACGCAGGATCTTGTCGTGGTGCAGGGCCCAGGCGATCGTCGCGTCGGTGATGTCGTTCTTGACGACGGTGTTGTCCCAGTCGAAGGCGGCGACGGGACGCTTCTGGTCGTGCCCCCGGTGGGAGCCGCAGCGTCCGCGCTCGTCGATCATCCGCTGGAGCCGGTCACGATTGTCGCCGAACCAGGTCAGCTTCTTGGACAGCTGCGGGCAACGGGCCTTCGCAGCGGCGGAGTTCGGGGAGTTCACGGGCGTGGCGGCGGCCGCGGGGAGCGACGCGGGCACGGCTGCCAGAGTGGCGGCCGTGGCCAGCGTCAACGCCAAGGCATGTCTTTTGCGCATGCGCATGGACCGTACATCAATCTTCCGAGCCAGGTCAGACCCCATGCACCGTGTCCTTCTGGTCGGGGATGACGGAACCGTCGGCGCGGCGCACGGGGCCTTCAGCGCCGTCCCGTTCGGTGTAGCCGGTGCTCGCGCACGGGTACGGCTCGGCCAGCTTGCCCTTGGGCTCGATGAACATGGGGTTCACCAGCCAGCGGCCGTCGCCGTTGTCGTAGGCGCGGCACATCAGCTCGTTCTTGTTGCGGTTCAGGACGAGGCGCAGGGCCGTGGCGTCGCGCAGGAAGGAGATGTCGGTGTCGGAGTCGCCGGCCGCGAACACCTGGCGCCGGGCTGCCGGTTGGACCTTCTCGGCGGCCGCGCCCCGGACCCCGTATATCTCCTGGTTGATCCAGCAGCGCTTGCCGTCGATGTACGTGATCATCGAGTCGTCGCCGTCCTTGACGGTGCCGCAGCCCTTGAGGTGGGCCGTCAGCTTCCCGTGTGCGGCGACGTTGCGGATGCCGATGGTGTGCCGGGCGTCGACGCCGACGCTCTTCGCCCACACCTCGGCGACCGGCTCGGGCGACGCGGAGACCACGTAGACGTCGAATCCGGCCTTCTTGAGCGTACGGATCAGATCGCGCTGCTGGTCGTAGTAGCGGACCCAGCCGGTGAACTTGCCGCTGCCGACGCGCTGTTCGGTGCCGACGGGTGCGGCGAGGTTCTCCTCGCGGGCCGCGGCGGCGAAGCCCTTGACCTGGCGGGTGGACCAGCCGCGGGTGAGCTGGGCGAGCCAGGCGTACTGGGGTTCCATGCGGCGGTGGTCGAAGCCGGCGAAGGCCGCTTCGCCGACGGTGGTGGTGCCCTCGCTGTAGACGGAGGCGATCTCGTCGGCGCAGTCCGTGTCGCGGCGCGTGGGGAGGGTGGTGCCGTCGGCGGGGCAGGCCTTGGCGAGGGCCTTGGCCGCCGGGTCGGTGAGATAGCGGCTCGTGGTGTGCCAGTCGGCGTTCTTCGGCGTACGTATCTTGCTGTTGCGCAGGAGCCAGAACATGGTGGCGTCGCCGACGTCGTTCTTGATGACCGTGTTGTCCCAGTCGAAGGTGGCGACGGGCTTGGCCGCGCCTCGGCCGTGGCGCTCGCCGCACTTCCCGTACGTATCGATCATCTTCTGAAGCCTGGCCCTGTTCTCGCCGTACCAGCCTTTGGAGACGGTGAGCGAGGGGCAGTCCTCCGGCTGGGACCGCGCGGGCTGGGTTGCTTCCGCGGTGGCCTGGACGGTGACGAGACCGGCTCCGGCGACGGCGATCACTGCTGCTGCCGCGGCGGCGCGGCGCTTGAAGTTCACGAACACACTCCCGTGTTTACGCAGGTCAGCCGGGCGTCGTGCGACGCCCGGCTGACGGGTGGGTGGCTTCGGGGTGAACTGCTCGCGGTGCCTACAGCGGGGTGACGTACGCCCCGGTGAGCCCGCCGTCGACCAGGAAGTCGGTGGCGTTCACGAACGAGGAGTCGTCGCTGGCGAGGAACGCCACGGCGGCGGCCATCTCCTCGGCCTCGGCGAAGCGGCCCACGGGGATGTGGACGAGGCGGCGCGCGGCCCGCTCGGGGTCCTTGGCGAAGAGCTCCTGGAGGAGCGGGGTGTTGACCGGGCCGGGGCAGAGGGCGTTCACGCGGATGCCCTCGCGGGCGAACTGCACGCCCAGCTCGCGGGACATCGCGAGGACGCCGCCCTTGGAGGCCGTGTACGAGATCTGCGATGTCGCGGCGCCCATCCTCGCCACGAACGACGCGGTGTTGATGATGGAGCCCTTGCCCTGGCGCCGCATGTAGGGGATGGCGGCCTTGCAGCACAGGTAGACGGAGGTGAGGTTGACCTCCTGGACGCGCTTCCAGGCCTCCAGGCCCGTGTCCAGGATGGAGTCGTCGTCGGGCGGCGAGATGCCCGCGTTGTTGAAGGCGATGTCGACCGAGCCATAGGTGTCGTACGCGGTCTTGAACAGCGCGTCGACCTGTTCGGCGTCGGTGACGTCGACCTTGACGAAGGTCCCTCCGACCTCGTCGGCCGCGGCCTTGCCCGCGGTCTCGTCGATGTCGCCGCAGACGACGTGCGCGCCCTCGGAGGCGAGGCGGCGCGCGGTGGCGAGGCCGATGCCGCTGCCGGCGCCGGTGATGACGGCGGTGCGGCCGACGAGGCGGCGGCAGATGTTCTCTGACATAGGGCTTCAGGCCTCCGTGCTTTCCGTGCTGATGAAGACGTTCTTGGTTTCCGTGAAGGCGGCGAGTGCGTCCGGGCCGAGCTCACGGCCGAGTCCGGACTGCTTGTAACCCCCGAACGGGGTCCAATAGCGCACGCTGGAATGCGAGTTGACGGACAGGTTCCCGGCCTGGACGGCTCCCGAGACCCGCAGGGCGCGGCCCACGTCCCGCGTCCAGATGGATCCGGAGAGGCCGTACTCGGTCGCGTTGGCGAGGCGGATCGCGTCGGCCTCGTCGTCGAAGGGGAGGACGACGGCGACGGGTCCGAAGACCTCCTCGGTCGCCACCGGCGACGCGGCGTCGACGTCGGTGAGGAGCGTCGGCGGGAACCAGAAGCCGGGGCCCTCGGGGGCCGTGCCGTGGATGCCGGTGCCGGAGGGGACGTACGACCGCACGCGCTCCAGCTGGGACCTGGAGATCAGCGGACCCATCTGGGTCTTCTCGTCGGACGGGTCGCCGACGACGACCGACTCGACCGCGGGCCGCACGATCTCCAGGAAGCGTTCGTACACCGACCGCTGGACGAGGATGCGGGTGCGGGCGCAGCAGTCCTGGCCGGAGTTGTCGAGGTACGACATCGGGGTGGCAAGGGCGGCGGCCTCCACGTCCGCGTCGGCGAAGACGATGTTCGGGCTCTTGCCGCCGAGTTCGAGCGTCAGGCGCTTCACGCGGTCGGCGCACTTGGTCATGATCTGCTTGCCGACACGGGTGGAGCCGGTGAACACGATCTTGGCGACGCCGGGGTGCTCCACCAGGGCGTTGCCCGCGACGTCGCCGGCGCCGGGCAGGACCTGGAAGAGGCCTTCGGGAAGGCCTGCCTCCAGGGCGAGTTCGGCGAGGCGCAGCGCGGTGAGCGGGGTCGTCTCGGCGGGCTTGAGGATGACCGCGTTGCCTGCCGCGAGCGCAGGGGCGGTGCCCCAGGCGGCGATCGGCATCGGGAAGTTCCAGGGCGCGATGACGCCGACGACCCCGAGGGGTTCGAGGATCGTGACGTTCAGACCGCCGAGCACCGGGATCTGACGGCCGCTCAGCCGCTCCACTCCCCCGGCCGCGAAGTCCAGGAGGTCGCGGACGTTGCCCGCCTCCCAGCGCGCGTTGCCGATGACGTGACCGGCTTCGCGCACCTCCAACTGGGCGAGTTCTTCCAGGTGTTCGTCGACGGCCACCGCGAAGCGGCGCAGCAGGCGGGCGCGGTCGGCGGGGGCGGTGGCCGCCCACTTGGCCTGTGCCCTGGTCGCGCGTACGACGGCGGCGTCGACGTCCTGCGGGCTGGCGGCGGGGACGGTCGCGACGACCTCTTCCGTCGCCGGATTCAGTACTTCGAGGTTCTGTGCGTCGAGCAAGGGTGCCTCACATGCGTTCGAAGGAGCGGCGGAGCTCCCAGTCGGTCACCGCGGAGTCGAAGGCGTCCAGCTCGACCCGGGCCATGTTGCTGTAGTGCGCGACCACCTCGTCACCGAAGGCGGCCTTGGCGATGGGGCTGTTCTCCCAGAGCTCGGCGGCCTCGCGCAGGGTGGTGGGGACGTGCGCGTAGTCGCCGGTGTAGGCGTTGCCGGTGCACTCGTCGGGCAGTTCCAGCTTCTGCTCTATGCCGTGCAGACCGGCAGCCACGAGTCCGGCGACCGCGAGGTGCGGGTTCACGTCGCCGCCCGGGAGACGGTTCTCGAAGCGCATCGAGCGGCCGTGGCCGACGACGCGCAGGGCGCAGGTGCGGTTGTCGTAGCCCCAGGCGGCGGCGGTCGGCGCGAAGGAGCCGGGGCGGAACCGCTTGTACGAGTTGATGTTGGGCGCGTAGAGCAGCGAGAACTCCCTGAGCGCGGCGAGCTGCCCGGCCAGGAAGTGCCGCATGACGGGCGACATGCCGCCGGGTCCGTCACCGGCCATGACGTTGGTGCCGTCCGCGTCCGCGAGGGAGAGGTGGATGTGACAGGAGTTGCCCTCGCGCTCGTTGTACTTGGCCATGAAGGTGAGCGAGACACCTTCCTGGGACGCGATCTCCTTGGCGCCGGTCTTGTAGATGGCGTGCTGGTCGCAGGTGACGAGGGCGTCGTCGTACTTGAACACGATCTCGTGCTGGCCGGGATTGCACTCACCCTTGGCCGACTCGACGACCAGGCCCGCGGCCGTCATGTCGTTGCGGATACGGCGCAGGAGCGGCTCGATGCGGCCGGTGCCGAGGACGGAGTAGTCGATGTTGTACTGGTTGGCCGGGGTCAGGGCCTTGTAGCCGGAGTCCCAGGCCTGCTCGTAGGTGTCCTTGAAGACGATGAACTCGAGCTCCGTGCCGACGTTGGCGGTGAAGCCGAGCTCGGCGAGCCGGTCGAGCTGGCGGCGCAGGATCTGGCGGGGCGCGGCCACGACGGGCGATGAGTCGTTCCAGGCGAGGTCCGCGATGAGCATCGCGGTGCCTTCGTTCCAGGGGACGCGGCGCAGGGTGGTCAGGTCGGGGTGCATGGCGAAGTCGCCGTAGCCGCGGTCCCAGGAGGACATCTCGTAACCCTCGACGGTGTTCATCTCCGCGTCGACGGCCAGGAGGTAGTTGCAGCCCTCCGTGCCGTGTTCGAGGACGTCGTCGAGGAAGAAGCGGGCGGCGAACCGCTTGCCCTGGAGCCGCCCTTGCATATCAGGGAAGGCCAGGACGACAGTGTCGATCTCGCCGCTCGTGACGAGAGCACGCAGCTCCTCGATCCCGAGCGGGGGTGTGCGGTCTGCCACGGGAAAATCCTCCTTGGGTCAGCCGAGAGCCATAAGGTATTGCCGAGAACCATTGATTGGGAAGGGGGTACGGCCAGATGTCGCACACGGATGCCGACGCGACCGGCGAGACGGAGGCCACGACCGCCGACGACCGGCTCACGCCGGTCCTTCGCCCCGTGCGGGCGGGCAACGGCTTCGAGGAGGCCCTGGAACAGATCCTCCAGGTCGTACGCCTCGGACTGGTGCCCGGCGGCGAACGCCTGCCGTCGGAGCGGGAGTTGGCCGACCGGCTCGGCATCAGCCGAGTCACGCTGCGCGAGGTGCTCAAGGTGCTCCAGGACCAGGGCCTCGTCGAGTCGCGGCGGGGCAGGTACGGCGGCACGTTCGTCCGCCCGCGCCCCGAGGCGGCGGGCGAGGACGAGCTGCGGCGCCGCGTGGCGGACGTCGACGTCGAGGACGCGCTGCGGTTCCGTGAGGTCCTTGAGGTGGGCGCGGCCGGGCTCTGCGCGGCGCACGGCCTGGACGCCGACCAGCGGGACCGGTTGCGCGCGGCGCTCGCACAGACGCACGACGCACCCCTCTCCGAGTACCGCCGCCTGGACACCCTCCTGCACCTGACCCTTGCCGAGCTGTGCGGATCCCCTTCGCTCACCGCGCAGTACGCGGCGGTCCGCGCGACCGTCAACGACCTCCTGGACTGCATCCCCCTCTTGGTACGGAACCTGGAGCATTCGCAGCGCCAGCACACCGCGCTTGTCGAGGCGGTGCTCGACGGGGACGCGGACGGTGCGCGCGAGATGATGCGCGAGCACTGCGCCGGTACGGCCGCCTTGCTGCGGGGTTTTCTGACATAAGGGGCTCATAAGGGGCGGGGTGAGCGCTGATTAACGGTGACGTAACGCAGGGGTCTTGATTTCTCGCGGGTCACACGACAAAGGTATGGATCCGTTCCATTGAGTCCGTTCCGCTGAGTCCGTTCCATCGAGCCGCCTGCCCCCAGGAGCCGTGCCATGACCGTGGAGTCCACCAAGACGAGTACCGCCGAACCGGCGGACGACTACCTGGAACGAAGAACGCTGCGCCGGGGCAGCGCGGGCTGGCTGCTGCTCACCGGCCTCGGTGTCGCGTACGTCGTCTCCGGCGACTTCTCGGGCTGGAACTTCGGCCTGGCGGAGGGCGGATTCGGCGGCCTCGCGATCGCGATGGCGCTCATGGGCGTGATGTACGCCTGCATGGTGTTCTCGCTGGCGGAGCTGTCGTCGGTGCTGCCCACCGCGGGCGGCGGCTACGGCTTCGCGCGCCGGGCGCTGGGCCCGTGGGGCGGCTTCCTCACCGGGACGGCGATCCTCATCGAGTACATCCTGGCGCCGGCCGCGATCTCCATCTTCATCGGCGACTACGTCGAGTCGCTCGGCCTGTTCGGCCTGACCTCGGGCTGGCCGGTGTATCTGGCCTGCTTCGTCGTCTTCATCGGCATCCACCTGTGGGGCGTCGGCGAGGCGCTGCGCTTCAGCTTCGTCGTCACGGGCATAGCGGTGGCGGCGCTGCTCGTCTTCGCGGTCGGCGCGTTCATGGACTTCGACGCGTCGAAGCTGAACGACATCGCGGTGGACACGGAGGCCTTCGGCTCCAACTCATGGCTTCCGATGGGGTTGTTGGGCATCTGGGCGGCGTTCCCGTTCGGCATGTGGTTCTTCCTGGGCGTGGAGGGCGTGCCGCTGGCGGCCGAGGAGACCAAGGACCCGGCGCGCACGCTGCCGCGCGCGATCCGCTGGTCGATGGCCATCCTGATCGTCCTCGCGCTCCTCACGTTCTTCGCGTCGGCCGGGGCGCGCGGCGCGGACGCGATCCAGGACGCGGGCAATCCGCTGGTGGAGGCGTTGCAGCCGGGCGGTGAGGCGACGGCGCTCAGCCGCATCGTCAACTATGCGGGGCTTGCCGGCCTGGTGGCGTCGTTCTTCTCCCTGATCTACGCGGGGTCGAGGCAGCTCTTCGCCCTGTCGAGGGCGGGCTACCTGCCGAGGTTCCTGTCCCTGACGAGCAGCCGCAAGGCGCCGTACCTCGGCCTGCTCGTCCCCGGGGCGATCGGCTTCGGCCTGGCGGCGGCGACCGGGGACGGGGCGCGGATGCTGAACGTGGCGGTGTTCGGGGCGACCATCTCGTACGCCCTGATGTCGCTGTCGCACATCGTGCTGCGCCGCAGGGAGCCGGGCCTTGAGCGGCCGTACCGGACGCCGGGCGGCATGCTGACCTCGTCGGTGGCGCTGGCCCTTGCCTGCTCGGCGCTGGTCGCGACGTTCCTGGTGGACGTGACGGCGGCGTTGATCGCGCTCGCGGTATACGTGGTGGCGATCGCGTACTTCGGGATCTACAGCCGGAAGCGGCTTGTGGCGCGGGCGCCGGAGGAGGAGTTCGCGGCGCTGGCCGCTGCGGAGGCGGAACTGGAGCGCGGCTGAGGACGCGGCTGAGGGCGCGGCTGAAGACGCAGCTGAGCATGAAGGACATGAGGGACATGGAGGAGAAGAGGGTGAGCGTGACCACCGGCCGGCCGCTGATCGGCGTCAGCACCTACCTGGAGTCGAAGGCGAGCTGGGGCGTGTGGGAGCTGCCCGCTGCGCTGCTCCCCGCCGGCTACCCGCGCCTGGTGCAGGCGGCGGGCGGACTCGCCGCGATGCTTCCGCCGGACGATCCTTCGTACGCCGATGCCGTCGTCGCCAGGCTGGACGGCGTGGTCATCGCGGGTGGCCCCGATGTCGATCCTTCCCGTTACGGCTCGGAGCGTGAGGAGCGTACAGGCCCACCGGCGCGGGAGCGGGACGCGTGGGAACTCGCGCTGATCGAGGCGGCGTTGGCGTCGGGGACGCCGCTGCTCGGCATCTGCCGGGGCATGCAACTGCTCAATGTGGCTCTGGGCGGGACGCTGGTGCAGCACCTGGAGGGGCATGTGGAGGCGGTGGGCGTCTTCGGGACGCACGAGGTGAAGCCGGTGCCGGGCACGCTCTACGCGTCCATCGCGCCGGACGCGTCCGCCGTGCCCACGTACCACCACCAGGCGGTGGACCGACTGGGCAGGGACCTGATCGTGTCGGCCCACGCGGAGGACGGCACCGTGGAGGCGGTGGAACTGCCGGCTCCGGGCTGGGTGCTCGGCGTGCAGTGGCACCCGGAGATGGGTGAGGATCTCCGGGTCATGTCAGCGTTGGTCCGGGCCGCTCGGCCTTGAGCGTGAGCCTTGGCGGCGCCTTCTGCGGGGCCGGGGCTCTACCTGACCCTCGGCGGATCGCGCCGCGGGGGTTCGCCCTCCGGCCGGGGGTACACGTCCTGCCACCGACTCCCCGCACCCCCGGGTATCCCCTCCGGCAGGACCTCTCCCACCCACCCACCCGATCACCCGGCACGCACACCGCGCCGGCCCCAGCCATACCCAAGCCGCGGGGCTACAGGCAACAACGACGGGGCCCCAAGCCCCGCCGAAGCCGCAACGTCACTCCCGCCTCCGGCAGGACCTTCCCCAACCACCCACCCGATTACCCGGGAGTAACGGGTGGGTGGGTGGGTAACCCCGCCGAAGGCGGGAAAGATGTCGCACCCGCAGATGAAAGACGGCGGAGGACCGGGACCCTCGCCCGCACGAGGGACGGTAATCGGGTGGGTGGGTGGGAAAGCACTCGCCGGAGGCGAGGCAGGCATTCACCCCCCAGGGGACGGCGCCCCCGCCCGAGTGAGCGAAAGCAGGTCCCGCGCAGGCCCCGTGGGGCGGTGCCCCGTAGGCCACACCGCCCGGAGGGCACGGCGTAGCTGAACCCCCTCCAGGGGGATGCCCACCAGACGCCGAGCCGACAACTCCTCGCCCACCGCCAGCTCACTCAGGACCGCAGGCCCAGCCCCATTCACCGCGGACGCCTTCACCGCGGTGGTGGACGACAGCTCGATCAGCGGGCGGGCAAGCCCGCCCAGAGCCGCGTCAAGGACCTGCCGCGTTCCCGAACCCTCCTCCCGGAGAATCAACGGCGTGGCCGCCAACTCCCCCGCGCCCAGCGGCTTTCCGCGCCGCGCCCAGGCGTGGCCAGGCGCCGTGACGACGATCAGGCTGTCGTGGGCGATGACCGCCGAGTCCAGGCCGGTCGGCACGGCGAGCCCCTCCACGAAACCGAGGTCGGCCTCCCCCGCGAGCAGCCGCTCCGCGACCGCGGTCGAGTTGCCCGCCGTCAACGAAACCGCCGTGTCCGGCCGCTGCGTCCGCAGCGCGATCAGCCAGCCCGGCAGCAGATACTCGGCGATCGTCATGCTCGCGGCGACCCGGAGCCGCGAGTCCCGCCGGTCCCGCAGCGCCTGCGCGCCCGCGTCGAACGCCTCCGCCGCCTCCACGATCCGCCGCGCCCAGTCCGTGACGAGCGCCCCCGCGTCCGTGAGCCGCGAGCCGCGCGGTGACCGGTCGACCAGTGCGACCCCGAGCTGCCGCTCCATCGACCGGATGCGGCTGCTCGCGGCGGGCTGTGTGATGCCCAGCTCCTTCGCGGCCCGCCCCAGGCTGCCGAGCCGCGCCACGGCGAGCAGCAGCTCGAGCGCACCGAGGTCCGGCACCCGATGCGCGAGGGGCGCCCCCGGCGACGTATCGGACACACCGGCGGAACCAGAAGAAGACGTACTCATAAGCCCAGGTTATGCCCTCATACGAACATGACTCCTGGTGGGGGGCCCGCCGAACGGCGACCGTGGACTCATGGTCACCGTCGCCCACCCCCAGACACCCCCGCACACAGCAACCACCACTCGCACCACCACCCCCGGCACCCCCGGCACCCCCGGCACCCCCGGCACCCCCGGCACCCGCATCACCCTCGCCACCCGCCACCTCGGCCCGAACTGGTACGCCTCCGTCATGGGCACGGCGATCATCGCCGGAGCGGGCGCGACCCTGCCGGTCCCCATCCCCGGCCTGCGGACCGCCTGCACGGCGGTCTGGGCGTTCTCCCTGCTCATGCTGACCGCGCTGCTCGCCGCCCGTGCCCTGCACTGGATCCACCACCGCGACCAGGCCCGTGCCCATCTCCTCGACCCGGCCGTCGCCCCCTTCTACGGCTGTCTCTCCATGGCCCTGCTCGCGGTCGGCGGCGGCGCGCTCCTCGTGGGCGAGGACTGGATAGGGACGGGCGCGGCGGTCGCGCTCGACGCCGTGCTCTTCACCGCCGGTACGGTCATCGGCCTCGCTGCGGCCGTCGCGATCCCGTACCTGATGGTGGTGAAGCACCGCGTGGAGCCGGGCCAGGCGTCGCCGGTCTGGCTGCTGCCCCTGGTGGCGCCCATGGTGTCCGCCGCCCTCGGCCCGCTCCTCGTACCGCATCTCCCGGCGGGCCAGGCACAGGAGACGCTCCTCTTCGCCTGCTTCGCGATGTTCGGCCTGAGCCTGCTCGCCACCCTGGTGATGCTGCCGATGATCTTCGCCAGGCTGCTGACCGGCGGCCCGTTCCCCCTCGCGCTCACCCCCACGCTGTTCCTGGTGCTCGGACCGCTGGGCCAGTCGACGACCGCCGTCAACAAGTTCGCCGACACCGCGGCGACAGGCGTCGTCCCCGCCCCGTACGACCAGGGCTTCGCCGTCTTCGCCGTGCTCTACGGCGTCCCGGTGATGGGCTTCGCCCTGCTGTGGCTGGCGCTCGCGGGAGCCATGGTGGTGCGGGCCCGGCGTCGGGGCATGGGCTTCGCGATGACCTGGTGGGCGTTCACCTTCCCCGTCGGCACGTGCGTCACGGGCGCCGAGGGCCTGGGCAAGCACACCGGACTCGCGGTCTACGACTGGCTGGCGGTCGCCCTGTACGCCCTCTTGGTGACCGCCTGGGCGCTCGCGCTCGCCCGGACACTGCGCGGTGTCGTCAACGGCAAACTGCTCGCGGCGCCTCAGCGGACGTAACTTCGCCTCAGCGGAGGTAACTTCCCTTCAGCCGAAGTAACTTCACTCCGGCCCGGGTTCCTCGGCACCGCACAAACGCATCACCGACGACCGGAACTGCCGTGCCGCGCCCCCCGCGTCCATGCGCCCCACACGGACCTGATGATCGGCGGCGTGGCCGAGCGCGATCACCGCGGCGACCAGCCACCCGGTCTCCAGGTCTGCCGTGAACTCACCGCTGTCGCGCCCGCGCCGGATCAGATCCTCCAGCCGCTGCTCCACCGGCACGTGCCGCGACGCTTCGGCCTCCGCGTCGCTGTCCGACGGGACGAACGCCGACTGCTCGGCCAACAGCGTTCCGGCCGCGGTGAGGAAGCGGGCAAGAGCTTCCGTCGCCGTCCCGGCCTCAAGATCAGCGGCATCCAGCACGGCGATCGCCCGGCGGCTCAACTCATCGCGCACCGCCGAGAGGAGAGCCTCACGGGAGCCGAAGTGCACGTAGGCGGTCTGCCGCGTGACACCGGCGGCGGAAGCGATCTCCGCCATGGTCGCCTCGGGACGCTCGGCGACCACCTGGACCGCAGCCGACACCAGAGCGGCGCGGTTGCGCCGGACCTCCACCCGCTGACGGCGACGCCTTATCTCTGACACGATTGACAACTATATGGCACGCCTCAAAACTGACGCGCATGTCAGACACAACTGAGCGAGCGGCACGCCGCCTCCTGATCGACTACACCCGCGACATGGCACTCTCCGACGAGGACCCGGCACAGATCGTGGGTCGCACCCTGACCGACGACGCGGTCTGGGTCACCGACGGCAGAGAGCTCAGCCGCGATCAACTGATCGCGCACGCGACCCCGGTCCGCAAGAACGTCACCGCCAGCGACATGCGGATCGACGATCTCCTGGTCGACGGCCGCCGATTCGCCGCGCGCTGCCGCCTCGGCGCGGAACACCGCAAGCTCGGCCATGTGGTGACCGAGCTGCTCCTGATCGGCGAGGTCGCCGTCGACGGACGGGTACGGCGTATCCACCAACTCGGCCGTACGCCGCTCGCCGAACGACCGGAGGCGGGAGCGTGAGCCGTCCGCGCGTCATCCGGCTGGTCCAGGGCCTCGCCCTGATGTCCACCGGCGTCCTAGCCGGGGCGTTCGGCTACGGAGCGGCGAACCTCGTCCCCACCTTCAACGCCGTACCGCTCGACATGAGGCTGTCCTTCCACGCCCAGTTGATGCAGATGAACGGCATCACCATGCAAGGCGCCATGGGCATCTCGGCGCTCAGCGCGCTCGCACTCGCCGTGATGACGCGTGGCGTCCCACGGCGGCTCGCCGCGGCTGCCGGGGCCCTCGCTGTCGCGTCCTTCTTGATCACCCGCCTCGGCAACGTGCCCATCAACGGCCGCATCAAGAAGTGGGCTGTCACCTCACCACCCGCGGACCACGCCGACGTCCTTGCCCGCTGGGAGGCCTTCAACTACGCACGCACAGGCGCCGCGTTCGCCGCTTTCGCTCTGCTGATCCTTCTCACCCTGCGCCAACGCCGGCATCCGGTCACGGACATGCCGCGCGCAGCGCCGCGCCGAGAACAGCCGGTGCCTCCGCGAGGGACGGCCCGTACCAGGTGAGGTGGCGGCCGCTGACGAGCGCCGAGGGGGCGGTGAACTCCTCGGGGCCGTCGTCGGGGGTGAAGCGGTAGGGCTCGTCAGGCAGGACCACCACGTCCGGGCCCACGGCCCGCAGCTCATCGAGCGGGACCCGCGGATAGCGCTCGGCGTGCGTCGCGTACGCGTTGTCGACACCGAGGCGCCGCAGCAGGTCCCCGGCGAACGTGTCGCGCCCCAGGACCATCCAAGGGCGCCGCCAGATGGGCACGACCGCCTTCAACCGGGCTTCTGGAACCGGCAGTTGGCCCCACACCGCCTCGGCCTCGTCCAGCCACCCGGGCCGTCCCGCCCCGCAGGCGGCAAGCACCCGGGTCAGCTCACGGAAGGCGCCCGGCAGATCGCGTACCTCCGTCACGAGCACCTGGAGCCCCGCCGCCCGCAGCGCCGCGAGGTCGGGCGCGCGGTTCTCCTCTTCGTTGGCGATCACCAGATCCGGGGCGAGGCCGATGATCCGGCGCACGTCGGGGTTCTTCGTGCCGCCGACGCGGACGACGTCCAGGTCCTCGGGGTGGCTGCACCACTCCGTGGCCCCCATCAGCGCTCCCGGCACGCTCACCGCGACCGCCTCGGTCAGCGAGGGCACCAGCGAGACCACCCGTACTCCAGCCACGACCAATTCCCGCCCTCAGCGCCGCGAGCCGTCCAGGGCTTCGATGTGATCGGCGACGGCCACGACGAGCACCTGGCTGTCCGGCACGGTCGCCCGCCACCGGTGACGCACCCCGCCGGTCAGATACAGGCTGTCGCCGCGCCCGAGGCGGTATGCCCTGCCCTCCGCCTCGACCTCGACGGCGCCGCCCACCACGTACATCAACTCGTCGTTCCGGTGCTGGAACTCGCGGCCCTCGTCGTGGTCGCCGGTGAACTCGATGGCGTGCAGCTGATGGTGGCCGCGCACCAGATTGCGCACGCGGGCGTCGGCGTCGGGCGAGGAACCCTCGCCGTCGCCCTCCTCGGCGCGCATCAGGTCGACCGTGCACGCGGGATCCGCGGCGGCGAGCAGTTCGACGTCGGTCGTCATGAGGGCGTCGGCGACCCGCTGCAAGGAGCGTCTGCTCGGCCGCGCCCGCTCGTTCTCGACCTGGCTCAGGAAGGGCACCGAGAGACCGCTGCGCTCGGCCACCACGGCGAGGGTGAGCTCCAGCTGCCGGCGGCGGCGCCGCACGGCCGAGCCCACCCGGAGGGTTTCCTTCTGCTCGTCCATCGCCTCGGCTCCCTTCTGTGCGTCGGTCCACTCTCAACCCTGTTGGGTTTTCTGCACCCTACGCATGTTCGCCAAACGGTTTTGCCCCGTTGCGAGGACCGCCCTCTACAGCTTGTGCCAGTAGACAAGCTGACCCGACTCTCCCGGAGCCGCTCCCTCCGCCGGTATGAACAGGCTGACCAGCAAGGATGGCCTGCCCTGTGGGTCGGTGACGAGGGTCGCCGACGGATTGGCGAAGGCGCGGCTTCCGCCGTGGGTGGAGATGGCGAGCCGGTCGGCCCGGCCGCTCACGGGGTCGTACGCGTAGGTCCGCCAGCTCTCGAAGTCGCCCCGCCACCGCTGTCCCTCCACGAGGAGCATCCGCCGCCCGTCGAGCTCGACGGGCGCCCGGTCGCCGAGGTTCCCGCCGTTGCCCCAGGTCTGCAGCGCCCGGTCGAGCCGCCGGTCCGGCGTCGCGTGCCAGTCGCGGAACCCGGTGAGGGTGGCATGCAGCTGGCGGTCGGTGTCGCAGTCGGCGCGGTAGTGCCCGGTGAGCTCGATGGTGTTGCCGCGTACGTCGGTGATGCTGGGCGTGCCCTCGGCGCACCGCGAGAGGGTGCGGGGCGCGTCGAAGGCCCGTGACGCGCGCCCGTCGAGCAGCGCGGTCTCATCGGCGTAGGCGCGCACGGCGATGTGGTTCTTCGGGTCCTTCTCGTAGGCGAGGACGTATCCGCCGCGTCCGTCGGCGGCGAGCGACGCCTGGTGGGTGCCGGGACCGAAGTCGTGGCGGCGGTGCCAGTGCCGCAGATCGGTGGAGGTGGCGACGGCGGCGTGGAAGCGGCCGTCGTCCAGAAGGGTGTGGTAGACGGCCAGATAGGTGCCGTCGGGGGTCTGCTCGATCTGCGCGGCGTCCATGGTGCGGCCGGTGTGGTCCCGGGTGTCGTAGCGGTGGCCGTCGGCGGCGGTGACGTCCTCGGCGAGCGCGGCGAGGCGGGCGGTGCCGGTGGAGGCCGGTGCGGAGCTCGCGTTCGCCAGATGGGCGAGGAGCAGCGCGCCCGCGAGGGCGAGGGCCGTGGCCGCGATGAGCACGGCGACACGGGGCGTGGGGACGGTCACGGAGGGGCACTTACGTTGGAGACGCGGGGAGGCTGCCCAGCCTAGGGAGCGGGGGTGCCCCCGGGAACGCCCCGAGGGGTGGGCTTCGCCACAAGGGCGAGGCCCACCCCTCGGGGTGATTTCAGCGTTCCAGCCGGTGAAGAACTAGGACTGCGGAGTCATCTTCTGCTCGAAGCCCGGGTTCTTCTTCAGCCATGTGTCGACGGCCTCGGGCTCATTGCCCTTGCCCGCCTTGTTGATCTCGTTCTCCAGGCTGGCCAGTTCCTTCTCGCTCATCTTGAAGTCCTTGAGCCACTTCGTGAGCTGCGGGTACTGCTTGGGGAACTCCTTGCTGGAGATCGTGCGGATCGTGTCGCCCTTGCCGAAGCCGAGCTTGGGGTCCTTCAGCTTGGTGAGCTTGTACTCGTTGTACGCCCAGTGCGGCGACCAGAGCAGGACCGCGACCGGCTCCTTCTTGGCGTACGCCGACTTCAGCTCGGAGAGCATCGCGGGCGTCGAACCGGGGACGATCTTGTACTCCTTGTCCAGGCCGTAGCCCGGCAGGACCTTGTCCTTGAGCGCCGTCATCACGCCCGTGCCGGGCTCGATGCCGATGATCTTGCCCTTGAACTTGTCGCCCTTGCCCTTGAGGTCCTCGAGCGACTTCACGTCCTTGACGTAGGACGGGACGGCGATCTCCAGGGACGTCGGGCTGTACCAGGAGCCCAGGTCCTCGAGGTTCGCCTTGTTCTTCTCCCAGTACTGCTTCTGGGCGGTGGGCAGCCAGGCGTCGAGATCCAGGTCGAGGTCGCCCTGCGCGAGGGCGGTGTAGACCGGGCCGACGTCGGACGGCGTCAGCTTCATCTTGTAGCCGCGCTTCTCCAGGACACGCTTCCAGAGATTGGTGACGGCGATGTTCTCGTCCCACGCGAAGTACGCGGCGTTCAGCGGACGCTTGGCCTCGGCGGGGGTGGAGTTCTTCGGCAGCGGGGCCAGCTTGTCGACGACGCCCGGGTTCTTCTTCAGCCAGGCCTTGACGGCTTCCTGCTGCTTGCCCTTGCCCGCCTTGTTGATCTCGGCCTCAAGACTCGTGAGCTGCTTCTCGCTCATCTTGAAGTCCTTGAGCCACTTGGCGACCTGCGGGTTCTCCTTGGAGAAGCCCTTGCGCGCAAGGCTGTGCACGCCGTCGCCCTTCCCCCAGGCGCCCTTCGGGTCCTTGAGCTTCTTCAGGTCGAAGTCGCTGTAGGCCCAGTGCGGCGACCAGAGCGTGGTGACGATCGGTTCCTTCTTGGCGTACGCGCGCTTCAGCTCGGCCAGCATCGCCGGGGTGGAGCCGTCGACGACCTTGTACTCCTTGTCGAGGCCGTACTCCCCCAGGACCTTGTCCTTGAGGAGCCCCATCATTCCGGCGCTCGGCTCGATGCCGACGATCTTGCCCTTGAACTTGCCGCTCTTGCCCTTGAGGTCCTCGAGCGAGTCGACGCCCTTCACGTACGAGGGCACGGAGAGCTCGAGCGAGGTCGGGCCGAACCACGAGCCCATGTCCTCGAGCTTGTCGCCGTACTTCTTCCAGTACGCGGCGTGCGTCGTCGGCAGCCAGGAGTCGGTCTGGAAGTCGATGCTGCCCTGCGAGAGCGAGGTGTAGAGCGGGCCGGCCTCGAGCTGCTTGGTCTGCGGCTTGAAGCCGCGCTGCTCCAGGATCTCCTTCCAGAGGAAGGTGGAGGCCACGCCCTCGTCCCAGGGGATGTAGCCGATGTTGATTTCCTTGCCCTGGCCGACGTTCTTGCCGTCGGTGGCTGAGTTCTCGGACTTCGAGCCGCCGAAGGCACCCATGCCGCCCGCGACGAGCGCGAGGACCACCACACCGACGACCGCGACGGCG
Source organism: Streptomyces sp. BA2 (assembly GCF_009769735.1). Classification (NCBI taxonomy): domain Bacteria; kingdom Bacillati; phylum Actinomycetota; class Actinomycetes; order Kitasatosporales; family Streptomycetaceae; genus Streptomyces; species Streptomyces sp. BA2. Next base: position 2,154,296 of record NZ_WSRO01000002.1, read on the forward strand.
GCCTGCGGACGGTAGTTCCAGATGTTCAGGCCCTGTGCGGCACGCACCTTCGCCATGGCGCGACGGCCCAGCGGGGAGACCTGAGTGCCAAGGGAGCTGGTCATCCGGTCCAGGTAGATCGCCAGGATGACGATCGCGACGCCCGCCTCGGAGCCGAGGCCGACGTTCAGCTGGCCGATGGCCTCGTTGACGTCGGCGCCCAGGCCCTCCGTGCCGACCATGCCCGCGATCGCGGCCATGGACAGGCCCAGCATGATGACCTGGTTGACACCGGCCATGATCGTGGGGAGCGCGAGGGGCAGCTGGACGCGCAGCAGGATGTTGCGCGGCGTGGTGCCGAACGCGTCCGCGGCCTCGACCAGTTCCTTGTCGACCTGGCGGATGCCCAGCTCCGTCATGCGGACGCCGGGGGCCAGGGCGAAGATCAGGGTGGCGACGATGCCCGCGGGGGCGCCCATCCCGAAGAAGAGGATGGCGGGGATGAGGTAGATCATCGCCGGCAGCGTCTGCATGAAGTCGAGCACCGGGCGGACGATGCCGCTCACCGTGCTCGACCGCGCGGCCCAGATGCCCACGGGCACGGAGATGACAAGGGCGATGATCGTCGAGACGAGCACCAGGGCCAGCGTCATCATCGCGTGGTCCCACAGTTCGAGGGAGACGATGAACGCGAAGCCCGCGAAGGTCAGCACACCGGCGACCACACCGCGCAGCCAGAAGGCGACGACGGCGAAGATGCCCGCGAGGAGCAGCGGCTCGGGCGCCTGGAGCACGTCGGCTATGCCGTCGTAGGCGCCCTGGAAGACGGTCTTGAAGAAGTCGAACAGCCAGGCCATGTGGCTGAGGAGCCAGTCGACGCTGTCGTTGACCCACTCGCCGAAGGGAATCCTAGGCACCGCTGACCACCTTGCCCACGGCCTGCTCGCCGTCGTCCTGCGTCTTCTGGAGCGGGACGGCAGTGTCCTGCGGCTCGTCCTCGGGGTTCATCGGCTCGCCGAGCACCGCGAGCAGCCGCGCCCGCGGCACGACACCGGTGAGCGCGCCCTCGACGTCGGTGACGGCGACCGGCACATCACTGGTGGAGCACGGCGTGAACAGCTCGATGATCGGGGTCTCGGCCCTGACCGTGGCGGGGGCCGCGGACAGCACGTCCTGTGCGGTCTTCAGCTCCATGCCCTCGGACGTCTTCGTACCGAAGACGGTCTCAGGCTCGGCCATGATCGCGCCCGCCGTGAGGACACGGGAGCGGTCGACGTCCTGCGTGAACGCGGCGACGTAGTCGTTGGCCGGGGTGACGAGGATGTCCTCGGCATTGCCGATCTGGACGATCTCACCGTCACGCATGACGGCGATCTGGTCGCCCAGGCGCATGGCCTCGTTCAGGTCGTGGGTGATGAAGACGATGGTCTTCTTCAGCCGCTTCTGGAGCTCCAGGAGCTGGTCCTGCATGTCGCGGCGGATCAGCGGGTCGAGCGCGCTGAACGACTCGTCCATGAGGAGCAGGTCCGCGTCGGTCGCGAGGGCGCGGGCCAGGCCCACGCGCTGCTGCATACCGCCGGAGAGCTCGTCGGGCCAGGACTTCTCCCAGCCCTTGAGCCCAGCGAGTTCGAGCGCCACCGTGGCGCGCTCCTCGCGCTCGGCGCGCGGCACGCCCTGCACCTCGAGGCCGTAACCGGCGTTCTCGAGGACGCTGCGGTGCGGGAAGAGCGCGAAGTGCTGGAAGACCATACTGATCTTCTTGGAGCGCACCTCGCGCAGCTCACGGGCGCTCAGACCAGTCAGGTCCTGACCGTCGAAGAGCACCTGTCCGGCCGTCGGTTCCGACAGACCGTTGAGCATGCGCAGCAACGTGGACTTGCCGGATCCGGAGAGACCCATGACGACGAAGATCTGGCCCGGCTCGACCGTGAAGGAAGCATCGATCACCGCGGCAGTGGTGCCCTCGGCGCGCAGCTCCTCTCGGTCGGTTCCGTGGCGGAGTTTCTCCACCGCGTCAGCGGGTCGTCTGCCGAATACCTTGTACAGGTGTTCGGCTTGCAGCCTGGACACATACACCTCTCGGGTTGAACCAAGACGGCCCGCCTCCCCCGCCGGCGGGCCGTGGAGCGACGCGGGTTCTGCCCGCTATTTACCCGGCGAAATAGTTGAATCCTCGACCGGAGGCGCTCCGGCTCGGCGCCTGCCCCCACTTACACAAATCAAACGCAAGAGTGTTCCAGTTCACATTCCATTCACTTCTGTCGACCGGAATGCGCTGTGATCAGGCCTCTGCCCACCGGGGCGGAAACAACGCCTGGACGGAGCCGGACCCGGTCCGCTGTCAGTGCCGTGCGGCATGATGCGAAGGTGACTCAGCGAACGCGACGGCTCATGCTGCTCGACACGGCGTCCCTGTACTACCGCGCTTATTTCGGGGTCCCCGACTCCATGAAGGCCCCGGACGGCACATCGGTGAACGCGGTGCGCGGCCTGCTCGACTTCATCGCCCGGCTCGTCCAGGACCACCGTCCCGACGACCTGGTCGCCTGCATGGACGCGGACTGGCGGCCGCACTGGCGGGTCGAGCTGATCCCTTCGTACAAGGCGCATCGCGTCGCCGAGGAGATCGAGCCGGGCCCGGACGTCGAGGAGACCCCGGACACCCTCTCCCCGCAGGTCCCGATCATCGAGGACGTCCTGGACGCCATCGGCATCGCCCGCGTGGGCGTGCCGTCGTACGAGGCGGACGACGTGATCGGCACGTACGCCGGCCGCGCCACGGGACCGGTGGACATCGTCACCGGCGACCGCGACCTCTATCAGCTGGTCGACGACGCCCGGGGCGTCCGCGTCCTCTACCCCCTCAAGGGCGTCGGCTCCCTCCAGCTCACGGACGAGGCCTGGCTCCGCGAGAAGTACGGGGTGGACGGCTCCGGCTATGTCGACCTGGCCCTGCTGCGCGGCGACCCCAGCGACGGCCTGCCCGGCGTGCCCGGCATTGGCGAGAAAACGGCGGCCAAGCTCCTGGACGCGTATGGAAATCTGGCCGGAATCATGGCCGCGGTGGACGACCGGACGAGCAAGCTGACGCCTTCCCAGCGCAAGCGGCTCGACGAATCCCGCGCGTATGTGGCCGTCGCGCCGACGGTGGTCCGCGTCGCGGGCGACGTACCGCTGCCGGACGTGGACCTCGCGCTGCCGGGCGAACCGCGTGATCCCGCGGCCCTGGACGAGCTGGCCGCGCGGTGGAACCTGGGCGGAGCACTGAAGCGGTTGCTCACGACTCTCCAGGGGTGAGGTGTTAGCTTAGGTAAGCCTAAGCAACATTTGATCAGGGGAGGCCGCCGCCATGGCAGAACGACCGGCACGCAAGGCACCGAAGACCCACGTCGCCCAGGTGGTGCGCACCGAGCGCCTCACCCCACACATGCAGCGCGTGGTCCTGGGCGGCGAGGGCCTCGCCGAGTTCACGGCGGGCGACTCCACCGACCTCTACGTGAAACTGCTCTTCGGCGCCGAGGGCGTCACGTACCCCGAGCCGTTCGACATCCAGCGGATCCGCGAGGAGTTCCCCCGCGACCAGTGGCCCGTGACGCGCACGTACACGGTGCGCTCCTGGGACCCGCAGACCCGTGAGCTCGCCGTCGACTTCGTCATCCACGGCGACGAGGGCCTTGCGGGCCCGTGGGCCAAGCGCGTCCAGCCGGGCGCCACGGTCCGCTTCCTCGGTCCCGGCGGTGGGTACGCCCCGGACGCCGAGGCCGACTGGCATCTGCTCGCCGGTGACGAGAGCGCGCTGCCCGCGATCGCCGCGGCCCTGGAGGCACTGCCCGACGGCGCCAAGGCGTACACCTTCGTCGAGGTCGCCGACGCGGACGAGGAGCAGAAGATCAGCTCCGTCGCGGAGATCACGTGGCTGCACCGCGGGCAGCGCCCCGTGGGCCAGGCCCTCGTCGAGGCCGTACGCTCCCTCGACTTCCCGGCGGGCGACGTGCAGGCGTTCGTGCACGGCGAGGCCGGGTTCGTGAAGGAACTGCGCCGCTATCTCCGCATGGAGCGCGAGGTGCCGCGCGAGCGCCTCTCGATCTCCGGCTACTGGCGCCTCGGCCACAACGAGGACGGCTGGCAGGCATCCAAGCGCGACTGGAACGCGGAGGTCGAGGCAGAGCAGGAAACGTTGCCCTCGGCTGCACAGTGACGGGGTGGCCGCCCCGGTGAACCTGGACGACCACCCCGGTGCGGGACCATCCGCATCCGCCCGCCGGTGGGGGCTGGTCGCGCAGTTCCCCGCGGCCTGTCGGGGCCCCGAAAACCCGTTCCCTCCACCGTCGGCCGCTGACACCATGCCCCCATGCCCTACAAGATCCCGGACGTCGTCGCCGCAGGTGCCCTCGCCCAACAGGAACAGTCCGTCATCCCCGTCCCGGGAGGGATGGTCCTGCGCCCCTGGGCGCCCCACGACGCGCCTGCCGTGTACGAGGCGTTCCAGGACCCGGTGATCCAGCGCTGGCACGCGCGCGAGGCCGATTCCGTCGACGAGACCCGCGGCTGGATCGACGGCTGGCTCAAGGCCTGGTCCGAGGAGCGCGACGCGCACTGGGCCATCGCCGACGCCACGACGGACGCGGTGGTGGGCCGGATATCGCTGCGCCTGATCGTGCTCGCCGACGGACAGGCCGAAGTCGCCTACTGGACCATGCCGTCGGCCCGCGGCAGGGGCATCGCCCCGCGCGCCCTCACGGCGCTGACCGACTGGGCCTTCGGCGAACTCGGTCTGCACCGCCTCGAACTCACCCACGCCACGGCCAACGAAGCCTCCTGCCGTGTCGCGCTCAAGGCCGGCTTCGCGCCGGAGGGCACCAAACGGAGCGCGGTGCTGCACACGGACGGCTGGCACGACATGCATCTGCACGCCCGCGTCCAAGAGGGCTCCTGACCTGGCGAAGCGCCCACGCCAGGCCCCGTACTCTTGCCGGTTGTGACCCGTAAGCCCCGCATCCCGCCCTCTCCCCTGCCGCAGCGGCAGGGCGTCGACCCCATGCGGATCAAGCTGCCCGCCGGCGGAGCGTGGGCGACCGTACGGGATCATCTCGTCGAGCGGCTCAGGGCCGGGCCCGAAGTGATCGACGGGATGCTGCGGGACGGGCTGATCGTCGGCGTGGACGGGCTTCCCGTGGCTCCGGACGCTCCCTATGTGCCCGGCACCTTCGTGTGGTTCCACCGGGATCTGCCGGACGAGGTCCCGGTGCCGTCCAGCATCGACGTGGTGTACCGCGACGAGCACATCGTCGTCGCCGACAAGCCGCACTTCCTGGCGACCATGCCCCGCGGCAGCCACGTCACCGAGACCGCGCTCGCCCGGCTCCGCAGGGAGCTGGACATCCCGGCGCTCGGCGCCGCGCACCGTCTGGACCGGCTCACCGCGGGTCTGATCCTCTTCACCGTGCGGCCGGAGGAACGCGGCGCGTACCAGACGCTGTTCGGCGAGCGGCGGGTGCGCAAGGAGTACGAGGCCGTGGCCGCCCACGACCCCGGAATCGAACTCCCCCGCACCGTGCGCAGCCACATCGTCAAGGAGCGCGGCATCATCGCCGCGTACGAGGTCCCGGGCGCCGAGCCCAACAGCGAGAGCCATATCGAACTCGCCGAACGCAAAGGCGAGTTGGCGCGCTACCGCCTCACCCCGCACACCGGCCGCACCCACCAGCTGCGCGTGCACATGAACACGCTGGGCCTGCCGATCCTCGGCGATCCGGTCTACCCGGTGGTGGCAGGGCCGGTGCCGCCGGGCGACTTCCGGCAGCCCCTGCAACTGCTCGCCCGCGTACTGGAGTTCACGGACCCCGTCACGGGCGCCGACCATCGCTTCGTCAGCGCACGTGAGTTGGGCGCCTGGACCTCGTACGACAGCTGGGCGAACCCGTCAGCGGGCGGTGGCGGTCAGTAGCCCCGCCACCAGGTGACGAGGCGCCGCCACACCCCCTGCCGCGGCACGGACACCGCGGCCGGTACGGGCTCCGGCGCGGGCGGCGGCGGGGCGGGCGGCGCCACGGGCTGGGGCGCCGGCGTCGCGGGGTAGGCGGGCCGCGGCGCGGGGGACGACACCTGCCAGTCGTTGCGCGCGCCCGGCACCCGCGCCATGGGCCGCGCCATCACGTCCTGCGGAGGCCGCGGCGCGAACTGCACCGGAAGCGCGACCAGGTGCCGGGAGAGGATCGACGAGTTCCACCTCAACTCGTGCTCCTCGACGTCGAGTTCCACGTCCGGGAAGCGCATGAGCAGCGCGTCCACGCCCGTGTCGGCGATGGCACGGCCGAGATCCTGCCCCGGACACTCGTGCGGGCCGCCGCTGAACGCCAGATGGGACCGGTTGCCCTGCATGCTGGCGGCCAGGTCCGGCCGTACGACGGGGTCCACGTTGCCCGGCGCGATGCCGAGGATCAGACCGTCACCCTTCTTGATCTTCTGGCCGCCGAGCTGGGTGTCCTGCTTGGCGAAGTAGCCGATCATCGCGCTGAACGGCGGCTCGTCCCACAGCGACTGCTCGACCGCCTCCGGCACCGTCATCTGGCCGCCGCTGAGCTGGGCGCGGAAGCGCGGGTCGGTGAGGACCATGCGCAGGGCGTTGGCGATGAGGTTGGCCGTGGCCTCGTACGAGGCGATGAGTACGAGCCGCAGGTGCGCGGCGACCTCGTCGTCGGTGAGCTGCGCGGGCTGCGCGATGAGGTTGCTGGTGAAGTCCTCCTCGGCCTGCGCCCGGCGCCGGGCCACCAAGCGCATCAGCGCGTCCATGATGTACGCGTTGCTCGCGATGGCGGTCTCGGTGCCGCGGATCATGTCGCGGGCGGCCTGCACCATCCGCTCGTTGTACTCCTCGGGCATGCCGAGGACATGGCACATCACCATCATCGGCAGATGCTCGGCGAACCCGCTCACGAGGTCGGCGCGGCCGTCCTGGCAGATGTCGTTGAGCAGGAGGTTGCTGTAGCGGTTGATGTAGCGGCGGATGCCCCGGTGGTCGAGGCCCGCCATGGCGCCGGTGACCGCGCCGCGCAGCCGCTGGTGCTCGTCGCCCTCCGCGAAGCTGGCCATGGGCTGCCAGGTGACGACGGGGGCGAGCGGGTTGTCGGGGCGCATGGAGCCGTCCAGGACGGCCCGCCACTGGCGCGAGTCGCGGGTGTACTGCGAGGGGGTGCGCACCATGTGGAGGTTCTCGCTGTGGCCGAGGACCGCCCAGATGGGTACGTCGTTGTGCAGCAGGGCCGGGGCCACCGCTCCGTGCTCGGCGCGCAGCTTCTCGTAGACGCCCGCGAGGTCGGTGTCCGCCTCGGGTCCAAAAAGCCGGCGCAGGCCGCCGGGGCCGAGGCCGTGCGCGGGGCAGCCGGGCGGCGGCATGGCCGGGTCGTCCGTGCCGAGGTGGGAGTGGGAGGGAGTCGTCACGTTCGTCGCTCCGGGGTCGCGGAAGAGATTCCGGGGTTGCGGGTGAGGTGAGGTGAGGTGTCAGACGCGGGCCACGGTCAGGGTGTGCAGGTACCGCATGAGGGTCAGCAAGGTGTCCCGGCTGGACGCGCGCTGCCGGGCGTCGCACTTCACCATCGGCACGTCCTCGTCCAGGTCGAGGGCGCGGCGCAGTGTCTCCATCGAGTGATGGGGCGCGTCGGGGAAGTCGTTGACGGCGACGACGAAGGGCACGCCCCGCTCCTCCAGGCGGCCGATCACGTCGAAGCTGACTTCCAGGCGCCGGGTGTCGAGGAGGACGACAGCGCCGAGCGCCCCTTCGAAGAGGCCGTTCCACAGGAACCAGAAGCGCTCCTGGCCGGGGGTGCCGAACAGATAGAGCACCAGCTCTTCGGTGATGCTGATCCGGCCGAAGTCCATCGCGACGGTGGTGGCCGTCTTGGTCTCCGAGCCGTAGTTGTCGTCGACGCCGATGCCGGCCTGGGTCATGGTCTCTTCGGTGGTCAGCGGACGGATCTCGCTGACCGAGCCGACCATCGTCGTCTTGCCGACCCCGAACCCGCCCACGATCACGACCTTCACGGCGGCCGTGGCCGTGTGCGGAAGGACGTCCTCGCTGCTGGGCCCGGTGATCGTGTCAGAGCTTTTGAAGTCCATGCATCACCGCTTCGAGGAGGGAACGATCGGGGAGCGTGGAGCGGACGATCGGCGCCCGTGCCTGTACCAGGTCGGCCCCGAGCATCTTCGTCAGCAGGACGGTCACCACGCTGAACGGCAGCGCGAGGTAGGCGGAGAGCTCGGCGACGGACAGCGGCGTGCTGCACAGCCGCAGGACTACGGAGTGCTCCGGCTCCGCGGAGGGCGGTGCCTCGCCGTGCGCGACGATCAGCGTGACGAGGTCGAGCGGTGCCCGCTCCGTGTCCTCGCCGGTCAGGATGTAGAGCCGCTCGGGGTTCTCCGGGCTGCGCCGCTGCCGTTGGGGAGGGTCGTCTCGGTGGGAGGGGTGCTCGCCTTGCGGAGGATTCATACGGCCTGCCCGTCTCGCCGGGGCGGGCTCGTCAGATGGGCGCCGATCCGGACGACCAGGTCCCGCATGCGGTTGCCGATGAGGCCCGCGTCGACGGTCTCGTCGGCGAGCACGGCGAGATACGCGCCGGCTCCCGCGGCCATCAGATAGAAGTAGCCGCCGTCGATCTCGATGATCACCATGCGCATCCCGCCGTCGCTCCGCGGGATCTCGGTGGCCACCGCGGCGGCCAGGGACTGAAGTCCCGCGCAGGCGGCGGCGATCCGGTCGGCGGCGTCGGGGTCGCCGCCGTAGCGCGCGATGCGCAGGCCGTCCGCGGAGAGCACCACGATCTGCCGGGTCTGCGGCACGCCGTCGGCGAGCTCCTTGAGCATCCAGTCGAAATTGGCCCGTTGCTGGATCACTTCCAGCCCCCCTCGTCGGCGTTGTCGGCACTGTCGGCGGTGCCGTGGTCGTTCTCGCTGTGGCCCTTGGGGTACAACGGGTCATCGGCTGCGGAGTCGTCGCCGTTGACGCCCTTCATGAAGGCCTCGATCCAGAGGCCGGGTTCCTTCTCCTCCTTCTTCTCCTTCGCCGGTTCCGGTACGACCGGTGCGGCCGCCTGCTGGGCGTACTGGGCGCGCTGCGCGGCGTACTTCGCGTCCGCGGCCTCCTGCGCGAGCCGTTCGCTCAGCGGGGTGCGGACCCGGCTGCGGCGCTGCGGCAGACCGTTCGACGTCCACTCGGTGACCTCGGGGATGTCGTCCTCCATGGCCGCGCCGAGCGACTTGGAGAGCGGGGGGCCTGCCGTCATCACGCGGGGCTTCTTGCGCCGGATGCCGACGGCCTCCTCGATGGGCACGCCTTCGGAGTTCACCCGGGGCACCGCGGAGGCGCCGATGCCGTGTGCGAGGCCGGGGGCGGGCCCGGCGGTGATCATCTCGTGCGGGACGATGAGCACCGCGCGGACGCCGCCGTACGCGGACTGGCGCAGCGAGACCTGCAAGTTGTACATCTGCGAGAGCCGGCCTACGACGGCCATGCCGAGGCGCGGGCTCTCGCCGAGGTCGTTCAGGTCGAAGCCGGCCTGGGCCTGCGCGAGCATGCGCTCGGCCCGTGCCCGCGCCTCCTCGCTGAGGCTGACGCCGCCGTCCTCGATCTCTACGGCGATGCCGGTCTGCACCTCGACGGCGGTGACGTGCACGCGGGTCTGCGGCGGCGAGTAGCGCGTGGCGTTGTCGAGGAGCTCGGCGCAGGCGTGGATGAGCGGCTCCACGGACGTGCCGCGGATGGCGACCTTGGCGATCGAGTGCAGATCGACGCGCTGGTACTCCAGGATCCGGGACATGGCGCCGCGCAACACGCTGAACAGCGGTACGGGCTTGGGCCATTGGCGTCCGGGGCGGGCGCCGCCGAGCACGGTGATCGAGTCGGCGAGGCGGCCGATCAGCGCGGTGCCGTGGTCGATGCGGAGCAGGTCGTCGAAGACCTCGGGGTTGCGGCCGTGGAACTCCTCCATCTCACGCAGTTCCGCGGACTGCTGGTGGACGATGGCCTGGACGCGCCGGGCGATGTTGACGAAGGCGCGCTGCGAGGACTCGCGCATCGCCTCTCCGGAGTCCAGGGTGTCCAGGACGTTCCGGAGCAACTTGCGCTGCGAATGCGGCAGTTCGGAGAAGGACTCGTCGGCGTCGACGAGATTGCGGATGACTTCCGAGGGCGCTTCGCCCTGCCGGAGCCGGAAGACGGCTTCAGGGATGATCTCCCTGCCCAGTCGGATGGTCTCGTCGTCATGGGCCGCGATGCGCCGCTCAAGGAATGCGAGCCGCTGCGCGTGCTGGGTGTGCAACTCCCGGATGGTCCGGCCGCGACGCACGGCTTCGGCACCGACCGCGATCACCACGAGGGTCGCGATGGCGCCGCACCAGCCCACCGCGATGCGGGCGGGTTCCGTTACCGCTGCGACGGCGGCTCCGGTGGCCGCGGCCATCAGCATGGCGGGCAGCAACAGCACACGTGCGTAAGGGACTTCTCGGCCACCGGGAGGCGATTGAACACTCACCATGTATGCCCTCTGAACACTTGTCTTGGGGGAGGAATGGGGGGTGATGCTGGGAAATGGGGGGAGATTACGGGGAGTTGGGAGCTGGAGACGTATGCGAACAATCGAAAGATCTGGGAACAAGCGCGCGAATCTATCGCAACTCGTTTCAACTCGCCGCGCTCCGGGCGAGCTTAGTCCGCCGGAATCATCGCCGAGTCATATTCAGCAACCCTCTGCAGCGGGCTCACCCACGGGCATACACTCGGCTCCATTTACACGCGTGGCGATCAATCGAACACGTGGAGTGATGGCGTCGAACAGGCGGATCTGGATACGAAAAAGGGGCGGGCCCGGGGGATGAAAACCCCCGGGCCCGCCCCGCCGACATCAGTCGGCGTCAGTCGTCGTCAGCCGACAGAGCTGTACGCCACCACACCCCGCAGCAGCTGATCCACGGCCTTGCGGGCGTTCTTGGCCACGGTCGAGCCCTCGCGGGGAGCAGCCGCCGAGATCTGCCCAAGGACGTCGATCACCTGTTTGCACCACCGCACGAAGTCCCCGGCAGGCATCTCGATCTCCCGAAGCACTTCGTCGAGGCCCTTGTCGGACGCCCACATGTACGCCGCCCAGGCGAAGCCGAAGTCCGGCTCCCGCTGCCCGACCCCTTCCGCCTGGTTGATCTTGAACTCTTCCTCCAGGGCATCGAGCCGTCCCCAGATCCGCACCATCTCGCCGAGGGAGGCCTTCACCTTCCCGGAGGGCATCTTGGGGGCGAGCGCGTCGTCCGCCATCCGGGCCTCGAACACCAACGCCGAGACACACGCGGCCAGTTCGGCCGGGCTGAGCCCCTCCCACACGCCTTCCCGCAGGCATTCGCTCGCAAGGAGGTCCAGCTCCCCATAGAGCCGGGCGAGCCGCTTGCCGTCCGCGGTGACCTCGTCACCCCGGAGGTAGTCCATCTCCGTGAGCAGCGCGACGATCCGGTCGAAGGTCCGCGCGATGGTGTTCGTGCGCCCCTCGATGCGCCGCTCCAGCTGCACGGTGTCCCGCCGCAGGCGGTAGTAGCGCTCGGCCCACCGCGCGTGGTCCTCCCGCTCGTCGCACCCGTGGCAGGGATGCGCCCGCAGTTCCGTACGGAGCCGGGCGATCTCCCGGTCGTCGGCGGCGGCCGCGCGCCCCTTGCGGTGCCGCTCCGGCACGATGTGCCCGGCCTTCGTGCGCAGCGCGGACGCCAGGTCCCTGCGCGACTGCGGCGAGCGCGCGTTGAACGACTTCGGGATGCGCATCCGCTCGAGCGCCTCGACCGGCACCGGGAAGTCCATCGAGGCCAGGCGCTTGACCTGCCGCTCGGCAGTGAGGACCAGAGGCCTCGGCCCATCCTGGTGCTCGAAGCCGCGGTGGCCGTTGACCCGGCCCGCGGGAATCCCCGGATCCAGGACGAGGGCAAGGCCCGCGTACTTCCCGGTCGGGACGTGGATGACGTCACCGGGCTTGAGCTTCTCCAGGGCGGCGGCCGCCGCCGCCCTGCGCTGGTTGGCGCCCTGCTTGGCGAGCTCGGTCTCCCGGTCCTTCAGCTCGCGGCGCAGGCGCGCGTACTCGTCGAAGTCGCCCAGGTGACAGGTCATCGAGGCTTTGTAGCCCTCAAGGCCCTCTTCGTTCTTCTGCACCTGCCGGGAGATCCCGACGACCGACTTATCGGCCTGGAACTGCGCGAAGGACGTCTCCAAGAGCTCACGCGAACGGTGCCGCCCGAACTGCTCGACCAAGTTCACCGCCATGTTGTACGACGGCTTGAAGCTGGACCGCAGCGGGTACGTACGCGTGCCGGCGAGGCCCGCGAGGTGCTCCGGGCTCATGGCGCGCTGCCACAGGACCACCGCATGGCCCTCGACATCGATGCCACGCCGCCCCGCACGGCCGGTCAGCTGCGTGTACTCACCGGGGGTGATGTCGGCGTGCTGCTCGCCGTTCCACTTGACGAGCTTCTCCAACACCACACTGCGCGCGGGCATGTTGATGCCGAGCGCGAGCGTCTCGGTGGCGAAGACGGCACGCACGAGCCCGCGCACGAAGAGCTCCTCGACGACTTCCTTGAAGGTCGGCAGCATGCCCGCGTGGTGCGCGGCGATGCCCCGCTCCAGGCCTTCCAGCCATTCGTAGTAGCCAAGGACGTGCAGGTCCTCGTCCGGGATGGCGGCCGTGCGCTCCTCGACGATCTCGCGGACCTGGGCCCGGGCGGCCTCGTCGTTCAGCCTCAGTCCCGCGTACAGACACTGCTGCACGGCGGCTTCGCAGGCCGCGCGGCTGAAGATGAAGGTGATCGCGGGCAGCAGATCTTCGGAGTCGAGCCGGTCGATGACCTCGGGCCTGCCCGGCGTCCAGATCCGCGACCGCTGTCTGCGCTCGCGCTCACGGTCGGCCTCGCGGACCATCTTGCCCTTGCGGCGGTCGCGCGGGTTGTACGAACGGCTGGCCTCCATCCGCGCCATGCGCGTGAGGTCGGGGTTGACGGTCTTGCGCTGGCCCTCGCCCTCCTCGAAGAGGTCGTACATCCGGCGTCCGGCGAGGACGTGCTGGAACAGCGGCACGGGCCGGTGCTCCGAGACGATCACCTGGGTGTCGCCGCGCACGGTGTCCAGCCAGTCACCGAACTCCTCGGCGTTCGAGACGGTCGCCGACAGGGAGACCAGCGTCACCGACTCCTGGAGGTGGATGATCACCTCTTCCCAGACGGCGCCACGGAAGCGGTCGGAGAGGTAGTGCACCTCGTCCATCACGACATAGCCGAGGTTAAGCAGCGACTGCGAGCCCGAATACAGCATGTTCCGCAGCACCTCGGTGGTCATCACGACCACCGGAGCATCGGAGTTGACGCTGTTGTCGCCGGTCAGCAGACCGACCTTGTCCGCGCCGTATCTCTTGGAGAGGTCGGCGTACTTCTGGTTGGAGAGCGCCTTGATGGGCGTGGTGTAGAAGCATTTCTTGCCCTGCAGCAGGGCCAGGTGCACGGCGAACTCGCCGACGATCGTCTTGCCCGAACCCGTGGGGGCGGCCACGAGCACACCCTTGCCCGCCTCGAGTGCCTGACAGGCCTCGATCTGGAAGGGGTCGAGGCCGAATTCGTACATCTCGCGGAAGCCAGCGAGTGCGGTGGCCTGCTCGACAGCGCGCTCGCGCGCCGCCGCATACCGCTCGGCCGGTGAGAGGTCCTCTGTCATCGTGCTTTCGAGCCTACCGGCCACCACTGACAACGGACGATCATTATCTGCCTTACGGCTCCTGCGGCCCCTTTGGCCCGAGCACCCGCACGGCCCCCGGCACGCACTCCGCCCTCAGCGGAAGCCCGCCGAGCTGCTCCCCGTCCGCGTACCCCGTGACGCCCGGGGCGGCGAGCTCCACTTTCGAGGCCCGGAACACGGTGACCTTGGGGTGGTCGAGGTGCGTGCCCTTGTAGACCCGCGGGAAGACCTTCAGGAGCGTCGTACGGCTGCAGTCGCCGACGACCGTGACGTCGAACAGGCCGTCGCTCATGTCGGCCCGCGCGCAGATCTTCATGCCCCCGCCGTACGAGGATCCGTTGCCGACGGCGACGAGCGTCGCGTCGATCTCGTGGACCTGGGCGTCGTCCAGCGTGATCCGGAACGGGATGGGCCGGAAGGCGGCCAGTTCCACGGCCATCGCGAGGTCGTACTTGAAGCGTCCGGTGGGCCGGCGCATCCGGTTGCCCCGGTCGTTGACCCGCGAGTCGAAGCCGGATGCGAGCACCGTGCCGAACCACGTCTTGCCCACCCGCCCCAGGTCGACGTCGCGTGTGCGCCCCGCGTCGAGCGCGTCGGCGATGACCGCCCCCGCGGCGGCCGGGTCGCGCACCGGGAGCCCGAGGGCACGCGCGAAGTCGTTGCCGGTGCCCACGGCGATCACCCCCAGGGGTGTCGTCGTCCGAGCGACGGCCTGGAGCGCGAGGCTCGCCATGCCGTCACCGCCGACGGCTATCAGCGCGCCCGTACCGGCATCGACGGCATCGCGTGCCCGGCGCAGCGCGTCGGCGGAGTCCTCGCCGATGACCGTGCGCACGGAGTACCCCGCGGCGCGCAACGCGGAAGCGGCCGGCTGCGCCGCGTGGGCGCCCCGGCCGCGGCCCGCGGTGGGATTGACGAAGAGTGTGATCTCGCTGGTCACTAGGGGTCCCCCCGGACGAAGTGTGCGGGAGGACCCTACAAGGTCAGGTGACGTCGTCGAAACCGTTCACTCGGTCTCGGGTCACGCCGTCGCCGCTCGCCTGCTCGGGCAGTGCCCTGTTCGCGGACACGGGCTCGATCTCGCCGACGTCCTCGGGCGTCAGGTCGAGGTCGGACGCCTCGTCGTCACCGGGCTTGGCCGCTTCGATCCTGGCCTTGCGCCGGTCGTTCAGGAGCGAGAAGGCGGTGGCCGCGAAGTAGAGCACCCAGATCGGTCCGGCGAGGGCCATCATGGTCAGCGGGTCCGTGCTGGGCGTCGCCACGGCCGCGAAGACCGTGATGCCCATGATCATGCCGCGCCACCAGCCGAGCATGCGCTTGCCGGTGATGACTCCGGTGAGGTTGAGCATCACCAGGAGCAGCGGCAGCTCGAAGGAGAGACCGAAGACGACCACCATGCGGGTGACCAGGTCGATCAGCTCGTCAAGGGGCAGCTGGTTGTCGACGCCGACGGGAGAGAACTCCAGCAGCACGCGTGCCATCGTCGGCAGCGTCTTGTACGCGAAGAACGCGCCGCCCATGAACAGCGGGAAGCCGGCGGCCACGAACGCGTACGCGTACTTCTTCTCGCCCTTGTGCAGGCCCGGCGCGATGAAGGCCCACAGCTGGTACAGCCAGATCGGCGACGCGAGCACCACACCGGCCATCAGGGAGATCTTCAGGGCGAGCGTGAACGGCGTGATCAGACCGTTCAGCACGATGCGCGCGCAGGTCTCCTCGCCGCCCTTGTCCGCCAGCTCGGCGAAGCTCGACTCGCACCCGACGGAGCTAAGGATCGGGTTCGTGAAGAACTCGATGATGTCCTTGTAGAAGAAGGCAGCGACGATCGCGACGACGATGATGGCCAGCACGGCCTTCGCGAGCCGGTTGCGGAGCTCGCGCAGGTGCTCCGCAAGCGGCATCCGCCCCTCGGGATCCTGTTCCTTCTTGCGGGCAGACTTGAGCAACCCACGTCCTCATCTCGTGCGGCAGGCCGGCCGTCGCCGGCCTTGGATCAGCGCTGTGTGGTGCTGTCGGTGGGCTCGGTGACCGGGCGGGAGCTGGACACGTCGCCGGGCGCGGCCTGGATGGTGCGCGGCTGAGCGGCGGAGGGGTCGCCGGGCGGATCGGCCGGGGCGGCTTCGTCCTTCTTGCCGTCGGACTTCATCGCCTTGGCCTCGCTCTTGAGGATGCGCGCGGACTTGCCGAGCGACCGGGCCATGTCGGGAAGCTTCTTCGCGCCGAACAGCAGAATGACAACGACGAGAATGAGAATGATCTCGGGGGCGCCGATCTTTCCGGAAAACATACGTCTTTACCTTCTCACCGAGGCGGCAGGGGCGGGGCTGCCGGACAGGTCGGACTTGCTGTCCGGCCACCGTGCTGACAGCGATCGTAACGCTCAGGGGTGAACGCAGGGCAATCCCTGTGCGTACCCCCAGTTGCGGCCCGCGCCTCGCACTCCGGGCTACGTCAGCAGCGTACCTTCCGGACAAGGGAAGTTGACAGGCCGCGGTCTCGATGCGCGTCTCAGCGGCACCGAGCGGATGCACAGGAACTACAGGACATCCCGGCTCGCGCGGGCCGCACCCGTCGCCGCCGCCTCGAGATCCTCCGCCGCGCGATTGATCCGCTGCGTGGTCTGCGTCACTTGAGTGCTGAGGCGTTGCGCCTCTATGAAGACCCGAATCGCCAGTACGCCGAGCACCGCGAGGCCACAGAACCCCGCGGCGATCGCCAGCATCGCCCAGAACATGCGCCGAGCCTAGACGGTCGAGTGCAGACGCAGTGTCCGCACCCCGCCGCCGGTGAGCAGTTCGACGATGCGCTCGCCCGCGGGCTTGCGCACCGCGTTGCCGCACTCGGGGCAGGTGAACGAGTAGAAGGTGGTGCGGGCCGAGGCGCCGATGGCCAACCGCAGGGCACCCGCGGAGAGTTCGAAGCGGGCGCGGCAGTCGGGGCAGGCGGCCTTGAAGAGCACGGGGGCGATTCTCGACATTCCGGGAATCTCGGACATAAGGCTGGTGTTCAACGCCCTTGCTCCTGCCTGTCGTACGACCCGTCCGGGTGCCGGTCCGCGTGTCGGTCCGCCCCGCCCGGGTGCCGGTCATAGGCCGCCAGTGCCTCGCGTGCCGCCTGCCGTGCGCTGTCCGCGAGATCCGCCGGGGAGACGATGTGCCCGTCCCCGCCGAGCCGCAGCGCTAGCCTCCGCAGCGAGGTGGGGTCCGGGGTGCGCAGCGTGATCCGCAGGCCGCCGTCGGGAAGTTCATCGGCCGCGTCGTGGGGGTAGTACTCGGCGACCCAGCGGCCGCCGGGCCCCACCTCGATGACCACCTCGGGGTCCTCCGCGGCGGGCTGCACGAGCCCTTCGGAGAGATCACGCAGTTCGACCTCGGGCGGCGCGGACGGCTCGTCCAGGATCCTGATCTCGGCCACCCGGTCGAGGCGGAAGGTGCGGCGCGCCTCGGAGAGGTAGCACCACGCCTCCATGTACGTGTGCCCGACGGCGAAGAGCCGGATCGGGTCGACCTCGCGCTCGGTGAGCTCGTCGCGCGCGGGCGAGTAGTAGCGCAGCCAGAGCCGGCGCCGCTCGGAGATGGCGCGGTCGACCTCGGCGAAGACACCGCCCTCGGACTCGAAGGTCACCGAGAGCCGCGCGCTGGCGACCGCGTTCTCACCGGCCGCCGTCTCCAGCTTCGCGGTGGCGCGCAGCAGCGCCTGCCGGTCGCTCTCGCGGAGCCCCGGAAGCGTGGAGACCGCGCGTGCGGCCACCAGGAGAGCGGTGGCCTCGTCGGCGGCGAGCCGCAGGGGGGCCGCCACGTCGTCCGGGTTGTGCCACCAGATGCGGTCGCCGTCGGTGTCGATGTCCAGGAGGTCGCCGCCGCGGAAGCTGGTCCCGCACAGCGGCAGCACGTCCAGGTCGGAGATCAGCTCGTCCTCGGTGATCCCGAAGGCTCGGGCGACGTCGCTGACGTGGGCGCCGGGGCGCTCACGCAGATAGGTCACCAGGGAGAGCATCCGCCGGGTCTGGTCGATGGCGTTCGAGGCCATGGTCTGTACGTCCCCTCAGCCCTTGGCCACGGCGCGCAGCCGGTCCATCACGTCGGCCCGCAGCTCGGCGGGTTCCAGGACCACCACATCGGGCCCGAACTCCACCAGCCAGGCATCGAGCCCGTGCCCGTACGGAATCTCCAACTCGTCCCACCCCTCGCCCACTTCACGTATCTGGGCGGCCTTGGCGCGCAGCGGATAGCCCGCGCCCGTACGCAGTCGGATCAGGGCCGAGCGGTCGGCGCTCTCCCCCGCCCAGCTCGCGACGGTCTCGCGCACCGTGACCACATCGGGGATGTCGGCGGTGAACTTGCCGGCGCGGGCGCGGACCTTCCCCGTGATGCGGGAGAGCCGGAAGACGCGCTCGGCGCCGCGGTCACGGTCCCACCCCGCGAGGTACCAGTGGCCGCGCCAGCACTCCAGCGCCCACGGCTCGACGTGACGCTGCTCGGGGCGGGCGGCGGTGGCCTTGCGGTAGTCGAAGACGACGGGGCGGCGGTCGCGGCAGGCGAGCATCAGCGGCTCGAAGGACGCCTCGTGCACGGGGATCCGCGGCTCCAGGGCGCTGTGCGCCTCGTACGGGTCGAGGTCCTCGGGCAGTCCGGCGGCGCGCAGCTTCTGCAGGGCGCCGCTGGCTGCTCCGGCGAGGCGCGCCTGCTGCCAGACCTTGGCCGCGAGGCCGAGCGCTGCGGCTTCCTCGGCGTCGATGGTGATGGGCGGCAGGCGGTTGCTGTCACGGCGCGCGAGGTAGCCCACCTCGCCGTCGAGGTTCTCCACCGTCTCGATGACCAGGCCGAGTTCGCGCAGATCGTCCTTGTCGCGCTCGAACATCCGGTTGAAGGAGTCGTCGGACCCCGCCTCCAGATAGGCCTCGATGGACTCGCGCAGCTCGCGCTTGCTGAGCGGCCGCCGCGTCCCGAGCAGACACAGCGCGAGGTTCATCAGCCGCTCGGCCTTGGCAATGGCCATCGACGCCCTTTCTCAACAGTGCTTCCGACCGCTGACCGTACCGCCCAGGGGTGTCTTGCGAAAAGCCGAGGGCCCATGCCGTAACAGGCATGGACCCTCGGTGGACAGGTCTGATCAGACCCTGGCCTCAGTCGTCGCTCAGACGCCGACGAGGTCGCAGACGAAGATCAGCGTCTCGCCGGGCGCGATACGGCCACCACCGGCGCCACGCTCGCCGTACGCGAGGTGGGACGGGATGGTCAGCTTGCGCCGGCCGCCGACCTTCATGCCCTGCACGCCCTGGTCCCAGCCGGCGATGACCTGACCGGCGCCCAGCTGGAACTGGAGCGGGGTGCCGCGGTTCCAGGAGGCGTCGAACTCTTCACCGGTGGAGAAAGCCACGCCCACGTAGTGGACGGAGACGGTGGCGCCCGCCTTGGCCTCCGGGCCTTCGCCCTCCCAGATGTCCACGATCTCGAGGTCGGAGGGGGCCGGACCGTCGGGGAAGTCGATCTCGGGCTTGTCGATGCTCACGTCACTTGCTCCTGCTTGTTACGAATGGCCAGCTGGGACAGTGTTACATCTTCGCGAGGATGTCCACGGAGAAGACCAGCGTGGAGTCCTTCTTGATGGTGCTGCCCTGCGGCGGCTGGTCGCCGTATCCGAGCTCCGGCGGGACGACGATCAGGACGCGGCTGCCGACCTTCTTGCCGGTCAGGCCCTGCGCCCAGCCCTTGACGACCTGTGCCAGCTGGAACTGCGCGAGCTGGCCGCTCTTGTACGAGGAGTCGAACTCCTTGCCGTCGGCCCACAGCACGCCCTTGTACTGGCACAGGAGGCTGTCGGTCTCCTTGATCTCGTCGCCGTCGCCCTCGAGGACGTAGCTCGCGACGAGCTTCTTGGGGGCGTCCTTCTTCTTCGGGACGTCGATCGAGGGGGCCTTGCCGTCCGTGTTCGTGCCGACCTTGGGGAGGTCGATGTTGGACTGCGCGACCTCCTTGCCCTTGGCCGAGCTCTTGGCGCTGAAGGTGCCCACCAGATCGACGACGAAGACCAGCGTGTCGTCGCCCTTGATGCCCGCCTGCTTGTTGCCCTCGGTGCCGTAACCCATCTTCGGGGGGATCGCGAGCTCCACACGGCTGTCGAGCTTCTTGCCGACCAGGGCCTGGTCCCAGCCGGGGATGACCTGACCGACGCCGATCGGGAAGACCGTGGGGTTACCGCGGTCGTACGAGTTGTCGAAGACCTTGGCCGTGGCCCAGATCTGGCCGAGGTAGTTGGCCTGGAGGTAGTCGCCCTTCTTCACCTCGGCGCCCTTGCCCTCGATCAGGGTCTTGACCGCGAGGTCGGAGGACGGCTTCCCGGACCCCTTGGCGACCGTCGGCTTCTGGCCGAACTTGTTCCCCTTCGTGATCTCGGGCACCGGCCCGTCCACGATCTTCGCCGTCGGCGCGGCCGAGGTCGAGTTGGAAGGCGACGGGCTGTCGCTGGACTTGGCCTTGTCGGCCTTCTTGTCGTCACCACACCCGGCCAGCGTCAGCAGGCCGGCCGGAACAGCAAGGAGAAGTGAGCGTCGGCGCACGGTGGGGGCCTCGTATCGGTCGATCTTGTCGGTTGGCGTGCGCGCAACTCTACGCATGGAGAAGGGCGCCGTACGAGGAACGTACGGCGCCCCGCGTTGCGTTCCCGCAACGCACCTCCTGTATCAGGGGTTACATGCCGGCGATCAGTTTCTCCACCCGGTCGTCCACCGACCGGAAGGGGTCCTTGCACAACACCGTGCGCTGTGCCTGGTCGTTGAGCTTCAGGTGCACCCAGTCGACCGTGAAGTCGCGGCGCTGCTCCTGGGCCCTGCGGATGAAGTCGCCGCGCAGCCGCGCGCGGGTGGTCTGCGGCGGCACCGACTTGCCTTCGAAGATCTTCAAGTCGTTGCAGATACGGGCGGCTTGACCCTTCCTCTCCAGGAGGTAGTACAGCCCGCGACGGCGGTGGATGTCGTGATACGCGAGGTCTATCTGCGCGACCCGCGGATGCGACATGGTCATGTTGTTCTTCGCTCGGTACCGCTCGATGAGCTTGTACTTCATGACCCAGTCGATCTCGGTGCCGATGCGGTCGAGGTCCTCGGCCTCGATCGCGTCGAGCGTGCGGCCCCACAGCTCAAGGACCTGCTCGACCGTGCCCGTGCGGATGCCGCGGCGCTCCACGAAGTCCACGGCCTTCTCGTAGTACTCGCGCTGTACTTCGAGGGCGGAGGCCTCGCGGCCGCTGGCCAGACGCACCTTGCGGCGGCCCGTGATGTCGTGACTGACCTCGCGGATCGCCCGGATCGGGTTCTCCAGGGTCAGGTCCCGCATCACCGTGCCCGCTTCGATCATGCGCAGGACGAGGTCGGTGGCGCCGACCTTCAGGAGCATGGTCGTCTCGGACATGTTCGAGTCACCGACGATGACGTGCAGCCGGCGGTAGCGCTCGGCGTCCGCGTGCGGTTCGTCGCGGGTGTTGATGATCGGCCGGGAGCGGGTGGTCGCGGAGGAGACCCCTTCCCAGATGTGCTCGGCACGCTGACTGACGCAGTACACGGCGCCGCGTGGAGTCTGCAGCACCTTGCCCGCGCCGCACAGCAGCTGTCGCGTGACGAGGAAGGGAATGAGGATGTCCGCGAGCCGCGAGAACTCCCCGTGCCGGGCCACCAGATAGTTCTCGTGGCAGCCGTAGGAGTTTCCCGCCGAGTCGGTGTTGTTCTTGAAGAGATAGACGTCGCCCGCGATTCCCTCCTCGTGCAGGCGGCGTTCGGCGTCGACGAGCAGGCCTTCCAGAATGCGCTCGCCCGCTTTGTCGTGCGTGACCAGCTCGGTCACGTTGTCACATTCCGGTGTCGCATATTCCGGATGTGACCCGACGTCAAGATAGAGGCGGGCGCCGTTCCGCAGAAAGACGTTGCTGCTGCGGCCCCATGAGACAACACGGCGGAAGAGGTAGCGCGCCACCTCGTCAGGCGACAGACGGCGCTGTCCCCTAAACGTGCACGTGACGCCGTACTCATTCTCCAGCCCGAAAATGCGGCGGTCCATGACTGAACATTACGCCTGATGCCCTGCCCTGAAACCGGGTTCGACGGCACCGTTTCGATCATTTTCCGATGAACCCGCAACGACCGCCGAATCAGCGGGGAGTACGAGCACCCGCGCCGTGGCCAGCAGAACAACCAGCGCGGCGACGCCCGCGCCCCCCGGAACGGCGAAGCCCCACACGGTCCCGCCCCACTCGACGACCGGACCCGCGGCGGCCGTGCCGAGCGACGCGCCGACGGTGAACGTGGTCACGAGCCAGGAGAACGCCTCGGTGACGGTGCCCCGCGGCGCGTGCCGGTCCACGATGATGAACGCGCACGCGAGCGCCGGCGCGAGGAAGATCCCGGCGACGGCCGCGAGCGCCGTCATCGCGACGGCACCGGGCGTCAGCGTCAACGGCCAGTAGCAGAGCGCGAGCAGGGCCACCAGGACGGTCAGCCGCTTCTCCGGCACGCCGGCCCACTGCCGCGCCCCGTACACCGAACCGCCGATGAGGGCGCCGAGTCCGACCGCCGCCATTATCCAGCCGTACACCGCGTCGCCGCCGTTCTCATCGGCGTACGAGACGCCCGCGACGGTGATGGAGCCGAGTGCCATGCCGATGAAGAGGAACGCGCCGAGCAGCGCGATGAGCCCGGGTGAGCGCAGCGCGCCGAGCCAGTGCGCCTCGCGGGGCGCCGAGCGCCACGCGCGCGAGGGCTGCGACATCACCACGGAGAGGGCGCCGAGCACGCCGATGACGTTCACCACGAGCAGCGCGGTCCGCTCCGACCAGAGCGCGACACAGCCCGTGATGAGCAACGGCCCGACGGTGAAGATGACTTCCTGGGCGATGGCGTCCATGGCGTACGCCCTGTGCACCTGCTCCTCCTTGCCGAGGACGCTCGGCCACAGCGCGCGCAAGCCGCCTTCGAGGGGCGGCGTGAAGAGGCCCGCCACGCCCACCGCGACGTACGCGAGGCCGAGCGAATCGGGCCCGGTGAAGGCGAAGGCCCCCATGCCGAGCGCCGAGACGACCGCCGCGGGGAGCTGGATCCGCGGCTGCCCGTACAGGTCCACCAGGCGGCCGAGCAGCGGCTGCCCCACCGCGTTGGCCACGCCGTACACCGCGGCGAGGCCACCGGCCAGGCTGTAGGTCCCTCCCTCGGCGCGGATGAACAGCACGATCGCGATCGCGGCGGTCGCGTTGGGCAGCCTGCCCACCAGCGTGCCCGCGAGCAGCCGCCCGGCATATCTCGTCCGGAGGATCTCCGCGTATCCGGCAGCCATGCTTCCCGCCCCTCCCCCGACGCCGACGCGCCGAGGTTTTACGTATAACGTCGAGCGTCATACGTACCATGAGCGCTCACCGCGGGTCCATCCCGATCTCCCCGCGGGACCGATCCGGGAGGTACCAGTAGTGGCCGGGCCACAGCAGGAGGCCGGGGGGCCACGCCCCACGAGCCGCGACGTCGCCCGCGCCGCCGGGGTGTCCCAGGCCACCGTCTCCCTCGTGTTCGGCGAGAAGTGGCGCGGCCGCGTCGCCGAACGGACCGCGGAGCGCGTCCGGGCCACCGCCCGCGAGCTCGGCTACCGCCCGAATCTCGCCGCCCGCAACCTCCGCCTCGGCCGCACCAGGACGGCCCTCCTCGTCGTCCCCGCCCTCACCAACGAATTCTTCGCCCGCGTCTACACCGGAGCCGCCCGCGTCGCCGCCGAACACGGCTTCGGAGTCGTCCTCTACCCCTCCCCCGAAGGCATCGGCCCCGCCCGCGACCCCTTCGACTCCAGCCGCGCCGCCCTCGACGGCATCCTCGCCTCCTCCATCGCATCCGACGCACTCGCCACCATCCAGGGCGACGAACTCCCCCTGGTCATGCTCGACAGCGACCCCGCGGGCAGCCTCGGCGCGGCCACCGTCAACCTCGACATCGGCGACGGAATGCGCCAGACCACCGAACACCTCCTCGCCCTGGGCCACCGCGACATCCTGCACCTCGCCGCGGACGTCGACTCCTGGACCTTCGACGTACGCTCCGACGCCCTCGCGGCGGCACTGAGCGGCACCGGCGCGGCCGTACGCACCGCGCGGGCACTCCTCACCGTCGAGCACGCCCGCACGGTCACCGAAGCCGCCCTCTCCGCGCCCGGACCCCGCCCCACGGCGCTCGTCTGCGACGACGACATCCTCGCCGCGGGCGCCTGCAAGGCGGCCCGCCGCCTCGGCCTGCGCGTACCCGAAGACCTCTCCGTGACCGGCTTCGACGACCTCACCCTGGCCACCGCCGTCGAACCCGAACTCACCACCGTGCGACTGCCGGCGGAGCAGTTCGGCGAACGCGGCATGACGTCCCTGCTCGCCGTCCTCGACGGCCGCACGCCCCAGACCGACACCCTCCCGGTCGAGCTGGTGATCCGCGGCTCGACGGCCCCCGCCGCCCGCTAGACCCCCCACACACGCGTACGCCCCGCACCCCGGCCGCAGGGCCGGGACACGGGGCGTACGACGAACCGAACTACTCCTCGGAGGACCCGGAGCCGGACCCGGAGCCGGAATCCGTCTCCTCCTCGTTGTCGGACTCGGCGTCCGTGGGCGCCGAGGCACCGCCTTCGAGCAGCCGCGCGAGCTGACGCCCCACGATCCGCTTGAACTTCCGCTGCTGCGGGCGCGTACGGTCGAGCACCGCCACCTCGAGCCGCTCCGCAGGGATCTCCCGCTCACTGCCGTTGGTGTCGCGCGACAGCGACTGCACGGCCAGCTTCAGGGCCTCGGCGAGCGACATCCCGTCACGATGACGCTGATCGAGAAACGCGCTGATCTGTTCGGCGTTGCCACCGACCGCGACCGAACCGTGCTCGTCCACGATCGAACCGTCATGCGGCAGCCGATAGATCTGATCGGCGTCAGCCGTGGCACCCACCTCGGCCACGACCAGCTCCACCTCGTACGGCTTCTCCGCCTGGCTCGAGAAGATCGTGCCCAGCGTCTGGGCATAGACGTTCGCGAGCCCACGGGCCGTCACATCGTCGCGGTCGTAGGTGTACCCACGAAGGTCGGCGTACCGCACACCGCCGATCCGCAGGTTCTCGTACTCGTTGTACTTGCCGGCGGCCGCGAAGCCGATCCGGTCATAGATCTCGCTGAACTTGTGCAGCGCACGGGACGGGTTCTCGCCGACGAACACGATGCCATCGGCGAACTGCAGCACAACAAGGCTGCGACCGCGGGCGATGCCCTTGCGGGCGTATTCCGCCCGGTCGGCCATGGCCTGCTGGGGTGAGACATAGAACGGCGTCGACACCGGCTATCCGTCCCTTTCTGTCAGTGACTCAGTCAGTGGCGAATACGGATCGATCAGAGCAGCGAGGCCCGCGGGCCGTCGGGCTGCTCCAGGCGCCGCTCAAGGATCGAGCGAGCGATCTCGGAAGACTCATCATCTCCAAGCCGCCGGAACCCCTCGTCGGAGATCACGGTGACGATCGGATAGATCCGGCGGGCCACATCCGGGCCACCCGTCGCCGAGTCGTCGTCCGCGGCGTCGTACAACGCCTGCACGACGAGCGTCGTCGCTTCCTGCTCCGTCAGGTCGCTGCGGTAGAGCTTCTTCATCGCACCACGCGCGAACACCGAACCCGAGCCGGTGGCCGCGAAGCCGTGCTCCTCGGAACGGCCGCCCGTGACGTCGTAACTGAAGATGCGCCCCTTCTCGCGGTCCACGTCGTACCCCGCGAAGAGCGGGACAACGGCCAGGCCCTGCATGGCCATTCCCAGGTTCGACCGGATCATCGTGGAGAGACGATTTGCCTTGCCCTCCAGGGAGAGCGTGGCGCCCTCGACCTTCTCGAAGTGCTCGAGCTCCAACTGGAAGAGCTTGACCATCTCCACGGCGAGACCGGCGGTGCCGGCGATGCCGACCGCGGAGTACTCGTCGGCCGGGAAGACCTTCTCGATGTCGCGCTGCGCGATGACATTGCCCATGGTCGCCCGCCGGTCACCGGCGAGCACCACGCCGCCGGGGAACGTCGTCGCCACGATGGTCGTGCCGTGCGGCGCCTCGATCACACCCTGCGTGGGCGGCAACTGCCGGTTGCCCGGCAGGATGTCGGGCTGATGCTCGGCCAGAAAGTCCATGAAGGACGAAGAACCAGGCGTCAGGAAGGCAGCTGGTAGACGCCCGGTGCTACGAGTGTTGGCTTCCACGCGTTTCCTTCCAGGTAAGTGACGGCCCGCCGCAAAGTATCGGGAAAATCCCCCAACTTGCCGATGGCCGAATTGCAGTTGAAGCACAGTACGCCACGGACCCTACCCGTCTCGTGGCGGTGATCCACATGAACGGCTGAAGCGTTCTCGAAGATCACACAGGGACCCGCCGGAGAGCGTCGCCAGGTCATCCGAGGCATGGCGGTCCTGCGACCACCGGCCCACGGCCGACCTAGCAACCCCCCAGCTCGACCTTCGGTTCAAGCCTTCGAAACGAAGGCAGAACGCCTTACTCGCCGCCCTTTTGAACAAAGGACCGCACGAAGTCCTCGGCATTCTCCTCAAGGACGTCGTCGATCTCGTCCAGGACGGAGTCCACATCGTCGCTCAGCTTCTCCTGGCGCTCCTTGAGGTCCTCGGAGCCCTGCGCTTCCTCTGTCTGCTCCTCGACCTCCTCGGTGGAACGCGTTGCCTTCTGCTGTCCGCCGCCGGTGTCCTTGGTCGCCATCTACCTCACCCCGCTCGTTAGGTGCGATGTACTTGATCAGACCCTATAAGCCAGGTCTGACATCGGCCCCGTAGTTACTGCAACGTCCGGGGACCACCTCGATGATTCCCACACGCCGGGTCTTTCAGCCTCCGGAGAGCACCCGTACCAGATCCTCTGCCGTGCGGCAGCGGTCAAGGAGCTCCTTGACGTGGTTCCGCGTGCCGCGCAGGGGCTCCAGTGTGGGCACACGCTGGAGGGAGTCGCGGCCGGGAAGGTCGAAGATGACCGAATCCCACGAGGCCGCGGCCACGTCGTCCGCGTACTGCTCCAGGCAGCGGCCGCGGAAGTAGGCGCGTGTGTCCTCCGGAGGCTTGGTCTGGGCGCGCTCGACCTGTGGCTCCTCCAGGAGGCGCTTCATCTTGCCGCGTGCCACCAGGCGGTTGTAGAGGCCCTTGTCGGGCCGTACGTCCGCGTACTGGAGGTCGACGAGGTGCAAGCGTGCCGCGTCCCAGTCGAGGCTGTCACGGCGGCGGTAGCCCTCCATGAGTTCCCGCTTGGCGACCCAGTCGAGCTCTCCGGAGAGGCTCATCGGGTCGCTCTCCAGGCGGCCCAGGACGTCCTCCCAGCGACCGAGGATGTCCTTGGTCTGCTCGTCGGCGTCGGAGCCGTACCGCTCCTCCACGTATTTGCGGGCCAGCTCGAAGTACTCCATCTGGAGCTGGACAGCGGTGAGTGTCCGGCCGCTACGGAGTGTGATCAGACGCTTGAGTGTCGGGTCGTGCGAGACCTGGTGGAGGGTGCGTACGGGCTGGTCGACGGCGAGGTCCACCGCGATGAAGCCGTCCTCGATCATGGCGAGGACCAGGGATGTCGTGCCCAGCTTCAGATACGTCGAGATCTCGGAGAGGTTCGCGTCGCCGATGATGACGTGCAGGCGGCGGTACTTCTCGGCGTCGGAGTGCGGCTCGTCCCTGGTGTTGATGATGGGCCGCTTGAGGGTGGTCTCCAGGCCCACCTCGACCTCGAAGTAGTCGGAGCGCTGGCTGAGCTGGAAGCCGTGCTCGTGCCCGTCCTGACCGATGCCGACGCGTCCCGCGCCGGTGACGACCTGGCGGGAGACGAAGAACGGCGTCAGGTGGCGCACGATGTCCGAGAAGGGGGTCTCCCGCTTCATCAGGTAGTTCTCGTGCGTGCCGTACGAGGCGCCCTTGTTGTCGGTGTTGTTCTTGTAGAGGTGGATCGGCTGGGCCCCGGGCAGCTGTGCGGCCCGCTCGGCCGCCTCCGCCATGATGCGCTCGCCGGCCTTGTCCCACAGGACGGCGTCCCAGGGGTTGGTGACCTCGGGTGAGCTGTACTCGGGGTGCGCGTGGTCCACGTAGAGGCGTGCCCCATTGGTGAGGATCACGTTGGCGAGGCCGATGTCCTCGTCGGTGAGCTGACTGGCGTCGGCGGTCTCACGGGCGAGGTCGAAGCCCCGCGCGTCCCGCAGGGGGTTCTCCTCCTCGAAGTCCCAGCGGGCGCGTCGCGCCCGGTGCATCGCCGCGGCGTAGGCGTTGACGATCTGGGACGAGGTGAGCATGGCATTGGCGTTCGGGTGGCCGGGGACGGAGATGCCGTACTCCGTCTCGATGCCCATTACTCGCCGTACGGTCATGCGGCCCTCCTTGCCCGGCGGCGCTCCCCTTCGGGAACGGCGCTCAAGTACCGCTGGTTCTCCGGTGCGTGTGCGGTGCCCGTCCCCGCACTGCGCGACTCGGCGGTACCGAAGAGCCTAGAGCGCCTTTGCGCTGGTGGGGAGATCATTGCCTTCATTGAAAAACAGACAGCTGCGGGTACCCACGAAGGACACCCGCAGCCGCCCTGCCTTCTACAGGTACTGACCGGTGTTCGCCACCGTGTCGATGGAGCGTCCGGTGTCCGCGCCCTGCTTTCCGGTGACGAGCGTACGGATGTAGACGATCCGTTCGCCCTTCTTGCCGGAGATGCGGGCCCAGTCGTCCGGGTTGGTGGTGTTGGGCAGGTCCTCGTTCTCCTTGAACTCGTCGATGCAAGCCTGGAGGAGGTGAGAGACCCTGATGCCCTTCTGGTTGGCGTCGAGGAAGGCCTTGATGGCCATCTTCTTGGCGCGTCCGACGATGTTCTCGATCATGGCGCCGGAGTTGAAGTCCTTGAAGTAGAGGACTTCCTTGTCGCCGTTGGCGTACGTCACCTCGAGGAAGCGGTTCTCCTCGGACTCCGCGTACATCTGCTCGACGACGGACTGGATCATGCCGTCCACGGTGGTGCGCCGGTCGGCGCTGTGTTCGGCGAGGTCGTCCGCGTGCAGCGGGAGCCGCTCGGTGAGGTACTTGGCGAAGATGTCCTTCGCCGCCTGGGCGTCCGGGCGCTCGATCTTGATCTTCACGTCGAGTCGTCCTGGCCGCAGGATCGCGGGGTCGATCATGTCCTCGCGGTTGGAGGCGCCGATGACGATGACGTTCTCCAGGCCTTCCACGCCGTCGATCTCGGCGAGCAGCTGGGGGACGATGGTGTTCTCCACGTCCGAGCTGACTCCGGATCCGCGGGTGCGGAAGAGGGATTCCATCTCGTCGAAGAAGACGATGACGGGGGTGCCCTCGCTCGCCTTCTCCCTCGCACGCTGGAAGACCAGGCGGATGTGACGCTCGGTCTCGCCGACGTACTTGTTGAGGAGTTCGGGTCCCTTGATGTTGAGGAAGAAGCTCTTCCCCGCAGCCGCTCCGGTCACCTCGGCGACCTTCTTGGCAAGGGAGTTGGCGACGGCCTTCGCGATCAGCGTCTTGCCGCAGCCGGGGGGCCCGTACAGCAGGACGCCCTTGGGCGGCCGCAGTTCGTGCTCCCTGAAGAGGTCCGGGTAGAGGTAGGGCAGTTCGACCGCGTCGCGGATCAGCTCGATCTGGTTGCCCAGGCCGCCGATCTGCTCGTAGCCGATGTCCGGTACCTCTTCGAGGACGAGTTCTTCGACCTCGCTCTTGGGAACCACTTCGTAGACGTAGCCGGAGCGGGGTTCGAGCAGGAGTGCGTCGCCGGGGCGGATGGTGACGTCGAGGAGTGGTTCGGCGAGCCGTACCACCCGCTCCTCGTCGGTGTGTCCGACCACCAGGGCGCGCTCGCCGTCCTCAAGGATCTCCTTGAGGGTGACGATGTCGCCCACGCTCTCGTACTCCATGGCCTCGACCACGTTGAGTGCTTCGTTGAGCATGACTTCCTGGCCACGCCTGAGCTCTTCGAGCTCCACGCTGGGGCTGACGTTCACCCGGAGCTTGCGGCCCCCGGTGAAGATGTCCGCCGTGCCGTCCTCGTTCGCGACGAGGAAGACTCCGAAGCCGGCCGGCGGCTGCGCGAGCCGGTCGACTTCCTCCTTGAGGGCCACGATCTGGTCGCGGGCCTCACGGAGCGTGTTGGCGAGCCGCTCGTTCTGTGCGGATACGCCGGCCAGGTTGGTCTGCAGCTCGACGATCCGCTCTTCGAGAATCCTCGTATGCCGCGGAGAGTCGGCGAGCTTGCGTCGCAGGACGGCGATTTCCTGCTCGAGATAGGCAACCTGACCGGCGGGGTCCTCAGACCCTCGCCCCGGCCGGATGCCGCGGTTGATGTCGTCGTCGTGGGCTGCCACGGTCCTCACCTCCTCCAAGGGGAGCTGGACGCTTCCAGACCCTACCTGGGTGGGTGTCGATTGAAACCCCTAGATCACAAAGACGGTAGAGGTGTGTCCGATCTTCACCCTTGCGCTCTCCCTCACGTCAGGTCATTACCCACCCAGCAACATCGGAAAGCGGGCGGTTGTATCGTCGAAGCGTTCAACACCCGTCAGAGCTGGCCCGACTTGTACCCGAGTCGGTGGGCTCGACGCAGCGATCGGCAGGAGATATGACCGTGCAGAACGAGGCTGGGACCGGCCCTGAGGGCGATCTTCTGGAGGTCTGGATCGACCAGGACCTCTGCACCGGCGACGGCATCTGCGCGCAGTACGCGCCCGAGGTCTTCGAGCTGGACATCGACGGGCTGGCTTATGTGAAGAGCGGTGACGACGAGCTTCTGCAGGCGCCGGGCGCCACAACGCCCGTACCGCTGCCGCTTCTGCGTGATGTGGCGGACTCGGCGAAGGAGTGCCCCGGGGACTGCATCCACGTGCGTCGCGTTTCGGACAGGGTGGAGGTCTACGGCCCCGACGCCGCGTAAGGGCGCGAACTCGACGACGAACTCGACGACTGACAAGGGCCTGTGCCCGCCGCTGGACGGCGGGCACAGGCCCTTGTTCGTGTCTCTTCGGTCACACGCTGTGTGCCCCGGCCGGTGTGGAGCGGGCGAACGTGCCGTCTTTCCATTGCCACTTGGCCTCCTCCTGGAGGTCGGGGCAGCAGCTGGGCACGTTCGGTGACGAGTAGCCGAGGAGCGTGGCGGTGATCACACCGTCACGTACGGCGAAGTCGCTGACGTTCTGGCGGTCCTTCGGGTCGACGAGGGTGGCGACGACCCGGGGTTTGCCCTCCGTGGGGCGCGTGACGACGTACACGCCGTCGGGCGGCGTGCCCGATCCGGCGGCGCAGTGCACCACGGCGACGGTCTCCGGTCTGCCGTCCCCGTCGAGGTCCCCGGAGGCCTTCTCCTTGACCACGGGTTTCACGCTGCCGCAAGTGAGGGGGTACGTGACGGTGGCCGGATCCGGGGCGGTCGCGGGCGCGGCCGCGGTCTTGCTGGACGGCTTGGAGCCCGCCTGTGCGGCGTTCGCGGGGTCGGGCTGCAGGAAGGACGAGCCGGCGACGACGGCGGCGAGCGCGGCCGCGGTGGCCAGCCAGTGGATGGGGCGGGTGGTGTTGTGTGCCAGTTCCGGGACGGCGGGGTGCTGCACTAGGAGTGTCTCCTGTGAGGGCTGTGCCGGTGGGGGAGGTGGCCAGCATCGTGCCATACCTCACAGTGCGGCGGAACACCGGGGTCGGGGGCTTCCGTGAACGGAAAGGCGCCGCCGCCGAGTTCCCTTCTCTCGTGGGGAACTCGGCGGCGGCGCCTGTGCGTTCAGCGGTTGTACGCGGGTGTCGGCGGTGCCGGGTGTCTCAGTCTTCCGCGCGGGGTGTGCCGCCGCCGGCGTTCGGGCCGGTGTAGTCGTCGCCGTAGGCGCCCTTGGAGGGGCGGCGGCGGCGCATGGGCGGCTCGACGCCGTCCGCGAGGCGGCGGGCGGTGAGCAGGAAGCCGGTGTGGCCGATCATGCGGTGGTCGGGGCGGACGGCGAGGCCCTCGACGTGCCAGTTGCGGATCATCGATTCCCAGGCGGTCGGCTCGTTGAAGCCGCCGATCTCGCGGATGGACTCGACGGTCCTCGCGAGCTGGGTGGTGGTCGCGACGTAGCAGCAGAGGATGCCGCCGGGGACGAGCGCCTTGGAGACGACGTCCAGGCACTCCCAGGGGGCGAGCATGTCGAGGATGACGCGGTCGACGTCGGTGTCGCTCAGGTTGTCCTGGAGGTCGCCGACGGTGAGCTGCCAGGCGGGGTGCGGGGCGCCGAAGTAGCGCTCCACGTTCTGCTGGGCGATCTCGGCGAAGTCCTCGCGGCGCTCGTAGGAGTGCAGCATTCCGTCGTCGCCGATGGCGCGGAGGAGGAAGCTGCTGAGCGAGCCGGAGCCCACCCCCGCCTCGACGACGCGTGCGCCGGGGAAGATGTCGGCGAAGGCCAGGATCTGCCCCGCGTCCTTGGGGTAGACCACGGCGGCGCCGCGGGGCATGGACAGGACATAGTCGGGGAGCAGGGGGCGCAGCGCGAGGTAGGCGACGTTTCCCGTGGTGCGGACAACGCTGCCCTCGGGAGCACCGATCAGCTCGTCGTGGGGGAAGGAACCCTTGTGGGTGTGGAAGTTCTTCCCGGCCTCGAGCGTGAACGTGTAGTGGCGGCCCTTGGGGTCGGTCAGCTGAACCTGGTCCCCGACCTTGAAGGGCCCGCGTCGGCGGGCGGCACCGGTCGGTTCGGACATGTGAACAGCCTACCGGCCCCCGCGCGGGCCTCGGACCAGGGTGGCGGCGTCAGCTGGGGCGGGCCATCGCCTTGACGAAGGCGCGCTCCACGTCGGCGGCGGACAGCACTCCGTAGATCTCGCCGGAGGCCTCGACCACGAGGTACTCGGTGGCGGGTGTCGCCCGGAGGGTGTCGAGGAGCTCCTCGCCCGCGAGCTCGGCGGAGATCCGCATGCCTTCGGTGATGTCCTGGGCGAGGCCGCTGACGGTGACCCAGGGGCGGCGGTGCTCGGGCACGCCGACGATGGCCGCCTCGCGGACCACCGACATCGGGTCGCCGTCGGTGTCGACGACGACGAGGGCGCGGGCCCCGGCGTCGTTGGCGCGGCGCAGTGCCTCGGAGAGGGGGGTGCCGGACTCGACGGGGACGGCGCGGCGGGTCAGGGCGCGGGCGCGGAGCTCGGGCAGGTGCTGGCGCAGGCGGGCCATGCGGAGGCTGTTTCCTGCGCCGGTCCAGATGATGGCGGCGAGGATCGCGGCGAGCAGGGCGTCGGTGACGGTGTCCATGCCGCCGATGTCCTGGTTCTCGCCGCCGAGCGCGCCGGACTGGTTGAGGAGGGGCAGGCCGATCAGGACGGAGATGGCGAGCGCGCGGCCGACCCAGGCTGCGGCGATCGTGCCGCTCATGGGCTTGCCGGTGATCTTCCAGACGACGGCTCGGAGCATGCGGCCGCCGTCCAGGGGCAGGCCGGGCAGGAGGTTGAAGGCGGCGACGATGAGGTTGGAGATCATCAGGCCCGCGAGCAGGACGCCGGGCACGGTGCCGGGCTCCACGAGGCGCATGGCCCCGTAGAAGAGGCCCGAGAGGACGAGGGAGAGCAGGGGGCCCACGAAGGCGAGGATGAACTCGCGTCCCGGTGTCTCCGACTCCTTCTCGATCTCCGAGACGCCGCCGAAGAACTGCAGCTGGATGCGGCGCACGGGCAGCTTGAAGCGCAGGGCGGCGACGGTGTGCGCCAGTTCGTGGACGAGCACGGAGGCGTAGAAGGCGACGGCGAAGAAGAGCGAGACGAGGTAGCGGGCGGCGCCGAGTTCGGGCAGGACGCGGTCGAGCTGGCCGCCGAAGACCCAGGTGATGAGCGCGGCTACGAGGAACCAGCTCGGGGCCACGTACACGGGCACGCCGAAGGGGCGTCCCATGAGCAGTCCTCCCCCGGGGCCTTTCTTGTCCTTGGGAGGGGTGAGCTTGGGAGCGGGGCCGTGGCTGGCGTGGGCGTAGTCGGGGTGGGTGTCGTGCGGGGGCTTTCCGGGTGCGGCCTGCGGCGCCTTCGTGAGGCGGTCGCCCGGCTGCCGGGGTTCTTCCGCGGGGCCTGGTGTCTCGTCGGCTGTCTGGGGCCGGGCGGTGTCGTCGGCGCTGTCCCTGCCGGAAGTCCCGGCAGCGCCCGGCGTGCCTTCGGGGCCGCCCTGTGCGGGTTCCGCGGAGTCGGCCGTGTCCACCGGTCGTGGCGGCTCCGGGTGACCGGAGCCTTCTGCGGCACCCGGTCGCCGACCGTCCGTGCCGTCGGATCGCGGCCTGCCGCTCCCGCCGCTCTCGTCCACGATGTCCCCTCGTTCGATAAGCGTCCCTCGCCCCTGTCCGGCGCGGTACACGCACGATCATGCAGGGCGAGAGGGTCTGTCGTCGATGGTATGCGGCCGTTGTCAGTGGCGGGTCGTAGGGTCTGTCCTCATGGAAACCAGCACCGACGGTGTCGTGACGGCCGTGCGTCCGGCGTCCCTGTCGCCCTCGCGCGCCAGTGACTTCATGCAGTGTCCGCTGCTCTACCGGTTCCGGGTGATCGACAAGCTGCCGGAGAAGCCGAGCGAGGCGGCGACCCGCGGCACGCTGGTGCACGCCGTCCTGGAGCGGCTTTTCGACGCGCCCGCGGGTGAGCGGACGGCGCCGCGCGCGAAGTCCCTGATCCCGGGGCAGTGGGACCGCCTTCGCGAGGCCAAGCCGGAGCTGACGGAGCTGTTCGCCGACGACGAGCAGGGTGAGCGGCTCGCGCGCTGGCTGGCGGACGCGGAGAAGCTCGTCGAGCGGTGGTTCACCCTTGAGGACCCCACCCGCCTGGAGCCGGCCGAGCGCGAGCTGTTCGTGCAGGCGGAGCTGGACTCGGGCCTGAAGCTGCGCGGCATCATCGACCGGGTGGACGTGGCGCCCACCGGCGAGGTGCGGATCGTCGA
Organism: Streptomyces sp. BA2; assembly: GCF_009769735.1. NCBI lineage: Bacteria > Bacillati > Actinomycetota > Actinomycetes > Kitasatosporales > Streptomycetaceae > Streptomyces > Streptomyces sp. BA2. Next base: position 2,188,933 of record NZ_WSRO01000002.1, read on the forward strand.
CTACAAGACGGGCAAGGCCCCGCGCCCCGAGTATTCGGAGGGTGCGCTCTTCCAGATGAAGTTCTACGCCCTGGTGGTGTGGCGGCTGAAGGGCGTGGTCCCGCGCCGCCTCCAGCTCGTCTATCTGGGCAGCGGCGACGTCATCACGTACGACCCCAGGACCGAGGATCTGGAGCAGGTCGAGCGGAAGCTGCACGCGTTGTGGGAGGCGATCACGCTCGCCACCGAGACGGGTGACTGGCGGCCGAGGCCCACGAAGCTCTGCGGCTGGTGCGACCACCAGGCCGTATGTCCGGAATTCGGCGGGACTCCCCCGCCGTACCCCCTTGCGGTGAGGGTGCCCGAGTCCGAAGAGGACACGCAGGGCAGAATGGCCCCGGGCTAGCGAAGGAGAGTTACGTGGCGATCCGTGTCCTACTGGTCGACGACCAGCCACTGCTGCGCACCGGGTTCCGGATGATTCTGGAGGCCGAGCAGGACGTCGCGGTCGTCGGCGAGGCCGGAGACGGCCTGCAGGCTCTCGACCAGGTGCGGGCGCTGCAGCCCGATGTGGTCCTGATGGACATCCGCATGCCGCGGATGGACGGTGTCGAGGCGACCCGGCAGATCACCGGGCCGGGCCGGGACGGTCCTGCGAAGGTCCTGGTCCTGACCACCTTCGACCTCGACGAGTACGTGGTGGAGGCGCTGCGCGCGGGTGCCAGCGGCTTCCTCCTCAAGGACGCCCCGGCGAACGAACTGGTGCAGGCGATCCGGGTGGTCGCGTCGGGCGAGGCGATGCTCGCGCCGAGCATCACCCGCAGGCTCCTCGACAAGTACGCGGGGCATCTCCCGTCGGGCGACGAGCCGGTGCCGGACACCTTGCACACGCTCACCGAGCGGGAGGTCGAGGTCCTCAAGCTGGTGGCGCGCGGCCTGTCGAACGCGGAGATCGCGGCGGACCTGTTCGTGAGCGAGACGACGGTCAAGACGCATGTGGGTCACGTGCTCACGAAGCTCGGCCTTCGCGACCGGGTGCAGGCCGCGGTGTACGCGTACGAGAGCGGTCTGGTGCGGCCCGGCGCCCAATAGCCGGGACAGGTGAACGAAGAAGGTGGCCGCCCCTGGAGGGGCGGCCACCTTCAGTCGTTCGTGGGGCGGGGATCAGGCCTTGCTGAGTTCCCAGAAGCGGAACACCGTCGACGCGTCGAGGCACGACTCGACGCCGTACACGTCGTCGGAGATGACGGCGTACTGCTTGGCCTGCCAGACCGGCAGGATCGGCAGCTCGTTCGCGACGATGTCCTGGAGCTTGGAGTAGTCCTCGTCGGTCTTCGTGCGGTCCGTCTCGGCGGCGGTGCCGGGGATGATCTTGCCGGTGATCTCGCTGTTCCGGTAGCCGTTGTCCAGGACGTTGCCCTTGCCGAAGAACGGCTGGGTGAAGTTGTCCGGATCCGGGTAGTCCGGCACCCAGCCCTTGACGTACACGCCGTACTTGCCGGACTTGATGTCCCGCTCGTACTGGCTGAATTCGATCGACTTCACGTCGGTGTCGAAGAGACCGCTGGCGTTGAGCTGCTTGGCGATCGCCTTCAGCTCCTGGTCGGTCGAGGGGCCGTAGCGCGACGGCGTGGACCAGAGCGTGAGCTTGACCTTGCCGCTCAGGCCCTCGGCGCGCAGGGCGGCCGCGGCCTTGGAGCGCTGCGGGCGGGCGCCGTAGGTGTCGAAGAAGGCGGTGTTGTGACCGCCGATGCCGGCCGGGACGATCGAGTACAGCGGCGTCGCCGTGTCCCGGTAGACGTCCTTGACCAGGGCGTCACGGTCGAGCAGGTACGCCATGGCCTTGCGGACGCCCAGCTTCCCCGCGACCGGGTCCTTCATGTTGAAGACCAGGTGCTGCACCTCGGCGCTCGTGCCCTCGACGACGTCGATGTTCTGGCTCGCCTCGGAGGTGTCCGCCTCGATGTCCGCGATGTCGTTGGCGGCGAGGCCTCGGTACGCGATGTCGATCTTGTCGTCCAGGAGCGCCTTCTTCAGGCCCTTCTGGTCGTCGTGGAAGAACTTGAGCGTGACGCCCTTGTTCTTCACCTTGGCGGTGCCCTTGTAGTCGGGGTTGACCGAGAAGACCGCCTGCTCCTTGTCGAAGGAGTCGAGCTTGTACGGTCCCGAACCCGTGGCCTCGTCGCCGCCGCGCAGGGAGTTCATGTCGTACGACGCGTGGTCGACGATGGAACCGGCGCCGGACGCGATCTTGCTGGGGAAGGTCGCGTCGGCGTACTTGAGCTTGAAGACGACCTTCTTGGCGTTCGGGGTCTCGACGCGGTCGAGCATCGGGAACATGATCGCGGGGCCGTCGTCGTCATTGATCTTCATCATGCGGTCGAAGGAGTACTTGACGTCCTTCGAGGTCAGCGCGTTGCCGTTGCTGAACTTCAGGCCGTCCCGCAGCGTGCACTCGAAGACCTTGGTCTCCGTGTCCGTGAAACCGCACTCCTTCGCGGCCTCGGGCTCCGGCTCGGTGCCCCCGTTCGGGAAGCTCATCAGGGACTGGAAGACGTTGTTGAACAGGAGCCACGACCCGGGGTCGTAGCCGGATGCCGGGTCGGTGGCAAGGACGTCGTCCGACATCCCCATCACCACCGAGTCGCCGTCCTCCCCCGCTCCACCCGATTCCGAGCCGCAGCCGGTCAGCAGGGCGGCGGCCAGTCCTCCCGTGAGGGGAAGGGCCAACCACTGGTTACGCAATTTCACGTACGTGCCTTGTCGTTGATGTCCATCGGTGGAGCGAAGCCCGGCGGTGTGCCGGTGTGCGCGGAGGTCAGCCGCTCACACCGCGGCCGAGCTCCCACAGCTGCAGGTTCGAGGAGGAGTTGAGGGCCCACTCGACGCCCGTGATGTCGTCGCGGGCCGCGATGTACTGCTTGCCCTGCCAGAGGGGAAGCACCGGCACGTCCTCGGCGACGATGTCCTGGATCTTCTTGATGCTCTTGGAGGCGGTGAGCCGGTCGGCCTCGCGGCGCGAGTGCGGGATCAGCTCCTCGTTGATGGTGCGGTTCACGTAGGGGGAGCCGAGGAAGTTGTCCTCGTCGAGGAACGGCGCGAGGAAGTTGTCGGCGTCGGGGAAGTCGGGGAACCAGCCCATCCCGTAGACGTCGTAGGCGCCCTTCTGCTCGGCGGCGCGGAAGGTGCCCCAGGCCTCGCCCTTGATCGACACGTCGAACAGGCCGCTGGCGTTGAGCTGCTTCTTCAGCAGCTCGAACTCCTTCTTGGTGCCAGGGCCGTAGTGGTCGGTCGTGTAGTGCAGGGTGAGCTTCACCGGGGTGCTGATGTCGGCCCTCTGGAGCAGGTTCCGAGCCTTGGCCGGGCTCGGGTCGCCGTACTTGTTGAAGAACGAGTTGGTGTGGCCCGTGATCGTGGTCGGCACCAGGGAGTAGAGCGGCTCTGCCGCGTCGCCGTACACGCCGGTCGCGAGGGCGCCGCGGTCGATGACCTGCGCCATGGCCTGGCGGACGGCCTTGGACTTGACGGTGGTGGCGTCCGTGTTGAAGCCGAGGTAGCGGATTTCGAGGCCGGGCGTCTCGACGAACTCGATGTTCTTGCCCGGGTCCTCACCGAGCTGCTTGATCTGCTCGGGCGACATGGTGCGCGTCATCATGTCGATGTCGCCACCCTTGAGCGCCGCGCCCATGGCGTCGGTGGACGCGTAGTTGCGCAGCTCGATCTTGTCGCTCTTGGGCTTCAACGCGCCCTTGTAGTTGGGGTTCTTGGAGAACGTCGTCTTGACGAGCTGGTTGCCCTTGACCTCGTGCTCGGCGGTGTAGGGGCCGGAGCCGTCCACCGCGAAGCCGTCGCGCAGCTTGTTCTTGGCGTAGTGCTCCGAGCTGATGATGCCCGCGGTCGGCGTGGCCAGCTTGTACGGGAACGTCGCGTCGGGGCTCTTGAGGTGGAAGACGATGCCCCGGTCGCCCTGGGTCTCGATCGCGTCGACGTTGGCCACCAGGCCGTCGGAGCCGCTGGGGTCCTTGACCTTGATGTCCCGCACCCGCTCGATGGAGAACTTCACGTCGGTGGCGGTCAGCGGCTTGCCGTCGGCGAACTTCAGGCCCTTGCGCAGCGTGCACTCGTAGCGCTCGTTGCCGGTGTCGGTGAATCCGCACCGCTCGGCGGCCTCGGGCTCCGGGTCGCCGTCGCCGCGCGGCATGGCCATCAGCGTCTGGACCGTCTGGCGCAGGATGTTCCAGGAGCCCGCGTCATAGGCGTACGCCGGGTCGAAGGGGGCCGGGACCTCCGGCGAGGTGGCGAACCGGTCCGTGGTGCCGACGGCGATCGCGTCGTCGCCCCCACCGTCGCCTGCTCCGCCACACGCCGCGAGCGCGGGGGCGAGCAGACCTACGACGGCCGGCAGCACCAAAGTCTTACGGTTCATGCTCGTCGTTCTCCACAGCTGTTGGTCCCGTCCGGACCGGCAACGAGGGGTGGGGTCAGTCGGTCCGTGGGGGCGGGGCGATGTTCTCGCGACGACATTAGTCCGCACCACCAGGAGGGCTGGAAGGGACCGGAGTTGACCCTCAATCACGCAGCGAAACCGGGCGCGGACGCACCGATAACCCAACACGGGAAGGTTTCGTCAGGTTCCCCTCAATCGGGACACAACGTCACTCCACAACTCGCCCAAATCGGAGGCCCGGCACAGCCGTGACCGGCTGTCGACCCCCCGGCGAGTGGGAAAGGTCACAACTTCAACTGCTCAGCGCTTTCCAGCCATCAGTCCTTGCAGGAAGGGCAGGTTGACGTGTTCGAGGGACGGGACGACGGTCCTGCCGGAGGCCGGCGCGATGGGCGCCACGGAGGGTACGGCCACCACGTGGCAGCCCGCGGCCTCGGCCGCCGCGACGCCGGTCGCGGTGTCCTCGATGACCGCACATCTGGCCGGTTCCGCGCCAACCCCCGCCGCCGCGAGGAGGTACGGGTCCGGGTGCGGCTTGGTCCGGGTCACCTCGTCGCCCGCGACGGTGAGCGTGAAGTGGTGGGCTCCGATCGAGTCGAGCACGCGGTCGATGATGCGCCGGTGCGACGCGGAGACCAGGGCCATCGGCACCTCGTGCGCGGCGAGCTCCGCCAGGAGTCTCGCGGCACCCGGCATCAGCGGCAGGGCGCGGCCGATGCGTTCCTCGAAGCCGTCGTTGAGCAGCACGGTCAGCTCGGGCACCGTGATGTCGGCACCGGTGGACGCGATGAGGAATCCGGCGCTGCGCGTCATCGGACCGCCGACGACCACGTCACGCCAGGCCTCGTCGAGCGTGTGTCCCAGTGCGGCGAAGACCTCGACCTCCGCGTCCCACCAGAACCCCTCGGTGTCCACGAGTGTTCCGTCCATGTCGAGGAGCACCGCCTGCAGAGCGGAGCCTTCGGCCGTTCGGGTACCGAGCGCGGGAACCGTACTGGTCATCCGGGCACACCTCCATGAGGGACGAGAAGGCCGGCTGCCCCCTTTTGACGGGAGGGCAACCGGCCTGCACTGGACCGATAAGTGTACGACTTGTCCGCTCAGCGCGCGTTGAAGTATTTCGCCTCGGGGTGGTGGATGACGATCGCGTCCGTGGACTGCTCGGGGTGCAGCTGGAACTCCTCGGAGAGCTGCACCCCGATCCGCTCCGGCTCCAGGAGCTCGGCGATCTTGGCGCGGTCCTCCAGGTCGGGGCAGGCCCCGTAGCCGAGCGAGAAGCGCGCGCCGCGGTACTTCAGGGCGAACATGTCCTCGACGTCCGCGGGGTCCTCGCCGCCGAAGCCGAGCTCGGCGCGCACGCGCGCGTGCCAGTACTCGGCGAGCGCCTCGGCCAACTGCACGGACAGGCCGTGCAGTTCGAGGTAGTCGCGGTAGGAGTCGGCGGCGAACAGCTCGGCCGTGGCCTCACCGATCTTCGAGCCGACGGTGACGACCTGAAGGCCGACCACGTCGGTCTCGCCGGACTCCTCCGGGCGGAAGAAGTCCGCCAGGCACAGGCGCCGGCCCCGGCGCTGGCGCGGGAAGGAGAAGCGGGTGCGCTCGTTGCCCTCGTCGTCCAGGATGATCAGGTCGTCACCCTTGGAGACACAGGGGAAGTAGCCGTAGACGACGGCTGCCTCAAGCATGTTCTTGGTGTGCAGCTCGTCGAGCCAGCCGCGCAGGTGGGGCCGCCCCTCGGTCTCCACCAGCTCCTCGTACGAGGGCCCGGCGCCGGTCCTGGCCTGCTTGAGGCCCCACTGGCCCTTGAACAGGGCGCCCTCGTCGAGCCAGGAGGCGTACTCCTTGAGCTGGATGCCCTTGACGACGCGGGTGCCGCGGAACGGCGGGGTCGGGACGGGGTTGTCCACGGAGACGTCCGAACGGGCGGGGCCCTCGTCCTCGGACACCTCCAAGACGGGGGTGTCCTTCTTGGCCACCCGGCGCTGCTTCAGCTCGGGCAGCGTGGCGCCGGGGACGCCGCGCTTGACCGCGATGAGGGCGTCCATCAGGCGCAGGCCTTCGAAGGCGTCGCGGGCGTAGCGGACTTCGCCTTCGTAGATCTCGTGGAGGTCCTGCTCGACGTACGCACGGGTGAGTGCCGCGCCGCCGAGGATCACCGGGAAGTCGGCGGCCATCTTGCGCTGGTTGAGCTCCTCCAGGTTCTCCTTCATGATCACGGTCGACTTCACCAGGAGACCGGACATGCCGATGACGTCGGCGCGGTGCTCGGCGGCGGCGTCCAGGATCGCGGCCACCGGCTGTTTGATGCCGAGGTTGACCACGTTGTAGCCGTTGTTGGACAGGATGATGTCGACGAGGTTCTTGCCGATGTCATGCACGTCACCGCGGACGGTGGCCAGGACGATGGTGCCCTTGCCCTCGGAGTCCGACTTCTCCATGTGCGGCTCCAGGTGCGCCACCGCGGTCTTCATCACCTCGGCGGACTGCAGCACGAAGGGCAGCTGCATCTGGCCGGAGCCGAACAGCTCGCCGACGACCTTCATGCCCTCAAGCAGGGTGTCGTTGACGATGTCCAGGGCCGGGCGGCTCTGCAGCGCCTCGTCGAGGTCGGCGTCCAGGCCGTTCTTCTCACCGTCGATGATGCGGCGCTTCAGGCGCTCGTCCAGCGGCAGCGCGAGGAGCTCCTCGGCCTTGCCCTCCTTCATCGACTTCATGTTGACGCCCTCGAACAGCTCCATGAGCTTCTGCAGGGGGTCGTAGCCCTCTTCGCGGCGGTCGTAGATCAGGTCGTGGGCGACCTTGACCTGCTCCTCCTCCAGGCGCGCGATGGGCAGGATCTTGGAGGCGTGCACGATCGCCGAGTCCAGGCCCGCCTTGACGCACTCGTCCAGGAACACGGAGTTCAGGACGACGCGGGCGGCCGGGTTGAGGCCGAAGGAAATGTTGGACAGGCCCAGCGTGGTCTGCACGTCCGGGTGGCGGCGCTTGAGCTCGCGGATCGCCTCGATGGTGGCGATGCCGTCCTTGCGTGACTCCTCCTGGCCCGTGCAGATGGTGAAGGTCAGGCAGTCGATGAGGATGTCCGACTCGTGAACGCCCCAGGTGCCGGTCAGGTCGTCGATGAGGCGCTCGGCGATGGCCACCTTGTGCTCGACGGTACGGGCCTGACCCTCCTCGTCGATGGTCAGCGCGATCAGCGCCGCACCATGCTCCTTGGCGAGCGCGGTCACCTTCGCGAACCGCGACTCGGGACCATCCCCATCCTCGTAGTTGACCGAGTTGATGACCGCGCGGCCGCCCAGCTTCTCCAACCCCGCCTGAAGAACCGGCAGTTCGGTCGAGTCAAGGACGATGGGCAGGGTGGAGGCGGTGGCGAACCGGCCCGCCAGCTCGGCCATGTCGGCGACCCCGTCGCGGCCCACGTAGTCGACGCACAGGTCGAGCATGTGCGCGCCCTCGCGGATCTGGTCGCGGGCCATCTCCACACAGTCGTCCCAGCGGCCCTCCAGCATCGCCTCACGGAACTTCTTCGAGCCGTTGGCGTTCGTGCGCTCACCGATCGCCATATACGCGGTGTCCTGGCGGAAAGGCACGGTCTGGTAGAGCGAGGCGGCGCCCGGCTCCGGGTGCGGCTCACGGCGCACCGTCTCCACGCCGCGGACGCGTTCGACGACCTGGCGCAGGTGCTCGGGGGTGGTGCCGCAGCAGCCGCCGACCAGCGAGAGGCCGTATTCGCGTACGAAGGTCTCCTGGGCGTCGGCCAGCTCCGGGGCCGTCAGCGGGTAGTGCGCGCCGTCCTTGCCCAACACCGGCAGGCCCGCGTTGGGCATGCAGGAGATCGGGACCCGCGAGTGCCGGGCCAGGTAGCGCAGGTGCTCGCTCATCTCCGCCGGGCCCGTCGCGCAGTTCAGGCCGATCATGTCGATGCCCAGCGGCTCCAGGGCGGTCAGCGCGGCGCCGATCTCCGAGCCGAGCAGCATCGTGCCCGTCGTCTCGACCGTCACCGAGCAGATCAGCGGGAGGTTCGCGCCGGTGGCCTCCAGAGCCCGGCGGGCACCCAGAATCGCCGCCTTGGTCTGCAACAGGTCCTGGGTGGTCTCCACCAGCAGCGCGTCCGCACCGCCCGCGATCATGCCCTCGGCGTTGATCTGGTAGGCGTCGCGCAGCACCGTGTAGGGGGCATGGCCCAGCGTCGGCAGCTTGGTGCCCGGACCCATCGAACCCAGCACCCACCGCTGCTGCCCCGTCGACGCGGTGAACTCATCTGCCACCTCGCGGGCGATACGGGCACCCGCCTCGGACAGCTCGAAGTTGCGCTCGGGGATGTCGTACTCGCTCAACGCGGCGAAGTTCGTGCCGAACGTGTTCGTCTCCACACAGTCGACGCCGACCGCGAAATACTCCTCATGGACCGAGCGGACGATGTCCGGACGGGTCACGTTCAAGATCTCGTTACAGCCCTCAAGCTGCTGGAAGTCCTCAAGCGTCGGATCCTGCGCCTGGAGCATCGTGCCCATCGCACCGTCCGCCACCACCACACGCGTGGCGAGGGCTTCACGGAGGGCATCGGCTCGGGTTCCGTTCGAGGAATTCGAGGAACCGGACGAGGGGGTCGGCAACGAGGCCATGAAATAGCTCCCTGAGGTGCGACGGCTGTCGGCTTTGCGCTTCGGAGGAAGGCGCACTCGGTCAGGGTAACGGGACGAAGGTCCACAGCGCGCGAGTGTTCACGAGGCGGACGCCCGGCGGGTCCGGCCCTTCTCGGGGGCGTGGCGCGGCGCACGGCGGGGAACGGCGAGAATTCTGCGGGAAGTCGGCGAGATCCGGCCAGAAACACAGCCTGCCGCTCTGTCGCGGGAGGTCGACAACGACCGATAGTGTTCAGCATTGTCGAACGTTGGAGTCAGAGGGGACGGAGGAAGGGGCTGCGATGGCACGGAACATCCAGTCGCTCGAGCGGGCGGCCGCGATGCTGCGGCTGCTCGCGGGCGGAGAGCGACGGCTCGGCCTCTCGGAGATCGCGTCCGCCCTTGGCCTGGCCAAGGGCACGGCCCACGGCATTCTGCGCACCCTGCAGGCGGAGGGCTTCGTCGAGCAGGAGTCCGCGTCCGGCCGCTATCAGCTCGGCGCCGAGCTCCTGCGCCTCGGCAACAGCTACCTGGACGTGCACGAGCTGCGGGCCCGCGCCCTGGTGTGGACCGACGACCTGGCCCGGTCCAGCGGCGAGAGCGTCTACCTCGGCGTCCTGCACCAGCAGGGCGTCCTGATCGTGCACCACGTCTTCCGGCCCGACGACAGCCGCCAGGTCCTGGAGGTGGGGGCCATGCAGCCGCTGCACTCCACGGCCCTCGGCAAGGTGCTCGCCGCCTACGACCCGGTGGCGCACAGCGAGGCCGCCGAGGCCGACTGGCCGGCCCTGACCACCCGCACCGTCGTGGACCCGGACGACTTCGAGGGCGTCCTGGACATGACTCGCGCGCGTGGGTACGCCGCCGACATCGAGGAGACCTGGGAGGGCATCGCCTCCGTGGCCGCCCCCATCCACGACCGGCGCCGCATGCCGGTCGGCGCGGTCGGCATCACAGGGGCGGTGGAACGGGTCCAGAAGGACGGGGAGCTGCGTCCCGACCTGATTGCCGCCGTACGGGACTGCGCGCGCGCCGTGTCGCGGGACCTTGGCGCCGGGCGTTTCTAGCCCCGCACCGCCGCCACCCTTACGCCGCATACCCCCTGCTCAACATGCAGGGGGCATCCTTCTGCGCGACCATCGATGCACGTGTTTCACCCCGTGGCGACCCCCGCCACCACCGATAACCCGGAACGATCAATAACGATCGTGTTTTCAATAACAGAACTCTTGACGGGCAAGTAACCCCGGGGTGAGACTCGCGTCCATCGGTCGGCATTGTCGAACACCTACCGGCATTACGCGCTAGAGTGTGACGAGGCCAAGGGCCGGCAACGACCTCACCTGAGGTCGCGGACCACCGGAGGGACCCGGGGTTCGCCTTCCCCTGGACGAAGGACAAAGGAGTCGCGGGTGTCCAGCTCCGACATCTTCATCGGCGAGACCATCGGTACCGCCATACTCATCCTGCTCGGCGGTGGCGTCTGCGCCGCCGTCACGCTCAAGGCCTCCAAGGCCAAGGACGCCGGCTGGCTCGCGATCACCTTCGGGTGGGGCTTCGCGGTGCTGACCGGCGCCTACCTGGCGGGTGGCGTGTCAGGCGCCCACCTCAACCCGGCGGTCACCGTCGGTCTCGCCATCGAGGGCGGCACCAAGTGGAGCGACGTTCCGCTCTACCTCGGCTCGCAGCTGCTCGGCGCGATCATCGGCGCGATCCTGGTCTGGCTCACGTACATGGGCCAGTTCAAGGCGCACCTCACCGACCCGGCGATCCTCGCCGCGCAGCCGGTGGACGAGGGACTCGTCGACCAGAAGGCCGCGCCCAAGGCGGGTCCGGTGCTCGGCATCTTCTCGACCGGTCCGGAGATCCGGAACTACGCGCAGAACGTGCTGACCGAGGTCATCGCCACCGTCGTACTGGTCCTGGCGATCCTCACCCAGGGCCTGAACGACAACGGCAACGGCATCGGCGTCCTCGGTGCGCTGATCACCGCGCTCGTCGTCGTCGGCATCGGTCTCTCGCTCGGTGGCCCCACCGGCTACGCGATCAACCCGGTCCGTGACCTGGGTCCGCGCATCGTGCACTCCCTGCTCCCGCTGCCCAACAAGGGCGGCTCGGACTGGACGTACGCATGGGTGCCCATCGTCGGCCCGCTGATCGGCGGCGCCATCGCGGGCGGTATCTACAACATCGCGTTCAAGTAGGACCGCGACAGTTACCGATGACCGCCTGAGACAGACCGCCGAGCAAGAAATCAGGAGCACACCGTGACCACCGACGCACACACCGCCGGCCCCTTCATCGCGGCCATCGACCAGGGCACCACCTCGAGCCGCTGCATCGTCTTCGACAAGGACGGCCGGATCGTCTCGGTCGACCAGAAGGAGCACGAGCAGATCTTCCCGAAGCCGGGCTGGGTCGAGCACGACGCGACCGAGATCTGGACCAACGTCCAGGAAGTCGTCGCGAGCGCCATCTCCAAGGCCGGCATCACCCACGAAGACATCAAGGCGATCGGCATCACCAACCAGCGTGAGACCACGCTGCTCTGGGACAAGAACACCGGCGAGCCGGTGCACAACGCCATCGTCTGGCAGGACACCCGTACCGACGCCCTGTGCAAGGAGCTCGGCCGCAACGTCGGCCAGGACCGTTTCCGCCGTGAGACCGGTCTGCCCCTCGCCAGCTACTTCGCCGGGCCGAAGGCCCGCTGGCTGCTCGACAACGTCGAGGGTCTGCGCGAGCGCGCCGAGGCGGGCGACATCCTCTTCGGCACCATGGACTCCTGGGTCATCTGGAACCTGACGGGTGGTGTCAACGGCGGCAAGCACGTCACCGACGTCACCAACGCGTCGCGCACCATGCTGATGAACCTGCACACCATGAAGTGGGACGAGAAGATCGCCGAGTCCATCGGCGTCCCGATGCCGATGCTCCCCGAGATCCGCTCCTCCGCCGAGGTCTACGGCGAGGTCACCGGCGGCAAGCTCGGCGACATCCTGCCCGGCATCCCCGTCGCCTCCGCGCTCGGCGACCAGCAGGCGGCCCTCTTCGGGCAGACCTGTTTCGCCAAGGGCGAGGCCAAGTCCACGTACGGCACCGGCACCTTCATGCTGATGAACACCGGTGAGTCGGCCATCAACTCCTACTCGGGCCTGCTGACCACCGTCGGCTACCAGATCGGCGACCAGAAGCCGGTCTACGCCCTTGAGGGTTCCATCGCCGTCACCGGTTCGCTGGTGCAGTGGATGCGGGACCAGATGGGCCTGATCAACTCCGCCGCCGAGATCGAGACGCTCGCGTCGTCGGTCGAGGACAACGGCGGCGCCTACTTCGTACCGGCCTTCTCCGGCCTCTTCGCCCCGTACTGGCGTTCCGACGCCCGCGGTGTGATCGCCGGTCTGACCCGGTACGTCACCAAGGCGCACATCGCGCGCGCCGTCCTGGAAGCCACGGCCTGGCAGACCCGTGAGATCACCGACGCCATGACGAAGGACTCCGGCGTCGAGCTCACGGCCCTCAAGGTCGACGGCGGCATGACCTCCAACAACCTGCTGATGCAGACGCTCTCGAACTTCCTCGACGCACCGGTGGTGCGCCCGATGGTGGCCGAGACGACCTGCCTCGGCGCCGCCTACGCCGCCGGTCTCGCCGTCGGCTTCTGGTCCGGCACCGACGAGCTGCGCGCCAACTGGCGCCGGGCGGCGGAGTGGACCCCCCGCATGGACGCGGACACCCGCGCCCGTGAGTACAAGAGCTGGCTCAAGGCCGTGGAACGTTCCATGGGCTGGCTCGACGAAAGTGGCGAGGAGTAAACAACATGACCACCCTGCAGAGCGTCCCCGCCCTCGGGACGCATCCGGCTGCCGGTTCCAACCCGAGCCGCGCCGAGACCCGGGAGCAGCTTTCCAAGGCGACGTACGACCTCCTGGTGATCGGCGGCGGGATCCTGGGCATCTCCACCGCCTGGCATGCCGCGCAGTCGGGACTGCGGGTGGCCCTGGTGGACGCCGGTGACTTCGCCGGCGCCACCTCCTCCGCCTCCTCCAAGCTCCTCCACGGCGGTCTGCGCTACCTGCAGACCGGCGCGGTGAAGCTGGTCGCGGAGAACCACTTCGAGCGTCGCGCGGTGTCCCGTCAGGTGGCCCCCCACCTGGCGAACCCGCTCACCTTCTACCTGCCCGTCTACAAGGGCGGCCCGCACGGCGCCGCCAAGCTGGGCGCGGGCGTGTTCGCGTACAGCGCGCTTTCCGCGTTCGGCGACGGCGTCGGCCACCTGCTCTCGCCGTCGAAGGCCGCGCAGGACGTGCCGGAGCTGCGCACGGACAACCTCAAGGCCGTGGCCGTGTACGGCGACGACCAGATGAACGACTCGCGCATGGCCCTGATGACGGTCCGCGCGGCCGTCGAGGCCGGCGCCGCCGTCCTCAACCACGCCGAGGTCACGGGCCTGCGCTTCACCAAGGGCCGGGTCACGGGCGCGGAGCTCAAGGACCGCATGGACGGCGCCGAGTTCGGCGTCAACGCGCGGCTCGTGCTCAACGCGACCGGGCCGTGGGTCGATCACCTGCGCAAGATGGAGAACCCCGACGCGGCGCCCTCCATCCGCCTCTCCAAGGGCGCGCACCTGGTCCTCAAGCGCACCGCCCCCTGGAAGGCCGCGCTGGCCACGCCGATCGACAAGTACCGCATCACGTTCGCCCTGCCGTGGGAGGACATGCTGCTTCTCGGCACGACCGACGAGGTGTACGAGGGCGACCCGGCGGACGTCAAGGTCACCGAGGCGGACACCGCTCAGATCCTGGACGAGGCCGCGTTCTCCATCCGCGACCAGCAGCTGTCCCGCGATCTGATCACGTACTCCTTCGCGGGTCTGCGGGTGCTTCCCGGCGGTCCCGGCGACACCTCGAAGGCCAAGCGCGAGACGGTCGTCACCGAGGGCGCGGGCGGCATGCTGTCCGTCGCGGGCGGCAAGTGGACGACCTTCCGGCACATCGGCCGTACGGTGATGAAGAAGCTGGAGTCGCTGCCGGGTCACCCCCTCGGCGACGACTACGAGCCGATCTCGCAGCTGCAGAAGCGTCTGCCGCTGCCCGGCATCGCCAACCCGCGCGCGGTCGCGCACCGCCTCCTTGTCGACGGTCCGGCGCCCGGCCCGCGCATGGCCGCAGACACCGCCAAGCACCTGGCGACGCACTACGGCTCGCTCTCCTTCGACATCGCCCGCCTGGCGAACGAGAACCCGGCGCTCGCCGAGCGCGTATCGCCGGACGCCCCGGAGATCTGGGCGCAGGTCGTCTACGCCCGTGACAACGAATGGGCCGAGACGGCGGACGACGTGCTGCGCCGCCGTACGACGCTGACGATCCGCGGCCTGGCCACGGACGACGTCCGCGCCAAGGTGCAGGACGTGCTCGACGGCAAGTAGGCAGTGGCTTGTCCGAGGGGCGGCTCCCGCTGGGGGGCCGCCCCTTCGGCGTACCCGGCCGGGCTGCCACACCGCGTACATACGTGTGCAACAGGCCGCCGGAAGAGTGGGCTCCATGAAGTTCCAGGTGCTGTCGATCATCGGTCATGCCCCGCACCCGCTGACCGGCCAACTCCCCTCCTCCGCCGACCGGTTGGCGGACGTGATCGAGGTCGGTGTGGCCGCCGAGCGGCTCGGCTACGACGCGTACGCCGTGGGCGAGCGGCACGCGGGCGCCTTCCTGTCGTCCAGTCCCACGGTCGTGCTGGGCGCGCTCGCCGCGCGGACCACCCGTATCAAGCTGCTGACCGGTGTCACCGTCGTGGCGATTCTCGACCCGGTGCGGGTCGCCGAGGATTACGCGACGCTCGATCAGATCTCGCGCGGCCGCGTCGAGTTGGTGATCGGCAAGGGTGCCGAGGCGGGGCACTTCGCTCTCTTCGGGCCCGACGAGGAGCGGCAGTGGGATCTGCAGAAGGAGAAGTACGAACTCCTTCGCCGCCTGTGGAGCGAGGAAAACGTCGACTGGGAAGGCGAGTTCAGGCCCGCGCTGAAGGACGTGACGACGGTCCCGCGCCCGTACGCGGGCCCGCCGCGGATCTGGCACGGTTCCGCGACGTCCCTCAACTCCCCTGATCTGGCAGCCAGGCACGGCGATCCGCTCTTCACCGCCAATGCCGTCCAGCCGCGTGCCGCGTACGCGAAGCTGATCGCGCACTACCGCGAGCGGTTCGAGGAGTACGGGCACGATCCCGCGCGCCCGGGTGGCCGCGGGCTCGGGGGGACTGCTCATCGCGGACTCCGCGGAGCAGGCCATCTCGCGCTACCGCGAGCTGTACGAGGCGAAGGTGCGCCAGGCCTTCAGGCCGCACCTGGAGGGGAAGGCGGGCTACAACACGCCCTTCCGCACGATCGAGGAGGCGATCGCCAACGGGCCGCAGCTCATCGGCTCGCCGCAGCAGATCATCGACAAGATCCTCGGCTACCACGAGGTGTACGGGCACGACCTGCAGTCCATCACCGTCGACGGCTTCGGCCTGGGGCGGAGCGAGCAGATCGAGACGCTCCTGCGGTTCGCGGAGGAGGTCGCGCCGGTGGTCCGCGGGGCCGCGCCGTCCACGCTGTGGGACGGCGCGTAAGCGCGGCTGACGTCTGCTGACCTGGGAGTTACGATCCCCCGTACCCACCTTGTCCCCTTCTGGAGCGAGCCATGACTCTCCTGACGACCTGGCCGGAGTCCGGCCCCGAGACCGTCATACGCCGCACGGCGGACCCGGTCGAGATCGCCGCCGCGCTCGCCCCCGTCGGCGTGCGGTACGAGCAGTGGCCGGTGCGCGAGGACGTGCCCGCCGACGCGGACAGCGGCACCGTCTTCGCCGCGTACCGCGCGGAGATCGACCTGCTGAACGCCGAGGAGGGCTTCCAGACGGTCGACGTGGTCGCGCTGCACCCCAGCGACGACCCCGAGTGGCCCCAGAAGGCGAAGGCGGCCCGGCAGAAGTTCCTCGCCGAGCACACGCACGACGACGATGACGAGGTGCGGTTCTTCGTCGCGGGCTCGGGCATCTTCTATCTGCACGTGGGCGGTGAAGTGCACGCGGTCTACTGCGAGAAGGGCGATCTGCTCGGGGTGCCGCGCGGCACGACGCACTGGTTCGACATGGGCACGTCCCCCTCGTTCACGGCGATCCGCTTCTTCCACGAGGAGGACGGCTGGATCGGCACGTTCACGGGCAGCCCGATCGCGGACCGCTTCCCGGACTTCGACGCGATCCACGCGGGGTACATCGCGTGACCGCTCAGTTCGACGCGGGCTCCGTCGACGCCGTGGTGCTCGACATCGAGGGCACCACGGGCGCCACCGGGTTCGTGGTGGATGTGCTGTACCCCTACGCGCGCGAACGCTTCGGGGCGCTGCTCGCCTCGCGGGGCGAGGAGCCGGAGGTGGCGCGGGCCGTCGCGCAGGTGCGGGAACTGGCCGGTGAGCCGGACGCGGATGCCGGGCGGGTCGAGAAGATCCTGGGCGAATGGGTCGATGCCGATCGCAAGGCGACGCCTCTGAAGACGCTGCAGGGAATCCTCTGGGCGGAGGGCTTCGCGCGGGGCGAGCTGGTCTCGCACTTCTACCCGGATGTGATCGACGTGCTACGGGGGTGGGCGGCTGCCGGGGTGCGGTTGTACGTGTACTCGTCCGGGTCCGTGGCGGCGCAGCGGGCGTGGTTCACGTACTCGCCCGAAGGCTCCCTGATGGAGCTGGTGGGCGGCTTCTTCGACACCGAGAACGCGGGGCCCAAGCAGGAGCCGGACTCCTACCGTGCCATTTCGGCCGCTGTCGGGGCGGACGCCGGCCGCACGCTCTTCCTCTCCGACCGGCTCGGGGAGCTGGACGCGGCGCGGGACGCCGGGTGGCGGACCGTGGGGGTACGGCGGGCCGGGGAGCCGTACTTCGCCGCTGGGGTGGGCGGGCATGCGGAGGTTTCGGCCTTCGATGAGATCAGGCTCGGGTCTGCCGCGTCGGAGTTGGACCTGGAGGAGGCGGGGGCCGTCCTCGCTGCCGAGGCCGCGCGTTTCGCTTCGTTCGGGTGGATGCGGGGTACGTCCGGGAACCTGTCCGTGGTCCTCTCGCGTACGCCGCTTCAGCTGGCCGTGACGGCGAGTGGGCGGGACAAGGGTGAACTCACCTCTGCGGACGTGGTGTTGACGGACGCGTCCGGTGCGGCGCTGGGCGCGGGGCGTCCCTCGGCGGAGGCGGCGCTGCATGCGCGGGTGGCTGCGCTCACCGGGGCCGGGGCTGTGGTGCATGTGCACACCGTTGCTTCGGTGGCCATGGGGCATCGGAAGCCGGGGGGTGTGGAGTTCCGGGACCTGGAGATGCTGAAGGGGCTCGGGCACGGGACGCATGAGGTTGCTGTGACGCTGCCGGTGATCGAGAACAGCCAGGACATGGGTGTCCTGGGGGATCGGCTTGAGGCGGCGCTTCAGCCGGGGATGCCGGCGGTGGTTGTCGCTGGGCACGGGCTTTATGTCTGGGGGGAGAACCCCCGGGAGGCGCGGCATCGCACGGAGGTGGTGGAGTGGTTGCTGGAGCTTGAGCTGACGCGGGGCTAACCCTGCGGGGCTCTCCCCAATCCCGCCCCTTCCCGAAACCATGGGGCTCCGCCCCCTGGACCCCCGACAAGATGTCCTCAAACGCCGGACGGGCTGAATGAATTCAGCCCGTCCGGCGTTTGAGGACGAACTCGGCGAAGCCGGTGATTAACGGCAGCCAAGGCCCCCGCGCCGAGCGGGTTTTCGGGAAGGGGCGGGGTTGGGGAAAAGAAACTGCTCTCAGCTCAGCCCGGTCGACGGCAAATCGCCCGCGGCGACCTCCAGCACACCCCGCTCCGTCACCAACCCCGTCACCAGCGAACCCGGCGTCACGTCGAAGGCCGGGTTGTGGCCCCGCGACTCCGCCGGAGCGGTACGGACACCGGCCCACTCCAACACCTCCCCCTCCCCCCGCAGTTCGATGTGGATCTCGGAACCCGTCGCCGTGGCGAGGTCCACCGTCGTGGTGGGGGCGGCCACCATGAACGGGATGCCCGCGTACGCGCACGCCAGCGCGATCCCCACCGTCCCCACCTTGTTCGCCGTGTCGCCGTTCGCGGCGATCCGGTCCGCGCCGACGATCGCCGCGTCCACCTCGCCCCGCAGGATCGTGCCCGCCGCCGCCCCGTCCGCCTGGACGAAGTGCGGTATCCCCTCCTGGACCAGCTCCCACGCCGTCAGGCGCGCACCCTGGAGAAGGGGGCGGGTCTCGTCGGCGTACACGGTCTCCAGGCGGCCACGGCTGTGGAGTTCGCGTATGACGCCCAGTGCTGTGCCCCAGCCCGCCGTGGCGAGCGCGCCCGTGTTGCAGTGGGTGAGGATCCTCAGCGGACGGTCCTCGGGCAGACGCTTGACCAACCAGTCCGCTCCGAACGTGCCCATCGCATGGTTCGCCTCCAGGTCCTCGCGCACGATCGCGTCCGCCTCCGCGAGCGCCGCCGAAAGACCCGCGTCGATCAGCGAGGCGACCCTGTCCACGCACACCATCAGGTTCACGGCCGTGGGCCGCGCCGCACGCACCCGTGCCACCTCCGCGTCCAGACGCGCGCGGTCCCAGCCCTCGCGCTCGCCCTGGACCATGGCGAGCGCGACGCCGTACCCGCCGGCCGCACCGATCGCGGGAGCGCCGCGGACGACGAGCCGCACGATCGCGTCGATCAGCTGGTCGACGGTGGTGACGTCGAGGCGCTCCAGGGCGTGCGGGAGCGCCGTCTGGTCGATGAGGGAGAGGGACGGCGCGCCGCCCTCCGCGGCCGCCGTCCAGGTGACAGCGCGCAGATCCTGGCTCGTCATGGTGCTCAACTCCGGGGAAACAGGGGCGTTTGTGGCCATGCGGGGAGGGGTGCCGTCACCGTACCTGACGTGCTCGAACCATATTTCGAGACGTTCGTGCGGCTGTCCGAAATCCGGTGTTACCCTCACCGCCACCCAGGACGGATCGACCCACGGTGCGAGGAGGACGGCCATGCGCGACGCCAGCAACAGCATGGACGTCATGCGCTGCCCCGCCGTGGCCGTCGACGGCGGCCGAATGTGCCGCTGTCGCTCCTGCCGCCGCTGAGCGACGCCGCTCCGCACCGTCCGACTCCCCGCCACGGCCTGGGCTCACCAGGCACCTTCGAGAAGGCGCTCCCCTATGTCTCTCTCCACGCGTACCTCCTTGCGACTCGCCGCCGCCACCGTCGGTGCCGTCCTCCTCGCCACCGGCTGCAACGCGGCCGCCGACAAGGGCGGTTCCACCGGCGACAAGGGGGCCAAGGCGTTCACGCTCGTCACGCCCGACCCCGTGGCCCAGAACGAGTTCCTCAAGCTGGCCGTCAGCGGGGTGAAGTCGGCTGCGAAGGCGCAAGGTGCCGGGGCACCGAAGGTCTTCCAGAGCAGCGACACCTCCTCGCAGCAGCAGAACGTGCAGTCGGCCGTGGACTCCGCGCCCGATGTCATCGCACTCGTCGGCTTCGAGTTCGCCGACATCGCCGCCCAGCAGGCCGAGGCGCACCCCGAGCAGCAGTTCCTGCTCGTCGACGCGTGCACGAAGAAGACGTACAAGAACGTCACTTGCGCTGTCTTCCGCGAGCACGAGGCGGTGTATCTCGCGGGCGCCGAGGCCGGGCTTCTCACCAAGAGCAAGAAGGTGGGCGCCGTCGACGTCCTCGACACCCCGCAGTTCCGCCGCTACAGCGAGCCGTTCGCGGCCGGTGCGAAGAAGGTGGAGCCGGGGGTCAAGTCCCGCACGCTCTTCGTGGGCGGGCAGTCGCCCTTCAACGACGCGGCGCGTGCCAAGGACCAGGCGGCCACGCTCGGTTCCGGCGGGGTCGACCAGGTGATGGCGGCCGCCGCGGGCGGCAACACCGGCGTCTTCCAGGCCGCGAAGGCCAAGGGCTTCGAGGCGTACGGCGTCGACGCGAACCAGTGCGTCGGCAACCCGGGGGTCGTCGTCGACAACGTACTGAAGAAGACCGATGTCGCCGTCGAGAAGGGCATCGCGCAGATCCTCAAGGGCAAGGGCGGCACCACGGTGTCGTACGGCCTCAAGGAGGGCGGCATGTCGCTGACCGGCCTTGAGCCCGGTGTCGCGGACTCCAAGTGCCTGATCGCCGACCACGAGGACGTGCTGAAGCGCGTCGAGTCGCTGCGGGACGAGATCGTCGCGGGGAAGCTGAAGGTCGATGACCCCGCGGCCTGAGTCCACCGTCGCCTCCGCCGCCGCCTCCCCAGCCGCCTCCCCCGCCGTCGAACTCCGCGGCATCACCAAGGAGTACCCGGGCACCCTCGCCAACGACCGGGTGGATCTGACCGTCGCGCGCGGTGAGATCCATGCCCTGATGGGCGAGAACGGCGCGGGCAAGTCGACGCTGATGTCCGTCCTTTACGGACTCCAGCGGCCGGACGCCGGGCAGATCCTGCTCGACGGGCGCGAGGTGACGTTCGCGAGCCCGAGCGAGGCGATCGCGGCGGGCCTCGGCATGGTGCACCAGAGCTTCAAGCTCTTCCCGTCCTTCACGGTCGCCGAGAACGTCGTGTACGCCGCCGAGCCGCGCCGTTTCGGCCTGACGGACCGGGCCGAGGCGTTGCGGCGCGTGGGTGCGCTCGCCGATGAGCACGGGCTCGCGGTGGACCCGGCGGCGAAGGTCGGGGACCTGCCGGTGGGTGTGCGCCAGCGGGTGGAGATCCTCAAGCTCCTCTACCGCGGTGCTCGTACGCTGATCCTCGACGAGCCGACGGCGGTCCTGACCCCGGCGGAGGCCGACGGTCTGTTCGGTGTCCTGCGCTCCCTCGCGGACGACGGGCGCACGGTCCTCCTCGTCACCCACAAGCTGCGTGAGGTGATGGAGGGCAGCGACGCGGTGACGGTCCTGCGGGACGGCCGGGTCGCGGCACGCATGCGGACCGCGGACACCACCGCGGACGGGATCGCCACGGCGATGACCGGGCGGGCGGTGGAGTTGGACCGCGTGCATCCGGCGGGGGCGCCGGGCGGTGAGGTCCTTCTCGTCGATTCCCTGTCGACGGAGAGGGTGCGCGAGGTGTCGCTCTCCGTCCGCGCGGGCGAGATCGTGGGCATCGCGGGAGTGGCGGGCAACGGCCAGAGTGAACTGGTCGAGGCGATCGCCGGGTTGCGGCCGCTCTCCTGCGGGCGGGTGACGCTCTCCGGCCAGGACATCACGGACGCGTCGGCGGCGAGGCGCCGCGCGGCGGGTCTCGCGTATGTCCCCGAGGACCGTGTGGCGGTCGGTACGGCGCCGGCCGCGACGATCGCGGAGAACCTGGCGATGGGCCATCACCGGGGGCACGGCCTCCTGCGCCCGTCCTGGCTCCGCGAGCACGCGCGGGTCCTGATCGACCGCTTCGGCATCAAGGCGGCCTCGTCACGCCACACGGCGGGCTCGCTGTCGGGCGGCAACCTCCAGAAGCTGGTGATCGGCCGCGAACTCGCCCACGAATCCCCCCTGTTGATCGTCGAGCAGCCCACGCGTGGCGTCGACATCGGCGCCATCCAGACGATCCACGACCAGCTGATCGCCCACCGCGACGCGGGCCACGCGATCCTCCTGGTCTCCGCCGAACTGAGCGAGATCCGCGGCCTGTCGGACCGTGTCCTTGTGATGTACGAGGGCCGGGTGGCCGCGGAGTACGCCCGCGAGGACGCGGACGAGCGAACCCTCGGCCTCGCCATGGCGGGCGGGTCCCTCCCGGAGGCCGCGCCTGCCGGAGCCGCGCAGGCAGCCGGCCCGCAGGGCGACGCCGCAGCGGACGCGGCACTTCCCGCGCCCGGCGCCGAGGCTGCGACTGCCGCTGCGATTGCGACTGCGGTCACCGATCAGACCGACGGCGCCTCCCCGGCCGCCGCTCCCCCATCCGGCGCCGCGGACCCGCCTCCCCGCGAGAGCGACGACCGCCCCGCCCCCGTGAAGGAGGCCCCCTGACATGGCGGCCGAGACACAGATCCCCGGCTCCGGGGCATCGCTCGGGGCGCGCGTCCTGCGCGCGCCCGCACTGCACTCCGTCATCGCCGCCGTCCTCGTCGGCGCGCTCTTCCTCGTCGGGACCGGCGCCGACCCCGTCGGGGCGTACGGCTCCGTGGTCAGCGGGGCACTCGGGCCCGACGGCATCGGGTCCACGCTCACCACGGGGACCAGCATCATCGGGCTCGCCGTCGCGCTCGCGATCCCCATGCGGGCGGGGCTGCTCAACCTCGGCGGGGACGGGCAGTTGGTGCTCGGCGGGATCGCCGCCGCTGCCACCGGGCTCTACTCGCCGCTGCCCGCGCCCCTCACCGTCGCCGCCGCGCTCCTCGCGGGAATGGCGGCCGGGGCGGGTTACGCGGCGCTCGCCGCCGTCTGCCAGAACCGGTTCGGGGTGCCGCTGCTCGTCAGCAGTCTGCTGCTCGGTTATCCGGCGATGTCCTTCGCCTCCTACCTCGCGCGCTTTCCGCTGAAGGAGGACGGGTCGAGCCTTCCGCAGACGCGGCGGCTGCCCGACGGGGTCGAGCTGCCCGCCCTCGGGTCGTCGACCGTCACCGTCGGGCTGCTCCTCGTGGCCGTCGCGGCCGCCGTCTTCGCGTTCGCCGACGCCCGCACCGCCACCGGCTACGAGATCCGCATGACGGGGCTCAATCCGCGCTTCGCCGCGTACGCGGGGGTCGACAGGCCACGGCTCACGCTGCGGCTCATGGCGCTCTCCGGCGCCGTCGCGGGCCTGGTCGGCGCCATCGGCGTACTGAGCTTCCCCTATCGCTTCATCGACGGGTCGCTCACCGCCGCCGGGCACACCTGGACCGGCCTCACGGCAGCGCTGCTCGCCGCGGCGGCGCCCCTCGGGACGGTCCTGGCCGCCCTGTTCTTCGCAGCGCTCGAAGTGGGCGGGCTCGCCATGGAGCGGACCACCGAAGTGCCGCGCGAGCTGACGCAGGTCCTCCAGGCCGTCGTCATCGTCTTCCTCGCGGCGCGGCTCAACCTGACGTGGCGGCGGGCCAGGAAGAAGCCCGGAGAGCAGCCCACCGACGAGACCGAAGTAAAGGAAGTGAGCGTGCGATGAGCATCGACTCCGCGCTGTTCCACTCGGCGCTCCTCGCCCTCACCCCGATCCTCCTCGCCGCGCTCGGCGGCACGATCTGCGAGCGCGCGGGCGTCTTCAACATCGGCCTCGAAGGCATGATGCTGATCGGCTGCTTCAGCGGCGTCGCGGGCAGCTGGTTCACCGGGAGCGCCTGGCTAGGTGTCGTCTTCGCCGCCCTCGCTTCGGCGGCGTACTCGATGATCCTGGCCGTCGGGACGATCTCGCTGCGCGGGGACGCCGTCGTACTCGGCGTCGCGCTCAATCTCCTCGCGGTCGGTCTGACCGGGTTCCTGCTGCGGACGGTCTTCGGCGTCCAAGGCACCTTCTCCGACCCGGAGTTGGCCGGTCTGAGCGGCATCGACATCCCGTTCGCCGGGTCGGTCCTCTCCGGGCACTCCGCGCTCGTGTACCTCGCGTGGGCCGCCGTCGCCGTGGCCGCGGTGTTCCTGGCCCGCCACCCGTGGGGCCTTCGGCTGCGCGGCGTCGGCGAGACTCCCGACGCGGCGGCGACGCTGGGGGTGAGCCCGGCGAAGTACCAGTACGCGGCCGTACTGACGTCGGGTGTCCTGTGCGGTCTCGCGGGCGCCCAACTCGCCCTCGGCAACGTCACGTTGTTCTCCGAGAACATGACGGCCGGGCGTGGTTGGATCGCCGTGGTGGCCGTGATGCTGGGCCGCGCCCTGCCGCTCGGCGTCCTGCTCGCCGGGCTGCTCTTCGGCATCGCGGAGGCCGTCGGCTTCCGTCTCCAGGGGCTCGGCATGCCGCAGCAGGCGACCGACGCCGCCCCGTACGTGGTGACCCTGGCCGCCCTCTTCCTGTCCACGGCGCGCAGGCGCCGCCGCAAGCAGCCCCTGGTAGGAGCACCTTCATGACGACCGACGCCCGCACGCTCAGCGACGCGCTGCCCATCACCCGCGTCCCCCGCACCGGTCTGCCGAGCCAGGCGGTCGTGGTCGGCGACCCGGCGCGCGCCACCGCCGTCGCCGACCTCCTGGACGACGCGAAGGAGGTGTCGTACCACCGCGAGTACCGCACCTTCACCGGCAGTTGGCAGGGCACACCGGTCGTCGTCGCGTCGCACGGCGTCGGCGCGCCCGGGGCGATCCTCCTCTTCCAGGAGCTCGCGGAGGCGGGCGTCACCGCCATCGTGCGGCTCGGCACGGCGGGCGCGATCCGCCCCGGCATCCGCGATGGCGACCTGGTCATCGCGGACGCGGCGGTGCGCGACGACGGCGTGACGCAGCAGCTGATCCCCGCCGAGTACCCTGCGTTCGCGACTCCGGAGGCCGTCATCGCGCTCCAGCGAGCGGCGCGCGCGGCCGAAGCCCCGTACCACCGTGGGGTGGTGTGGACGCGGGCCGCGTTCCAGCCGGGCTTCCTGCCGCTGCCCGGCGAGGCGTACGCGGCCGCCGGGATCGCGGCCATCGAGATGGAGCTCTCGGCGTTGTACGTCTTCGCGTCCACGCACGGCCTGGTCGCGGGCGGCGCGCTCGTCGTGGACGGCGCCAACGCCGATGAACTCGTGGACGAGGAATCCACCGGTGGCTACAACCCGCACCGCGATGTGGTGGCCGAAGGAGTCGACCGGGGCGCCCGGATAGCCTTGGACGCGCTCCGGCTCCTTGCCGCCACGGAGCACTGAGCCGCACCAGAACCACCTCACGGAGAACGGAACCGATGCACCCCACTGACCTGCCGGCCCAGGACCGGGGCGGCTCCATAGATCTCCTGGTCCACGGCGGCGACGTCCTCACCGTCGACGCGTCCGGCACCGTCGTGACGAACGGCGCCGTCGCGGTGCGCGACGGCCGGATCGTCGACGTCGGCCCGGCCGAGCAGCTGCGCGCCGCCTATGAAGCCGCCGAAGAGCTGGACGCCCGCGGCTGTCTCGTCCTGCCGGGCCTGATCAACACGCACACGCACCTGGCGATGACCCTGTTCCGCGGCATCGCCGACGATCTGACGCTGCAGGGCTTCCTGGCCCGCGTGATCCCGGCCGAGGCGGAGCTGCTCTCCCCCGAGACGGTGACGGCGGGCATCCAGGGCGCGATCGCCGAGTCCGTACGGGGCGGGGTCACCGCCGCGCTCGACATGTACTGGTTCCACGAGGCGGCCGAGGCCGTGGCCCGCGATGCCGGGTGGCGCCTCCTGACAGGGCCCACGTTCATGGACGTGCCGGGCCCGCCGGACGGCCGCCCCTACGCCGAACGGCTCGGCTGGGCGGCGGCGGACCTGGCAGCGCGCACCCCGGCGCCTGGCACACGCCCGGTGGTCTTCGCGCACTCCGCGTACACCCTGGTGCCCGAGCAGCTGACGGCGATCAGCGCGCTGGCCCGGGAGCACGGCGCCCTGCTGCACATCCACGCCGCCGAGAACGCGGGCGAGGTGGAGATGGTCACCGAGCAGCACGGCATGCGCCCGGTGGAGCTGCTCGACTCGCTGGGCGTGCTCGGCCCGGACACGCTGCTCGCGCACGCCGTCGACCTCACGGACGCGGAGATCGCGACCCTCGCCCGCACCGGCACGTCCGTCGCGCACTGCCCGGTGTCGAACCTGAAGCTGGGCTGCGGCATCGCGCGCGTCCCCGACCTGCTCGACGCGGGTGTCACGGTGGGCCTCGGCACGGACGGCGCGGTGAGCTCCAACACCCTGGACCTCCTCGGCGCGGTCAAGGTCGCGGCCCTCGTCCACAAGGCGGGCGGCGACCCGACGGCTGTCGGCGCCGAGCAGGCCGTGCGGATGGCGACCATCGAGTCGGCGCGGGCGCTCGGCCTCGGCGACCAGCTCGGCTCCCTGGAGCCCGGCAAGCGCGCGGATCTGATCGTCCTCGACCTCGCCCGGCCGCATCTCACGCCGCGGCACGACCCCTGGTCGATGCTGGCGTACGCCGCGGCGTCCAGTGACGTACGGGACACGGTCGTCGACGGCCGGGTCCTGATGCGGGACCGTACGCTGGTGACACTGGACGAGCGGCGCGCGCTGCGAGCCCTCCAGGACGCGGCGGACTCCGCGGCGCCCGTCCCCACGAGCACGACTGGCACCTCCGAAGTGGCAAGCACCGTATGACCGTCGAACCCACCCGCGGCTTCACCGGCCGCGCCCGCGCCGCCGACCGCGACCCGCGGCTCCCTCCCGGGCAGTACGACGCGGCGGACGGCTGGCCCGTCCTGTCCGCCGAGGTGACGCCCCAGCTCGCGGCCGCGGACTGGACGTTCCGCGTGGACGGCCTCGTCACCTCCCCGCACACCTGGACGTGGGACGAGGCGCACGCACTGCCCGCGTCCGAGTACCGCGGCGACATCCACTGCGTGACCAGCTGGTCCAAGTTCGGGGTGCGCTTCGGCGGGGTGAGCCTGGACGCGTTCCTGGCCGCGGCCGGGCCGCGCCCGGAGGCCACGCACGTCGTCGCGTACTCGCACACGGGGTACACCACGAACCTCCCCCTCTCCGACGTGACGGGCGGGAAGGCGTGGATCGTCTGGGAGTACGGGGACGGCCCGCTGCCGCCGGAGCACGGCGGTCCGGCGCGTCTGATCGTGCCCCACCTCTACTTCTGGAAGAGCGCGAAGTGGGTGGCGGGGCTGCGGCTGCTCGACCACGACGAGCCGGGCTTCTGGGAGCAGAACGGCTATCACCACCGGGGCAATCCCTGGCGGGAGGAGCGTTACTCCGGTGACTGAGACTTTTGTGCCGCCGACGCGGTTCGCCGTGCCGGGGCGGATCGCGGTGAGCAATCGCGCGGCGGCGGTCTGGCAGCGGGCCGTGGTGGTGGACGTCCGGCGCGAGAACGCGGCCGGTACGGTGTCGAGCTTCCGCCTGAAGGTGCCGGACTGGCAGGGACATCTGCCGGGCCAGCATCTGATGCTGCGGCTCACGGCCCCGGACGGGTACGTCGCTCAGCGGCACTACTCGATCGCCTCCGCGCCGGAGGAGGCCGCCGAGAGCGGCGAGGTCGAGCTGACCCTGGACCACGTGCCGGGAGGCGAGGTGTCCGGGCATCTGCACACGGTCGCCCGCGTCGGCGACGTGGTGGAGGTGCGGGGGCCACTGTCGGGCTTCTTCGCGTGGCCGGGTGACCGTCCCGCGCTGCTTCTGGGGGCCGGGTCCGGTGTGGTCCCGCTGATGTCGATGCTGCGGCACTGGCGGGGGGCCGGGCGTCCGGTGCCACTGCGGCTCCTGGTGTCCGCGCGTACGCGTGAGGATCTGATCTACGCGGATGAGTACGGGGACGAGACCACGGTGGTGCTGACGCGGGCGGAGGGCCGGCTTCGCGCCGAGCACTTGGCGCCGTTCCTCGGCGCCGGTCAGCCCGAGGGGGGCTGGGAGGCGTACATCTGCGGCTCGAACGGCTTCGCCGAGCATGCGTCGCGGCTGCTGGTGGCAGGGGGCCAGCCGGTGGATCGGATCCGCATCGAGCGGTTCGGGTAGGGGCGCCTGCGGGCTTTGTCGTCGAGCATGGCCAGGCTCCCCACGGCCACCGCGTGGGGATATTCGCCCGGATCCAGGTACACAACAGCCCAGGGACACGACATAATCATCCGATACATCGGATGTCTTCTGTCTTGTGAGGCGAGGTCCCCATGGCTGTCACCGACGAAGCCATCGAAAAGATCAAGGGCATGATCGTCTCCGGCGCGCTGCGCCCCGGCGACCGGTTGCCCAAGGAGAGTGAACTCGCCGCCGACCTGGGCCTTTCCCGCAATTCCCTGCGCGAGGCGGTGCGCGCACTCTCGCTGATCCGCATCCTCGACGTACGACAGGGCGACGGCACGTACGTGACGAGCCTGGACCCGCAACTCCTGCTCGAAGCCCTGAGCTTCGTCGTCGACTTCCACCGCGACGACACGGTCCTGGAGTTCCTCGCGGTGCGCCGCATCCTGGAGCCTGCCGCCACGGCGATGGCCAGCGCCCACATCACCGAGGCCGAACTCGACGTCCTGACGGCGCAGTTGGACGCCCTCGGGGCGGCTCCCTCGGTGGAGGAGCTGGTCGCCTGCGACCTGGAGTTCCACCGCGGCATCGTGCAGTCGTCCGGCAACTCGGTGCTCTGCTCGCTCCTCGACGGCCTCTCCGGACCCACCACCCGGGCCCGCATCTGGCGCGGCCTCACCCAGGAGGACGCCGTGAGCCGCACCCTGCACGAGCACCGCGCGATCCTCACCGCGCTGCGCGACCGCGACGCGGAGGCGGCCAGGTCATGGGCGACGGTGCACATCGCGAGCGTGGAGCAGTGGCTGCGCTCCACGCTGTGAAGCACGGGCACCGTGGGAGTGCGCGGGCCTCCCGCGGGGCAGTGATCCGGTCATCGAAGCCCGCGCAAGGGGGCTGCGGAGGGCCCCGCCGGACGCCGTAAGGTTGGGGCGTACGTAAAGGACGTCGGAAGGAGGCCTGGGTGATCGAGCTCGAGGGGGTACCCGAGCTGGTCGACCCGGTCATGGTGGCCGCGTTCGAGGGCTGGAACGACGCCGGCGACGCCGCCTCCACCGCGGTCGCGCATCTCGACAAGGAGTGGAAGGGCGAGGTCTTCGCGGCGCTGGACGCCGAGGACTACTACGACTTCCAGGTCAACCGCCCCACGGTCTTCCTGGAGGGCGGCGTCCGCAAGATCACGTGGCCGACGACCCGGCTCTCGGTGATCCGCGTGGGCGGTGACAAGCCGCGCGACCTCGTGCTTGTGCGCGGGATCGAGCCGTCGATGCGCTGGCGGTCGTTCTGCAACGAGATCCTGGGCTTCGCCCATGAGCTGGGCGTGGAGCTCGTGGTGATCCTGGGCGCACTGCTCGGCGACACCCCGCACACCCGTCCCGTCCCGGTCAGCGGCGTCACCTCCGACCCGGACCTGGCCCGCACCATGGACCTGGAGGAGACGAAGTACGAAGGCCCGACGGGCATCGTCGGCATCCTGCAGGAGGCCTGCACGCACGCGGGCGTCCCCGCGGTGAGCCTGTGGGCGGCCGTCCCGCACTACGTCTCGCAGCCGCCGAACCCGAAGGCCACGCTGGCCCTCCTGAACCGCCTCGAAGACCTCATCGGCCTGCGGATCCCCCTTGGTGACCTCGCCGAGGACGCGCGCGCCTGGCAGGTGGGCGTGGACCAGCTGGCGGCCGAGGACAGCGAGGTCGCCGAGTACGTCCAGTCGCTGGAGGAGGCGCGGGACACGGCCGAGCTGCCCGAGGCGACCGGCGAGGCGATCGCCCGCGAGTTCGAGCGCTATCTGCGGCGGCGCGACGGCGGCGGTCCGCCGCAGCCCGGCGGTCACGCCACGGAGGGCGGCGACGGAGCCCCGTATCTGCGCGACAGCCCCGGCGACCGCACACGGCCGCCGAAGCCGCAGACGCGTCCGGACACGGAACCCGGACCCGGAACGGGGACGGGGACGGATGAGGAGAGCAGCGGCGAGTCCGAATCCGGACCGTCTGATTCCTCCGAGGACTGACCAGCACGCAGAGCGACGTGGGGCGGCATCCGCGAGGGTGCCGCCCTTCTGCGTCCCGTCCTGCCTATGGCCGGATTGAGGCGTGACATCGCCTTCCGGACGAATTGCACGGGGTTCCCACGTTGCCTTGATTTCAAACGCAGTTGGGGCAAAGGGGGTGGACGGCCGCGCCCGGCGGTAGCAGGGTGTGCCCCGGAATGCGCGGCCACAGCGCACAGCACGGCACCCGAAGGATCGAAGGGAGCGGTGGAGCGATGACCGACCAGGTAGAGCCGGCAGGGGGCCCGGGAGCCAGTGGCCCCGGACCGGATGGGGCGGGGTTCACCTACCGCGCGTCCGAGCAGGAGCTGATCGTCGTCGCACGGCCCGAGGCCCGGCTGCGCGCCCAGGCCGAGGGCGTCCGCTCGGCGGCGGGCTCCGACGTGTCGGCCCTGAACATGTTCCTCAGCGACGAACAGCTCGCCCTGGAACCGCTGTTCGGCAACGAGGACCGACTGCGGGGCCGGCAGCACAACGCGCCGGACGACGGCAACGACGTCCCCGACCTGGCGCTCTTCTACCGCGTGCGCGGCGGCGGGAGCAGGGCGCAGGAGCTGCGCTCGCGCATGGCGGCGCTGCCGGGGATCGACACGGCGTACGTGAAGCCCGGCGCCGTACCGGCGTCGCTCGGCTCGACGGACCGGCCGCAGCCCCCGCCCCAGCGCCAGGCGGGCCCGTTCGGGTCGCCCGACGCCGGCGAGTCCGGGCGCCGCAAGGAAGGCGCCCCCGTCACCCCCGACTTCACCGGCCGCCAGGGCTATCTGCGCCCAGCGCCCGAAGGCGTCGACGCGTACTGGGCGTGGCAGCGGCTCGGCGGTTCGGGCGAGGGCGTCACGGTGATCGACATCGAGGGCGCCTGGCAGCTGAGCCACGAGGACCTGACCGGCAAGCTCGCCGGGGTGGTCATCGGAACGCCCATCCAGGACCTGGCCTGGCGCAACCACGGCACCGCGGTGATCGGCGTGATCGGCGGCGACCGCAACTACGTGGGCATCTCCGGCATCGCGCCCGAGGCCATGACCGCGGCGGCCTCCTTCCAGCCCCTCGGCACGGCGGCCACGATCCACGCGGCGGCGGAGCGGCTCGGCCCCGGTGACATCGTCCTGATCGAACTGCACCGCCCGGGACCGCGGTTCGACTTCGAGCCGCGCGACGACCAGCGGGGATACATCGCCCTGGAGTGGTGGCCGGACGACTACGCGGCGATCCGGCACGCCACCGCGAAGGGCGTCATCGTCGTCGGGGCGGCGGGCAACGGAGCGGAGTCCCTGGACGACGCGGTGTACGAGCGCAGGCCCGACGAGTTCCCCGAGTGGTGGCGCAACCCCTTCAACCCCTCCAACCGTCCTTCGGGCGCCGTCCTGGTCGGCGCGGGCGCACCGCCGCCCGGCACGCACGGCCGCGATCACGGACCTGACCGCTCACGCCTGGGCTTCTCCAACTACGGCGCCCGCGTGGACGCACAGGGCTGGGGCCGCGAGACGACCACGACCGGCGGCTCCTGGAACCAGCCGGGCGACTTGCAGGGCGGCGCCGACGAGATCGCCTGGTACACGGACACGTTCTCCGGCACCTCGTCCGCCTCACCGGTCGTCGTCGGCGCCCTTGCCTGTCTGCAGGGCATGCTGAAGGCCGCGGGCCAGCAGCTGATGACGCCGGACCGGGCGCGTGCGGTGCTGCGCTCGACGGGTTCGCCGCAGCAGGACGCGCCGGGCCGCCCTGCGTCGCAGCGGATCGGCAACCGTCCCGACATCAAGTCGGCGGTCACGAACCTGCTGCCGTCGGCGGTGGGCTCGGGCCGGGCCGAGCGCTACTGGGACGAGTTGCTCCCCTATCCTCCCGAACTCCCGCAGCGCCTGCGGCTGTTCGTCGCCGGAGAGTGGCGCAACCTGAACGACCCGAGCCCCGACATCCGCCAGGCGGTGCACGCCGCCTTCGCGGGAGGACACCCCGACGTACGCGTCTGGTTCTCGGACGACGAGGTCGTCGGCCTGGTCGTCACGGGCTGAAGCACTCGCGTGAAGCACCACAACCATTGAGGGAAGGTGGCATTCGCATGAGCACCACCCCGTACATGAGTCCCATGGAGCAGCAAGGCCAGCAGCAACAGGGCATGCAGGGTCCGAGCACGGCGCCTCCGCAACGGCAGGGCTCCCAGCAGTCCGGCCCGCAGCAGCAGCTCCAGCAACTCGGCCGGCAGCAGCCCTACCAGCAGCTGCTCCAGCAGCTCGGCCAGGAGAACGTCCCGCAGGCGCAGGCCCCGGAGATCTCCACCCAGGCGGTCGCGTCGGGCATCGCCACAGCGTTCTGGGACGTCGTCCAGCCGCTGCCCGGCCAGGCGTCGGCCCTCTACCTGATGATCGACAACGCATGGAAGGCGTTCATCAACCCCAGTCAGCACACCCACGTCGCGGTCCAGGAAGCCTTCGCCCACGGGCAGCAGGTGATCGGCTACTACGACACCACCAACCCGTCCTATCTCGTGGCCATCGTGATCACGACGAAGTGACGTACGGCTGGTGACATACGGCGGCGCCGGGCGGAGTCCTTCCCGCCCGGCGCCGCTCTCTGCCGACGACCGGCTACGCGCAGCTGAACCTCGCCGCTGCCCAGTCCCCGTGGTCCCCGCTCTTGGAGCCGTTGGTGTCGGTCACCTTCAGCTCCACGTGCCGGGCCCCGCTCACGTCGACGTCCACCGGCACGGTCGCCGACGCGCCCGTCACCTCGGGCGAGGTCCACAGCACCTTGCCGTCGGCCTCGACCGAGAAGGCCACCTCGCCATAGCCGTTGATCTCGTCGTCGATGCCCACGTCGGCCGTGAACTTCGAGCACTGGCCGCCCGTGTAGACCTCGATGACGGAGTCTGCGTGGGTGCCGAGCCCCTTCTCGTACGTCTTCCCCGCGAGGGTCAGCGTGTGGCCGTCATCGGCGCCCGACTCGCCGTTGCTCCGGTCGCGTTCGGCGGGCCCGTAGCCGTTGGTGGACTTCAGCCACACCATGTCGCTCGCCCAGGTGTCGCCCGTCGGCGCCGGCGGCATGACGGCGACCGCGATCCGCTGGGTGGCGGTGCGGTCCTGGCCCGCCGCGCGGTGGCGGGCCGTGGCGTTCAGCGGCTGTTCGCCGGGTTCGGCGTCCTTGGGCGGGGTGACGGCGACCTCGACGCGGCGGGTGGTGCCCGCCTCGACGCGGTCGGCGTGGGCGGTGCCCGCGGTCCAGCCCTCCGGCACGTCCAGAGTGACGTCGACGCCGGTGGCGTCCCGCGTCCCCGCGGTGACGTCGACGGCGACCTTGCCCGCCGTGCCCGCGCCGAGCTCCTGTCCTGCGGGGGCGCTCAGCGTGGCGCTCGCGCCGGGCACGGCACCGCCGACCGCGCTGGTGTCGTCGAGCTCGATCTCGAACGCCCGGTCCGTGCGGAGCGCCGCCGTCTTCACCTTGACGACACCGCCCCGGTCGTCCCGGTCGTAGAACCAGCCTTGCGCCGCCTTCTCGTACGCCGTCGTCGACGTGAACCGCGGCAGCTTGTCGCCGCTCAGCTCCACGCGGCTCGGCGCGTCACCGGTGTGCAGGGTGAACGCGTACGGCCGCTCGGTCTGCTTGCCGCTGAACTCCCCCTTGCTCGCGCCGATCCGCACCCGCACGTCGCCCGCGCCGGAGCGGGGCGCGTCGGCGTCGGCGCGCTGGGTGGCGTACTTGCCGTCGCGGTGCTGCCGGGTCACGCCGTCGTCCTCGTACAGCTCGAAGGAGGACTTGCCCTGCGGGTAGATGTCCCAGGCGAGCGGCGAGTCTGCGGTGCGGTCCTTGTAGGACCTGATGCCGCCGGGCCACATCGGCACGGTGGCGCCGCCCTTGACGAAGAGCGGCAGGGTGTCCAGGGGCGCGCTGTAGCCGTCGACGGTCGTCGGCCCTTGATAGGTGCGGCCGCTCCAGTAGTCGGTCCACGTCCCCTTGGGGAGGTAGATGCCGTCCCGCACGGTCGTGTCCTTGTAGACGGGCGCGACGAGGAAGTCCTCGCCCGCCAGGAACTCGTACTTGGCGGCGTCGGTGGCGGCCTTCGGGTCGTCGGGGTATTCGAGGGCGAGCGGGCGCACGGCGCCGACGCCCGTCTTCGTCGCCTCGTGGCCGTACGAGTAGAAGTAGGGCAGCAGCGATTCGTGCAGCTTCAGGTACTTGCGGTTGATGGAGGTGTACGGCTCCCCGTACCGGAAGGGCTGCTTGTCGGTGGCGGCCCAGCCGTCCATCGTCATCGTGACCGGCAGGAACGACTTCCACTGCAGATCGCGCGCGTACGTCTTGGCGCTGCCGCCGAAGATGCCGTCCACGTCACCGGTCGTGTAGGCGAGGCCGGACATGGTCGCGCCCGCGTACGTGGGGATCTGCCAGCGGATGTACTCCCAGCTGCCGCTCTGGTCGCCGGACCACTGCACTCCGCAGCGCTGGGCGCCCGACCAGCTCTCGGGGGCCCAGGTGAAGCCGCGGGCGTCGCTGTTGTCCTCGATGCCCTTGTAGGCGTCCTTGCAGCCGTCG
Source organism: Streptomyces sp. BA2 (assembly GCF_009769735.1). Classification (NCBI taxonomy): domain Bacteria; kingdom Bacillati; phylum Actinomycetota; class Actinomycetes; order Kitasatosporales; family Streptomycetaceae; genus Streptomyces; species Streptomyces sp. BA2. The sequence goes on from NZ_WSRO01000002.1 coordinate 2,223,096, forward strand.
AGCGCCTTCTTGTAGCCGTCGCCGACCCAGGCGACGTCGAGCTTGGCGACGCGCTGACCGGCCTTCACCTGCTCGGCGATCTGGTCGAGGCCGTCCTCGGTCCACAGGCCGAGCTGCATGTCGCGGTCCTGGAGGCCCTTGGCGGTCTCGGCGAGGTCTTCGTAGCCGCAGCCGTAGCCGTCGTTGACGAGCATCCAGCCGTTGGGCATGTCGTGCTTCAGATACTCGTCGGCGACCTTCAGGGAGTCCAGGGTGTGCCGCTCGCCCTGGTTGGCGTTGTGGAGATAGCAGTCGGCGTCACCGATCTCAAGCCCGTAGACGGGCGGCAGGAAGGGCTTCCCGGTGAGTTTCGTGTACTGCCCGATGACGTCCTTGGCGGCGTCGCTGCCGCGGCCCGCGAAGTAGTAGGCGTCGAAGCGCTGTTCCTTGGCGGTGGCCGTCACCGGCTCGGCGAAGTCGTAGGTGTTGGGGGCGTAGGTGTTCCGGAAGACTCCGTAGCCCTCCGAAGACAGGTAGAAGGGAACGGAGTTGGGATGGCCCCCGTCGTCCCAGTTGTAGTCGACGCTCACCTCGACCTTCTTGCCGCGGTGCGAGGTGTTGCCGCGCCCGTTCTGCATTCCGGCGCCGTAGTACTGCTCGTCCGCGCCGCGGGCCAGGCTCTGGGTGGTGGCGTCCTTCGTCCAGCTCAGGCCCTTGGACTCGGCCCAGACCTGGGTGCCGTCGGCGCGGTACAGGGCGAAGCGCAGCGGCGACTTGTAGGCGCGCAGGGTCACTTCGGAGGTGCTGAGCTCGTATCGGTCACCCTTGTCGGCCCACTTGGTGCGGGGCGGTTCGCCCTGCGGCAGGACGATGTCCTTGCCGGTGGGGTCGGTGAAGTCGCCTTCAGGGGCGAGTTCGAGCCGGAACGTCTCCTTCGATACGAAGCTGACGCGGGCCTCGGCCTTGCCCGCGCCAAGGCGGTAGACGGAGCCGTCGGCGGCGAAGTCCGTGATGTCCCCGACCGTGGTCGCTGGATCGTCGGCGGCCTGCGCGGCGCCGCCACCGGGACCGGCGAACACCGCGAGAAGGCCGAGCAGGGCGGCGGCGACGGCCGCCCGTCTGAGGCGCGTGGGTGATCTCATGCCCGGTGGTCTAGCGCCTCAACGGGCGCCAGGGCCATGGACTTTGATGGGCCGCTCCTGGATTTCCGGGAGCGGCCCATTTCGGTGAAGCGATGGCCTGGGAGCTACTGGGAGCTACAGGGCCACGCCGAGCAACGCGTCCACGGCACGCGATACGACGCCGGGGGCGCCCTCGTCCGTGCCTCCCTCGGCGTCCTGGCGTGCGGCCCAGCGGTCGACGGCGGCGAGCGCCGCGGGAGCGTCAAGGTCGTTCGCGAGGGCGTCGCGGATCTCCTCGACCACCGCCTCGGCGTCAGGTCCGTCGGGACGCGAGACGGCGGCACGCCACCGGCCGAGGCGCTCCACGGCCTCGGTCAGGACGGAGTCGGTCCACTCCCAGTCGGCGCGGTAGTGGTGGGCGAGCAGCGCGAGGCGGATGGCGGCCGGGTCGGTCCCGTCCCGCCGCAGCTTCGACACGAAGACGAGGTTGCCCTTGGACTTGGACATCTTCGCGCCGTCCAGGGCGACCATCCCGGCGTGGACGTACGCCTTGGCGAAGGGGTACTCACCGGTGAGGGCCTGGGCGTGCGACGCGCCCATCTCATGGTGCGGGAAGGCGAGATCGGAGCCGCCGCCCTGCACGTCGAAGCCCATGCCCAGGTGGTCGAGGGCGATGGCCACGCACTCGATGTGCCAGCCGGGGCGACCACGGCCGAGCGAGGCGCCGTCCCAGCTCGGCTCGCCCTCGCGGGCGGCCATCCAGAGCATCGGGTCGAGCGGGTCCTTCTTGCCCGGACGGTCCGGGTCACCACCGCGCTCGGCGGAGAGCAGCTTCATCGCGGCGGCATCGAGGCCGGACACCTCACCGAAGTGGGGGTCGGACTCGACCGAGAAGTAGACGTCGCCCTCCAGCTCGTAGGCGGCACCCATGTCCCGGAGCCGTTCGACGAGCGGAACGATGCCGGGTATGGCCTCGACGGCTCCGATGAAGTGCTGCGGCGGGAGCAGTCGCAGGGCGGTCATGTCCTCGCGGAACAGCGCGGTCTCGCCCTCGGCGAGCTCGACCCAGTCCTTGCCGTCGCGGATGGCACGTTCCAGGAGCGGGTCGTCCACGTCGGTCACGTTCTGGACGTAATGAACCTGCCGCTTGGTGTCGAGCCACACGCGCTGCACGAGGTCGAACGCGTTGTAGGTCGCCGCGTGACCCATGTGGGTGGCGTCGTACGGAGTGATGCCGCAGACGTAGATACGGGCGACGGGACCGGGGTCAAGGGTGACAAGACCACCGGTCGCGGTGTCGTGGATCCGGAGGTCGCGGCCCTTGCCAGGCAGGGCGGGGACCTCAGAAGCGGGCCAGGCATGCATGCCATGAGCCTAACCGGACGGAGCGTCCGTATACGAGTGGGGGTGCTGGCGGGGGCGCCTTTTGCGGGCGTGGGCGCCTTGGGCGGGGCGGGGCCACTGCACCACCGCTTCGCGGCGGATCTTTTCCCGCCCACCCACCCGATCACCCGGCAGCGAGCCAGCCTGATCGCCCGCCCCCGTTGTGGGCAGGCGTTCCGCAGGGCGGAACGGGTGGGCACAACGCCGAAGCTTCGGGGTATCGGTTAAACCGGCGGCCACGGAATGGCGGGCCACTCCCCGCTGGGCACGGGATGCACCCCGGACGCCAGCAGGGCGTCCACCCTCGCGCGGAGCGCGTCGACCTCGGCTCCGGTGATCAGCTCGCCCAACCGCAGGCACAACGGCTCAGCCGGCTTCAGCCCGTCCCGCAGGGACTCAAGCACCGCCACCGCCTCGGCGGAAAGCGGCTCCCCCGCCCAGCCCCACAGCAGCGTCCGCAGCTTGTCCTCGGCGTTGAAGGTGACCCCGTGGTCGATGCCGTACAGGCGGTCCCCGTCGGCCAGCAGATGCCCGCCCTTGCGATCCGCGTTGTTGATCACGGCGTCGAGCACGGCGAGCCGCCGCAGCCGCTCATCGTCCGCGTGCACGAGGAGCGCCGTGCGCCCCTCCCCCACGTCCGCGAAGCCGATCGCCTTCCAGCCCTCGGACGGCTCGTCCCCCTCGACGAGGGCGAGCAGCTCGGGCCCCTCCTCCTGCGAGCCCTCGATCCACAGCTGGCACATGCCCTCACCGTGCGGCCCGTCCCGCAGGACGGTCGGCGGGACCAGGCCCCACCCGGTCGCCTCGGAGACCTCGTACGCGGCCATCTCCCGCTGCGCGAGCGTCCCGTCGGGGAAGTCCCACAGGGGGCGCTCCCCGGCGACCGGCTTGTAGACACAGGCGGCTTCCTGGCCCTCGTACGAGACGGAGCAGTAGAGCACGGCGTTCGAGGCCTCGCGGATCCGTCCCCGGACGGTCAGCTCGCCCCGGGTGAGCAGTTCCACGGAGTCGGCGCCGGAGGCGGGGCTCACGCTCCCCGCCGGTATCCGTTCTGCCGCGGGCATACGTGTCCTTCCGGGTCGAGCGGGAGGCTGCACAGCGGGCACGGCGGCCGCCCCGCGTTCACGACGTCGAGGGCGCGCTTGGCGAACGCGCGCGCCTGGGCACCGGTGAGCCGCACGCGCAGCATCGGCGGCCCGTTCTCATCGTCCTGCAGAAGCCTTTCCTCGGCTTCGGCGAGATCCTCGTCGGACTCGGCGTCCAGCTCTACCAGAGCCTGCGCCTCGACGATCATCCGCTCCTCCTCGCCGTCCCAGGCGAGCGCCATCGTGCCGACGCGGAACTCCTCCTCGACGGGCGAGTCGAGGGGCGCGCTGTCACTGACCTCGGTGGGCGCGACCGCGGGCACGGGCGTGTTGCCGCCACTGCGGCGCACGACCTCGTCGAGCAGCTCTTCCATGCGTTCGGCGAGCGCGGCCACCTGGGTCTTCTCCAGGGCGACACTGGTCACCCTGACCCCTGCGGAGGCCTGGAGGAAGAAGGTACGCCGTCCGGGGAGCCCGACCGTTCCGGCCACGAAGCGTTCCGGCGGGTCGTAGAGGAACACCTGACGCGACACGTCCTGTCTCCATTGGGATCGACTGCGGTTGATCATTTGCGCCTGTTCGGCGCGACGACTGCACCCTACTGCGGGTGACGATCACGGTGCTCCCGCATCGCCTCCCACCGCCGCGTCGCTGCCCGACGGCTCCGCGCGGGGCGCGAGCGACCCGAAGTCGCCGGTGTCCCCCAGGCGTACGAGGAAGGGGCGCAGGCGCGTGAAGCGGATGGCGGTGACGGAGCAGGGCTCCACGGAAATGCGCTGGAAGAGGTCGAGGTGGAGTCCGATGGCGTCCGCGACAAGGGACTTGATGATGTCGCCGTGCGAGCACATCAGGTAGACGGCGTCGGGGCCGTGGTCGCGCTCCACGCGCGCGTTCCACTCGCGTACCGCCTCGGCCGCCCGCGTCTGCATGGCGCGCATGGACTCGCCGCCGGGGAAGGCGGCGGCCGACGGATGCTGCTGTACGACCTCCATGAGCGGCTCGTCGGACAGCTCGGCCAGCTTGCGGCCCGACCAGTCGCCGTAGTGGCACTCCCCGATGCGGTCGTCGGTGTGCGCCCGCAGGTCCGGCCGCGCGGCGAGCAGCGGTGCGACGGTCTCCTGGCAGCGCTGCAGCGGGCTCGTGACGACTTCGGCGAGCGGCAGGTCCGCGAGGCGTCCGGGGAGCGCGGCGGCCTGTGCGGCGCCGCGCTCGTCCAGGGCCACGCCGGGGGTCCACCCGGCGAGCAGGCCCGCGGTGTTGGCGGTGGATCGTCCGTGCCGGACGAGGATCAGCGTGGGCATGCGGGCCAGCCTAAGCCGACGCGGGGGTGCGCCCCGAGCGGAGGTTCGGAAGAATGCGCTCCGTGATCGTGGACTGCGCGATGTACCGGGACGGGCTCCGCACCGAGTGCGGGGCGGACTTCTCGGATGCCCTCGGCGAGGCACGCAGCGCGGGGGACGCCTTTGTCTGGGTGGGCCTCCACGAACCGACGGAGGCGGAGTTCGACGAGGTCAGCAGGGAGTTCGGGCTGCATCCGCTGGCGGTGGAGGACGCCTTGAAGGCGCATCAGCGGCCCAAGCTGGAGATGTACGACGACTCGCTGTTCGTGGTCCTGAAGCCGGTCGTGTACGAGCCGGACAGCGACGCCGTCTCGTCGGGCGAGGTCATGGTCTTCATCGGCGACGCCTTCGTGGTGACGGTCCGGCACGGCGAGGGCGCGCCCCTCGGTGCCGTACGCCATCGCATGGAGGCGGAGCCCGAGATGCTCAGGCACGGGCCCACGTCCGTCCTGTACGCGATCGCCGACGCCACGGTCGATCACTACCTGGACGTCGCGGGCGAGCTGCAGACCGATCTGGAGGAGCTGGAGGCGGAGGTCTTCTCGCCCGACGGCGGGGGCAGCCGCAACACGGCGTCGCGGATCTACCGGTTCAAGCGGCAGATCGTCGAGTTCCGCCGGGCCACCGGACCGTTGGCGATGCCCATGATGCGCCTCTCCGGAACGGGCCCTTTCGCGCCTGACGTGCCCTTCGTGAAGGACACGGCCCAGCCGTTCTTCCGGGACGTCAGCGACCATCTGACGCGCGTGAACGACTGGGTGGACGGCCTCGACCGCCTGGTGTCCGACATCCTCTCCGCGCACCTGGCGCAGATGAGCGTGCGGCAGAACGACGACATGCGGAAGATCTCGGCGTGGGCGGCCATGGCAGCGGTCCCGACGATGATCGCGGGGGTCTACGGCATGAACTTCGACCACATGCCCGAGCTGCGCTGGGTGTGGTCCTACCCTGCGGTGATCCTGCTGATGGTCGGGCTCGAGATCTTCCTCTACGGGCTGTTCAAGCGCCGCGGCTGGCTCTAGCGGGGTCCGGCCCGGGGTCAGGCGAAGCCGGCCGCCGACGTGGCGGGCCCGCCGAGGGCGTCGCGCCGCTCGGGCATCTTCAGGGACACCATCCGCCGCCATCCGCCGAGCCGTTCGTACACGTAGATGGCGTTGACGCCCGAGGCCAGCGCCGCGGACTTGGGCTTCGGCCAGCCCAGGATGCGTCCCATGTGGCCCATCACGGCGATGCTCACGTCCCGGTACACGCGTGTCTCGGCCCGGGCGCACTCGTGCAGGGTGTCCAGGATCGTCCGCCCGTGTCCCGCCGCGGCCAGCCGCAGCAGCTCCTCGTGGCAGTACGCCAGGTGGTTGTCCTCGTCGTGGCAGATCATCCTGATGGCCTTGCCGACCTCGGGGTGGTCTCCGAAGTACGTGACGAGCATGTCCATCTGGTCGGCGGCGCGCTGTTCGGTGACGCGGCTGTGCGAGAGGTAGACGACGACGTCCCGCTCGGTCAGCGGCTCCTCCCGGCGCAGCTTTTCGTGCGCCAGGCCGATGCCCTTCTGCTCCAGGAGCATGGTGTAGTCCGTCTCGGGCGGCACCGGGACGGGTTCGAGGCCGCGCTTCTTCAGCAGGGCGTTGAAGATCCGCCCGTGCTTGTCCTCGTCGGCGCCGTGCCGGGTGACCTTCTGGGTGAGGCCGCGGTAGCTCTCGGGGAGCAGCGCCGCGATGCGCCCGTTCTCCCAGCCGCCCTGCGACTCCCCGCTGGCCGCGATGGAACAGAAGAGCTGGAACGACTCGTCGTTGTCGAGGATCTCCTCGAAGACACTCCTGGCCGAAAGCATCAGTGGCACCTCCATGCCCTCCGCGCGAACCCACGCAAAGAACAAGTCAAAGGCGGTGGCGCGGGTGTGGCAACAGCTGCCGCGAACAGCTCCGCCAAACGAAGGACAGTTGGCCCCGGACGGGGCCGTAACCGAGGGGCGCCATGACGCGTTGTGCCCCGTGACGGCCGTGGCGGGGAAGACCCCCGAGCCCCCACCACGGCCGCAGAACTTCCCTCCGGTTACGCAAGTCCAGCGCGCTCCAGCGCCTGCGTACCCGCGCGCAGGGCCGCGATCCGCTCATCCAGCGTGAAGCCGGCCGGTGCCAGCGTCAGCGTGGTGACCCCGGCGGCCGCGTAGGCCTGCATCCGCTCGGCGATGCGGTCCACGGAGCCGAGGAGCGTGGTCGAGTCGATCAGCTCGCGCGGCACGGCGGCCGCCGCGCCCTCCTTGTCGCCGGACAGGTACTTGTCCTGGATCTCGGCCGCTTCCTTCTCGTAGCCCATGCGCTGGGCGAGCTGGTTGTAGAAGTTCTGCTTGCGGCTGCCCATGCCGCCCACGTAGAGGGCGGTGTACGGGCGGAACATGTCCGCGAGGCCGCTGACGTCGTCGCCCACCGCGAGCGGCACCGTCGGGACGACGTCGAAGCCCTCCATCGTCTTGCCCGCCTTCTCGCGCCCCGCGCGCAGGTGACGGATCGCGGTCTCCTCCAGGTGCTCGGCCGAGGGGAAGATCAGCAGGGCGCCGTCGGCGATCTCGCCGGTCTGCTCCAGGTTCTTGGGGCCGATCGCGGCGACGTAGAGCGGGATGTGCTCGCGCTGCGGGTGGACGGTGAGCTTGATGGGCTTGCCCGGTCCGCCCGGCAGCGGGAGCGTCCAGTGCTCGCCCTCGTAGCTGAGGCGCTCGCGCGTCATCGCCCTGCGGACGATCTCGACGTACTCGCGGGTGCGGGCCAGCGGCTTGTCGAACTTGACGCCGTACCAGCCCTCGGAGACCTGCGGCCCCGAGACGCCGAGGCCGAGGCGGAAGCGGCCGCCGGAGAGCGAGTCGAGCGTGGCGGCCGTCATGGCGGTCATCGCGGGCTGCCGTGCCGGGATCTGGAAGATCGCGGACCCGATGTCGATGCGTTCGGTCTGCGCGGCCACCCAGGACAGCACCGTCGCGGCGTCCGAGCCGTAGGCCTCGGCGGCCCAGCAGACCGCGTAGCCGAGCTTGTCGGCCTCCTTGGCGACGGCGAGGTTGTCCGCGTCCATCCCCGCGCCCCAGTAGCCGAGGTTGATCCCGAGCTGCATGGCCGAATCCCCTTACTGAGCAGTAACGTCCCTGTGCCGGGGACTGTAGCGCGTGGGCGCGGGGCCCGTCAGCGGTGGGCTCGGGGGTGCCGGGGGGTTCGCGGGTTTTCCACAGGCACGGGTTTGTCCACAGCCCCTCACGCCGCTGGAGCACGGCCAGTAATCTCAGCGCCCATGGAGCAGAGGCATCTCGGCCGTACCGGCCTTCGCGTGTCCCGGATCGGACTCGGCACCCTCACCTGGGGGCACACCCAGGAGAGCGACGCCGCCGATCTGCTGAAGGTGTTCTGGGAAGCCGGCGGCAACCTCATCGACACGGCTGATGTGTACGGCGACGGGGAGGCGGAGTATCTGCTCGGCCGCCTCATAGAACGGCTCGTGCCGCGCCGCGACCTGGTCATCGCTACCAAGGCCGGCAGCGTGCCCGACCCCGACCGGCGCTTCGACGGCTCCCGGGGCCACCTCCTCTCCGCGCTCGACGCGTCCCTGGCCCGCCTCGGCACGGATTACGTGGACCTGTGGCAGCTGCACGCCTTCGACCCCTGCACGCCCCTTGACGAGACGCTCCAGGCCCTGGACATCGCCGTCAGCAGCGGCCGGGCACGCTATGCGGGCATCTCGAACTTCTCCGGCTGGCAGCTCGCCAAGGCCGCGACGTGGCAGCTCGCCGCCCCGGGGACACGGACCCGCCTGGCCAGTACGCAGATGGAGTACTCCCTGCTGCAACGCGGCGTCGAGCGGGAGCTGCTGCCCGCCGCGATGGACCTCGGCGTGGGCCTGCTGCCCTCGTCACCGCTCGGCCGCGGGGTCCTCACCGGGAAGTACCGCCACTCCACCCCGGCCGACTCGCGCGGCGGCTCCGAGCACTTCGCGCCGTTCGTCGCGCCCTATCTCGACGACGCCGCGAGCCGCATCGTCGACGCGCTCGCCACGGCTGCGGACGGCCTCGCGGCCACGCCCCTCCAAGTCGCCCTCGCCTGGGTGCGCGACCGTCCCGGAGTGACCGCGCCGATCGTCGGCGCGCGCAACGCGCAGCAGCTCACGGCCGCATTGTCAGTGGAGACCCTTAGTCTTCCTGACGAGATCTGCCAGGCGCTCGACGACGTGTCGGCGCCCGTGCACCGCTACCCCGATCAGGACTGGAGCACGCTGTGAGTACGGAGCCGGAAACCGCTGCCGCGCAGGAAGCGGAGGGGGCCGCTGCCGCGGAGGCGAACGGGGCGGGCGCCCCGGAGCCCGGGGGCGCGGCCGACACCGCCGGCTCCGACGAGGCGGCCGAGGCGGGCGGCTTTGCCGAGCCTGAGGGCGCCGCCGAAAGCGACGCCACCGCCGAGAGTGAAGCCGCCGCCGAGAGCAAGGAACTCTCCGAGACCGAGGCAGAGATCGCCGCCCAGCGGGAGCTCCAGGAGCGGATCGCCGAGCGGAAGGCCGCCAAGCAGGGGCCGGTCGACGCCGGGGCCAAGCTCAGCGGCAAGGCCGCCGATCTGCTGGCCGCCGTGCGCGCGGTGGAGAGCGGAGAGAAGCCGGTCGCCAGCGCCTTCAGCGAGCCCGAGCCCACGCCCCGCAAGGCCGCGCCGGAGCCCGTGCGGCGGCCTCAGCCCGTCATGGCGGCCACCTCGGGCCCCGGCGACGAAGCCGTGGAAGCGGTCCGTGCCGTCCTCGCCGACGGAGGAGCGCCCGCCGCCCTCGCCGCGCGGACCGCGGCAGTGCTCGGCGAGGGTGCCGATGCCCAACTGCGCGATGACCCCTGGCAGTTGCTGCGGGTCGGCGGCGTGCGCACGGAGCAGGCCGACGGGTTCGCGCGAGCGCTGCTCGGCGCGGAGTGCGGGCCCGACGACGAGCGCAGGGGGCGCGCGATCACCGCCTGGCTCCTGGAGCAGGCGGCCGTCGCGGGGCACACGGCCCTGGACGCGGCCGCGCTCACCGCGGCGCTCGGTCAGCGCGCCGTGCCCGACCCGGACGCGGCGGTGCAGAGCGCCATCGCGGAGGGCGACATCCTGGTCTTCCAGGACGCCATCGAGACACCGGGGGCCCCGGCCCCCGTACAGGAAGAGGGCGACGGCGAGGGTGCGGAGACCGAGCAGCCGGTCCGCGTCCTGGTCGGCCTGGAGCAGTACGCCCTCGCGGAGGAGAGCCTCGCCGACGGCCTCGCCCGGGTGATCAACTCCCTACCCAAGGAGGAGAGTTCGAGCCCACGGGCCGCCGACTGGGAGTCCGCGGCGGGCGAGGCGTCCGGTTCCACCGCCGAGCTGATCCGCGCGGTGGCCGGTCACGGGCTCGTCCTGCACACCGGCGGCGAGGCGGCACGCGCCGAGCCCGCCGCGCTGGTGAGGGCCGCCACGGGTCTCGGCCTGCGGGCGTGGGCGGCCACGCACAGCGCCGCCGGGCGCGGTCGCATCGCCGGGCTCATCGGTTCGGACGAGACGGGCGCCGCGACCGTGGCGGGGCTGCTCTCCGGGGCCGAAGGCCCAGGGCGGGACAGGGACGGAGCGCTCGCCCTCGACCTCCTGGTGGTCCTGGACGCGCCGCAACTGGACGTGGAGACCGCCGCGATGCTGGTGGAGTCCCTGCCGGACGGCGCCCGTCTCGTGCTGAGCGGAGACCCGGGGGTGCTGTGGTCGGCGGGCCCCGGTCGCGTCTTCGCGGATCTCCTCGCGGCACGCTGCTGCCCGCAGGTCGTCTCGCGCGTCCCTGACCCCGGGCCCATCGGAGAACTGGTCTCCGGCATCGGCATCGGCGAGCTGAACCAGGTCGAGGCGCCGGGCAAGGAAGTCGTGATCGTCCCCGTCCGCGACGCGGGCGAGGCGGTCCACCGCACGGTGCAGCTCGTGGCGGACTCGGTGCCGCGGGCGATCGGGGTGCCCACGGAGGACACCCAGGTGATCACTCCGGGGCACGGCGGAGCGGCGGGCACGCGCGCGTTGAACACCGCGCTCAAGGAGCGGCTGAACCCCGGCCCCGGCCGGTTCGGCGGCTTCGACCCCGGCGACCGCGTCGCCCACGTCCCGGCACCCGGGCGTACGACTCTGGGCCGCGTCCTGCGGGCGGACGCGGAGGGGCTGCATCTGGAGTGTGACGGCGCCCCCGTCGTCGTACCGAAGGAGCAGGTGGAGCAGACGGTGCGGCACGCCTGGGCACTCACCGCGCACCAGGCCGTGGGCCTGAGCTGGCCCGCGGCGGTCGTGGTGCTGCCCGGCGACGCGACAGCGGCCTTGAGCAGGCCCTGGGTCTACACCGCGTTCAGCCGCGGTGAGCGGCACCTCTCGGTGGTCCAAGGCGCTGAGCAGGCCCTGCCGCGCGCGGTGGCGGAGATCCCCGCGAAGGCCCGTACGACCCGCCTCCAGACCCTCCTGCGCCCTCAGGTCCCCGCCACGGCCTGAGCCGGGGCGGGGACCTGAGGGGTCAGCGATCCGCGTCCAGGGGGCTTCTGTCGTCGTCGACGTCGTCCACCTCGTCGGCGTCGTCGACGTCGTCGACCTCGTCGAGTTCCTCAAGAACCGCCACGGCGTCGGGATCGACGCGGACATGGACGTCGGCGTCGACGTCGATCCCGTCGTCGTCCGGCTCGTCGTCGAAGACCGCGCTGACGTCGAACCGGCACACGACCCGGTGCGGGTCCGCCTGGTCGAAGGGGGCGTCGAGCCACTCCCCCGGCTCGGCGGGTTCGTCCGCCGCGGTGACCCAGAGCGTGGAGTCGCCCTCCTCCAGGCCGAACTCCTTGTGCCGGGAGGCGATCTCGTCCGGTTCGAACTCGCCGAAGAGGACGCCGAGCGCGGCGTGCACACTGCTGCCGGCCGCCGAGGCCGCGGGACTCTCGCCCGCCGTGCCCGCGTCGAGGTCCGCGACCCGCTGGGCCTGCGCCAGGAGCCGCTGCGGCTCCGCCACGGCGTAGTCCCTGCGGATCAGCACGCTGAGCGCATTCGCCTCCTCCGGGCCTTGATACGGCGGCAGCACGCCGCTGTCCGAGCCGGGGATCTCGAAGGGGGTGACCTCGTCATAGCGGTCGTAGAGGAGCTCGTCGTACTCCTCGGCCGCGGCGGCGAGCTCGTTGAACGCTTCATAGACGGCCGGGTCGTCCTCCCCCGACCTGCGTTCGACCGCGGCAAGGTGACGGTCGAGCGCGGTCTTGACCGCCTCGGCGGCGGCGCGTACCTCGGCAGCGGTGGGCTGCGCAGCATCAGACATAGTGCAGACGCTATCCGTACCGGGCCTGTACTTGCACAATAGATGCGATGCCGGAATACGAATTTGTCGACGTGTATGTGCCGCGCGGGGTAACCCGCAAGGAAGCAACGCGCCTGCTGACGGACCACGCAGAGTACGGACACTGGGAGTTGGACCGCCTGAGCCTGCACACGGACGGCAGCCGCAGAGTGCGGCTGAAGCGGCGGATCATCCGCCAGCTGCGGGCCACTTGGTGATGTGAGGGAACGAGAAGGAGGGCGCCCCGACCATGCGGGACACCCTCCGTTCTCCGTACCGGATCAGGCGCCGACCAGCAGCCTGATCAGGCGGCCGACCGCGCCCTGCGGTACAGCACCGTGCCCGCGAGCAGCATGCCCGCGCCCACCGGCAGCACGACACCGACCGGCAGCTCGCTGCCCGTCTGAGCGAGCGTCTCCGAGCCCTCGGGCTGCGCGATGGTCTGCGCCCCCGGCTGGTTCGGCATCGCCCGGTCGTCCGCCGACTTGTCACCCGGCGTACCGGGCTGCCCCGGATTCCCCGGCTCCCCCGGATTCCCCGGATTCCCCGGCTCCCCCGGCTCCCCCGGCCCGCCGGGCTTCTCCGGCTTCTCCGGGCCGCCCGGCGGCTGCTCCGGCTTCGTGGGCGGCTTCTCGCTGCCCGGCGGGGTTCCCTCGCCCGAGTCGTTGACGCAGTCGTTGCCGCCGGTCGCGTTGCCGAGACCGCCGATGGTGACGCTGTTTCCGCAGACGTTCACCGGCACGTCGACCGGGAGCTGGACGTTGTTGCCCGAGCCGACGCCGGGCGAGTCACTGGTGTGCCCGTCCGCCGACGACCCGCCTCCCGAAGGCTTGTCCGAGCCGCTGCCCCCCTCGTCGGAGGTGTTGACGCAGTTGTTGCCCGCCGCGGGGTTGAGCACCCCGACGACGTTGACGCTGTTGCCGCAGACGTTCACCGGAACGTCGACCGGGAGCTGGACCGAGTTGCCGGACGCCACGCCCGGAGAATCCGATGCTCCCCCGCGGGCGCCCGAATCGGCTTGCGCGTATCCGCCACTGACGGCGAGCATGCCCGTCGCGGCCGCCACCGTGATCAGGCCTTTACGAGTGACCTGTCGCATAGGTTTTCCCTGCCTTTGACCTTCAGGAATGCGTACGCGCCTCGGGGCGCGCACACGGAATGCCCGAAGGCCCCGGAGTGCATGGCGAGCACTCCGGGGCCCAGGGACTCAGACCCTCATGGGGTGAGGCACTGCAACGTCACTTGTTGACGCAGGTGTTGCCGAAGGCGGGGTTCAGCAGCCCGATCACGGAGACCGTGTTGCCACAGGCGTTCACCGGCACGTGCACCGGCACCTGGACGACGTTGCCCGAGAGCACACCGGGGGAATTCACGGCGGCACCCTGAGCACCGGCGTCGGCAGCAGCGATACCCGCACCCGCGAGCACGAGACCACCAGTAGCAGCCGCAGCGGCGACGATCTTCTTGATCATTATTCCTCCTTGTTGGCAATGCGATCCCAGCCGCGGACCGCACCACCTGTAACGAGGAGGGCGCATGGGGGCTACGAGCGTATGGTCGCTTTCACTCTTTTCAGTCAAGTACGCACGCGCTGACGATTATTGGAGCGTTCAGGACGCGTCGATGAACCGGTCGAGCACGCGCACCCCGAACTTCAGGCCGTCCACCGGCACCCGCTCGTCCACACCGTGGAACATGCCCGCGAAGTCCAGCTCCGGCGGCAGCTTCAGCGGCGCGAAGCCGAAGCCGCGAATGCCGAGGTCGTCGAAGGACTTGGCGTCGGTGCCGGCGGAGAGCATGTACGGCACGGCGCGGGCGATCGGGTCCTCGGCCTGGAGCGCCGTCTGCATGGCGTCGACGAGCGCGCCGTCGAAGGTGGTCTCCAGGGCCTTGTCCGCGTGCACGTCCGTCCGCTTCACCTTCGGGCCGAGGAGCCGGTCCAGGTCGGCGAGGAACTCCTCCTCGTACCCCGGCAGGAAGCGGCCGTCGACGTGCGCCGTCGCCTGTCCCGGGATGACGTTGACCTTGTAGCCCGCGCCCAGCTGGGTGGGGTTGGCGGTGTTCTGCAGGGACGCGCCGATGAGCTTGGCGATGCCGCCGAGCTTGGCGAGCGTCTCGTCCATGTTCTCGGGGTCGAGCTCGGTGCCGAGGGCGTCGCCGAGCTCGTCCAGGAAGTGCCGCAGCGTCTTGGTCACGCGCACCGGGAACTTGTGCCGCCCGAGCCGGCCCACGGCCTCGGACAGTTCGGTGATGGCATTGTCCTTGTGGATCATCGAACCGTGGCCCGCGGTGCCGTCCACGGTCAGCTTCATCCAGTGCATGCCCTTCTGGGCCGTCTCGATGAGGTAGAGCCGCAGGTCTTCGTTGACCTGGAAGGAGAAGCCGCCGACCTCGCTGATGGCCTCCGTGACGCCCTCGAAGAGCTCCGGGTGGTTGTCGACGAGGTAACGCGCGCCGTACGTGCCGCCCGCCTCCTCGTCGGCCATGAAGGACAGCACGATGTCGCGCGGGGGCTTGCGGCCGGTGCGCATGCGTTCCCGGACGACCGCGAGGGTCATCGCGTCCATGTCCTTCATGTCGACGGCGCCGCGGCCCCACACGCAGCCGTCCGCGATCTCCCCGGAGAAGGGGTGGTGCGTCCAGTCCTGGGCGTTGGCCGGTACGACGTCGGTGTGGCCGTGGATGAGCAGCGCGGGCCGGGAGCGGTCCTCGCCCTCGATGCGGGCCACCGTGGAGGCGCGGCCGGGGTGCGACTCGAAGATCTGCGGCTCCAGTCCCACCTCGGCGAGCTTCTCCGCGACGTACTCGGCGGCCTTGCGCTCCCCCGGGCCCGAGTGATCACCGTAGTTGCTCGTGTCGATGCGGATCAGATCGCGGCAGAGATCGACGACCTCGTCCTCACCGGTGACGGCCCGCGACCGGTCCGCGTCGCCCGCCCTGTCGGCCCTGCTCGACTCGCTCACGATGGTTCCTCCCGCTATCGCTGCTGGTGGTCCTCTTCATCCTCCCGCGTCCACCCTCCGACGCCCAAGGCCGGGCACCCGCCGACATACGCCGTTCACGCACCTGACCTGTGTGATCAGAGGCCCCCGAATGTTTGCTATGGTTTTCCACGTCGCCGCGGGAAACCGCGACAGACCACCGGTCCGGGTGGCGGAATGGCAGACGCGCTAGCTTGAGGTGCTAGTGCCCTTTATCGGGCGTGGGGGTTCAAGTCCCCCCTCGGACACAGAGATAGATACAGAGTTACAGAGATACACCGCGAAGAGCGGGCCAGGGAATCCTGGCCCGCTCTTCGTTTTGCGGTGGTCAGCTTCCGCGGTGGTCAGCGGGCGGCTTCCAGTGCGGGGGCCGCGTGCTCCTTGAGGTGGCGGATCAGGGCGATGAGCACATCGCGGCTCGACTCCCGGTCCCTGGCGTCGCAGGCGACGACCGGTATGTGCGCGGGGATGTCCAGGGCGTCCCGTATCTCGTCGACGGGATGGTCCTGGGAGTCCGGGAAGACGTTGAGGGCGATGACGAAGGGCACGCCCTGCTGCTCCATCTCCTCGATCGCCCGGAAGCTGGACGCCAGGCGCCGCGTGTCCACCAGGACGACGGCCCCCAGGGCGCCCTTGAACAGGCCGTTCCAGAGGAACCAGAAGCGTTCCTGGCCCGGCGTGCCGAACAGATACAGCACGAGCTCGTCGTTCAGGCCGATCCGTCCGAAGTCGAGGCTGACGGTGGTCTCGTTCTTCTCGGCCACCCCGATGAGGTGGTCGACGTCGACGCTGGCCCGGGTGAGGGTCTCCTCTGTGGTCAGCGGTTTGATGTCGCTCACGGAGCGGACCATGGTGGTCTTGCCGGTGCCGAAGCCCCCGGCGATCATCACCTTGACCGAGCGGCTCCGGGCGGGCAGGGAGCCCGCCGACGTCGTCTGGTCCGGTCGGTCAAAGCCTTTGAAGTCCACTGAGTACCTCCTCCAGGAGCGCGATGTCCGCTCCTTGGCCGGGCGTGGACGCCGGGATGGGGTCACGGGCGTCCACCTGGCCTGCTTCCAACAGGTCGGCCACGAGCACAGCAAGAATGTTGAACGGCAGTCCGAGGTGGGCGCTCAACTCGGCCACCGACAGGGGGTCGCGGCACCAGCGCACGATGTCCTCGTGCTCGCGCTGCATGCCGGGCACGGGTGCGGCCGCGGGGGCGGAGCGGGAGACGATGAGGGTTGCCACGTCGAGGCCGACGGCCGGCCCCCCGGGACCACTGCGACCGCCGGTGAGCACGTAGTAGCGCTCGAGCCCTGACGGGTCGGTGGGCCGTGGGGGGCCGGACCGGTGGGGGCCGCTCATCCAGGGTGCTCCTCCTGCCGCGGAGAGGTGCCGAGGAGCTCACCCATCCTGCGGGACAGATCCCTCATCTGGTGCCCGAGCAGCCCCTGGTCGAGCCCTTCCCTGGCGAGGACCCCGAGGTACGTCTCCACTCCGGCCCGCACCACGAACAGGTGCCCGCCGTCGACCTCGATCATCGCCAGGCGCAACTGGCCGCCGTACCGCGGGAATTGGTCGGCCACCGGCTGGGCGAGCGCCTGCAGGCCCGCGACCACGGCGGCGAAGCGGTCCACGTCGTCCGGGTCTTCGGCTCCGTACGAGGTGATGGCCTTGCCGTCGCTCGACGCGACGAGGGCGAAGCGGATCTCCTGGATGCTCTCGGTCAGATCGCGGAGCGCCCAGCTCACGTCGGATTCGTGTTGCGTCATGTGGCTAGTCGCTCTCTTCGGTGCGGGGCTCTTCGGTCTCTCGGCCGGCGGTGGCGAAGGCCGCCATGCCGGTGAAGGACGCGTCGGGCGGCGCCGCGGGCGGCGCGGGAGTGTCTTTCGTGGTCTCCGGCCTTGCTCCCGCCCTCCCCGGGGAGTCGGTGCGCTTGCTCCTGCGCCGGGGCAGACCGCCGGGCGTGACGTCCTCGGCGGCCCGCACCTGCTGGGCGGCGGACGCGACGGCCGGCCGGGACCGGGGAGCCGTCTCCACGGCGGGTGCCTGCCTCCGCGCCTGGGCCGGCGTCGTCACGGGGGCGGGTGGCAGCCGGCTGAAGTACTTGTGCGGCACGACGACGACCACCGAGGTGCCGAGCCAGGGCGAGTCGGCGAAGGCGACCCTGATCCCGTGCTTGCGGGCGAGGGTGCCGACGACGCGCAGGCCCAGGTGCGCGTCCTCCGAGAGGCCGCCGATGCCGGGGCCGTCCGCGACGCCGTCGAGTGCCTGCAGCGCCTGCTGCTTCTTCTCGTCGGTCAGGCCCTTGCCCGCGTCCTGGATCTCGATGCCGACGCCGTTGGGCACCTCCTTGCCGGACACGACGACCGGCTCGGTGGGCGGCGAGTAGCGCGCCGCGTTGTCAAGGAGGTGGGCGAAGATCAGCGTGAGGTGGTCCACCAGGCCGCCGTCGACGCCGAGTTCGGGCAACTGGCGCAGCTGGACCCGGTCGAAGTCCTTGATGCGGCCGATGCCGCCGCGTACGACGCTGAGCAGGCGCTGCGGCTCCTGCCACTGGCGGCCGGGCCGGTCCGTGCCGCCGAGCACGCCGATGCTCGCGGCCAGACAGTCCGCGGGGCCGATCGCCTGGTCGAGCTCCATCAGGCCCTGGGCGACGGCGGGGGTACCGCCGTGCTCGCCCTGCATCTCGTGCAGTCGGCCGCGGATCTTTCCGGTGAGCACGTGGATCCGGCTGCCGATGCTGATCACGGCCTGCTCGGCGGAGGTGCTGCGGTTGAACTCCTCTTCGACGGCGATCAGGCCGGTCCGCAGGACCTTGCGCAGTTCGAGCCTGAACTCCGGTGAGATCTCGGTCTCCTGGTCGAGCGCGCGCGGCAGGACGTCCTCGATCGCCTCACCGCCGCGCAAGCCTTCGAAGGCCGCGGGCAGGAATTCGTCGGCCAGGCGGGCGACCAGGGCCTGCTGCCGGTCGAGCCGCCACTGCCACGCCTTGGCCTCGTCCATCTGGTGAGCTTCGTAGGCGGCGCGTTCGTCCTCGTGCCGCCGCTCGATGACGGCGACGTGCTGCTGCCACTGCTGGGAGTGGTTCAGCTGGGCGGTGCGGGCGTCGTCGGCCGCGCGACGCAGCTCCTGTCGCGTGCGTAACAGGAGGCGGACGCACGCGGCGGCGGCCGCGGCTGCCGCGAGGGCCGCGACCGCGGCGGGTATTCGGGCCGGGTCGGAGCCGGCGGCCAGGGTGGCGACGCTGCCCGCACCGAGGCCGGCCGGTAACAGCCACCAGCTGTACCAGGCCGCGGGCGCCCGGGCAGCCGCCGACGGCGGCGTGGCAAGTTCCATCTGCATCCTCAAAACCAACGCGATCGAAGAGTGGACAACCCAACCAAGGGGCCGCACCCGTCGCAGCCCGGTGCCCCCTGGGACGGCGGCGGCACCCTCTCGATCACCTGCGTGATCCCCCGTGCGACAGCGCGACAGCGCCGTGGTGCGCGACAGACTGATATCGCGTCAACTCACGGCGCTGCAGGGGAGCTTATCTGGTGGAGCGCGGTGGAAATCAATCTTGTGGATCTCTGATCCCGTCCCACAGACCCTCGTGTCGGCGGTGCGCCGGTGTGAGCCCTTGGGTGAAGAACTTGTCGTAGTACTCGTTCTCCACGTGGTGGGCCTGCAGCCAGACTCCGGGGACGTGGATCGCGTCCGTGTGGGCGGGGAAGCGGCGGTGCGTGCGGAGGATGTACGTGCAGATGTCGCGGGCGCACTCGATCACCCGCTCCTCGTACTCGCTCGCTTCGGCGAGGTAGCGCTGGCCGTAGTCCTCCCGGTAGATGCGGGTGAAGACGTCCTTGTCGCCGTAGACGCCGCCGGGGCCGAACTTCTCGCGGATCACCGCGTCCACCGCGTCGGACATCGACGAGAACGCCGGTGGGCACATCGCGGAGATGAGCTGCTCGCCGCCTGGCGCCTTCAGGCCCACCGGGTGCGAGCGCACGTTGGCGTACTTGGGGAGCGGGATGTGCCAGCGCCACACGTCGGCGGGGCGCCAGCGCGGGGTGACGAAGGTGAAGCCGAGCATCTTGCCGTAGGCGGGGGAGAACTTCGGGTCTCCCAGGGCGATTTGGGGGTTGATGGACGCGTGGATCCAGGCGCCGAGGCCCATCGCGTCCGCCACCAGCATCAGGTTCTGGAGCAGCAGGTCCGCCTCGATCTGGGTGCGGAGAGGGCCCAGTGCCCCGAGCGGCAGTTTCAGTTCCTCGTTCAGGAAACCGTTCTTGATCCACTTCTTGACGCCTGCGGGGCGGTAGAAGTTCCGGTCGTCCACGAGCGTGGGCCGTGCCCCGTCCGGCTGCGTGAGCAGGTACATCAGGGCGTTGATGTACTGGTGGGACAGGTCCACCACGGGGAACAGGATCGTCGTGCCCGGCAGGTTGGACAGGAAGCGGTTCGAGTCCAGGTAGGCCGGGAAGTCCCGCAGGCCCTCCGCCACGTCCAGCCGGTGGTCGAGGACCTTGACCTTGGCTTCCCGTGCGCGGGCGGTCAGGGTCGCGTCGTCGAAGGGTTCCTCCGGCGCGGGTGGCAGCTTCCTCAGGTAGTACGTGCCGGTGTCGTTGATCAGGAAGAAGTGCGTGCCCTGCGCGTTGTCGGGGCTGCCCGCCGTGCGCCCCGCCATGGTCAGGTTCGGCTTCGCCATGATCGGCTTGCCGTTCCGCGGGTCCTCGAAGGGGCGGTCGGGCATGGTGAGACCCGTGCAGCCGGTGAGGGCGATCAGGACCGCCTCCTCCAGTTCGGTCAGCGGCTGCGGCGGGTCCTTGGAGACGTAACTCATCGATCCCGCGGGGACGGTGGCGCCGCGGCTCACCCGGTGGGTGCGGCGGCGCCAGACCGTCTCCAGAAGGGGCCGTACGAAGAGGTCGGCGAGCCCGGGGTGGTGGCCGTTCGCGCGGCTCTCGGGCCCGGGCTCAGTCGGAGGCATCGCTGTCTCCGTCCCGAACCGGCTTGACCTGTCGCCACGGCGCGAACGCGCTCGCGTCGCGGGGCAGCAGACCGGCGAGTTCCGGGGCGTGCCGCTGGATCACGGACTTCATGCCGCTCTTCTCGACCCATTCGATGCCGAGCGGCGTGTAGATCTCGGGGCGGTAGTCGACGGTCAGGAAGCGGTCGCTCTGCAGGCGCCGCGTCGCCATCAGGATGAAGATGCGGAAGGCCGTGTCGCTGAACCCGAAGCCGGTCGGCGGGTTCTCGGCGAACAGGCCGACCACGGTGTCGATCTCGTCGACCGAGCTGTAGACGTCCTTGAGGCGCGCGACGGTCTCGGGGTCCTGGCTCAGGTCCTCGAAGCGGCGGATGCGCGGCTTGTGCAGGCCCGCGCGGAAGTCGTTGTAGCGCGGCACGCCCCGCCTGCGGGTGCGGACGAGGTCGACGACCGACAGGTCGATGATCTCGCCGTCGCGCTCGAAGCGCTGCAGCGCGCGCGGGAAGTTGTTCAGGGTGATCGCGCCGGGGTGGGCGATGCCCAGCGAGTAGAGGGTGTCGGCCAGGCCCGTCTTGCGGATGGCGGCCTCCGCCGCGCCGCCCTGGATGTCCTGGAAGGTCAGGCTCTCCAGACGCTGTCCGAAGTGGTGCTCGCGCATCACGTAGTCGTCGGGGATCAGCGGGTGCATGCGGTAGACGGTGACGAAGTCCTCGGTGAGGGAGTACGGCGCCGCGTGGTGGTCCGGCAGCGTCTTGGGGATGCCGGTCAGCGAGTGGGACTCCAGGAGCCACAGGCCCAGCTTGTTGAGCCAATTGTCCGGCGGGCCCTCCCAGTTGGTGTGCAGGCCGAGGTCGATGGCCTCGGTGGCGAGGATCGCCGGGGTCCACTCCACCGTGTGGATCTTGGCGATGAGGGCGGAGACGACCAGGCGCGCCGCGTGGTAGATGCTGTCCTCGCTCATCGCCGGGTACTCGCGGCGCATGGCCGCGCAGACCGCGTTGTGTTCGCGGGCGAAGAGCGTGTGCATGGCGCTGAGGCCGAGCCACCAGCTCTCGTTGAAGCCGGTGAGCGGGATGCCGTTCTGGCCGATGGGCAGATGGCCTTCCTCCAGGCGCAGGTTCGCGCTCCCGTCGGGCTCGCGCAGGAACTTCGCGGTCTGCTCGTCCGCGCCGTACACCTCGGAGCCGTCCCACCAGTGGGACGCGGTGTTGGCGAAGAGGATCGGGGGCTGGTTGCCGGGGAGCTGGATGCCCTCGTTCTCGGCGAAGCGCATCACGTTCTCGGGCGGCCCGCCGGGGGTGTTGTGCCAGGTGCTGCCGGGCGGCAGCGGGACCTCGACGGTCTTGGTGCCGAACGGGTAGCGGCCGTGGTTGACCCAGTCATGGACCTGGAACTGGATCCAGGCGGCGGCCAGGATGTTGAGCGAGGTCGCCGGCACGAAGGTGTCGCGCTGCAGGAGTTGGCGGCTGACGGTGACCGGGTTCGGGGTGTCGAAGAGGTCGGGCCGGTAGTCCGGCTTCAGGTTGCGTCCGAAGGCGGCGCCCACGGCTCCCATGGAGGGCGCGGAGAGGTCGTTGTGCTTCCCGTCGTACGACCGGGCCGTGCGCAGCCGCTCGTCGACCGGCGCCGGAACACGGACGGCCTTCGGCGGGGCCTCGTGGACGTCGGTGTCGATGAGGTTGAGGCGCCGGAGCGCCTTGCGCAGGAAGACCAGGTTCAGCAGGCTCGCCTCCAACGGCAGCCTGTGCCACGGAACATAGCGGTTGACCGCGGCGAAGAACCGGCCGACGGGGATGCCGAGCACCGTGTTGCGCAGCGGCTCCGGGGTGCTGAAGCGCAGGCCCTGACGGTGGGCGGCGCTCGCTTCGTACGCGGCCTTGCGGGCGCGGTTGAGATTGCCGAGTGGGCGGAACTCGTCGGTCGTGTACCAGGGGTTGAAGGCGAGCTCCTCGACCCGTCCCGCCGCCGCCTGTGCCTCGGCGGTGGTGAGGTCCTGGCGCGGAATGGTGAGGCGTCCGACGGGCACCGCGGGCGTGATGGTGTCCTTCCACTCCACGGAGCCGTCCTCGATGGGCGTGCGCTGCTCGTCCACGTACCGCTGGACGCACAGGTCGAAGGCGACGTCCGACGTGACGAGGCGGTGCGCCAGTTCGCGGTGCAGGAAGCCGGGGTCGCGGCGCTCGGGCTTCGGCTCGGGGGCGCTGCCCACCACGGGGCGCAGGAGGTAGCGGACGGGGCCCGCCTCGCCCCAGAGGATGGCGCCGCGGCTCCAGTACGTCTCCCTGGCGAGGCTGTTGACCTTTTGCCGGGTGGCGGCCTGGATGTTGCGCCGCATCCGGGTCGCGGTGGAGAGCCCGACGGCCAGCGGGAGCTTCACGAACAGGCCGAAGGCCTTCTCCAGCGTGCTGTTCGCGCCCGCCATGGCCTTGGCGAAGGCGACGAACTCGCGGGCGTCGCGGGCGTGCGACACCGGGAAGTTGGTGGCGAGCAGGTCGTGGCTCTCCTCCTCCGACACCGTCACGCGCACGGCCACGCCGCGCAGGTCGGCCGCGGCGTCGGGCTGCCGGGTGCCGCTGGCGTTGGAGAGCCGCACGGTCGCCGCGTAGTCGGCGCCGGGCCTGGCGAAGCCGCTGCGCAGGGCCTCGGGCAGGTCTTCGTGGAAGGTGAGGCGGGCGTTCTCCACACCGAGCGCGGGTTTCGCGTGCTGGGTGCGCGCGAGAGAACCGGCGCCGCTGGTGCGCCGGTTCTTCGCCTGGACCTTCATGATCTCGCGGGCCAGGCGCTCGAAGAGGCGGCGCTCCGCCTCGGGGCTGCCGCCCACGTATCGCTCGTAGGTCTGCTCGTACTGTCCGGCGGTGTCGACCATCAGGAGCTTCCTTCGCACGCAGGCGTACGGGACGGGTGGGCTCGGCCCTGTCCGACGGCAGGACCTTGGGGCCCTGTCCGACGACAGGGCCTAGGACGCTACTGGCGGCACCGGGCGGCCACAGCGCGGGTTCCCGCCTATGTGCGGGGCGCCGCCCTGGCCTCGAACAGGCAGGCGGGCGAGGGTGTTTGGGCCCGTCGGGCGCCCTGGGACCGCCGTGCGGCGCGGCGCGAGTGATCGTCCGGGATTCCCACTGGAGTCTTCTCTCACAGCAACCCCAGGAGCGGAGGTGCGCCGATGGCCGGTCCGTGACGGGTGGGCCGGGCCCTTACACGCGTGAGTTGACTGCGGATCGGGCCGGTGGTGTGCTCACAACTCCGTTGCCGTCACCGCCCGTTCCGGGGGAACCATGCGGGACCACCACGCCAAGGCTCCGTCGTTCACCGACCTGCGCCCGTACAAGACCAGTACCGACACCGGCCCCGGCCCGGACTTCCCGGTCTATCCCGACCTGGTGGAGCGGCTGGTGGAGGCCAAGGCCCAGCCCGATCCGGAGGGCGTGGTCCCGCACGCCCTTGCGATCTGCTCGGCGTACGCCTACGCCGGGTCCGCCGAGGAGGCCGACGCGGCGACGTTGTCCATGATCATGGCGCGGCTCGGCCTTGAGGAGAACGACTGCCGGGTCTTCGAGCAGCGGGTGGGCGCGATGTACATCGCGTCGGCGGCGTACCTCATCCAGGACAAGGACCGGCGGGTGGTGATCCTCTGCTACCGCGGCACGCAGCCCGAGGACATCATCAGCATCCTCACCGACGCCGACGTACGGCCCGAGACGCTCCGCGTGGACCTCGGCGGGGAGCGGTACGACGTCCACGCGGGCTTCTACCGCAACATGAGGGCTTCCCGGTACCTGGTCATGCAGGCCCTGGAGCGTGCGCTGCGCGGCGAGTCGGTCAACCCCGACGAACAGGGCACGGTGGGCGACGGGATGGAGGCGCTCTACATCACCGGGCACAGTCTCGGCGGTGCGATGGCGGCGCTGATGGGCGTCGTGCTGGTCCACGAGCCGCGCTACGCCGCCGTCGCGGAACGCCTGAAGGCCGTCTACACCTTCGGCCAACCCATGCTGGGCGGGCCCGAGTTGGCCCGCGCCTGCCACGCGGCCTGTGATCCGCGGGGCGTCCACGTGCTGCGCGACCGGCTCATCCGCTACATCTTCGACCGCGATGTCGTGCCCGCGCTGCCGCCGCGCCCGGTCGGGCCGTACGCACCCTTCGGCCGCGAGTTCCACTACCGGCGCAGGCGGAGCGTGGTCGACGGCGCCGTCTCGCTCACGGCCGACGCGATGATCGAGGCGCTGTCCCTGCCGGGCGATCTGCTCGGGGGGCGGCTGCCTGCCATGGCGGGGCGCAGGGCGAAGTCGGTGGGGCGGGCCCTGGCCGAGCTGGCGCGGGGGCCCGGCCGTGAGCACGGCTGGATCGAGGTGCGGGACCCGGCGCCGCACTACCCGCAGATGGACAGCCTCGCGGGGCTCGCGGTGGTGGCACCGCTCGCGTTCTTCGCGGCCCGGCTCGCGCTGACGCGGAACGTCCCGTTCACGTACTCCTTCGAGGACCACGGGCCGGGGCACTACGTGAACGCGCTGGCGCCGCCGGGGGTCATGAGCGAGTTCGGGGACATCCGGTGACGGGCCGCCGGGCCGCGGCTAGTCGATGAAGGCCCCGTCGACGTACACCCAGGCCCCGTCGAGCCGCTCGAAACGGCTCCGCTCGTGGAGGGCCTCCTTGCGGCCCCCGTCGGTGTAGCGGGCCCGGAACTCGACCGTGCCGGTGGTGTGGAACGCGGTGCCGTCCGCCGTGTCCAGGATCTCCAGGCCGACCCAGCGGAGCCCCGGGTCGAACTCCACGCGGGGCGGCCTGGTGCGCGGGTGCCAGGTGCGCAGGAGGTAGGCCTCGTCCTTGACGGCGAAGGCGCAGTAGCGGGAGCGCATCAGCTCCTCGGGCACGGCGGCCACGGCCTCGCCCTTGTGCAGCCTGCCGCAGCACTTCTCGTACGGCTGGGGGTGGCCGCAGGGGCAGGACGGGGTACTGGGAGCACGTCGGGACATGCGGACCATTGTCCCCGACGACGGGGGGGAGGAGCGCCCCGCAGGGGCGCGGGGCTCTGACATGTGCGGCTTCGCCGCGTGGGCGCGACCAGCCACGACGCGCCCGCGGAATGCACCCGAGCCCCGGAAGGGGGCGTCCGCTAGGGGGCAAGAATGTCCAGCTCGTGCAGCGCCCCCACCGCGATCTCCCGTGTCAGCTCCTCGGCACGCGCCGCGTCGCCCTCGCGCACCGCCTCCGCGAGCCTGACGTGCAGGGTGACGGCCGCAGGGTCCGGGTCCTCGAACATCACCTGGTGGTGGGTGCGGCCCGCGAGGACCTCCGCGACGACGTCACCGAGGCGGGCGAACATCTCGTTGCCCGACGCCTTCAGGACGATGCGGTGGAAGTTGATGTCGTGGAAGAGGTAGCCCTCCAGCTGCTGGCCCCGCGAGGTGGCGACCATGCCGAGGGCGCACTCGGTGAGGGCCGCGCACTGCTCGGGGGTGGCGTGCTGGGCGGCGAGGCCGGCGGCGGCCGGTTCGATCGCCGAGCGCAGGACCGTGAGCGAGCGCAGCTGGCGCGGCCGGTCGGCGCCGGCCAGACGCCACCGGATGACCTGGGGGTCGTAGACGTTCCACTCCTCGGTGGGCCGCACGGTCACGCCGACCCGGCGCCGGGACTCGACGAGGTGCATCGACTCCAGGACCCGCACCGCTTCTCGTACGACGGAACGTGACACCTCGAAGCGCTGGGCCAGCTCGTCCGTGCGCAACACGCTGCCCGGCGGGTACTCGCCGCCGGTGATGGCGGGCCCGAGGCTTTCCAGTACGCGAGCGTGCAGCCCACGGGCCTGATCGGTCATGTCGTCAGGGTATGTGGGGACCCTCGGGAACAAAAAGTCAGACTTTTGTGTCACAGGCTCTTGAATTTGTCAGACCTAATGGGTTTCAGTGACGTGAACGAGCCACGGGCCTCCCCCGACCCGTGGCTCGTTCCGGACCGATGGCTCGTTTCGGACCGATGTCGATGAAGACAGCGAGGCAGGACAGCGATGAGCACCCCCCACGTCGTCGTGGTCATGGGCGTGGCAGGAACCGGCAAGACAACGATCGGCCCCCTGCTCGCGGCACAGCTCGGCGTTCCCTACGCCGAGGGCGACGACTTCCACCCCCCGGCGAACATCGCCAAGATGTCGGCCGGGACCCCGCTGACCGACGACGACCGCTGGCCGTGGCTCGATGCCATCGGTGCCTGGGCCCACGGCAGGGCCGGGCTCGGCGGTGTGGTCAGCAGCTCGGCGCTGAAGCGCGGCTATCGCGATCGCTTGCGGGCCGCCGCCCCCGGCATCGTCTTCGTCCACCTCACCGGTGACCGGGCCCTCATCGAGGACCGGATGTCCCACCGGCAGGGCCACTTCATGCCAACGGCCCTGCTCGACTCGCAGTTCGCCACGCTGCAGCCGCTCGGCGCGGACGAGGCGGGCGTCGCGGTCGACGTCACCGGCAGTCCGGAAGAGATCAGCGAGCGGGCCTTCGAGGCGCTCGGCCGGCTCGACCAGTAGTCCCCTGTCCCCCGCACCCCCCTCCCCTGACGTACAAGGAAGCCACCGTGACCAGTCTCAGCGTTGAGATGCTGGCAGCGGACGCCGCCGAGCCGATCACCTCCGCTGGCCATGCCCAGCTGGGTATCGCCGTCCTCGCGGGCATCGCCGTCATCGTCCTGCTCATCACGAAGTTCAAGCTGCACGCGTTCCTGGCCCTGACCATCGGCTCGCTCGCCCTCGGCGCCTTCGCGGGCGCACCTCTCGACAAGGCGATCGCCAGTTTCACCGAGGGTCTCGGCTCGACGGTCGCGGGCGTGGGTGTGCTGATCGCGCTCGGCGCGATCCTCGGCAAGCTGCTCGCCGACTCCGGCGGCGCGGACCAGATCGTCGACACGATCCTGGCCAAGGCGGGCGGGCGTTCGATGCCGTGGGCGATGGTCCTGATCGCTTCGGTGATCGGGCTTCCGCTCTTCTTCGAGGTCGGCATCGTGCTGCTGATCCCGGTCGTCCTGATGGTCGCCAAGCGCGGCAACTACTCGCTGATGCGGATCGGCATCCCGGCCCTGGCCGGTCTGTCCGTGATGCACGGGCTCATTCCGCCGCATCCCGGTCCGCTGGTCGCGATCGACGCGGTGGACGCGAACCTCGGGATCACGCTGGCCCTCGGCGTGCTCGTCGCCATCCCTACGGTGATCATCGCCGGGCCCGTCTTCTCGAAGTACGCGGCGAAGTGGGTCGACGTCCCGGCTCCCGAGAAGATGATGCCGCAGCGTCCCTCGGAGGACCTGGAGAAGCGTCCCGGGTTCGGCGTCACGGTCGCGACCGTGCTGCTGCCCGTCGTGATGATGCTGGCCAAGGCGCTGGTCGACATCATCGTGGACAACCCCGAGCACACGGTGCAGCGCGTCTTCGACGTCATCGGCTCGCCGCTGATCGCGCTGCTCGCGGCGGTCATCGTCGGCATGTTCACGCTGGGCCGTGCGGCCGGGTTCACGAAGGACCGGCTTTCGACCACCGTCGAGAAGTCGCTCGCGCCGATCGCCGGTGTGCTGATGATCGTGGGTGCGGGTGGCGGCTTCAAGCAGACCCTCATCGCTTCCGGTGTCGGCGAGATGGTCCTCGACATCTCCAAGGACTGGTCGATTCCGGCGCTGCTGCTGGCGTGGCTGATCGCCGTGGTGATCCGGCTCGCCACGGGGTCGGCGACGGTGGCCACCATCTCGGCTGCGGGACTTGTGGCACCGCTGGCCGCGGACATGTCCGACGCGCACACGGCGCTGCTCGTGCTGGCCATCGGAGCGGGTTCGCTCTTCTTCTCGCACGTGAACGACGCGGGGTTCTGGCTGGTGAAGGAGTACTTCGGGATGAGCGTCGGGCAGACGATCAAGACGTGGTCCGTGATGGAGACGATCATCTCCGTGGTTGCGGGTGGGCTGGTTCTGCTGCTCTCCCTTGTGATTTAGCTGGGGTCAGGGCGGGGTCCTTTTCCCCGATCCCGCCCCTTCCCGAACCTTCCGGCTCCGCCGGGCTCTTGGCTCGGTCGATCACCGGCTCCGCCGAGTTCGTCCTCAAACGCCGGACGGGCTGAAAGCCACAGCGGATGCCGACGCTCCGCCCACCCCGGGTCCACCGACCCGGTCCGCATCCCCCGCCTCGCCTCCGGGTCCGCCCACGCCATCCCCACATGCCCGGCGATCACCAAGCCGAGCGCCAGGGCCAGCCAGTCGTGGACGAAGGTGCTTCCCGTGCGCCAGGCCAGCGGGGCGAGGTCCGTGAACCACATCAGCAGGCCCGTGCCCAGCATCACCAGGACCGCTCCGGCGAGCCAGCCGGCGTACAGCTTCTGGCCCGCGTTGAACTTTCCCGCCAGGCGGTGCGGGTTCCGGCGCCGCAGCCAGGCCTTGTCGTGCGGGCCGAAGCGGTTCAGGAGGCGCAGGTCGCCGCGGAAGGCGCGGGACGCGAGGCCCGCCAGGAAGGGGGCCGGGAGCAGCAGGCCCGACCATTCGTGGACGGTCACCACCAGCGCGCGGCGCCCCACGAGTTCGGCCAGCTGAGGAACGTACAGGCACGCCGCTGTCGCGACGCAGATCCCCATGAGCAGTGCCGTCGCCCTGTGCACCCACCGCTGTGTCGGGGTGAACCTCCTTACGCGCGACGCCACTTCAGGCCGTGGGCTCGTCGTCCCTGCCATTCGAATCACCCACCCACGCGTCGACGTCGTACCCGCGCTTCTCCCAATAGCCCGGCTCCACCTCGTCCGTGAGCGTGATCCCGGAGAGCCACTTCGCCGACTTGTAGAAGTACATGGGGGCGACGTAGAGGCGGGCCGGGCCGCCGTGGCTGTGGCCCAGGTCCCTGTCCTGCATGCGCAGCGCCACCAGGACGTCCGCCCGTCGCGCCTGCTTCAGCGTCAGGCTCTCGCTGTACGTCCCGTCGAAGCAGGTGAAGCGGACGGCGCGGGCGGTGGGGCGCACCCCCGCCGCGTCCAGGATGCGGGAGAGCCGCACGCCCTCGAACGGCGTGCTCGGCACCCGCCAGCCCGTCACGCACTGGACGTCGCGCACCAGTCGGGTCTGCGGCAGGGCGCGCAGCTCGGCGAGGGCGTACGTCGTGGGACGGTCCACCAGGCCGTCGATCTTCAGACGGTACGTGGACGCGCTCCTGTGCGGGACTGAGGCGGCTACCGAGTAGTAGCGGAATCCGCCGCCGTTGGGGAGCAGGTCCGTCAAGCCCGTGGGGTCCTTGTCGGACGCGGCACCCAGGAAGGATTCCAGGCCCCGCTGGAGCTGCGGCGCGGCGGCCACGCCCGCGATGCCGAGGCCGAGCATGCCCAGGACCAGACGGCGGCCGACCGGTGTCCCGGAGCCGCCTTCCTCTTCGGGCGGCTGCGGAAGGGGAGTTGTCACCCTTCGATTCGAGCACCCGCGGCCCCCGGGGTACAGGGGCCGCGGGTGTCCGTCAGTGTTTCGTCACACCTGGCCTCGAACGCCCGGGTCCTCCGCGGCCTTCTCCAGCTGGAACGCCTCGTTGCCCAGGCCGATCCGCGCGTGCGCCTCCGGCTTGGTCGAGCGCAGGATCGCGCCGTAGACCACGCCGATCACGGCGGCGAGCAGGATGATGCCGGGCAGTACCCAGCTGAGCGCCGAGTCGGGGCCCGCACCGACCAGGACGTCGAAGTCCTTGACGGTGTAGCCCGCGATGACGAGCAGGCCGGCCGCGGCGAGCGCGGAGGCGGTGATGCGCCAGGCCTGGGCGCGCGCGGCGCCGCGTCGTACGAAGAAGACGATGACCGCGACGGACGCGGTGGCCATCAGGAGGATGACGCCCAGGGCGCCGATGTTGCCGCCCCAGGTGAACAGGTGCAGGACCGGCGCGGTCGGGTCGCCGAACGGGCCGTCGTCGGTGACCGCGAAGGCCACCACGATCACGACGGAGATGACCGTCTGGAGCAGGGAGCCGGTGCCGGGCGCGCCGGTGGAGGTGTTGGTCCTGCCGAACGCGGCGGGCAGCAGACCCTCACGGCCCATGGCGAAGGCGTAGCGCGCGACCACGTTGTGGAAGGAGAGGATCGCCGCGAACATGCCGGTCACGAACAGGACGTGGAGTACGTCGGTGAAGGTGCCGCCGAGCCGGGACTCGGTGAGCCCGAAGAGCAGCCCCGCGCTCTGTTCCTGTGCGGCGGGGACGATGCCGGAGGGGCCCGCGGCGACCGTGAGCGCCCAGGAGCTGATCGCGAAGAAGATCGCGACGAAGCCGACGGCGAAGAACATCACGCGGGCCACGACGACCTGCGGGCGGCTGGTCTCCTCCGCGTACACGGGGGCCTGCTCGAAGCCGGTGAAGGCGGCGATGCAGAAGCAGAGCGAGGTGGCGACGCCCGCGCCCGTGAGGGTGTCCGGGTTGAACGCGTGCAGGGACAGGCCCTCCTTGGCCGGGTCCGCGATGGCCGCGATGTCGAAGATGACGACGAGCGCCACCTCGATGAGCAGCAGCACGCCGAGCACGCGCGCGTTCAGGTCGATCTTCAGCCAGGCGAGCACGCCGACGACGGCGACGGTGACGAGTGCCGGTATCCACCAGGCCACTTCGACGTCGAAGTAGGTGTTGAGCAGCCCGGAGACCTCGAAGCCGAGGAGGCCGTAGAGGCCCGCCTGCAAGACGCTGTAGGCGACGAGCGCGACCAGCGACGCTCCCGCGCCGGCGGTGCCGCCGAGGCCCCTCGATATGTACGCGTAGAAGGCGCCCGCGTTGTGGACGTGGCGGCTCATCTCGGCGTAACCGAAGCTGAAAAGACCGAGGACGACGCCGAGGATGAGGAAGAGCAGCGGCTGTCCGACGACGCCCATCACGCCGTACGTGGTGGGCATGACGCCCGCGACGACCATGAGCGGTCCGGTCGCCGCGAGCACGGACAGGAGGAGGCCCGCCGTGCCGAGCCGGCCGGCGCGCAGCGCAGTCTCCTGGCCCTTGTACGTGCTGATCCCGCTGCCGTCGGCGGCGCCCTTGGCGCGCGCGGGTCTCGTGTCGCTCGTGCTGCTCGAACTGCCCGTCGCCATGGCGCGGTTGTCCTTTCGCGTGTGCCGGTTGGTGCGGTGGGTCAGGCTGAGCCGAGCGCGGCGTCGCGCGCGGCGGTGAACGCCTTGTACGGGTCCCGGTCCGGGTACGACCAGGGGGCTCGGGTCGCGTGCCGCCCGATGCGGTGGAAGAGGGCGGCCGCCTCGGCCGCCCGGCCCTCGCAGAACTTGGCGTGGGCGAGGAAGTTGAGGTCGACGAGGCCGCGCGGATGAGCCCTGCTCGTGGGCATCTGCCACTCCAGCCACCAGTCGAAAGCGGCCTTCATGACCTGTCGGGCCCGGCGTCCCGTCCAGTGCTCGGAGGCCGCGGGGTTCACGGGCTCGCTGCCCGCGGTGGCGAGGACGCGGTAGCGCTCGGCGTGCGCGATGACGGGCAGGACCGCCAACGGCGAATCTTCGGGCGCCTGTTCGGCCGCCCACGCGGCGAAGTCGTACACCTCGTGCAGCGGGTCCTGGCCCGCGGCGGGGCGCCGCTCGGCGAGCCTGGCCACCATCAGGTGGTGGGCGTGGTGGTGCTCGGGGTGCCGGTGACGGACCTCGTCGAAGAGCCGGACGACGTCCTCCTCGCGGCCGAGGGATCGCTCCAGGGTGAGCAGCGCGAGCCACGGCGTGGGGTCGGCGGGCAGCAGCGCGGCCACTTCGCGGCAGGCCTGCCGCGCCTTCTCGGAGCGCCCCTTGCCGCGTAGCGCGAGGTGCACGGACGCGTAGGCGAGCAGCACGACGGCGTCGGTGCTCTCCGGCTCGGCGAGCCGCCAGTCACGGGCCCAGGCGGTGGTGGTGTGCTCCTGTGCGAGTACGTCGAACCGGTGGCCCCTGCGGTCCCAGTCGTCACCGGTGGCGGCGAGCAGCGCGCGGACCTCGGTCCAGCGGCCCTGGGCCAACGCGGTGCGGGCGCCCGCGAGTTCGGTGTCGTCGAGTGCGGAGTCGAAAACGTAGGCCGCTCGCTTGCGGGAACGGCCCAAGGGGGGTGGGGGTGGTGACACCGCGGGACTTCCTCCCCGGCGCGGCTCGCGTGCGGATGATCACGCACAGCAAAGCGGTAGGCAGCCCTCCAGTCAAGGTCTGCCCAACTCAGGGGCCTTCACCAACTCGTTTCAGAATCCGCAGACTTCACCCCCGACCTGCGGAGTTGCCCGGCAGGACACGATTCGGACAAGCGGTGACGATCACCGCGCGATGCGACGAACGCACCCTTCAGCTCACCGACTTGGCGGCCGCGCGGCCCGCCGTGCGCCCGGAGAAGAGGCAGCCTCCGAGGAAGGTGCCTTCGAGCGAGCGGTAGCCGTGCACTCCCCCGCCGCCGAAACCGGCCGCCTCGCCCGCCGCGTACACGCCGGGGAGCGGCTGACCGCCCTGGGTCAGGACGCGCGAGGAGAGGTCGGTCTCCAGGCCGCCGAGGGTCTTGCGGGTGAGGATGTTGAGCCGGACCGCGACGAGCGGGCCCGCCTTGGGGTCGAGGATGCGGTGCGGGGCGGCGGCCCGGATGAGCCGGTCACCGAGGAACTTGCGGGCGCCGCGGATCGCGGTGACCTGGAGGTCCTTGGTGAAGGGGTTGCGGATCTCCCGGTCGCGCGCGGCGATCGTGCGGTGCAGCGCGGCCTCGTCGATGAGGGGCTCCTTGGTGAGCGCGTTCATGCCGCGCACGAGCGAGGAGAGGTCCTTCTCCACGACGAAGTCGACGCCGTTGTCCATGAACGCCTTCACCGGCGCGGCCACGTCGGCGCGCGCCCTGTCGATGACGCCGCGCACGGACTTGCCGGTGAGATCGGGGTTCTGCTCCGACCCGCTGAGTGTGAACTCCTTGCCGATGATGCGCTGGTTGAGCACGAACCACGTGTACTCGTAACCCGACTTCATGATGTGTTCGAGCGTGCCGAGGGTGTCGAAGCCGGGGAAGAGCGGCACGGGAAGACGGTCGCCGCGCGCGTCGAGCCAGAGCGAGGAGGGGCCCGGCAGGATGCGGATGCCGTGGTTGTCCCAGATGGGGTTCCAGTTCTGGATGCCCTCGGTGTAGTGCCACATGCGGTCGCGGTTGATGAGCCGCGCGCCGGCCTCCTCGGTGATGCCGAGCATCCGCCCGTCGACGTGCGCGGGCACGCCGGAGACCATCCGCTCCGGCGGAGTGCCGAGCCTTTCGGGCCAGTTGGCGCGTACGAGGTCGTGGTTGCCGCCGATGCCGCCTGACGTGACGATCACCGCCTGGGCCCTGAACTCGAAGGACCCGGTGGCCTCCCGGCTGCTGGCCCTGCCGCGCTCGGCGTCCGAGGGTTCCAGGATCTCGCCGGTGACGGTGTCCACGCTGCCCGCACTGCGCGAGAGGCCGGAGACCCGGTGGCGGAACTTGATCTTGACGAGGCCGCGGGCGACGCCTTCGCGGACGCGGCGCTCGAAGGGGGCGACGAGTCCGGGGCCCGTGCCCCAGGTGATGTGGAAGCGCGGCACGGAGTTGCCGTGCCCCTGCGCGTCGTAGCCCCCGCGCTCGGCCCAGCCCACCACGGGGAAGAACCGCACGCCCTGCCCGTGCAGCCAGGCCCGCTTCTCGCCCGCGGCGAAATCGACGTACGCCTCGGCCCATTTGCGGGGCCAGTGGTCCTCGGGGCGGTCGAAGGCGGCCGTGCCCATCCAGTCCTGGAGGGCCAGGGCGTGCGAGTCCTTGATGCGGAGCCTGCGCTGCTCCGGGGAGTCGACGAAGAAGAGCCCGCCGAAGGACCAGTGCGCCTGGCCGCCGAGCGACTGCTCGGGCTCCTGGTCGACGAGGATGACCCGGCGGCCCGCGTCGACGAGTTCCGCGGTGGCCGCGAGCCCCGCGAGGCCCGCGCCGATCACGATGACGTCTGCGTCGTAGGCCATCCGGGGGTTCCTCCTAAGCAGGGGCTTACTGGTGAGTCAGATCCTGGGCAGCGAAGTGACCGGCGTCAACCGTCCGGCTCGGATGTCTGCTCGGATGTCTGCTCGGATGTCTGCTCGGACACCCCCTCGGATGCCTCGTGGGGCGGAGCTCCCCGGGGAGGGCTATCGTCGGCCGGGTAGCCGCCAAACCCCCACTTTCTGGCCCGCCTCGAGCCCGTCCCCCGTCTTGAGGTCTGACGTGTCGGTTCTGGTCCTCGTCCTCTCCGTGTCGGCCGCCTGCTGCCTGGGCTTCGGCTTCGTGTTCCAGCAGCACGCGGCGCAGCGCGCCCCGCTGAGCGACTTCCTCTCGCCGCGGCTGCTGCTCGATCTGGTGCGGGTGCCCGAGTGGCTGGGCGGGATCGGGCTCATGGTGTGCGGCATGGTCCTCGGCGCGCTCGCGCTCGGCCAGGGCGAGATTTCCCTGGTGGAGCCGCTCCTCGCCACGAACCTGATCTTCGCCCTCGCGCTCTCCCGCCATCGGACGAGGCAGTCCTTGGGGCGTCAGGGCTGGGCGGGGCTCGCGCTGCTCGCGGGCGGGGTCACCGCGTTCATCGTGGCGGGTGAGCCGCGGGGCGGGGACTCCGAGTCCGATCCGCTGCGGCAGTGGCTGATCATGGGCGTGATGGCGGGCATCGCGATGCTCCTCACGTTGTACGCGAAGGGGTCCCGGCACCGGTTCACCGCCGGGCCCGTGCTCCTTGGGGTGGCGGCGGGGCTGCTGTACGGCGTGCAGGACGCGTTGACGCGGGTGAGCGGGAAGCGGCTTTCGGAGGAAGGCTGGGTCGCACTGTTCACGGGGTGGCAGCCGTACGTGGTGCTTGTGCTGGGGGTGACCGGGCTTCTGCTGGTGCAGAGCGCCTTCGAGACGGCACCGCTGCGGATGTCGCTGCCCGCGCTGACCGCCGCGCAGCCCCTGGCGGGGATCGTGTGCGGGGTGGGGTTCATGGGGGATCAGCTGCGGATGGACGCTGTCGCTTTGACGTGGCAGGTGGTGGGCCTTGCGGCCATCGTGGGCGGGATCGTGCTGCTGGGATTGCATCCGGCTATGCCGAGGGCCGAGGGCCGATTAGAGGGGCGGGAGGTGGAGGGGCATTAATTTTCCCCAACCCCGCCCCTTCCCGAAAACCCGCTCGGCGCGGGGGCCTGCCTGGGGCTCCGCCCCAGACCCCGCACAAGATGTCCTCAAACGCCGGACGGGCTGGATTTCCAGCCCGTCCGGCGTTTGAGGACGAACTCGGCGGAGCCGGTGATTGACGGCAACCGAGGCCCCCGCGGCAGAGCGGCCCGCGGCGGAGCCGCTATGTCACAGCCGGGAAGGGGCGGGGTTGGGGACTGTCTCGCTTTTAATAATGGCCAGCATTACTATGGCCCCATGGCCAGGACCTCCGGACCCGAAACCCGCGACAAGCTGATCCGCGCGGGTGAGGAAGTGTTCGCCGCGCAGGGCGTACACGGCGCGCAGCTGCGCGACATCGTCCGGCTCGCGGGGCAGAGCAACCCCTCCGCCGTGCAGTACCACTTCGGCAGCCGCGCCGGCCTCCTGGACGCCGTCATGGCCGAGCGCCAGTCCCGTACGGAGAAAGTGCTCACCGCGGAGCTCGCGCGGGCCGACGACAACGGCCTTCGCGGCCTGCTGCGCGCCCTCGTGACCGCCGAGGCCACCGAACTGCGCACCGAGCGAGGGCGGCGCTGCCTGCGCATCTCCACCCAGCTCAGCCACGAGAGCGGCGTACGCACCCGCACCCCGCACCCGACCCTCGACGGCACCGTCTACTGGGATCTGATCAGCCGCGTCGAGGAGTGCCTCGCCTCGCAGCTCCCGGAGCCGGTCCGCCTGGAGCGGCTCGACCTCGCCCTCACCCTCGTCGGCGCCGCCATGGCCGACCGTGCGGGCCAGTACCTGGCCGGCGCCACCCCCCTGACCGACGAGGACCTCTTCCTCGCCGACCTCGTCGAGACCACCACGGCCCTGCTGCGGGCCCCAGTCCCACGGAGAGAACCATGAGCCAAGCGCACGACCTCACCGGCAAGACCGTCGTCATCACCGGAGCCGCCCGCGGTCTCGGCGCCGAGGCCGCACGCCAGGCGGTCGCCGCCGGTGCGAACGTCGTGCTCACCGACGTGCTCGACAAGGAAGGCGAGGTCACCGCCGCCGAACTCGGCGAGCGCGCCCGCTTCGCGCACCACGACGTGACGTCGGAGGAGGACTGGCAGCGCGTCGTGGACCTCGCGGTCAGCGAGTTCGGCGGGATCCACGGCCTGGTCAACAACGCCGGTATATCCACGGGCCAGTTCCTGGAGTCGGAGTCGGTCGAGCACTTCCGCAAGGTCCTCGACATCAACCTCACCGGCGTCTTCATCGGCATGAAGAGCGTCGTCCCGGCCATGAAGGAGGCCGGCGGCGGATCCATCGTGAACATCTCCTCCGCGGCCGGGCTCATGGGCCTCGCGCTCACCGCGGGCTACGGCGCCTCCAAGTGGGGCGTACGCGGCCTCACCAAGATCGGCGCCGTGGAGCTCGGTACCGCCCGCATCCGCGTCAACTCCGTCCACCCGGGCATGACGTACACCCCGATGACCGCGCAGGTGGGCATCGAGAAGGGCGAGGGCAAGTACCCCAACACCCCGATGGGGCGAGTCGGCGAGCCGCACGAGATCGCGGGCGCCATGGTCTTCCTGCTCTCGGACGCCGCGTCGTACGTGACCGGCGCCGAGCTCGCCGTCGACGGCGGCTGGACCGCGGGACCCACCGTGAAGTACGTCATGGGGCAGTGAACTCCCCCGCCGTGCGTTGAGATTGGATGGTCGGCATGACGACCAACAGCGTGCCGGTGCCCGACCCCAGTGAAGAGATCCTGTCCATCGTCGACGAGAACGACGAGGTCGTCGGCGAGGCCCCGCGCGGTGAGGCGTACGCTCGGGGCCTGCGCCACCGTTGCGTGTTCATCCAGGCACGGGACGCCGAAGGCCGCGTCTTCGTGCACCGGCGCACGCCCGTCAA
Organism: Streptomyces sp. BA2; assembly: GCF_009769735.1. Classification (NCBI taxonomy): domain Bacteria; kingdom Bacillati; phylum Actinomycetota; class Actinomycetes; order Kitasatosporales; family Streptomycetaceae; genus Streptomyces; species Streptomyces sp. BA2. The sequence goes on from NZ_WSRO01000002.1 coordinate 2,260,201, forward strand.
GCTGGTCTTCCCCTCGATGTACGACATGTTCGTCGGCGGCGTGGTCGGGGCCGGCGAGTCCTACGACGACGCGGCCCTGCGCGAGGCGGAGGAGGAGCTCGGGGTCCACGGACTGCCGCGCCCCACACCGCTGTTCAAGTTCCTGTACGACGACGGCGCGGGGCACACCTGGTGGTCGTACCTCTATGAGGTGCGCTGCGACCTGCCCGTGAGCCCGCAGGCCGAGGAGGTCGCGTGGCACGCCTTCGTCACCGAGGACGAGCTGGCGCGGCGGCTCGGCGAGTGGGACTGGGTGCCGGACGGGCTCGCCGCGTACGAACGGCTGCGGGAGTTCCGTGCGGGTTAGTGCGCGTTAGTGCCCGTTAGGGTGCGGCGAGTGAGCAACTTCGTACAGACCCTGCGCCTGTGGTTCGCGCCCGAGCGGATCCGCGACGAGGGCGACACCCCGGACTACCGCTTCTCGCTCGCCAACGAGCGCACCTTCCTCGCCTGGCTGCGCACCGCGCTCGCCCTCATCGGCGGCGGCTTCGCGGTGGACCAGTTCCTGCCGGACCTGCGCTGGGGGTGGCGCATCGGGCTCGCCCTCGCCCTGCTCGCCGCGGGTGTGCTCAGTTCGCTGCGCGCGGTCAACCACTGGGTGCGCTGCGAGCGGGCGATGCGGCGCGGCGATGATCTGCCCGTCTCGCGCTTCCCGACCGTCCTGAGCCTGGCCGTCGCGGTCGTGGCGCTCGCCATGGTCGTCGTCGTGCTCTTCGGGTGGGAGGGGTGACGGGCCAGGGCGAGGTGGCCGTCCCCGAGCGCGATCCGGGGCTGCAGCCTGAGCGCACGAGGCTCGCGTGGCGGCGTACGACCCTGTCCTGCACCGTCGCGGCGGTCCTCGCGGCGCGGGCCGCCCTTCAGGAGGGAACCACCGCGGTGGCTGTCATCGCCTGCGCCCTCTGCCTGCTCCTGTGGCTCGGCTTCCTGGGCGTCGCGCACCGCAGGATGACCGAACTCGCGGCCAGCAGCAGGCCGGTCCGGCTCCCGGCGCGGGCCGCGGCGACGGCAGCGCTGTGCACGATGGCGCTCGCGGCGTGCGCGACGGCCATGGTGTTCTGAACGCCCCGCCCCTCCGGGAAACGCCGCCCTCAGTGCCTGGAGGACCCGTCCTCGGCCGCCCAGTCAACGGTGACGACGATCTTGCCCCGGGTGCGGCCCTCCGCGTTCAGGCGGTACGCGTCCGCCGCCTTCTCCAGCGGGAACGTCTCCGAGACATGGACCGTGACGACGTCCTGCTCCACGAGCTGCGTCAGGCGCTGGAGATCGTCGGCGTCAGGACGTACGAAGCAGTAGTGGCCGCCGAGGCCGATCACCGCGCCGTCCGCGATCGACGCGAGACGCCCTTCCGGTGCGAGGAGTTCGGCGGACACCTTGAGGGTGTCGCCGCCGACCGTGTCGAAGGCGGCGTCCACCCCCTCCGGCGCGAGGGCTCGTACCCGCTCGGCCAGACCGTCTCCGTGGGCGACCGGTTCCGCGCCGAGTTCGCGCAGGAAGTCGTGGTTGCGCTCGCTCGCTGTGCCGATGACGCGGGCGCCCGCGTGCCGGGCCAGCTGGACGGCGATCGAGCCGACGCCGCCGGCCGCCGCGTGCACGAGAACGACGTCGCCCTCCGTCACCGCGAGCGTCTTGACGATCACCTGATAGGCGGTGAGCCCGGCGAGCGGCAGGCCGGAGGCCTCCTCGAAGGTGAGGTTCCGCGGCTTGCGGGCCAGGGTGCGCACGGGGGCGGCGACGTACTCGGCGAAGGTGCCGCGCGAGAGGAAGTCCTCGCGTACGTAGCCGATGACCTCGTCCCCCACCACGTACTCCGGGACGGAGGCGCCCGGCTGCACCACGACGCCAGCGACGTCCCAGCCCGGGATCACCGGATAGACGGGGTCGAGGATGGCGTCGAGGTGCCCGCCCATGCACTTCCAGTCGACGGGGTTCACCGACGCGGCGCGGACTTTCACCAGGACGGAGTCGGGGCCGACCTTGGGGTCGCGCACATCTCCGTACTCGAGGACTTCGGGACCGCCGTACCGGCGGTAGCTGATCGCCTTCATGGGGTCGGCTTCATGGGAGTGCCTTCGTGGGAGCGCCCCTGTGGGGCAAAGGTGCGGTGGTGGTCCAGGGGTCAGGTGTGGGGCGGTGGGGATGCAAGGGTGGCGCAGTGGTGGAAACATCAAGAAGGCTTCCATATCCCCACCAAAGGGGCATCGAGTACTAGCCTGAGAGGGTCACTCCCTCCCACAGAAGGTGCACACGCCATGACCACGCTCCACCACGAACACCCGGTGCACGACCACATCCACGGCCCGGCCTGCGGCCACACGGAGGTACCGCACGGCGACCACGTCGACTACGCGCACGACGGGCACATGCACCGCCTGCACTCCGAGCACTACGACGAGTGCGAGCCCGGCAGCCATGTCGTCCACGAGGGTCACGACCACCGGCACGGCGAGGGCTGCGGGCACAGTTCGGTGCTGCACGGCGACCACGTCGACTACGTCCACGACGGTCACCGGCACGCGGAGCACGACGGCCACTGGGACGACCACTGAGGCACCGGAACCACACCGCGAGGCACCGCCTCGGCCGACTTCCCCCGCACGGGCGCCAACTGGCAGTCTGTGGCGGGGGATCGGCTTGTGCGGGCATCTTCGCGCCATAGCGATTCTGATCACGTTCCCACTGCGCTCTGGACGACATACCGACTGGTCGGCATCATGAACGTCAGCGCGACGCCGCGCGGCATTCGACGACGACCGTCCGACCAGGAGCGAAGATGAGCTCAGACCATCCACCCGGCCTCGATCTCGACCAGTTGCGCGGCCATCTGGACCGCGAGCGGCCGGGCCTCGTGGGCGGACCGCTCACCGCCCGGCTGATCGAGGGCGGCCGGTCGAACCTCACGTACGCCGTGACGGACGGCACCACACGCTGGGTCGTACGCCGTCCACCCCTCGGGCACGTGCTCGCCACCGCGCACGACATGAAGCGCGAGCACCGGGTGATCAGCGCGCTGCACGGGACCGACGTGCCCGTGCCCGAGCCCTTGCTGCTCTGCGAGGACGACTCCGTGATCGGCGCGCCCTTCTACGTCATGGACTTCGTGGACGGCACGCCCTACCGCACCGCCGAGGAGCTGGCACCGCTGGGCGCCGAGCGCACCCGTGCGGCGGTCATCGGCCTCGTCGACACCCTCGTCGACCTGCACTCCGTGGACCCGGAAGCGGTCGGCCTCGGTGACTTCGGGCGGCCCGACGGCTTCCTCGACCGGCAGCTGCGCCGCTGGGGCAAGCAGCTCGACGCCTCACGCAACCGCGACCTGGCGGGGATCGACGAGCTGCACGCCGCCCTGGGACGACAGCTGCCCGTCTCCCCCGCGCCCACCGTCGTGCACGGCGACTACCGGCTCGACAACGTCCTGATCGGCGATGACGACCGGATCAAGGCGATCCTCGACTGGGAGATGTCCACCCTCGGCGATCCGCTCACCGACCTGGGGCTGCTCGTCATGTACAGCACCCGGCTCGAACTGCCCGACTCCCCCATCAGCACCACCGCGGGCGCGCCAGGGCACCCGGAGGCCGCCGAGCTGATCGAGCGGTACGCCGCGCGCTCGGGGCGCGATGTCTCCGCGGTCGCCTGGTACACGGCGTTCGCGTGGTTCAAGCTCGCCGTGATCCTGGAGGGCATCCACTACCGGTACACGCTCGGCCAGACGGTCGGCGCGGGCTTCGACCGCATCGGGGAACTGGTCCCCGTCTTCATCGAGCACGGCCTCACCACCCTCCAAGGACGACAGGAAGGCTGAGACAGCCATGGACTTCGCATTCGACGCCCGCACCGAGGAGCTGCGCGACCGGCTCCTCACCTTCATGGACGAGCACGTCTACCCGGCGGAGGAGGTCGCCGAGGAGCAGCGCGCCCGGCTCGCGTCGCCCTGGGACACCCCGGCGATCGTGGGTGAACTGAAGGCCGAGGCCCGCAAGCAGGGCCTGTGGAATCTCTTCTTGCCGGACGCCGAGCACGGCGCCGGGCTCACCAACCTCCAGTACGCCCCGCTCGCCGAAATCACCGGCCGCTCCCCGCACTTGGCGCCCACCGCGCTGAACTGCGCGGCCCCGGACACCGGCAACATGGAGGTCCTCGCCCAATTCGGCAACGACGAGCAGAAGAAGCGCTGGCTGGAGCCCCTGCTCGCCGGTGAGATCCGCTCGGCGTTCGCGATGACCGAGCCCGAGGTGGCCTCGTCCGACGCCACGAACATCACCACGCTCATCGAGCGCGACGGCGACGAGTACGTGATCACCGGACGCAAGTGGTACATCTCCGGGGCGATGAACCCGGACTGCCAGATCTTCATCCTGATGGGCAAGACGGACCCCGAGGGCTCCGACCCGCGCCGCCAGCAGTCCATGGTGCTCGTGCCGCGCGACACCCCCGGTGTCGAAGTACGGCGCGCGATGCAGGTCTACGGCTACGAGGACCACTCCCACGGAGGGCACGCCGAGGTCGTCTTCGACCGGGCCCGGGTCCCCGTGAGCAACCTGGTCGGCGAGGAGGGCGGCGGCTTCGCCATCGCCCAGGCGCGCCTGGGTCCCGGCCGCATCCACCACTGCATGCGCCTCATCGGCATGGCCGAGCGTGCGATCGAGCTGATGTGTCAGCGGGCGGTGGCGCGTACCGCCTTCGGCAAGCCGCTCGCACAGCAGGGCGTCGTCCAGGAGTGGATCGCGGACGCCCGGGTCGCGGTGGAGCAGCTGCGGCTGCTCGTCCTGAAGACGGCGTGGCTGATGGACACCGTGGGCAACAAGGGCGCGCACACGGAGATCCAGTCCATCAAGATCGCCACCCCGCGGACGGTCGTCGACATCCTCGACCAGGCCGTGCAGCTGCACGGCGCGGGTGGAGTGAGTCAGGACTTCCCGCTCGCCGAACTGTGGGCGGCGGCGAGGACGCTGCGCTTGGCTGACGGGCCCGATGAGGTGCACCAGCGGTCGCTGGCCCGGCGGGAGCTGAAGAAGTACCTGTAGCTACGGGAGATTACGGCCGCAGCGCCCTCAGCAGCAGGTCCGCCAAGTGGTCGGCGACCTGCTGCGGGGTGAGCGGGCCGTTCGGGCGGTACCAGGTGGACAGGTGGTGGACCGAGCCGAAGTGGTAGTCCACCACCAGGTCCGCGGGCGTCGCCTTGGAGAAGACGCCGGCCTCCTGGCCCTCCTCGATCAGCGCGCGGAACCGCTCGTGGTACCGGCGGCGCTCGGACCGAACCTGCTTGTTCTTCTCCGGGCTCAGGTGGTGCATGGAGCGGAAGAAGATCGAGGCGTCGTCGAGATTGTCGATCGTCGTGACGACCACGTCCGCCGCCACGTCCCGCACCCGCTGCTCGACGGGGGCGTCGGCGTCCGCGAAGGCGTCCAGGCGCTCCTGCTGTACGCGCAGGACGCGGGCGTACACCTCGTGCAGGAGGTCGTCCTTGGATCCGAAGTAGTGGTAGAGCGCGCCCTTGGTGACGCCTGCCGACTCCACGATCTCCTGCACCGACGTGCGGTCGTAGCCGCGGTCGGCGAAGAGCCGTGTGGCGGCGGCGAGCAGCCGCTGAGGGACGGGCGTGCCGTCACCGTCCGTCGTCCTGGCCACTGCCGCCACCTGCCTTTCGAATACCGCTAGCTGTTGGTTGTACGGGAACGCAGTTCCCGCCGGAGGATCTTCCCACTTGTGGTCTTCGGCAGCTCCGGCAGGATCTCGACCGCGCGGGGGTATTTGTACGCCGCCAGCCGTTCCTTGCAGTACGCCGCGAGATCGTCCGGCGCCACGTCGGCCTCCGGGCGCAGGCTGACGAAGGCCTTGACCGTCTCGCCGCGGTAGCTGTCGGGGACGCCGATGACCGCCGCCTCACGGACGGCTGCGTGACTGTAGAGGACGTCCTCCACCTCGCGCGGCCAGACTTTGAAACCGGACGCGTTGATCATGTCCTTCTTGCGGTCGACCACGTAGAGCCAGCCCTGCTCGTCCATGAAGCCGATGTCGCCGGTGCGCAGCTCCCCGTCGGGGAACGCCTCGTTTGTCGCGTCGGGGCGCTTCCAGTAGCCGGGCACGACCTGCGGGCCGCGCACGGTGATCTCGCCCTGCTCCCCGAAGGGGACGTCCGCGCCGTGGTCGTCGACGATCCTGACGACCGTCTCGGGGCCGGGGACACCGACGGCCAGCGTGCCCGACACCGGGTCGACCGGCGCCTCCTGGCCCGGCGGCACGGAGGCGCAGGGCGCGGTGCACTCGGTGAGGCCGTAGCCGTTGTGGATGTAGGGGCCGAAGCCCGCGCGGAACTTCTCCACCAGGGCGGGCGGCAGCGGGGCGCCGCCCGAGGAGATCATCGCGAAGGAGTCGAAGTGCTCCCGCGTGACGGAGGGGTGGGCGGCGAGCGCCATGAAGGCCGTGGAGGGGCCCACGGTGTACGCCGGCTTGTGCTCGGCGAAGGCGTCGAGGACGACGCCTGCTTCGAAGCGGTACGCGAGCGCGAGGGTGCCCGCGTTGGTCAGACAGGCGGCGACCTGCGCGACCATGCCCGTGATGTGGAAGAGCGGCGCCATCGCGAAGTAGCAGGCGCCTTCGGGGATGCCGGAGCCCGTGCGTTGCCGCTCGGCGTTGTAGGTGATGTTGCCGTGGGTGTTCATGGCGCCCTTGGGCGTGCCGCTCGTACCCGACGTATAGCTGATCAACGCGACGTCGGAGGGGCCGAGTTGGCGGTCCCCCGGGGCCGGGAGGCCCTGCCGGGCGACCGTCACCAGATCGTCGGCGTCGGCGGCCTGCGGGAGGCGTTCGAAGTCGAGGACGCGGGTGTCGCCCCGGGTCTGCAGGTCGAGCTGGCACGCGGTGAGCACGATGCGTACGGGAGAGGCGGCGGCCGTCTCGCGCAGATACGTCTCCCATGCGCGGTCCGAGCAGATCAGCGCGGTCACGTCGGCGTCCGCGAGGACGTGCCCGACCTCGGCCGACTTGTACATGGGGTTCACCGGCACGACCGTGGCGCCCGCCTTCCACGCGCCGAGCAGCGCGATCACGAAGTGCGGGGTGTTCTGCAGGAGGATCGCGACCCGTTCGCCCCGGGCGAGCCCGCGTGCGGCCAGGTGCCCGGCGACGGAGTCGGTGAGGGCCTCCACCTCGCGGTAGCTCAGGCGCCCGTCGAAGTAGGCGAGGGCCGTGTGCTCGGGGGCCCTCAGCACCGCGGCGCGGAAGGCGTGCACGACGGAAGCGGCGGGTTCGACCGGGCCGCGCTGGGCCTCGGTGAGGCGGCCGAGCCAGGGCTTGGCGGCGTATATGGACGCGGCGGCGGGTGTGGCCTCGGATTCGGATGCGGTCGGGGTCGCCTCGCTCACCGCTCCGTCGCCTCCCACTTCTGCTGGATGTGGTTCATGCCGGTGAGCCATTTGTCCGGCTCGGCGGCGCGGATGCGGTAGTACTCGGCGACCTCGGGGTGCGGCAGGATCAGGAAGCGGCCCTCTTCCATCCCGGCGAAGAGCGCGTCCGCGACGTCGTCCGGCTCGATCGCGGTCGGGGTGAGCACGAGGTCGCCCGCGGTGCCGGTGGCGGCGAGCATGTCGGTGCGCACGCCCTGGGGGCAGATCGCGTGGACGTCGATGCCGCGGTGGCGGTAGGTCAGCGAGAGCCACTCGGCGAAGGCGTACGCGCCGTGCTTGGTGACGCTGTAGGGCGCGGCGCCGATCATGGTGAGCAGTCCCGCCGCCGAGACGGTGGAGACGAAGCGCCCGCTGCCGCGCTCCAGCCAGTCGGGCAGCAGCGCGTGGGCCGCTCGGACGTGGGCCATGACGTTGACGTCCCAGGCCGTGGCCCAGACCTCCTCGGGCGCGGCCTCCGAGCCGCCGGAGCCGAGGCCCGCGTTGGCGCAGTACACGTCGACGGTGCCACTGAGCGCTTCTCTCGCCTCCGGCACAACCGCAGACGCGTCGCCGGCCACGGCGACGGCGCCGATCTCGTCGGCCACCGACTTGGCCTTGGCGGCGTCCAGGTCGTTGACCACGACCCGCGCCCCCGCGGCGGCGAACCGGCGGGCCAGCGCGGCCCCGATCCCGCCTCCGGCACCGGTGACGACAACTCCCTTGTCCTGCAGGGTCTCCACGATCAGTCTCCTTCGACTGCGGCTCCGCTGTGATCGCAGACTAACCAGTCGGTATGTACGGATGGAAGGGGGTCGGGCCGTCAGGTTCGTTCCCCGGCCGGAGTCCGCGCGCTAGCGTGCGTGGCCATGACAGCCACCGCGCTCACGGAGGTCTCTGTATGAACCTGTCCCGCCGCAGTCTGTCCAGACGGGGCCTGCTGGCCGTCACCACCGCCACGGCCCTCACCTCCGCGGCCCCCGCGGCCGCGGCCGGAGGCGGGGGCGGATCGGGCGGCGGCCGGCGGCTGCGCACCGGCTTCGAGCGCCTGGCCGCCGACGGCTATGCCCTCCTGGACGGTGAGCGGGTCGGCGTCGTCACCAACCCGACCGGCGTCACCAGGGACGTACGCCACATCGTCGACGTCATGCATGCCGACGAGCGCGTGAACCTGGTCGCGGTGCTCGGCCCCGAGCACGGCTTCCGGGGGACGGCTCAGGCGGGCGGTTCCGAAGGGCGCTACGACGACCCGGCGACCGGGCTTCCCGTCTACGACACGTACCAGAAGAGCGGCAAGGCGCTTGCCGACATCTTTACAGCCGCCCGGGTCGACACGATCGTCTTCGACATCCAGGACGTGGGGGCGCGCTTCTACACGTACATCTGGACGCTCTTCGACTGCATGGAGTCGGCCGAGCTCGCGGGCAAGCGGTTCGTCGTCCTCGACCGGCCGAATCCGGTGACGGGACGCGGCGCGTACGGCCCTGTCCTGCACAAGGAGTTCGCGACGTTCGTCGGGCGGCAGCCGATCTCGCAGGCTCACGGGATGACCGTGACGGAGCTCGCGCTGCTGTTCAACGGCGAGTTCCTGGAGCGCCCGGCCGACCTGGAGACCGTACGGATGACCGGGTGGAAGCGCTCGGACTTCTACGACGCGTCCACGCTGCCGTGGGTGCCGCCGAGCCCGAACATGCCCACGCCCGAGACCGCCCTGGTCTACAGCGGCACCTGCCTCTTCGAGGGCACGAACCTCTCCGAGGGGCGCGGCACGACCCGCCCCTTCGAGCTGCTCGGGGCGGAGGGCATCGACCGGAAGTGGGCGGCGTCGGTCGATGAACTGGGCCTGCGTGGCGTGCACTTCAGGGAGGCCTACTTCGCGCCGACGTTCTCCAAGTTCCAGGGCAAGACGATCGGCGGAGTGCAGCTCCACGTGCACGACAGGGAGTCGTACGACCCGGTGCGCACCGGAATCGCCCTCCTGGTGACGGCCAAGAAGACGTGGAGCGGCTTCGCCTGGCGCTCCGACAACTGGATCGACAAGCTGACGGGCACCACGCGGGTCCGCACCATGATCGACGCGGGCGCGGACACGGACGAGGTGGTGGGCGGCTGGCAGGAGGATCTGGCGCGGTTCCGCGGCGTGCGGAGGCAGTACCTGCACTACCGGTAGGTAGGGAACGCCCCACCGGCGAGAGGGGTGCCTGCCGGATGGCAGGCGCCCCGACGGGTCCGGGATCGTGATCTTCAGCTCCGTACACCCGAGTTGAGGAGATCCCGCATGGCACGGACGGTACGCCGCACGGTTCCGCTGGCACTGGCCGGGACGCTCGGCCTGGGGGCGCTCGTCGCCCCTCAGGCCGGCGCGTCGCCCGCGACCACGGACCCGGTCCCGGCGATCGAAAGCGCGGCCCAGCCTCTGCGCTCGACCGATCCGGGCGGCTCCACGAAAGACCTGCGGCCGATGGGCCGGATGGTGGGCGACGCTTCGGTGGTGGGCCTGGGTGAGGCCACACACGGTTCGCACGAGTTCTTCACGATGAAGGACCGCGTTTTCCGCTACCTCGTCGAGGAGAAGGGGTTCACCACCTTCGCGCAGGAGGTCAGCTGGACGACGGGGCTGCGTTTCGACGCGTACGTGCGCGGGGGCGAGGGCGACGTGCGCGAGCTCGTCCACGAGGAGCTGGCGAAGACGCCCTGGGACACCGAGGAGTACGTCGAGCTCCTGACGTGGATGCGCGCGTACAACGACAAGCATCCGCACCGTCAGGTGCGCTTCATGGGCAACGACCTCAACTACCCCGAGATCGGGGATGAGCTGTTCGACGGGGTCGAGGACTACGTCCGCGCGCACGAGCCCGATTTGCTGCCCACGATCACCGAGCTGTATGCGCCGATGCGGCGCCTCGCGAACGGGGACACGTACATGGGCAGGCCGCTGAAGGAGCGGCGGGATCTTGCGGGAAACGCGCGCGAGGCCCTGGACCTGCTCAGGAAGCGTCAACCCGCCTCACCCGGGGGGAAGTTCGCCTGGGCGTTGCAGCACGCCCGGTCCCTCTCGCAGACCGCCACGGTCTACGCCTTCCCCCTGGGCACCCCCCAGGGCGAGACGGACGCCATGCTGTACCGCGACCGCCTCATGGCGCAGAACACCGCCTGGTGGCAGCGGCACACCGGCGGCAAGGTACTCCTGTCGGCCCACAACGCCCATGTGGGGTACGAGAGTTACGACCCGAGCTACCCGAAGATGCAGGGCGCCTTCCTGCGGGACCGGCTCGGCGACCGGTACGTCAGCATCGGGTTCACCTTCGACCGGGGCTCGCTCATGGCGCAGAGCGCGGAATCCGAGGCGTGGAAGCCGCGATCGGTGGGCGCGGCCACGCGCGGCATGAACGAGTACACGCTCGACAAGGTGCGTCACGACGACTACTTCCTGGACATGAGGACCGCTCCCGCGACCGCCCGGAAGTGGCTGGGCAAGGCCCGGATGACCAAGAGCATCGGTACGGCCTTCCCTGACGGCCCCCACAAGATCCGCCTGGCGCCCTCGTACGACATCCTCATCCATCTGGATCGCGTCACCGCAGCTCACCGCCAGTCTCAATGACCGAGACGAGCCGTCCCAGGTATTGACTGGCCCATACATCCAACGCGACAGTGCCGGTCGTGCGGAGTGAAACGACAGCAGCAGAGAAACAGCAGGCCCAGGACGCGGACGCGAGCCCCGAGAGCATGCGCCGCGTGGCGGTGGCGTCGTTCATCGGGACGGCCATCGAGTTCTACGACTTCTACATCTACGGCACGGCGGCCGCGCTCGTCCTGAACGACGCCTTCTTCCCGACCCTGGACCCGGTCAACGCCACCCTCGCCTCCTTCTCCACCTACGCGGTGGCGTTCGCGGCGCGACCCATCGGCTCCGTGGTCTTCGGGCACTTCGGTGACCGGGTCGGCCGCAAGTCGGTGCTCGTGGCCTCGCTGCTGCTCATGGGCCTCTCGACGGCGCTCGTCGGACTCCTGCCCGGATACGGCACGTTGGGCATCTGGGCGCCGGTCCTGCTGATCCTGCTGCGCTTCCTCCAGGGCATCGGGCTCGGCGGCGAGTGGGGCGGGGCCGCGCTCCTCGCGGTGGAGCACGCGCCGAAGAAGAAGCGCGGCCTGTACGCCGCCTTCCCCCAACTCGGCCCCTCCGTGGGCTTCTTCGCGGCGACCGGAGTCTTCTGGCTGCTCTCCGCCGTCCTCTCCGACGACGCGTTCCGCACCTGGGGCTGGCGCGTGCCGTTCCTGCTCTCCTTCCTCCTTGTCGGCGTCGGACTCTTCGTGCGGCTGCGCATCAGCGAGACGCCGGTCTTCGCGAAGGTCATGGACGCGCAGGAGGCCAGCAAGGTCCCCACGCTCGACGTGCTGCGGCGCTATCCGCGCGAACTGCTGCTCGGCGCCGGCGGGATGGTCGTCGCGTACGGGCTCTTCTACACGGCGACGACGTACTGCCTCGCCTACTCCACCGGCACCCTGGGCGTCTCGCGCGACACCATGCTGGGCCTCTCGCTGGTCGCCTGTCTCTTCCTCGCGGCCGGTACGTGGCTCGCCGCGACCCGCTCCGACGGTGCGGGGCGCCGCAAGCTGGTCCTCGTGGGCGCCGGGCTCGCGGTGGTGTGGGGCCTGGTGCTCTTCCCCCTCCTGGACACAGAGCAGCCGGTGCTGATGGCGCTGGCGCTCGGCGGCGCGCTGTTCTGCATGGGTGTCGTCTACGGGCCGATGGGCGCGTATCTGCCGGAGCTGTTCGGTACGAACGTGCGCTATTCGGGCGCCTCGCTCGCCTACAACCTGGGCGGTGTGCTCGGCGGCGCGGTCTCCCCTCTGGTGGCGACGCGGCTGCAGTCGGCGTTCGGTTCCTCGTCGGTGGGCTGGTACGTGAGCGCGATGGCGGTCGTGTCCCTGGTGTGTGTTCTCGCGCTGCCGGAAACCCGCGAGCGGGAACTGTCATGAGACCGGCGTGAACTCGATAAACGTAATGCGGCGCGCGTGAGGAGTTGTGGGCGAGTGAATTCTTCACACGTCTAGACCACATACTCCTGCCATATCCGGAATGGCCAATTCACCTACTGAGCCACCATCGTTCATTGTCCTTCGCCAATGCGTCCCAGAGCAGGTTCAACGGGTGCCCAAAATCACAGGAATCGCGGTCGCCGCGCCGCGTGAACACCCCGACGAGCACCTCGGTGCGCGGGCCGGTATCGCCGACGACATCGAGCCGCCGCAGCCCCCCGGCCTCCGGGAGGCTGCCGCTCTCGGCGGCCTCCGCGATACCCCTGGTGACGAGCATGGCCCCGCTCACGACGCCCGAGCGAAGGAGTTCGAAGCCGTAGTGCGCGGCTTCTATCTCGGCGGCGATGGACAGCTGCTGGCGGTAGTCGGGGCCGTACCAGGAGGTCAGGAAGCGGCCGATGAGGCCGCCCGCCGACACCACGAGGGGCAGCTCGGGCAGTTGGCTCGCGCCCACTGAAGGCCCGGGGAGCCGGTCGCCCGGGAGGTTCGTGAGCAGCGAGAGTCCACTGCGGCGCCACTCGATGACCTCGTACGGATCGAGCTCCGCCTCCTCGCCCTCGATGACCACGACACTGCCGCAGACCAGGTCGAGTTCCTTGGACCGCAGCTTGGCGAAGAGGTCGCCGGTGCGCACGTGGGTGACCTTCAGGTCGACGCCTCGGCGTTCGTAGGCGTCGCTCACGCGCTCCACGGCGTCCAGGAGAAACCCCAGCGTGTAGCGGGTCGAGCCGACGGACAGGGTGCGGCCGAGGCGCCGGCGCGCGTCGTGCAGGCCGTCGTGCCACTGGCCGAGCGTGCGCCGCGCCAGGTCGACGAGGGCCTCGCCCGTGGGGGTGAACAGGACGTCCTTGCCGCGTCCCCGCTTCAGGACGAGGGCTTCTCCGCACAGTGCGCCGAAGGTGCGGTTCATCGTGTCCAGTTGCTTCTGCACGCTGGACTGCTCACGTCCGAGCCGGCGGGCAGCGGCGAGCGCCGTGCCCGTCTCGTGCACCGAGAGCAGCGTACGCAATTGATCCATCGTGGTGTCCAGCAGCTCCGTGGGGTACTGCTGCGGACCGGATAAGGCCATGTTCGGCTACTCGCTCTCCGACTCCCTTTGCTTTTACGGCAATGGAGCATAGCCGCCGCGGAAACTGCCGCAGAAACTGATCCGGAGAACACCGAAAATTATCTGGCGATTTCTTCCAGAAAAGGCTGGATGCGTTCCCGGTACCCGTGGAATGGTCGAGCCAATCCCGATCGGCCCGCCATCTCGGCGACCCGCCATCTCTGCGTCAACCCACCATCTCTGCAAGGAGACTTACGCTCGTGAGCCATTACCAGGCCGCACCCGCGCATCCGGGCCACCACCCCACGGGCCCCACACGCCGCGCGGCCAGGCGACCCGGCACCCTCACCGCTCTGGTGTGGACCTCGGTACTCTCCGCGGTCGCCGCACTCATCGGCGCGGTCCTCGTCTTCGCCGGCGGCGACGACATGGCCGAGGACAACATCAACGACGTCATCCAGGACCACCCGGACGTCGTCGGACTTCCCTCGGGGACCACGGCGGCGGACATCAAGGCGCTGTCCGGGCCCATCTGGGACGAGCTGGTCAGCGACCGGGCGGGCACGCTCGCCGCTCGGGCAGGGTTCGCGGCGTTCACCGCGCTCTGCCTGCTGGTGTTCGCCCTCGCCGCGCGCAGGAGCGCCGCGGTCTGGGCCCGGGTGCTCATCACCGTCTCGGCCGTCGTCGCCCTGTTCCCGCACTTCCTGATCCTCGGGGACTACGAACCGGACTCGGTCTTCGCCCTGAGCTTCGTCTCGCTGCTCACGGCCCTCGCGGTGATCGTGCTGTGCTGGCTCCCGCCCGTCAACCGCTTCGCGCGGGAACGGAAGGCCGTCGGCTGACCGACGGCGAAAGGACCGCGTTGGGGCAGGTGCCGCCGGGGGTGGGCGCCTGTCCCAACGTGTTGTGCGGGACATCTGGTCAGTACACCGGGGCCGCAGGACGATGGGCCGCGTGGAGCCCTACTGGGAACTGACCTTCGACGCCGACGGGGATGTCGACACCACGCAACGCGACCACCTCCTCGCCGAGGTGGCCGACGAGCACATCACCGATCTCCTCGTCCTCGCGCACGGCTGGAACAACGACCAAGACATGGCGACCGACCTCTACCGGCGGTTCTTCGCACCCTGCCAGGACCTCGCGGGCCCGCGCGTACGCCTGGGATACGTGGGTGTGCTCTGGCCCGCCATCCGCTTCCCCGACGAGCCGATCCCGGATTTCGAACCCTCGCTCACGGCCACCGGGCCGGGCCCGGCACCGGGCGCGGGGCCCCTGCTCGACGAGCCGACCCGGCTCCTTCTGGAACGCACGTTCCCCGACCACGAGGCCGAGATCCGGCTGATCGGGGGGCTGCTGGCAGAGCGCTCCGAAGTGCCGTCGCGGCTCTACCAGTACGGTCGTCTCGTACGCGATCTGGTCGCCGTGCACCAGAACAGCGCCGCCCAGCGCTTCGCCAACGACACCTGGACGGGCGAGCCCGCCATGCTGACCGACGACGCGGTCGAGGTCTGCCAGGTGTTCGCCGCGGCGATGGAGGGCACCGGCCAGCAGGAGCTCTTCGGCAGCCTGCGCAAGCGGCTGTGGAACGGGGCGCACGAACTCCTGCGCCAGGCCAGCTACTACGCCATGAAACGCCGGGCGGGCTCCGTGGGCCAGCTGGGCCTCGGCCCCGCGATCGGACTGCTCGCCCGCGAGGCTCCGGACCTGCGGGTGCACCTCATCGGGCACAGCTTCGGCGCGCGGCTCGTGTCGTACACACTGCGCGGCATGCCGGCGTCGGTGCGCAGCGTGAAGTCCACGACCCTGCTCCAAGGGGCCTTCTCGCACTACGCGTTCTCCAAGCGCCTGCCGCACGCGCCCACGCGCAGCGGCGCGCTGAACGGCGTACAGCGGCGGATCGACGGGCCGCTGGTGTCCTGCTACTCCCGGCACGACGACGCCCTGGGCAAGATCTATCCCCTGGCGTCGAAGATCGCCGGTGACTCCTCGACCTTCCTCGGCCTGTGGGAGCGCTGGGGCGCCATCGGGTACGACGGCATCCGGGCGGTGGACGGTGCCAGGCGCGTCAAGCTGGGCCGGGCGATCCCCGCCAAGGGGTGTGTGAGCGTGGACGCCTCGTCGGTGGTGCGGCGCGGCGGTCCGCCCTCCGGCGCGCACAGCGACATCTGCCACGAGGAGCTGGCGCGTGTCGTGTTCGCCGCAGGACGGATCGCTCTGACGTAACTCCTCTTCGTCTAGCGGTGCTTGGGGAACTCGACGACCTGCTGGTAGGTGGGCCGGTTCTGCCACTGGATCGGCCCGTGCGTGATCCCGCCGAGCGCACGGTGGATGATCGAGTCCGCGCACCACTGCTCGCCGGGCTTGCAGCTGTCGTCGCCGGGATAGACCTCGGTCGCGGGCTTGGCGACGGCCTGCGTCAGGGTGGCCAGGAGCACGTCACGGCAGGCGTCGAGCTTGCCCTCGCCGCAGTACGCGTCCCCGAGCTTTCCCTCGACGGGCTGTCCGAGCACGGCCCGCAGATCCTTGTCCGCGTAACCCCACCAGCCGTACTGGAAGGCCGATCCGGCGTGCGCCCCGGTCGGGCCGTGCCCGGCGGAGGGTGACTCGTCGGTGCCGAGCTGCGCCGTCAGAGCGTCGTACAGCTCCTTGCCCATGCCCGGCTTGAACTCGGCCTCGATCAGCAGGGGCCACCAGGCGTCCATGATGCGTACGGCGTCGGGGTGGGCGTACGTCTTGGAGCCCGCCGCCGTCTGGTTCCGCTGCGAGCCCGCCTTCCGCCAGGCCTCCAACTGCTGGATGGCCTTCGCCTGCTGGGGGTCGGTGACGGGCTCGCTCCGCACCACCTTGAGCAGCTCGGGCAGCACCTGTTCGCCGCGCAGGTCGGTGACCGCCGCCTCGGACATGGCCTGGGTCAGCGAGGCCCGTGTGACGCCGCCCTCCTCGGTGAGCTTCTTCACCCGTCCGTCGAGCAGGTCACCGCGGTGCACGGCGCTCAGGCCGAAGCCCGCCGTGCTGAAGTCCTTGGCCTGTTTGTTGTTCCAGGAGATGTAGTAGTCCTGGTTGACGGACTGCGGGTGCTCGGCGGCCGGGGTCTGCGCGGAGGTGTTGTTCTCCGGGTCGAAGTCCCGCCATTCGTATGCCTGTTGGGCCTTCACCGGCAGGGCGGGGTCGATGTCCTTCGCGCGCTCCGGGTTGGCGCCGCTGTTGTAGTACGCGGTGTCGCGCGAGTCGGCGTAGAACCAGTTGAAGGCGTAGCTGATGTTCTGGGCCGCCTTCTTGAAGGTCGAGGCGTCCTTGACGTACGAGGGATCGTTGAGCATCTGGAAGCCGATGATCGAGTCGGCCTCGTGGCGGTAGGTGGAGCGCAGCGAGACGTACGCGACGGGCTTGCCGTCGACGCTCGCGCGGTGCGTCACGACGCCGTATTTCGTGCGGAACACCTGCATGCGGTAGGAGCCCGCCGCGGTGGAATCGGCGAGGGTCGGCTTCCAGGCGTTCTTGCGCTCCAGCTTCTCCATGGGGGTGCAGGTGCCGTGGTGGAGATAGTGGGCGGACTGCTTCGTGGGGGCGCCGCCGCCCGGTTCGCAGAGCTCCACGGCGTAGGTGTCCGTGATGTCCTGCCCGGCGGACGTGGCCGACCAGGCGTAGTCCTGGCCGCGCCCCAGCTGGACGTACATGCCGACGCCCGCGAAGGAGACGCCGCGCGCGCTGATGCCGGGGCCCTGGAGCTCCTGCTGCATCAGGAGCTGCGGGGCGAAGTAGCCGGTCTGCGGGCCGAACACGGCGACCGGGTTGCCGCTCGCGGTGTGCTTCCCGGAGACGAGAAGAGCGTTCGACATGCCCTTCTTCTGGCCGTCCTGCTTGAACAGGTCGGCGGGCAGCACCCCGTCGTCGTACATCCCCTGGAGCGGTTCGAGCTTCTTGGGCGCCTTCACCGGGTCCTTGGGGGCGCTGGACGCGGACTTGGCGCCGCCTTCCCGGTCGTAGACGAGCTGTTCGCGCTCGACCGAGCCCGCGTCGGGCATCGCGGTGCCGCGCGCGTTCTCCGGCTTGCCCGCGTACGGGAAGCTCGTGCCGTCGTGGATCGTCTGGACGGCCTCGGGGTCGTTGCGGGCCCGGAAGGACTCCCAGACCTTCGTGCCCTTCTCGATGCCGTACTTCTCCTGGGACTTGAGGAGGGAGAGTGCCGAGTCGACCTCTCCGCCGCCGCCGTTGCCGAAGAGCCCGCCGACGACGGAGGCGAGGGCGATCATATCGGTGACCTTGAAGGGCTCGATCTCGCCGATGTTGGTGATCGCGTCGATCTTGCCGGTGAGGACGTACTCACCGGGGAAGTAGCGGCCGTTCTTCGCCTTCACACGGTAGGCGTTGAGCCCGTCGACATAGGCCTGGGCGTCCTCCATGGCCTGCTTGCCGCGCTCGCCCTGGGTCGACTTGATGTACTCGACCTGCTTCTCCAGGTCCTTCTCCGTGTACGGGGCCTGCGGCCAGAACTGCTGCTCAAGGCCCTGGTTGGCGGGAGCGCCGCCCGCGAACGAGGTGAGCTGGCCGCGGCCGATGTGCCGGAACAGGTCGATGAGCCAGAGCCGGTCCTGCCCGGCCGCGAAGCCCGCGCCGAACTCGGTGCCGTAGCGCGTGGAGCCCTTGATGTGCGGGATGCCGTACTTCTTGTCCCGGGTGATCGTCACGTCGTCGCGCGGCTTGGTGACGGAGGCGACCTGGCCGTCGCGGACGCCGAAGGAGGCGTCGTTGAAGAACTCCGTCAGCTTGTCGTCGGTGAGGGACTGATAGCCGGAGGAGAGTGCGTCGTAGGGCCCGAGTTGGTCGTTCGCGTGCTTGGGCTGGGTGCCGAGGACGCGGTGCGCGAGGATCTCGGCGAGCGTGGCGTTGCCGTTCGCACCGGGCGGCAGCACGTCAGCACATTGCCCCTCGCAGTGGTCCGTGGCGGTGACCGGTGGCGGCTCGTCGGCTGCCGCCCCCGGCTGCGGCGCGAGGAGAGACGCGGCGAGCGCGAGCGCCGCGGTGGCGGTGAGGGTTCTGAGCCGGACGATGCGTCGTCGCATGTGTGCTCCTCTGGGCTCCGCTTGTGCTCCTGTGGGAGGGAGTTGAGGCGGAGGTTACTGGCGGGTTGCCCAACCCGGAAGATGAGCATGCGTCGCCTTTTCAGAACCACCACATAGCTCCAGCTCACGGCCGCCTTATGTCAGGCATCGAAAATCGAATGGAAGTCGAGGGAGCCGAATCGCGTGTCGATACGTCTACTCGGCAACGTCCGAGAACGTGCGACGGAGGTGCAGGGCGATGGCCGGATTCCGGAGTCTCGCGAGACAGGTGCGCGATCCGCTGAGCGATTTGGCACTGCGACGGTACTCACTGCGCAAGTGCCTGGAGAGGTTCGCCCCTTACGGCCACCGGGCGACCTGGGACCATTTGTGCTCCCGGGCGGGCTTCGGGCCCGAGGACCGCTCACCCGACCCGGCGCGGCTCGTGGCCGCGCTAGATGAACTGGAAGCGGCGCGTGCGGTCTGGCTCGCCTACGAGGAGGGGTTCGCGGAGCGCCGCCGCAAGGAGAAGCACGACGGCCTCCGCAGTCCCGGCAGCGTGGACGACTGGCACCGGTGCACCTGGGGAGGGTTCGGGGTCGCCTGGTGCGACGACCCCTGCGTGTATCCCTCCGGACCGCTCGCCGAGGTGCTGCGCCGGCTGATCGCGGCGCTGGAGCGGGAGCCGGGCACGGACTGCCCGGTGTGCGACAGTTCCGACCTCGTCTGGACCCACGGCCTGGCGCACGAGCCCTCTTCGGGCGCCGTCTGCACGGGCTGCGGGATCGTCGTGCCGGCCCCGGTGCTCACGCCCGCCGCGATGGCGAGGGCACGGGCACGACGGGCACGGCCGCTGGTCTCGGCATGAGGTCAGGACGGACGGGATCGCGGTGTACGGCGACTAGGGCGTCGCCACGTCGGACTGTATGGCCAGCTTGAACTCGGCGAACATGAGCGGCGCGGCGATCTTCACGTCGCCGGGACCGCGCGCCGATATCTTCAGGCCGACCGGTGTCTGCGGGTGGACGAACATCTGCCAGATGTGCGTCCGGTACTGCCCGCCCCTGGTGGGAGCCCAGTCGGTGGTGGCCGTCGAGTCGTACCCGGTGGAGAGGCCGAGCGGATCGCGCACATAGCGCGCACGGTACTCGGTGGGCCGGTCGTCCGGCTCCCAGAAGATCATCGCCGACAGGGTGCCCCAGCCGTCGTGGCTCGGCCAGATCAGCGCGGACCGGGCGTCCGGGAACTTCGACGGGCTCGTGCCCCCCTTGCCGGGGTGGTGCATGTGCCACGGGTCGTACGACTCCTCGGCGTCCGCGTACGGGAACCGCACGAGGTGGTAGCCGTCGCTGTCGTACCTGATCCTCTGCGGCCCCGAGTGCGCGGAACTCCACAGCAACGAGCAGATGGCGATTCCCATCGGACTATCCCCCTGTGTGTCGTCGTCTGTACTGTCCTGTCGTGATGCAGGTATGTGTGAACGGCGCCCGCGGCGCGAGCGATGGTGCGGTGATCCCGTTGTCGCCCGGGGCGATGGCCGAGTCCGTGGCGGAAGCCGTCGCGGCCGGTGCTCGGGATGTTCATGTACACCCCAAGTCCCCTTGTGGGCAAGACACGTTGGCGCCACGTGCGGTTGCGGCCGCGCTGGAAGCGGTCCGTTCCGTGACCTCCGTACCGGTCGGCGTGACCACGGGCGCCTGGGCCGACCCGGACCCCGAACAGCGGGTGGCGCACATCCGCGCGTGGACGGTGCTGCCCGATCACGCGTCGGTGAACTGGCACGAGCCGGGCGCGGAGGCGGTGGCCGAGGCGCTCCTGGACCGGGGCGTGGGCGTGGAGGCGGGCATCTGGTCCGGCACGGACGCGGCGGAGCAGTTCGCGGCGTCCCCACTCGGCCCGCGCGTCCTGCGGGTCCTCGCGGAGGTGACGGACCCCGACCCGGCGACGGCACGCGACTCGGCCCGCGCTCTTCTCGCCGTGATCGGCCGGGCGCACGGCCGCCCCGTCCTGCTGCACGGCGAGGAGGGCGGCACCTGGCCCGTGCTGCGCCTCGCGGGGCGCCTGGGTCTCGCGACCCGCATCGGCCTTGAGGACACGCTGGCCCTGCCGGACGGTGAACCGGCCACGTCCAACGCCCAGTTGGTCCGGGCGGCGCTGTCCGCGTCCGCGTCCGCCTAAGAACGGCCCGAGGCGGAACAGCCCGAGGTCACGACCGGGGCCGGCGCTCGACCAGCAGACGGGAGCCGGTGAGGCGTTCGCCGAAGACGTCGTCGGGGTTGGAGAGCACGCACGTCTCCAGGGAGAGGCAGCCGCAGCCGATGCAGTCCGTGAGGTGATCGCGCAGCC
Organism: Streptomyces sp. BA2; assembly: GCF_009769735.1. NCBI lineage: Bacteria > Bacillati > Actinomycetota > Actinomycetes > Kitasatosporales > Streptomycetaceae > Streptomyces > Streptomyces sp. BA2. Next base: position 2,281,104 of record NZ_WSRO01000002.1, read on the forward strand.
GGCCCAACTGCTGGATGCGCTCGTCCAGTTCCGAGCGCCAGGTCTCCGAGAGGCGTGCCCAGTCCTCGCGGGTGGGGGTGCGCTCCTCGGGGAGCGAGTCGAGCGCCTCGCGGATCGTGGCCAGCGGGATGCCGACGCGCTGGGCGGCGCGGACGAAGGCGACGCGGCGCAGCGCGTCACGGTGGTGCGGCGCTGGTTGCCCGAGGTGCGGCGGCTGGTGATCAGGCCCTTGGACTCGTAGAAGTGCAGGGCGGAGACGGCCGCGCCGCTGCGGGCCGAGAGCTGGCCGACCGTGAGCTCGTGGATCTTCTCTGGGATCTGGGGCACCCCTCCAACCCTAATGGCTGATCCGCCGGCCCTGGTGACGTGTCCGTTGACACACGTCGGCGCACACAGCATGCTGAGCAAGCGCTTAGTTCGAATACTTTGAGGAGGCCAGGGACATGGCAGAGCCGAGGATCTTCGCGTCGGCCGACGACCTGCGTGCCGGAGTCGGCGAGCAGCTCGGGCACAGCGAATGGCTGGAGGTCGACCAGAAGCGGATCGACCTGTTCGCCGACGCCACGGGCGACCACCAGTGGATCCACGTGGACGCGGAGAAGGCGGCGCAGGGCCCCTTCAAGACGACCATCGCGCACGGCTATCTGACGCTGTCGCTGCTGCCGAGCCTGGTGCCGCAGGTCATGCGGGTCGAGGGCATGAAGATGGGTGTCAATTACGGCACCAACAAGGTCCGCTTCCCCTCGCCGGTCCCCTCGGGCTCCCGGGTGCGGGCGACCGCCGTGCTCAAGGAGGTCGAGCAGACCAAGGACGGCGGCGTGCAGGTGACGGCCGTGGTCACCGTCGAGCGCGAGGGCGCCGAGAAGCCCGCCTGCGTCGCGGAGTCGGTGTCCCGCTACTACTTCTGAGGCGGGCTGGCCGGCATACGGGCGGGGGCTCAGGGGCTCAGGAGGCCTGCTGCCGGGCCCCCACCATGCGCAGCACGAGGTCGGCGTAGAGCGCGCCGACCTCGTCGGGCGTCCGGGTGCCTGCGACGTTGAACCAGCGGGCCACGTCGATGCAGAGCGAGAGCACGGCCAGCGTGGTGCCCGGCACGTCGGGGACGTCGAACTCCCCGTCCCGGACCCCGTCGTTGATCATGTCCCGCACGGCGGCGTCCGACTGGCGGCGCAGCGCGACGATCTCCGTGCGGTGCGCCTCGCCGAGCGCGTCCAGCTCGTACTGGACCACGCGGGCGGTGGTGTGATGGTCGGCGTGCCAGCGGACGAAGGACCGTACGGCGTCGTCGAGCCGCTCCGCCGCGGTGCCCGGACCGTCGGCCGCGTCGCGCAGGAGCCGCAGCGCCTTGTCGTGGCCGATCCGGCTGATGCGGTGGAGCAGCTCTTCCTTGGTCTTGTAGTGGATGTAGAGCGCCGCCGGGCTCATGCCGGCGCGGCCCGCGATGTCCCGGGTCGTCGTCGCGTGGTACCCACGCTCGGCGAAGGCCTCGACGGCGGCGATCAGCAGCCGCCGCGCCGCATCAGGCGTGACCTCGCCCCATGGCAGGTCCTCGCCCTCGGTCTTCTCCGCCGTGCTCATCGCCCACTCCTTCCGCCGGTCGGGAGGGACACCATACCCCTGACGGTGAGCAAGCGCTTAGGACGCCGGGTCAGGCGGCCGGTTTGAAGGGGTCGTGTTCGGCGAGAATCTTCTCCAGACGGGCCTGGTCGACGCGGCTGACGATCTGGTCCGCCTCCTGCCGGTCCCTGATCACCTTGGCGAGGGTGAACGCGGACGTCGTCAGGTACAGGACGGAGATGGCGAGGAAGGCGCGGATCCAGCCGCTGACGTCGAGGCTGTAGATGCCGATCGCCACGGCGCCGAGCGCCACGGCGAACGACGCGACGGCCTGACCGTAGTAGGCGGTGGTGCTCTGCTGCTTGACCGGTGTCTCACTCATGACCAGAGCCTCGCCCGCGAGCGGCCGCGCCACATCCGTTCCCGTACTCAGCTTCGTACTCAGCTCTCACACCGGGAACACGCGCTCAGAACGCCGAAACCCCGGTCAGCGCCCGCCCGATGACCAGCTTCTGGATCTGGCTCGTGCCTTCGTAGAGCGTCATGACGCGCGCGTCGCGCAGCAGTTTGCCCGCGGGGTACTCGTCGATGTAGCCGTAGCCGCCGAAGACCTGGAGCGCGTTGTTGGCGGCGCGCACCGCGGCCTCGGAGGCGAACAGCTTGGCCTTGGAGGACTCCGTGGTGAAGGGCTGACCGCGGTCGATGAGGTCGGCGACGCGCCAGGTCAGCAGGCGCGCGGCGTCCACGTCCACCGCGATGTCGCTGATCAGCTCCTGCACCAGCTGGTGCCCCGCGATGGGCTTGCCGAACTGCTCGCGCTCGGTCGCGTACGCCACGGCCGCGTCGAGGGCGGCCTGGGCGATGCCCACGCAGCCCGCGGCGACCGACATCCGCCCCTTGGCGAGCGCCGACATGGCGACCGAGAAGCCCTTGCCCTCGGGCGCGATCATGGCCGATGCCGGGACGCGGACGTCCTCGAGGACCAGCTCGGCGGTGGCCTGGCCGCGCAGGCCGAGCTTGCCGTGGATCGTGCGGCGGCTCAGGCCGGGGGTGTCGGTCGGCACGAGGAAGGCGGAGACGCCCTTGTGTCCTGGGGCGTCGTTGGTCCGCGCGAAGAGCAGCACGACATCGGCCCAGGTGCCGTTCGTGATGAACATCTTGGAGCCGTTGACGACGAAGTCGTCGCCGTCGCGCACGGCCTTGGTCGAGAGGTTCCCCGCGTCGGACCCGGTGCCCGGCTCGGTGAGCCCGAAGCAGCCGACGTACTCACCGGAGGTGAGACCGGGCAGCCACTGCCGCTTCTGCTCCTCGCTCCCCCAGTACGCGATGGTCTTGGCCACGAGGCCAAGGGAGACCGACACGATGCCGCGCACGGAGGAGTCACCGCGCCCCAGCTCCTCGGTCACCAGGCAGTACGCGAGGTGGTCGCCGCCCGAGCCGCCGTACTCCTCGTCGACGGTGAGCCCGAGGAAGCCGACCTCGCCGAGCTTCTTCACGATGCCCCGGTCCACGCTCTCGGCGCGGTCCCACTCGATGACATGGGGCGCGATCTCGCGGGCCACGAAGTCCTTGGCCAGCTGCCGGACGGCGGTCTGCTCCTCGCTGAGCTCCAGGTTCATCGTGTGGCACCTCTTCGGGTCGGATTTAAATTAGCACTGCTAGTTTCTTACGGCAGCCCTACTATGTGCCGCATGGCCCGACCGCGCAAGCCCCTCCTCAGCAGAGAACGCATCGTCGAGACGGCGCGCGCGCTCGTGGACGCCGAGGGCCTCGCCGCCGTCTCGACGCGCCGCCTCGCCGCCGAGCTCGGGGTCAGCGGGCCCTCGCTCTACAACCACTTCCGCACGAAGGACGAGATCCTGGAGGCGGTCGCGGACTCGGTGAGCGCGCAGGTCGACCTGTCGATGTTCGAGGCCGCCGACGAGCGCGACTGGCGGACGGCGCTGCACGACTGGGCCGTCTCGTACCGCGCGGCGCTCACCCTGCACCCCAACATCGTTCCGGTGCTCGCGAGCGGCCCCGGCCGCCGCCCGGCCGGACTGCGGCTCGCGGACGCGGTGTTCGGGGCGATGGTCGACGCGGGCTGGCCCGCCGCGCAGGCCACGTCGATCGGCGCGCTGATGCGGTACTTCATCATGGGCTCGGCGCTCGGCTCCTTCGCCGGCGGCTTCGTGGACGACGAGACCGCATACGATCCGGCCGACTATCCGCACCTGGGCCAGGCGCATCTCCTGGCCGAGCGCCAGCAGGAGATCGACGAACGGGCCTTCGAGACGGGCCTTCGCGCGCTGCTCGACGGACTCACGCTCCAGTACGCGCAGGTGGCGGCGCCCACGGGGTGACGGTTCAGCGACCACCGAGGAGCGGCAGGGACGCCACCGGGGCCAGGGCGCCGGAGGCGCACCTCGGTATCGCGAACCTCGGTATCGCAGACCTCGACAGGTAGATGTAAAGTCCATCCGTCTTGCCGGGCGAAACATGGACGTAACACGGGAGTGAGCCGTGCGGCACTCAACAGACGCCGGTCGCCGGCCTTTTGGCGCGCCGGTCTTCGCCGCCCAAGTCCTGCGCGGGCAGGCGCAGGTCACCTTCCTGCCCAGCGCGGCGGCGGGCGCCGTCTTCTGTGCGGCGCTCTTCGCGGCGGGCTGGGAGTACGGGCTCTACGGGCTTGTGGGAACGGCCGTCGGCACGGCCACGGCGCGGCTCCTCGGGGCGGCACGGGACCGCGTGACGACCGGGCTCGAAGGCTTCAACGCCTGCCTCACCGCGCTGTGTTTCGCGGTGTTCCTCGGCGCCGGTCACCTGTCCACGGCCGTGCTCGCCCTCGCGGGCTGCGTGGTGGTCACGGTCGTGACGGCTGCGGCCACCAACCTCCTCGCCGTCTGGGGCCTGCCCTCGCTCACACTCCCGTACTGCCTGCTCGCGAGCGTGACGACTATGGCGGCACTCGGCTTCGAGCGGGTCTGGCACCACAGGGTCGACCCGGCGGCGCTGACGCAGGCGGCGAGCGGTCCGACAGCGCTCCAACCCACCGATCTGGCGCGCGCGTTCTTCGCGGGATTCGCCCAGATCTTCTTCATGCCGCAGTGGTACGTCGGTGCGCTGGTGCTGCTCGGTCTCTTCGTCGCGAGCCGTCGCGCGGGGGCCGTGGCCTGCCTCGGCAGCCTGACCGGCATCGGCACCGCGGTCGCGCTCGGGGCGCCGGCCGCGCGGATCGCGGACGGGACAATGGGATACAACGCGGTGCTCGTGGCGCTCGCGCTGTGCGGCGTCTTCCTGCCCGTCCGGGGAGTGACGCTCGCGTACGCGCTCGTCGGTGCCGCCACGGCGACCATCGCGGGCTCGGCCATGACGGCGCTTCTCGCGCCGTCCGGCGGGCACGCGTTCACCTGGCCGTTCGTACTGACGACGCTCGCGTTCCTGGCGGCGGCGAAGTCCTTCTCGCGCCTGGGCGAACCGGCCGCGGCACCATCGGTGGAGACGGAGCCGCAGCCGGCCACGACCGCTGCCGTCAGCGGGAACTCGCCCGTCCCGCAAGCACCTTGATGGAGATCAGCGCGATCACCGCGAGACCGATGATGTACGCGGCGACGGCCATCGACGTGCCCGTCGCCTCCAGGAGCAGCACCATCACGAACGGCGCGAGCCCGCCGCCGAACACGGCCGCGATCTGGTAGCCGAGCGAGGCTCCCGTGTAGCGCATCTCGGCGGTGAACAGCTCCGCGAACAGCGCGGCCTGCGGCCCGTACATGATGCTGAGGAAGCAGCTGGTGACGAAGGTGCCGACAGCCAGCCACAGCAGCGACCCTGTGTCGATGAGCAGGAACATCGGCACGGCCCAGACCGCGAGCCCCGCGGCGCCAAGGGCGTAGATCTTCAGCCGTCCGATGCGGTCGGAGAGCGCGGCGGACGCCGGGATCAGGGCGAGTTGGGTGAGGCTGACGCAGAGCGAGACGGTGAGGACGGCGCTGCGTTTCATGTCGAGCTCGCGAGTGGTGTAGTCGAGGACGCCGGTGATGATGATGTAGAACGTCGCGGTGTTCACCGCGAAGGAGCCGCCCGCCAGGAAGACGGTGCCGAGGTGGTGGCGGAGGATGGTGCGCAGAGGCGAGTTGCCGCCTTCACCGCCTGCGCCCTTCTGCGCCTTCTCCTTCTCCGCGAGCGCCTTCTCCGCCTCACGGAACTCCGGGGTCTCCTCCACACGCGTGTGGATGTACCAGGCGAGTACGAGCACGAGGATCCCGACCATGAAGGGCACCCGCCAGCCCCACGCCTCGAAGGTGCTCTCGCTGGTGACGGCCCCGGCGACCAGGAAGACCGTGTTGGCGGTCACCACGCCGATGGGGACGCCCAGTTGGACCAGGCTGCCGTAGAGGCCGCGCTTGCCCTCGGGGGCGTACTCGGTGGCCATCAGCATCGCGCCGCCCCACTGCGCGCCGACCGCGATGCCCTGGAACACGCGGAGGGTGACGAGGAGGATCGGCGCGGCGATGCCGACCGTCTCGTACGTGGGGAGCAGGCCGATGCCCGTGGTGGACAGGCCCATCAGGGTCAGCGCGAGGACCAGCATGGGCTTGCGGCCGCGCTTGTCGCCGAGGTGCCCCGCGATGATGCCGCCGATGGGGCGGGCCAGGAAGCCGACGGCGAAGGTGGCGAACGCGGCGAGCACTCCGGCGGACGAGCTGCCGGAGGGGAAGTACAGGTCGCCCAGGACGAGGGCTGCTGCGATGCCGAAGACGAAGTAGTCGTACCACTCGACGGCCGACGCGAGGGCGGCCGCGGTGGCCACCTTGCGGCGGTGGGGATCCGCCGGTGACGCGGGAGCGGTGGGGGGAGCGGTGGAGATCGGTGCGGGGTCCATGCGGGTGCACACTCCGGTGGGTCCGGGGACGGGACAGGGGGTGGGCGTGTGATTGCAGGGACCGTACCGACCGGTGGGTATGTGGTCAACGGTTCATGCAGAGAGGTTTTCCCCAACCCCGCCCCTTCCCGAAAACCCGCTCGGCGCAGGGGCCTTTCGGGGGCTTTGACTGCCGTCATCACCGGCTCCGCCGAGTTCGTCCTCAAACGCCGGACGGGCTGAGAATCAGCCCGTCCGGCGTTTGAGGACATCTTGTACGGGGGCCCAGGGGGCGGAGCCCCATGGTTTCGGGAAGGGGCGGGATTGGGGAAAGAAAAACGCTCTGACCCGCGCCTAGAACACCACCAGCGCTCGCCCACCCTTCCCCGCGACCATGTTCTCGAAGGCCGCGGGAATCCCTTCAAGACCGATCCGATCCGTCACAAGGACCCCCAGGTCAAAACGCCCCTCCCGGATGTGGTCAGCCAGGACCGGCAAGTCCACCGCAGGGTCGGAGTTCCCGTACACGCAGCCCGAAAGCGTCCGCCCCCAGTGGAAGATCTCCAGAGCGTTGAAGGTGACCTGCTGGTCCTTGCCGCCGATGCCGACCACCGTCGTACGCCCGCCGCGCCGCGTCGACTCCCAGGCCGTACGGATCGTCACCGCACGCCCCACGCACTCCACCGCCACGTCCACGCCCTGGCCACCCGTCAGCTTGCGGATGTCCTTCGCCGTCGTCTCGGAGGCGACCACGTACTCGGTCGCTCCCGCCGACCGCGCCAACTCCTCCTTCTCCTGCGACACATCGACCGCGATGATCTTCGAGGCACCGGCGATCCGTGCCGCCTGGAGCGTGGCGAGGCCCACTCCCCCGACCCCGTAGACCGCTACCGTCTCGCCCTCGCGGACCTTCGCGGAGTGGTGCACGGCGCCGTACCCGGTGAGTACGGCGCAGCCGAGGAGCGCCGCGTCCGTCAGCGGGACGCCGTCCGGGGCGGGCAGCACGCAGTTGCCCGCGACCACCGTCTCCTCGGCGAACGCGGCGACGTTCAGGCCGGGGTGGAGGTCCGCGCCGTCCGAGGCGCGGCGTGCGTACACGTCGGCCGCACCGGCAAGGGCGTTCACGCACAGCCACACCTCGCCGAGCGAGCAGGCGTGACAACTGCCGCAGGAGGGAGCCCAGTTGAGGACGACTCCGTCGCCCGGCACGACATGCGTGACCCCCTCGCCCACGGATACGACCGTCCCCGCACCCTCGTGCCCGAGCACGGCGGGCACCGGCACCCGCATCGTGCCGTTGGTCAGGGACAGGTCGGAGTGGCAGACCCCGGCGGCGGCGAGGCGCACCCGCACCTGGCCGGGGCCCGGCTCGGGCAGGTCGATCTCGGTGATCTCCAGGGGAGAACCGACGGCGGGCAGAACAGCGGCGCGGACCACGGTGACGTACTCCTCAGAAGGTGCGGAACAGAGGCTCAGAACTGGTCAGAATCAGCCCTGGTCAGAACTGGTCAGAACTGGAGGGACTTCGTCTGGAGGTACTCGGTGAGCCCGTGCGGGCCCAGCTCGCGCCCCACCCCCGACTGCTTGTAACCGCCGAACGGGGCAAGGGGGTTGAAGCTGCCGCCGTTGATGTCGACCTGACCCGTGTCCATGCGGCGGGCGAACGCGATCGCCTCCGCGTCGTCGGCCGCCCAGACCGCGCCCGCGAGCCCGTACACGGTCCCGTTCGCGATCCGCAGGGCCTCGTCCTCGTCCTCGTACCTGATGATCGAGACGACCGGACCGAAGATCTCCTCCTGGGCGATCGTCATCTCCGGGGTGACGTCGGCGAAGACCGTCGGCTGGACGAAGTAGCCCTGCTCGCGCGGTGCTTCGGAGCCGCCGGCCACCACGCGCGCGCCTTCCTCGACGCCCTTGTCGATGTAACCCCGCACGCGCGCCTGCTGCTTGGCGTTGACGACGGGGCCGATGCGGGAGCCGTACTTGGCCGCGGCCGCCGCCGCGAGCTCCACCGCCTCGTCGTACCGCGCGGAGTCCACCAGCATGCGGGTCCACGCGCTGCACGTCTGGCCGGAGTTGGACATGACGTTCGCGACGCCCACGTTGACCGCCTTGGTCAGGTCGGCGCTGGGCAGGATGACGTTGGCGGACTTGCCGCCGAGCTCCAGGGCGACGCGCTTGACCGCGGCGCCCGCGGTAGCGCCGATCTGCTTGCCGACCGCCGTCGAGCCGGTGAAGGAGACCAGGTCGACGCCCTCGTGCTCGGCGAGAGCCTGTCCCGCGACCGGACCGAGGCCCGTGACCAGGTTGAAGACACCGGCGGGGATGCCCGCCTCGTGTACGGCCTCCGCGAAGAGCTGAGCGGTGAGCGGAGTGTCCTCCGCCGGCTTCAGGACCACCGTGCAGCCCGCGGCGAGCGCGGGGGCCACCTTGTTGACGATCTGGTGGAGGGGATAGTTCCAGGGCGTGATCGCGCCGACCACGCCGACCGGCTCCATGTAGACGGTGGAGTTGCCGATCTTCTCCTCGAAGGCGTACGTCGCCGCGAGATCGGCATACGAACCGGCGACCAGGATCGGCACGCCCGCGTGCACCATCTGCGAGAACGGGAGCGGGGAGCCGAGCTCCGCCGTCACCGTCTCGGCGATCTCATCCTTGCGGGCGACCAGCTGGTCACGGAGTGCCCCGATGAGCGCGCCGCGCTCGGCGGGCGGGGTCGCCGCCCAGGCGGGGAAGGCCTCGCGGGCCGCGCGCACCGCCGCGTCGATGTCCTGCGCCGTGCCGGCGGGGACCTGGCCGACCGGCTGCTCGTCGGCCGGGTTCAGGACCGTGATCGTGTCCGTGCCGACGGCGGGCCGCCAGGCGCCGCCGATGTAGATGCCGTCGTGGGCCTTCATCGCACTCCTCAGTTAGTCGTCCGCGCTCGTCAGTGAGTCGTCCGCGCTCGTCCGCACTCGTCCGCACCCCAAACTAGCGCTGATAGTTTTTTGGCACCAGGGGTGCCCGAAGGGTGCCGACGCCGGGGACATTCACCCCGGCTCGACACCTACCCCCACGTGTTGCTCCGAAATTCGATTTCGTGCATGTGACAGACACATGTCAAGGCGTCAACTCCCTTGATCTACGCCTGTAGAGCCGACATTCTGCTGATCGCGCCGGGAGCGGAACGCACCGCTCCCGGCTGTGTGTGCGATCACGCACACGCCCCCACAGTTGCGCCGCCCGAACCGGGGCGCGCGCCGCCTATGAGGAGGACTCCCTCGTAATGGCAATGCTGCGCAGCAAGAAAACAGTGATCGCCGCGGCGATCTCGACCGCCACCGCCGCCACTCTGTTCGGTGCGGTCACCGCCCTTCCGGCCCAGGCCGCTCCCGCCGAAGGCACCGTGATCGGGGCCGGCTCGGCCGACGCCGTCAAGGGCAGCTACATCGTCACGCTGAAGAAGAACTCGGGCTTCAAGGCCGCATCGGCCCAGGGCAAGGGTCTGATATCCGAGTACGGCGGGTCGGTGAAGAAGACCTTCAAGTCCGCGCTCGACGGATACACCGTCGAGCTGAGCGCGGGTGAGGCGAGACGCCTCGCCGCGGATCCCGCGGTCGCCTCGGTCGAGCAGAACCGGACCGTCCGGGCGGACGCGACCCAGAGCAACGCGCCTTGGGGCCTGGACCGCATCGACCAGACGAGCCTGCCACTGTCCGGCACCTACACCTACCCGGACACCGCGGGCTCGGGCGTCACCGCGTACGTGATCGACACCGGCGTACGCATCTCGCACTCCGAGATCAGCGGGCGCGCGGTGAACGGCTATGACGCGGTCGACCGCGACAACACCGCCCAGGACGGCAACGGCCACGGCACGCACGTGGCCACCACCATCGCGGGCAAGACGTACGGCGTCGCCAAGAAGGCCAAGATCGTGGCCGTCCGCGTGCTCGACAACAACGGCTCCGGCACGACCGCCGGTGTCATCGCGGGCATCGACTGGGTGACGAGCAACCACGCGGCAGGCGCCCCCGCCGTGGCCAACATGTCGCTCGGCGGCGGCGCCTCCACCTCGCTGGACAACGCGGTGAAGAACTCCATCGCCGACGGCGTCAGCTACGCGGTCGCCGCGGGCAACGAGGGCGTCAACGCCTCCTCGTCGTCCCCGGCGCGGGTCCCCGCGGCCATCACGGTGGGCGCCACCAGCAACACGGACGCCAAGGCCAGCTGGTCCAACTACGGCTCGGTCCTTGACATCTTCGCGCCCGGCGTCTCGATCAAGGCGGGCTGGCACACCGGCGACACGGCCACGAACACCATCTCCGGTACGTCGATGGCCACTCCGCATGTCGCGGGTGCGGCGGCGGTGTACTTGGCGGGCCACTCCTCGGCCACGCCTGCCCAGGTCTCCTCGGCCCTGGTGAACGGAGCCACCTCGGGCAAGGTCACGAGCCCGGGCAGCGGCTCGCCGAACAGGCTGCTCAAGATCGTCCCGTAGCAGCCCGTGACCCGGGGTCGGTGCACCGTCCATCACCGGCTCCGCCGAGTTCGTCCTCAATCGCCGGACGGGCTTTTCCCAGCCCGTCCGGCGGTTGAGGCCCCGCAGGGCTCCGCCTCAGCCCCAGCCCAGCCGCCACCAGCAACAGCCCGCCCAGCATCACGAACGGCGCGGCGACCCCCGCCACCCCCGCGATGAGCCCCGCCCCGGCAGGCGCGGCGACCTGGCCAAGCCGATTTCCCGTAAGCCGAAGCGCAAGCGCGGTAGAACGGGCACCCTCCGGCGCCGCCTGCACCACAGTCGTCATCGACAGCGGCTGCCCGACTCCCAGACAGAAGCCCAGCAGCACCAGCATCACCGCGAGCCCCCACACAGGCACCGGCAGCGCAACTCCCGCGCACAGCACGGCGGCCAGCAGACACGTGACGACGATCAGCGCCGTACGCCCGAGCAGATTGATCAGCGGTGTCATCACGAGCCGGCAGGCGATCGTCGCGGCGGCCCGCAGCGAGAGGAGCACGCCGACCGTCGCGGGCGCGATGCCCCGGTGCTCGCCGACCACCGGCAGATAGGCCGTGAGGATGTCCGTGGCGGAGAGCACCGCGAGGCTGATGAAGATCCCCGCGGGGACACCGCGGGTGCGCAGGATGCCGAACACCGGCACCTTGTCGCCCCGCTTCGGCGAGGCACCGGCGGGGCGGGCGTGCTCGATGCGCCACAGCGAGGTGAGCGAGACCGCCGCGACCGCTCCGGAGACGAGCAGGGCGATGGCGCTCGTGCGGCCCATGTCCCCGCCGATGAGGGAGCCCGCGGCGATCGGCCCGATCAGCTGCCCGAGCGAGGCACCGATCGTGAAGTGCCCGAAGTTGCGGTCCTGTTCGTCGGGGGCGGACTGCCGGGCGACGATCGACTGGGCGCCGATCACGAAGCAGAGGTGGCCGAGGCCCATCACGCCGCTCCAGGCGGCGAGCGCGCCGAGCGACCCCGCCGTGCCGCTGAGCGCGCACCCTCCGGCGATCAGGACGACGCCGACCGGAAGCAGCGGCGCGCACCGCCCGTGGTCCGTCCTGCGCCCGAGCGGCACGGCCGCGAAGAGCGGAAGTAGCGCGTAGACACCCGCGATGACGCCGATCGCCCGCTCGTCGGCGCCCAGCGAGAGGGCCCGGTAGGAGACGGCAGGACGCGCCATCGACACCGCCCCCTGCGCGAAGCTGAAGGCGATGACGAGGCGCAGCAACCAGGCACGGCCCGGTGTCGATGGCATCAGATGATGCCGAAGAGGATTCCGGAGCCGAGCACCACGAGCGAGGTGAGCACGGCCCATTTGACGGTGAACTTGGTGTGGTCGCCGAACTCGACCTTGGCCATGCCGACGAGGACGTACACGGCGGGGACCAGCGGGCTCGACATGTGCAGGGCCTGTCCGGCGATCGAGGCGCGGGCGATCTCCAGGGTGCCGACCCCGTGCGCCTGACCCGCTTCGGCGAGGACCGGCAGGACACCGAAGTAGAAGCCGTCGTTCGACATGAAGTAGGTGAGCGGCAGGGACAGGAGGCCGGTGACCAGGCCCATCTGCGGGCCCATGCCCTCAGGGATGGCGTCGACGAGCCACTTGGCCATGCTGTCGACCATGCCGGTGCCCTGGAGGACGCCGGTGAAGACGGCGGCCGCGAAGACCATGCCGGTGACGTTGAGGACGTTCTCCGCGTGGGCGCCGATGCGGGCCTTCTGGTCGGGCATGTGGGGGAAGTTGACCGTCAGGGCGAGCGCGGCACCGAGCAGGAAGAGGACCGGGATCGGCAGCCACTCCATGATCATGGCGGTCAGCAGGACCACGGTGAGACCGGCGTTGAACCAGTAGAGCTTGGGGCGCAGGGTGGAGCGGTTCGGGTCGAGCCCCTGGAAGCCGTCGTCCTCCTCATCGGCCTCACCAGAAGCGGACTCACCAGAAGCGGCAGCCGCCTCCGCGTCCGTCCCGGAGCCCGCTCCCCCGGTGGTCTTCTTCGTGAGTGACGTACGCCCGGTGCCCGTGCCGCCACCGGCACCCACCAGGACCGTCTCGCCCGCCGTCTCCTTCTCCAGGACCTCGTCCAGGGAGAGCATGCCGAGCCGCTTGCGCTCCCGCAGACCCAGTGCGTAGGAGAGCAGGAAGACGGCCACGAGGCCCATCGCGAGCGCCGGGATCATCGGCACGAAGATGTCGGCCGCGTCGACCTTGAGCGCGGCCGCGGCGCGGGCCGTGGGGCCGCCCCAGGGAAGGGTGTTCATGACGCCGTTGGCGGTGGCCGCGACGCCCGTCATGACGACGAGGCTCATCTTGAGGCGTTTGTAGAGCGGATACATCGCCGAGACCGTGATCATGAAGGTCGTCGAGCCGTCGCCGTCGAGCGAGACGATCGCGGCGAGCAGCGCGGTGCCGACCACGATGCGCACCGGGTCCGCCTTGCAGAAGCGCAGGATGCCCCGGACGATCGGGTCGAAGAGGCCGACGTCGATCATGACGCCGAAGTACACGATGGCGAACATGAGCATGGCCGCCGTGGGCGCCAGATTCCCGACGCCTTCGAGGACGTAGTCCCCGAGATGGGCTCCCTTTCCTACGAACACGCAGAAGAGCGCGGGGATCAGCACCAGTGCCGCGATCGGCGACATCTTCTTCATCATGATCAGCACCAGGAAGGTGGCGATCATGACGAATCCGAGGATTGTCAGCATGGGGGCTACCTAACGTTCACCATCGAACTCCCACCAGGTCTGGCGGTCCGGTTGACGTTAGGACCCGTTCTCAAGCGTTAACAAGATGTTGACGTGTGAGCAATAAGCGCAAAACTCCTGGTCAACGAGTTGCCGGCAGCAGAGGCAGCACGGACACCGGGAAGCCGTTGAGTACGGACGTCCCGGAGAGCGGGTCGAGGAGAGAGCCGTCCAGGAGCTGGTTCACATTGGCCCCGGGGTTCTCGGCGGCGACGGTCAGACGGGTGCCGGGGCGGTCGTGGCCCCAGCCGTGCGGCAGGCTGACCACGCCGGGGCGCACGGCGTCGGTCACCTCGACGGGGACGGCGATCCGGCCGCCGGCGGCCTCCACGCGCGCGTGGCCGCCGTTGTCGAGGCCGATGCGGGCCGCGTCCTCGGGGTGGACGTGCAGGGTGCAGCGGTTGGAGCCGCCGGTGAGGGTGCGGACGTTGTGCATCCAGCTGTTGTTGGAGCGCAGATGACGGCGTCCTACGAGGACGAGCTCGTCCGGGGCGGCGCGCAGCGCGTTCGTCAGGCGGGGCAGGTCGTCCGCGATCGGCCCCGGGAGGAGTTCCACGCGTCCGCTGCGGGTCCTGAGGACCTGCGGGAGGCGGGACTCCAGCGGTCCGAGGTCGATGCCGTGGGGGTGCGCGATGAGCCGGTCGAGGGTGAGCCCGTCCTCGCGTGCGCCGAATCCGTCGCCGTAGGGGCCGAGGCGCAGCATCAGGTCGAGCCGCCGCTCGGGGCCGCTGTCGCCGGTGAGGAGAGCGGCCAGTTCCTTGGGGTCGCGGCCGTACGCGGGCGAGTGCGGCTCGGTGACGGCCTTGCCGAGGGTCTTGTCGATGACCATGGCGTCGACGGCCGCAGGATCGGCGCCGTGCATCCCGCTCGCAGCCAGGACGAGACGCGCGAGGATCTCCGTCTCGGCGATCCTGCCGCCCGCCAGGGGCAGTGCGGCACGGGTGTAGCGGACCTGGTTGTGCACGGCGAACCCGTTGAAGGCGAAGTCGAAGTGCGCGCTCTGGGAGGGCGGGGGCGGCGGCAGGACCACGTGGGCGTGGCAGGAGGTCTCGTTCAGATACGGGTCGACGCTGACCATGAAGTCCAGTGAGGCCAGGGCCTTGTCGAGGCGGTCGCCGTCGGGCGCCGAGAGGACCGGGTTGGCCGCGACGGCGACGACCGCGCGGATCGCGCCGTCGCCGGGGGTGTCGATCTCCTCGGCGAGCGCGGCGATCGGCAGTTCGCCCTTGGCCTCAGGGTGCCCGCTGACGCGGCTGTGCCAGCGGCCGAGCGCGAATCCCTTGCCGGGGCCTGCCGGGCGGGGCGCGCGGTCGGTGGCCGAGAGGGGGAACAGGGCGCCGCCGGGCCGGTCGAGGTTGCCGGTCAGGACGTTCAGGACGTCGACCAGCCAGTTGGTGAGCGTGCCGTAGACGACGGTGCTCGCGCCCACGCGGGCGTAGACGGCGGCGGTGGGCGCGGCGGCCAGGTCGCGGGCGAGGGCGCGGATGGTGTCGGCGGGCACGTCGCAGGCGGCGGAGACGGCGTCGGGGGTGAAGTGGCGTACGGCATCGCGCACGTCATCGACGCCCTCCACCTGGTCCTCAAGGGCGCCGATGCCGGTGAGCTTCTCCTCGAAGAGGACCTGGGCCATGGCCGCGAGCAGCAGCGCGTCCGTGCCGGGCCGGATCGCGAGGTGCTGGTCGGCGAGCTTCGCGGTACGGGTGCGGCGCGGGTCGACGACGGTGAGCGTGCCGCCCCGCGCGCGCAGCGCCTTCAGCTTGCCCGGGAAGTCTGGGGCGGTGCACAGGCTCCCGTTCGAGTCCAGGGGGTTGGCGCCGAGCAGGAGCAGATGGTCGGTGCGGTCCAGGTCGGGCACCGGGATCGCGAACGCGTCGCCGAAGAGGAGCCCGCTGGACACGTGCTTGGGCATCTGGTCGACGGTGCTCGCGGAGAAGATGTTGCGGGTGCCGAGCGAGCTCAGCAGGACGGATGGGTAGAGACCGCCCGCCATGGTGTGCACGTTCGGGTTGCCGAGCACGACGCCGATCGCCTGCGGACCGCAGCGCTCGATCAAGGGGCGAAGCCCTGCGGCGACGGCGTCGAACGCCTCGTCCCAGCTTGCCTCTTGGAGTACGCCGTCCTTGCGTACGAGGGGGCCCTTCAGGCGGTCGGGGTCGGAGTCGGCCTCTCCGAAGGAGGCGCCTTTGGGGCAGATGAAGCCGTGGCTGAACACATCGTCCCGGTCCCCGCGCACACCGGTCACGCGCGCGCCTTCGGCGCCGTCAGGGGGTCCTTCGATGGTGAGCGTGAGCCCGCAGGTGGCTTCGCAGAGGGGGCAGATACGCAGGGCGGTGCTGGGCATGGAGGACCCTCCAGAGCGGCGGCTACGGCGCACGTGCGCTCTCACCATACCGACCGGTATGCATGGCGTCAGGACCCGCGAGGGGTGAGGTCGCGAATCCGCCGGCCCTCCTCGCGAATCCGCGAGCCCGGTTCAGTCCAGCGAGCCCGCGAAGTAGGAGTGCAGCAGGGTCCGCGTCTCCTCGATCAGGTCAGGGTCGCCCGACGGGTGCGCGCGGAAGGCGAGTTGGAGGACGGCGTCCACCGCTTCGACGCCGACGAGCACCGTGCGGCGCAGCTTCTTGTCGAGCGGCCGGTCGATGTGGGCGGCGAGCAGTCCCGCAACTCGTTCGGCGACATCCGAGTTGGCGTCCGGCATCGCGCCGGGGGCCGATGGAATGCCGAAGTCGACGAGGCCGAAGCCGGGGACGCTGCGTTTCATGGCGAGGTACTCGTCGAAGGCCGCGTCGACGGCGCCGCGCCAGTCGCCGCGCTCCACGCCGGCCATGCGCGCCGCCACGCGCTCTCCGTACGCGTCGAGATTGCGGTGGGCCAGGGCGTCGGCCATGGCCCGCTTGTTGCCGAAGAAGCGGTAGACCGAGCCGATCGGGACGCCCGCGCGGGCGGCGACGGCGCGAGTGCTCAGATCTTCGTAGCCGACCTCGTCCAGGAGGCCGGCGCAGGCGTCGAGGATGCGGGTCAGACGCTCGGCACTGCGCTCCTGCACGGGCACGCGGCGCAGGGTTCTCGGGGGTGGCGGCGGCTTGCGCTGATCACGGCGGGGCATCCCCGGGAGAGTAGAGCATCGTTCACATCCATGGGTCCCCCTTGCGGAAGGAAAACCTGAATCCTACGGTGTCCCATAGGAATCGTTGACGAGGGAGCGATGATGAGCCGGGAACACACCAGCGACGCCGGACGTGCGGACGCGAACGACCCGCGCAAGACGGCCGAGGCACTGACGTACCTCTCCGGCTTCGGCAACGAACACAGCTCCGAAGCGATGCCCGGCGCCCTTCCGCACGGCCGCAACTCACCCCAGCGCGCACCCCTCGGCCTGTACGCGGAGCAGCTGAGCGGCACCGCCTTCACCGAGCCCCGCGCGCACAACCGCCGCTCGTGGCTCTACCGCATCCGCCCCTCGGCCGCGCACCCGGCGTTCACCCGCGTCGACAACGGCGCTCTGCGGACCGCGCCCTTCACCGAGACGCCCGACCCCAACCGGCTGCGCTGGAACCCGCTCCCGGTGCCCGCGCCCGGCACGGACTTCCTCGCGGGCCTGTGGACGCTGGGCGGCAATGGCGACGCCACCCAGCGCACCGGCATGGCCGTGCACCTCTACCACGCCAACTCCTCCATGACGGACAGGGTGTTCAGCGACTCGGACGGCGAACTCCTCGTCGTGCCCGAGCAGGGCGGCCTGCTCCTTCGCACCGAGTTCGGCCTGCTGCGCGCCGAGCCGGGCGAGGTCGCGCTGATCCCGCGCGGGGTGCGCTTCCGCGTGGAGCTCCTGGACGACACCGCCCGCGGGTACGTGTGCGAGAACTACGGGGCGGCCTTCCAGCTCCCCGACCTGGGTCCGATCGGCGCGAACGGCCTTGCCAACGCACGGGACTTCAGGGCTCCCGTCGCGGCGTACGAGGACGACGACCGCCCGGTGGACGTGGTGAACAAGTTCTGCGGGAACCTGTGGCAGGCGACCTACGACCACTCGCCCCTCGACGTCGTCGCCTGGCACGGCAACCACGTTCCGTACGTGTACGACCTGCGCCGCTTCAACGTCATCGGCACCATCAGCTACGACCATCCGGACCCGTCGATCTTCACGGTCCTCACCTCGCCGTCCGATACGCCGGGCCTCGCGGGCGTCGACTTCGTGGTCTTCGCGCCGCGCTGGCTGGTCGGCGAGGACACCTTCCGGCCGCCGTACTTCCACCGGAACGTGATGAGCGAGTACATGGGCCTGATCGAGGGCGCGTACGACGCGAAGGCGGAGGGCTTCGTGCCCGGCGGCGGCTCGCTGCACAACATGATGTCGGCGCACGGACCCGACCGCGACACCTTCGAGAAGGCGTCGGCCGCCGAGCTGAAGCCGCAGAAGATCGACGACGGGCTTGCCTTCATGTTCGAGACCCGCTGGCCGGTGACGGCGACCGAACAAGCAGCTCAGGCCGCCCATCTGCAGCGCGGATACGACGATGTGTGGGAGGGTCTGGAGCGCCATTTTCGAAACTGATGCGGACTGATTCGGAGAGACCGTGACCGCTTTCGCCCCGGACTCGATCGTCCTGAATCGCAAACTGCCGCTCTGGTATCAGGTGTCGCAGTCCCTGCGCGCCTCGATACTCGGCCGCACGCCCGACGCCCCGCTCCGGCTGCCCACCGAGGAGCAGCTCGCGGGGCACTACGGCGTGAGTGTCCTGACCATGCGCCAGGCGCTCAAGGAGCTCGAGGACGAGGGTCTGATCACCCGCCACCGGCGGCGCGGCACGTTCATCGAGCCCAGCGCCCAGCGCGGCTCACCGGTCCGGCTGCTCGGCTCGGTCGACGCGATCGTGGCCCAGCAGTCGGGCATGAGCACCCGGCTGCTCGCACACGGCACGGCTCCGGTCTCCGCCGAACTCGTCGAGCACTTCCCGGATCTGGCCGAGGTGGCGACGTACCACCGGCTGCGCAGCGACGAGAAGACGGGCGAACCGACCAATCACGCCCATAACTTCATCCGCCCCGAGCTCGCGGAGCGTATCGACCTCGACGACCTGACGCGCTGGCCCATGACGAAGGTCCTGCGCGATGTGGTGGGCGTCCGCATCAGCCGCATCACGGACACCGTCGAGGCCACGCTCGCCGACCCGGAGACGGCCCGTCTCCTCGAAGTGCCGCTGCTCAGCCCGATCCTGCACTACACGGGCATCACGTACGACGAGGACGGGCGCGCCCTGGACGTGGCGCGCATCCACTACCGCGGCGACCGCTTCTCCTTCACGGTCACCCTCGACGCGACGTAAGGGTCTCCACGTACGATGCCGGGCGTGACGCACGACGAAGCGGCGCTGCTCGCCGACCTGATGCCGTGGTCCGTCGCACCGCTCCGGCCGGGCCGCGGGTGGCCGATGGACCCTGACGCCGCATCCCTCAGAGCCCGTTGGGCGGCGTTCGTGCGGGCGGACGCGGCGGAGCGTGAGCGGCTGCTCTCCCCCTCGCGCTCGCGCACCCTGCACACTGCGGTCGCCCAACTCCCGGGCCACCAGGGCGCGACGGTCCCGCTGGCCGCCGAGTCGGGCCCCTGCCCCGAGCCGGTGCGCGTCCTGCACGGCCCCTTCGACGAGCAGTGGCTGATCCCGGACCACCGGCTCATCGACGCCGCGCGCCCGGAGCTGTGGCGGGTCGCGGGCAAGGGGCAGCTGTTCCTCGTCGAGCAGGGCTACGTCACCGGTTCCACGGGGCCTGCGGTGCTCGCATCCGCAGTGCTGCCGGACGGCCGCTCCCCCGCCGGGCGGCCGGGGCGCATCCGGCCGCTGTTCCGCCGCCCCGGAGGCCTCGAACCCAATGTGGCGCCCGGCCTGCTGGCGTATCTCTCCGACGCGCTCGGCCAGGACGTCGACGACGCCGGGGACCTGCTGGCGTGGACGCTCGCCGTCGCGGAGGCGTCACCGTCCGGGTGCCGGGTGCCGCTGACGTCCGACGCCGGGCTCTGGGCGCAGGGTACGGAGTTGGGGCACCGCATCCTCGCACTCCAGGCGCGCGGTGACGGTGCGCGGCCGAAGCTCCCCGGTGGCCGGCGGCCCTACGTCCGTGCGCCGCTCCCCGCCCGCCCCGCGGAAATCTCGTACGACGCCGACGAGGAGGCCCTGTGCGTGGACGCGGGCCGCATCTCGCCGGTGCCGCGGGAGGCGTGGGACTTCGAGGTGAGCGGGGTGCGGATCCTTGAGCTGTGGTTCGAGCGGCGGATGGCGGCAGGTGAGGCGGGCTCCCTGGAGGCGATCCGCCCCGCGGAGTGGCCACAGGCCTGGACGTCCGAACTCCTTGAGCTGATCACGGTGCTCGCACTGCTGGCGGAACTCCACCCGCTGCAACGGGAGTTGGCCGCTGGGCTCGGCTCCCGCATCACGGCGGACACGCTGCGCCGGGCGGGCGTGCTTCCCGTACCGGCCGCCGCGCGACGCCCCGCGTCCGTGCTCGACCACCATGAGGAAGGCCCCGGCGGCCAGTTCGCCCTCATCTGAGCCAACTGGCCGCTGAGTCGACAGTCGACTGGCCGCTGAGCCCACTGGCCACTGGGTCGACCGGTCTGTGCCGTCACCGATCTGGACGCCTCTCAGGCGAACGAGTCCAGGAGCCGGTTCAGCATCCTGTCGAAGAGTTCGTCGGGGTCACCGGGGGACGGGCCCTCCGTGAGTGCCGCCGCGAGCCGTGGATAGGCCCCGCCCGCGACCTGCCCGGCCAGATACGCGAACCGCACCTGCTGCTCCTGCTCCTCCGACCACGGCAGTGACCGGGCGCGCTCCGCCATGGCGAACTCGTTGACGACGAACGTCATGACCGAGCCGTTGACCATCCCGATGAGTTCCATCTTGGTGCCGTAGGGCGCGTCGAGCCCCTCCAGGGCGCCGAGGCAGTGCTCCAGATAGCGCAGGGCGTTCGGGCTGAAGCCGTAGAGCGTGGACATGATCCGCGGCAGCCACGGGTGGCGTCGCACGATCCCGCGCGTCTGGCGGCCGAGCGCCAGCATCTCGGCGCGCCAGCCGCAGCCGGGCGGTCCCCCGGGCAGCTCGTACTCGCCGCTGACCGCGTCGACCATCAGCTCGTACAGGTCTTCCTTGCGCGGCACGTAGTTGTAGAGCGACATGGTGCCGCAGCCGAGCTCGGCCGCGACCCTGCGCATGGAGACCGCGTCGATGCCGTCCGCGTCGGCGATGCGGACGGCTGCCGCCGCGATGTCCGCCCTGCTGTACGCGGGCTTCGGGCCTCGGCCCGCACGCTCGGGGCGCGCCCAGATCACTTCCGGTTCGGCCGCTCGGCCCGCCATTGATCATCACCTCGCTCACCATGTTAGTTACGTACAGCGTACGTAGTGAGGTACCGTGCGGACATGACTTCTACGTACGCTGTACTTAGTGAGGGTCTGGAGAAGCGCTACGGTGACGTCCACGCCCTGCGTGGCCTCGACCTCGCCGTCCCCGAGGGCGCCGTCTGCGGGCTGCTCGGCCCCAACGGGGCGGGCAAGACGACCGCGGTGCGCCTGCTCACCACGCTCCAGACGCCGGATGCCGGGAAGGCGCTCGTCGCGGGGCACGACGTGGTGCGGGAGGCTGCCGCGGTGCGGCGGCTCATCGGGGTGACCGGGCAGTACGCCTCCGTCGACGGGGATCTGAAGGGCCGGGAGAACCTGCGGCTCTTCGCCCGGCTGCTGCGGGCTCCGCGGGCGCGGGGCGACGAGCTGCTCGAACGGTTCGGCCTCACGGACGCGGCCGACCGTCCCGCACGCACGTACTCCGGCGGCATGCGGCGGCGGCTCGACCTCGCCGCGAGTCTTCTGGTGCGGCCGAGAGTGCTCTTCCTCGACGAGCCGACCACCGGACTCGATCCGCACAGCCGTAACGGCATCTGGGACGCCGTCAGGGAACTGGCCGCCGAGGGGACGACCGTGCTGCTGACCACGCAGTATCTGGAGGAGGCCGATCAGCTTGCCGACGAGGTCGTCCTGATCGACGGGGGGCGTGCCGCGCATCGCGGCACGCCTGCCTCGCTGAAGGCGCAGATCGGGAGTTACGTCGAGGTGGTGCTCCCGCTGGACTCGGCCGAGCAGGCGCTGGCCGGTGCCGCGGTCGTTCTGGATCAGCTCACCGGGGGTGAGCCGGTCCTCGATGCCGAGCGGCGTACCGCCGGGGTTGTCGCCCTGGACCCGGATCTCACGCTTCCGCGTGTCGTACGGGAGCTTGATGCTGCCGGGGTGCCTGTTGTGGACGCGACGCTTCGGGCGCCGACTTTGGACGAGGTTTTTCTGCGGCTCGTCGCCGCTCGCGTTTCCTAGACCGCCGCTTCGCGGCGGGTTTTTCCCGCCCACCCGCCCGATTGCCCCGTAGCGAGCGGGTGGGGTCTACCCATGGAGTTCCCCCTTGAGCGCCATCCTCTACGACGGCTCCGCCGTCCTCAGCCGGCATCTGCAGCGCATCAAGCACGCGCCCGCCATCCTCGTCATGACGCAGACGATGCCCATCGTCTTCCTGCTCTTCTTCGGCTACGTCTTCGGCAGCGCCCTCGCCATGCCCGGCGCCGACTACCGCGCCTTCCTCGTCCCGGGCATGCTCGTCGCGACCGCCGCGAACGGCATCATGACCGGCATGTTCACCGCCGCCCAGGACTCCCACCGGGGCGTCATGGACCGCTTCCGTACGATGCCCATGAGCCGCTCCGCCGTGCCGCTCGGGCAGGCCGTCGCCGATCTGCTGACCACCGCCGTGGGGCTCGTGCCGCTGATGCTCGTCGGGCTCGCGATGGGGTGGCGGATCGAGGGCGGCCCGCTCCAAGCCCTGGGCGCCTTCGGCCTGTTGATGCTCTTCCGGTTCGCGACGACCTGGGTCGGCATCCTGTTCGGGCTCGTTTCGCAGAGCGAGGAGGCGGCGGGACAGCTGGGCAGTGCGACGTTCATGCTGCCGCTGCTCTCGAACGCGTACATCCCCACCGACGGGCTTCCCGGGTGGCTGCGCACCATCGCCGAGTGGAACCCGATCAGCGGGGTCGCCACGGCGGTGCGTGACCTGTGCGGCGACGCGCCCGTGCCGACGGACGCCGCCTGGCCGGTGGCGCACCCCGTGGCCGGGGCGATCCTCTGGTCGCTCGTGCTGCTCGCCGTGTGCGTGCCGCTCGCCGTCCGCCGGTACACGCACGGAGGACGGTGAGCGGAGGGCCGCGCCTTACTTCTGAGGTGCGAGCTCGGGTCCCAGCGAGGAGAACTTCTCCTGGGACACCACACGCTTCGGCGGCCAGGTGATGTTCGACGGCGGCCACTTCTGGCCCGTCTTCTTGAGGAACCACGCCGGTGGTTCGTACATCGGCGGCTCATAGCCGTCCGG
The DNA here is from genome assembly GCF_009769735.1 of Streptomyces sp. BA2. Taxonomy (NCBI): domain Bacteria; kingdom Bacillati; phylum Actinomycetota; class Actinomycetes; order Kitasatosporales; family Streptomycetaceae; genus Streptomyces; species Streptomyces sp. BA2. The sequence continues at coordinate 2,304,130 of NZ_WSRO01000002.1, forward strand.
CAGCGCGGTCTTCCAACTGACGTCCTTCGTACGCTCCTTGAACTCGTCCTTGACCGCCTTCAGGCGCTCGGGCTGCGTGATCAGGTCGACCGCGGTCGCCGCGAGGTACTTCGCCGCCGCGATCACCGCGGCCTGGCCGGGAGCCGCCGCCGCGCAGGCGGCGGTGGACCAGGTGTGCATCTTGGTGCCGATGGGAGCGAGGGCGGCGCCCATCGAGACGGTGGGGACGTTCCAGCTGATGTCGGCGACGTCCGTCGAGCCGCCGCCCATGAACACCGGGTTGGGCGGGGTCAGTTCACCGATCTTGTCGTGCATGCCCTTCTGCGGCAGACCGAGGGACTCCTGGAGCTCCTTGGCCAACTCATGGGCCTCGGAGGGGAATCGGGGCGGGCCTATCTCCCGCATGTTCGCGTGCAGGAGTTCGGCGAAGGCCTTGGCCGGGAGCTGGTTCCAGCAGGCCGAGGTGACGCGGTGGCGGACGGTCGTCTGTGACGCCTTGGCCGCTGCCTCGGAGACCGCGATCACCTTGTCCAGGAGGACCTGGACACGGGCGGGGCTCCCTTCGCGTACGTAGTACGAGATCTCGGCGATCTCCGGGGTGACGTTCGGGATGTCACCGCCGTTGTTGATCACCCAGTGCAGTCGGCCGCTCGGCGCGAGGTTCTCCTCGCGCAGGAACTCCGACATCGTCGCCATCATCACGGCGGCGTCGAGCGCGGACTTGTTGCCGAGCGGGGTGCCGCCGTGGCCTGCCACACCGAGGAAGGTGAAGGTGACGGCGGTCATCGCCGTGGTGGAGCCCCAGCCGGTCGCGTTGGCCGTCGAGGGGTGCCAGTCGAGGAACGCGTCGAGCCCGTCGTACACGCCCTTGCTGACGGCGTACGTCTTGCCGATCAGCGCTTCCTCGGCCGTGGAGCCGAAGAACTTCACGGTGACGGGGAGCTTGTGCTTCTTGGCGGCCTGGGCCACGGCCGCCGCGGCGGCCGCTGCCGCCGTGCCGAGCGCGCTGTGGCCGCAGCCGTGGCCGGGGCCGTAGCTGGGCGCGAAGGGGTCGTGGATGTACTCGCGCGGATCGTGGTGGCCCACGCCCTTGTTCTGCGAGAGGCCGGGCAGCGCGTCGTACTCGCCGCTGAAGCCGAGGACCGGGCCGCCCTTGGCGTGCGTGAACGTCGCGGTGAACGCCGTCGGGAAGCCCGCGGTGCCGAACTTCACGTCGAATCCGGCCTGTTCGAGGAAATCGGCCTCGGCGATGGAGGACTTCCACTCGCGCAGGGACAGCTCGGCGTTGTCCCAGATCTCGGCGTTCAGGCCGGTGATCCGGTCGTCGTGGGAGGTGATCCAGTCGAGCGCCGCGCGCTTGGCGGGGGTGTCGGCGGCGAGGCCCTCAGGAGCTTCGTAGGCTGCCGGGCTGTCGTCGGCGCCCGCGGCCATCGCCGGGTCCGCGTCGGCGGTCATGACGCCGGCGGTGACACCGGCCGCGCCGAGGAGCTGCATGATGTGGCGGCGGCTCAACGCCGGGCCGCTCGCGGGGAGTGCTTCATGCTCATGCTGATCGTGCAGGTCACACACGCGCACCTCCGGGGGTGAGGTTGGGTGTATCAGCCAATCGACCAGCCACATTGGGGCCGGAAAGTTGCGGCGTCAACAGGTGTGCGTGACAAGGGTGTTACTCGGGGTGCTTGATGAGTGACGTGTGCGGAGTGGGAAGGGGCGGGTGGGTGGGAGCAAATCCGCCGCTGAGCGGCGGCCGAACCCCCGACCACCCGTGGTCAGCGACCCCCAAAGAGCGACCGACGCAGCCTGCGCAAGGGAGCGAAGAGGGAAACCCTCCGCACACGTGCACCGCGGCCACTGTGGTCATGCGCGCCCCGTGAGGTCAGCTCACGCATCAGCAACGTCGCTTCCGCCGTCTCACGCTGCGGAACGGCGGGGCCGCCCAGCACTGCGAGATGGCGGTCGAGACGCGAGCTGGTCGCGCTGCTCCCGCAGGTGATCGCAGGGACACGCGCCCTGCTGCGCACCGTTATCTGTTCCATGTCACTCCCCACCCGTACGAGGGCACCCGGCCCAGGGCAGGTTAACCCTATCGCCCCGCCACGACACTCGTGTATCCCGGTCACAGGATTCACCTACCCCGTAAGGAGGTTGACGATTACTCTCCGAATACAACTGATTCCAGGGCGAGTTGGACAAGAGGGGCAGAAGTGGGCCTCTCTGAGCCACCGTCGGGTTCGACGGTCACGGCCAGTGACGCGGCGGACGCGCTCAGGCCCGTGGCGATCACGGGCGTTTCGCCGTCGAGCAGGCCCAGGGAACGGGGCGCCGAGGCGGGCCGCAGCAGCCACAGTTGGTGCGCACGGCCCTCGGGCGGCGCCGCGAGCCCCGTGACGCTCACCACGGCGCGCCGCCTGGACTCCGACGCCACGACGTTGATGCCGCGCCCCCAAGTTTCCCTCTCCCCGCTCGCGCGGGCGTCCGGAGCGGCCAGGACGTGGGCGATCTCACGTGCTTCGGCGCGCTCTCGCTCCAGTCGGCCGTCGGAACGGGCCAGCTGGACGGCGAGGATCGCGCACGCGGTCATCGCGAGGGCGGTGAAGGCGCCGACGAGGCCGACGGGAACGCCGACGGGAACAAGGAGCGCGCGGGTGCGAGGGGGCGCGCTCGGAGCGACGGGCGCCCGCTGGGGCGGCTCCTGTTCCGTCGCGCGTACGGCGTTCAGCACCCGCTCGCGCAGGGCGGGCGGAGGAGGGGCCGCCGTCGCTCCCGCCAGACGTACCGTGCCCTCGCCCAGCTCCCTGGTCTCCGTACGGCAGCGTGCGCAGCGGGCCAGATGCCGTTCGAAGCGGCGCAGTTCGCGGGGGTCGAGGGCGTCCAGGGCGTAGGGGACGGCCAGGGAGTGGACGCGTCGCCAGGGCCGCGGTCGCCCGGCGGCGACCCTCTCGAAGCCCCCGCTCATGTCGCGGCGCCCAGGCAGTCGCGCAGCCGCAGCAGTCCGTCCCGCATCCGCGTCTTGACGGTGCCGAGGGGCACGGAGAGGCGCCGGGCCACTTCCCGGTACGTATAGCCGTCGTAGTAGGCGAGCGTGACGGCCTGGCGCTGGAGGTCGGTGAGGCGCCGGAGGCAGCGGCGCACCCATTCGCGCTCCAGGCTGCCCTCGACCGCCTCGGCGACCTGGTCGAAGGCGGGTCCTTCGCCCCGCTCGGCCACGCGCCGCTCGCGGTCGCTCGCCGCACGGGCGCTGCGTACCCGGTCGACCGCCCTGCGGTGGGCGAGCGTGAGGATCCAGGCGAGGGCGCTGCCGCGCGCCGGATCGAACCGGGCCGCCGTCCGCCAGAGTTCGAGCAGCACCTCCTGGACCACTTCCTCGGACTGTGCCGGGTCGCGGAGCACCCGGCGGACCATGCCGTAGACCGGCCCGGAGACCAGGCCGTACAGCTTCTCGAAGGCCCGCTGATCGCCCTCGGCGATCAGTGGCAGCAGCTCGTCGGGCTCCATGCGCGTCCCTCTCCCCCTGCCCCGGCCCGGAGGCTCACGTCCTCCCGGGCCGGGTGCGTCGATGTCCGGTCGCACCGGGATTCGGGACGGGACAAGGCACCGGATTGGGAACGAGGGCAATCCGCCGGGCCCTTCGCCCCGAATGGCGTGCGTCAGGCGGCTTGCGCGCAGCGCGGGGTCGCGCGAGGAACAGTTAAGGACGGACGCGATGACAGCTATCGCCAGGAGCCGAGCGGGGCGGCGCGGCAAGCGCGGCCTCGCCGCGCTCGTCTGTGGCGCGCTGGCCGCCGGGGGGCTCGCAGCCGCCGGCGTGACGGCACTGCGACCGGAGACGGCCGACGCCTCCAGCCACCGGGAGGCCCCGCTGATCTCGGGGCAGCCTCAGTACGACACCACGGACGTGTACGCGTTCGTGAGCCCGGACAAGCCCGACTCCACGACGATCGTGGCGAACTGGCTGCCTTTTGAGGAGCCCGCGGGCGGTCCCAACTTCTATCCCTTCGCCGATGACGCCCAGTACGACGTCCACATCGACAGCGACGGGGACGCGCAGGGCGACCTCCTCTACCGGTGGACGTTCGACACGAAGACCAAGAACGGCGACACGTTCCTCTACAACACCGGGCCCGTGACGAGCCTCGACGATCCCGACCTGAACGTGACGCAGACGTACGACCTGGAGCTGATCAAGCTCAAGGACCAGAAGGTCGTCTCGACCACGAAGGTCGCCGACGACGTGCCCGCGGCGCCGTCGCACGTCGGCAAGGCGTCCATGCCGAACTACAAGAAGCTGCGTGATCAGGCCGTGCGCCCGGTCAAGGGCGGGGGCTCGACGTTCGCGGGGCAGGCCGACGATCCGTTCTTCCTGGATCTACGGGTCTTCGACCTGCTGTACGGCGGTGATCTGTCGGAGGTCGGGAACGACACCCTCAAGGGCTACAACGTGAACTCCCTGGCCCTTCAGGTGCCGACCGCCCGGCTACGGCAGTCGGAGAAGCAGCCCACCGTCGGCATCTGGTCGACGACGCAGCGCAAGAACGCCAACGGCAAGTGGGCCCAGGTGTCGCGCCTCGGCAATCCGCTGGTCAACGAACTGGTCGTGCCGCAGAAGGACAAGGACAAGTTCAACGCGTCCTCGCCCTGGAACGACGCGGACTTCCTGAAGTACGTGACCAAGCCGGAGCTGCCGAAGCTCCTGGAGAAGATCTACAAGCTGAAGGCGCCCGCCGAGCCGCGCAACGATCTCGTGTCGGTGTTCCTGACGGGCGTGAAGGGTCTCAACCAGCCGCCGGGCGTCCGGCCCGCCGAGGCCCTGCGGCTCAACACATCCGTCAAGCCCGCGGATTCGCCCAAGCGGCTCGGGGTGCTCGACGGCGACAACGCCGGGTTCCCGAACGGGCGGCGGCTCGCCGACGACGTCGTCGACATCGAGCTGCAGGCCGTCGAGGGCGAACTCACCGGAAACAAGAACGACTTGGGCGACGCGGTGGACGTCAACGACCAGGAGTTCGGCGACACCTTCCCGTACGTGGCGCTGCCCACGTCCGGGTCCCGGGGGCCGCTGGCCAAGGGCGGCGGGGGCGGCGACAGCTCGGCGCGCGACGCGCTGGGCGGCGGCGGTGCGGTGCCCGGACGTCCGGGGTCCGACGACAGCGGTGGCGGCGACGCCACCGACGCCGTGCTGATCGCCTCCGGGGCGGCGGGAGCGGCAGGGGTGCTGCTTGTCGGACTCGGGCTCGCGTGGTGGCGCAGGCGGGCCGCCGGGGACGGCGGCCTGACCGGCTGAGTTCCTCACCCCCGTTGACCGGCGCGGCCCGCAACCATCCCCCTGCGGGCCGCGCCCTCTCCCTCCTCCTACGGAAGCTTCGGAAGGTCCAGTGATCCAGTGATGGCAGTACCCGCATTACCTCGTCCTGGCGGTCGGTCCGTGGTGGCGGCTGTCGTTCTCGCGCTCGCGATCACCGGGGGTGCCGTGGTGACCGGCGGTGAGAGCGGGCAGGACCGGCCGCCTCCGTCGTCCGTAGCCGTGGCGCCGGGTGCTCTGCGGGGCGGTGACCTGGATCGTGGCGTCGAGGCGCTGCAGGCTCATCTGCGGGACCAGCCAAGGGACTTCGGGGCGTGGGCTTCGCTGGGGGCGGCCTATGTCGAGCAGGCCCGCACCCGGGGTGACCCGTCGCGGTACCGCGAGGCGGAACGCGCTCTCGGCCGGTCCCTGGAGCTGCGGCCCCGCAACGACGCGGGGCTCGCGGGACGGGCGGCGCTGGCCGCCGCCCGCCATGACTTCGCCGGGGCGCTGCGCCACGCGGAGGCCGCGCTCGACGTGAACCCTTACAGCGAGGGCGCGTTGGCGTCGCGGATCGACGCGCTGGTCGAGCTCGGGCGGTACGGGGCGGCGGCGCGGGCCGCGGACGAGGCGGACGCGCGGCGGCCCGGGGTGCCGGTGTTCACGCGGTACGCGTATGTGCGGGAGCTCCGTGGCGATGTGGCGGGGGCCCGGCGGGCGCTGACGCAGGCCGTGGGGCCGGGGTCCGGCGACGCGGACGTCGCGTACGTCGCCACCGCGCTGGGGGAGCTCGCCTGGCGGCAGGGCCGGTACGGGGAGGCGCTGAAGCAGTGCGGGAAGGCGCTGCGGGCGGACGCCTCCTATCTTCCGGCGCTGGAGTGCAGGGCTCGGGCGTGGGCCGGGCAGGGCGATGCGGGGCGTGCGATACGGGGGCTGCGGGAGGTGGTGGCGCGGGCGCCGCTGCCGGGACCGTTGGTCGCGCTGGGCGAGTTGTACGAGGCGCGGGGCGAGCGGGGTGACGCGGCGAGGGCCCGGGAGCAGTACGCGCTGGTGTCCGCGTGGGTGTCGCTGGCTCGGGCGAACGGGGTGAACGCGGACCTGGACGCGGCGATCGCGTTGACGGATCACGGGACCCGGGAGGAGCGGAAGGAGGCGCTGCGGGCGGCGGAGGCGGAGTGGGGACGGCGCCACACGGTCCACACGGCGGACGCACTGGCCTGGGCCCTGCACGTCAACGGCCGCTCACGGGAAGCCCTCCCGTACACCCGCCGGGCCACGGCCACGGGTTTCCGCGAGGCGTCGATCCTGCGCCACCGAGGCGTGATCGAGGGGGCGACGGGCGACGCGGACGCAGCCCGCCGCTGGAAGTCGGCGGCGAGGGACTTGAACCCGGGGTTCTCGCTGCGGGGCAATCGGGCGGGTGGGCGGGAAAGGCCCGTTCGGGCGACAAGCACTGCGGGGCACCCATGAAGCGCCGCGCCCTCGGCTACGGGGGCGCCCTGGCCGCAGGGCTCGCAATAGCCCTGCTGCCCGCAGGCGAAGCCTCCGCCCACCCCTTGGGAAACTTCACCGTCAATCAGTACGACGGGCTCGTGGTGGGCCAGGGGCACCTCCGCGTGGACCACATCGAGGACCTCGCCGAGATCCCGGCCACCCAGGCCATGCCCCGCATCAAGCGTGAGGGCATGGAGAGTTGGGCCGAGGAGCGGTGTCAAGCCGCCGCCCGCGGCAGCCGGCTGCGAGTGGACGGGCGGACGGCGGGACTCCGCGTGGAGGAGGCCCGGGCGGTCACCCGGGAGGGCCAGGCAGGCCTGCCCACCCTCCGCGTGGAGTGCGAGCTCGGTGCCCCGCTCCCCCGGGGCACCGAGCTCGCGGCCCGGTTCACGGCTGCCGGACAGCCGGGCCCCGGGTGGCGGGAAGTCACCGCGCGGGGCGACCGGATGACCCTGAGCGCGTCGGACGTACCGGAGGCGTCCGTGTCGAAGCGCCTGACCCGCTACCCGGAGCGGCTGCTCGACTCGCCGCCCGGCGATGACTCCGCCACCCTGCGGATCACGCCGGGCGGCCCCGCCCTGAACGAGGAGCGGCCGGAGGCACCGGCCTCCGTGCTGCCACGCGGCGCGGACCGTTGGACGCAGGCCCTGACCGGACTCGTGGCGCGCCACGACCTCACCCCCGGCTTCGCCGGACTCGCCCTGGCCATCGCCCTGTTGCTGGGGGCGCTGCACGCCGTCGCGCCGGGGCACGGCAAGACGTTGATGGCGGCGAGCGCCGCCGCGAGGGGGCACGCGTCCCTGCGTGACGTCCTCCCCCTCGCCGCGTCGGTGACCGTCACGCACACCCTCGGCGTGACCGCCCTGGGGCTGCTCGTGGCGGGTGGCTCCGCCGCCGCCCCGTCGGTCATCGCCTGGCTGGGAGTGGTCAGCGGCGTGCTCGTCACCGGAGCGGGGGCCCTGCTCCTGCGGCGGGCCTGGCGGCGGCGCGGGCACAGTCACCATCACCACGCCGATCACCACCACACGCACGAGGCGCCGCCCACGATCCGCGGCGCCCTCTTCCTCGGCTTCGCGGGCGGCCTCGTACCCAGTCCGTCCGCGGTCGTCGTGCTCGTGGGCGCCGCCGCCCTGGGCGAGGCCTGGTTCGGGTTGCTGCTCGTCCTCGCGTACGGGGTGGGGCTCGCCGTCACGCTGACGGCCGCGGGGTTCCTCGTGGTGCGGGTCGGGTCCCTCGCCGGGCGGCGGGTCCACGGGCCCCGGTGGCTGCGTCGGACCACGCATCGTTTCCTGCCGTTGGGCTCCGCGTTCGTCGTGCTCGCCCTGGGGTGTGGATTGGTGTTCAAGGGGGCGGCAACCGCGCTCGGTTGAGGTAGTTTTGTCGAGAATCGCACGGCTGCGGATGGGGGACGCCCGTGAGCGAGAACGAGCGTGTGATCGCGGGGCGCTACCGCCTGCTCGCCCCCTTGGGCGAGGGCGGCATGGGCACGGTCTGGCGTGCCCGCGACGAAGTCCTGGGCCGCGAGGTCGCGGTCAAGGAGGTGCGCGCGCCCGCCGGGCTCCCGGCCAGTGAGGTCGACCGGTTGTACGCCCGCCTGGAGCGCGAGGCGTGGGCCGCCGCCCGTATCCCGCACCGCAATGTGGTGACGGTCTATGACGTGGCGAGCGAGGACGGGCGCCCGTGGATCGTCATGGAGATCGTGCGGGGTCTTTCGCTGTCCGACGTCCTGGACGCGGAGGGTCCGATGGCCCCGCAGCGGGCCGCTCGTGTCAGCGCCGAGGTGCTCGCCGCCCTCCGGGCCGCCCACGACGCCGGGGTCCTGCACCGTGACGTCAAGCCCGGCAACGTACTCATCGCGAACGACGGCCGTGTCGTCCTGACCGACTTCGGGATCGCCATGGTGGAGGGGAGTTCGGCCCTCACCATGACGGGTGAGGTGGTGGGCTCCCCCGAATTCCTCGCCCCGGAGCGGGCGTTGGGCCAGCGCCCTGGGCCCGAGTCCGATCTGTGGTCGCTGGGTGTGCTGCTCTACGCGGCCGTCGAGGGCCATTCCCCGTTCCGGCAGGACACCCCGCTCAGTACGCTGCGCGCGGTCGTCGACGAGGAGTTGCCGCCGCCACGGAACGCGGGGCCGCTGGTCCCGGTCATCGAGGGGCTGCTGCGGAAGGACCCCGCCGCCCGGATCTCCGCCGCCGAGGCGGAGAACCAGCTGCGGCTCATCGCGGCGGGCGGCACCCCCCAGGTGGCGACGCCGCTGCCGTACATGCCGACTGTCACGTCACAGCAGTCACATCAGCACCAGCAGGTACCCTCTCCGCTTCCGCCGCCGTCGTACCGGCAGGAGCCCGTCGTCACCACGACCACCACGGCTCCTGCGACGCGCTCGCGCCGCACGGTCCTCGTCCTCACCGCGGGCCTTGTCGCCCTGGCGCTCGCCCTGGGCGGACTCGTCTACGCCCTGGTCAACCGTGACGACGGAGGCGGGGGCGGCACCAGCGGCGGGTCCTCCGAAGGAGGCGGCAGCGGCGGGAACGGGAGCGGCGGTTCCGACGGCGGCAAGAACGGCGGCAACACGTCGGGCAGCGGTGACGACGGAGGGTCGGGCGACGGCGGCGGCAGTGACGGCGGCTCCACCGGCGGCGGCTCCACGGACGGTGGCGGCGGAGGCGGCGACGACGGCGGTGGCGGCAACGGCGGTTCGACCACGCACCCGGCGCAGTCCGTCAAGGTCTCGGTCACCGGCGCGAACACGGAGTACAGCGGCACCTGTCCGCCGGCCGCCGGGCAGGCCCCCTCGTTCACGGCGACGTTCACCGTGGGGCGGGTTCCGGTCACCGTCGACTACCGCTGGGTGACCAAGTCGGGCGAGCCGAGCGACCCCGGCTGGAAGACGCTCAGCTTCGCCTCTGGCGGGGGCAAGTCCAAGCAGGCGCACCACACGGAGACGGTCGACGGGGAGCCGGGCTCGACGTATCAGAACGACATCAGTGTGGAGGTGCGCGGTCCGGTGGAGGCCGGCTCCAACTCGGTCGCGTACTCGGTGACATGCGAAGAGGAGACCCCGACGGGCGGGGCCTCCTCCTATGCGCCGAACTGAGCCGGACTGAAGGGTCAGGACGCCGCGGCGCTGAACACGGGGAGGTAGCCGCCGGACTGGCCCGCGGCCTTGGGGTGGTAGGACTCGCCGATGTTGGTCCAGTTCACGCTGTGCAGCCACGCGTCGCCCGAGCAGATCTCGTGCCCGGTGAAGGTGGAGGTCACGTCGCCGAAGGTGAAGCCGTGGTCGGCGGCGCGCTTGGCGGTCGTGGAGTTGAGGAAGTCCGCTGCGCTGTTGATGGCGCTGCGCTCCTTCTCGGAGAGGCCGGCGAGGCAGCCGCCGCCGAGCTTGTAGAAGCGGGGGTATCCGAGCACGACGACCTCGGCGGCCGGTGCCTTGGCGCTGATCGCCGAGTAGACCTTGTCGAGGTTGCCGGGGAGCGTCGTCTCGACGTAACTGCGGGCCTGAGCGATCCGCGCGAGACAGTTGCTCTCGGACTGGAGCACGCAGGTCGTCATGACGTCGGCGAAGCCTGCGTCGTTGCCGCCCACGGAGAGGCTGACGAGACCCGTTCCGGAGCCGAGCGGGCCGAGCTGGTTGGCCACGACGTCACCCGTACGAGCGCCCGAGCAAGCCGTGAAGTTGAAGCTGGAGGGTGAGTTGGCGGCCGCCCAGAGCGCGGGGTACGCGCGCGGGGTGCGCTTGCAGTTCCCGCTTCCGCTGTCGTATCCGCCGGCTCCGACACCGGACGAGTAGGAGTCGCCGAGTGCCACATAGCCGGTGGCCGCGGCCTGTTGATCGGATCGCTGGTCCGCTTGAGCCGCTGTGGCCCCGGTGAGGGCGAAGGCGGTGGCGAGGAGGAGTGAGGAAGCGTATGCCGTGATTCGGGACAATCTCATGGAACCTCCCTTAGCAGGATTTCTGCCTCGACTGTGGTACCACTCCCCCACGGCCGCCGGTAGTGTTCATGTCAATGAGTTCTTCTGCAATTCCCTTGCCCGCACAGGGAGTTCCCTTACGGTTCAAGGGTCTGACGGCGAACATCTCCACACTCCCTCCGCATCTTGACGGGCCGCCGTCGACTGCGCGACATTGAAGCCCGGCATCCGGCGCTTCGGGGGGCAAAGTCGCCAATGCAGACCATCAGGATCAAGTCACCGTCATCAGACACCGGGCGAGAGCCCCACGACCGGCCTGGCCGTCACGAAGACGCGCTGCCCCTGCTCGCGGGCACGGCTGTGGCGGTGGGCGCGGTCGGCGCGATGCTCGCGCTCACGGACATCGATTCGCCGCTGCGCGCCCCGTTCACCCTGTTCTTCCTGCTGGCGGCGCCCGGCGGAGCAATTGGCGCCGCTCTCAGGGGACTTGATCCATGGGGCCGGATCATTGCTTCCGTTTCCGGGTCCTTCGCGGTCAACCTGTTGGTGGCGCAGGCGATGCTCGCCCTCCACATGTGGTCGGTACGCGGCGGGGTCGCCGCCATCACCGTGATCGGCTCGCTCATCTATCTGCTGGTACTGGCGCGGCGGCTGCGACGCCGTGCCCCGACGAGGCGGACCTCCTGACGTGGACATCACCGTGCACCGCCCTGGAGAACTCACCGCTGCGGACCGGGCGGCCTGGACAGCGCTGCAGTCCAAGGCCCATCTCCACGGCTCGCCGGAGCTGGCCAATCCTTTCCTCTCCCCGGAGTTCACCCTCGCGGTGGGCCACTGGCGGCGCGGAGTGCGGATCGCGGTCGTACGCGAAGGCGGCGAGCCCGCGGCCTTCTTCCCGTTCCAGAGATCCATCACCGGCGTCGGCCGGGCCATCGGCCTCGGCGTCTCCGACTGCCAGGGCCTGGTGCACCGGCCCGGCTTCACGTGGGACGCACGAGAGCTGTTACGGGCCTGCGGGCTCGCGATGTACGAGTTCGACCATCTGACCAACGGCCAGGAGCCGTTCGAGGCGGGCGCCTCCGGCTCCTTCGCCTCCCCCGTCATGGACATCGACCAGGGGTACGAGGCGTATCTCGGCCAGCTCAGGGCGAAGTCACCGAAGTTCACCCGCACGACGCTCTCCAAGGTGCGCAGGCTCGAGCGCGACCACGACACCGTGCGCTACGTGCACGACGAGCGCGACCCCGCGGTCCTTCGCACCCTGATGGAGTGGAAGTCGGCCCAGTACCGCAGGACGGGCCGCAGCGACCGCTTCGCGTCCACGTGGATCAACCAGCTCGTCCGGCAGCTCTTCCACACCAGGTCCGATCAGTTCGCCGGCCTGCTCTCCGTGCTCTACGCCGACGAGGTGCCCGTCGCCGCGCACTTCGGGCTGCGCTCCGAACGGGTCTTCGCCCAGTGGTTCCCTGCGTACGACCCGGCGTACGCCAAGTACTCGCCCGGCCTGATCCTGCATCTGCGCATGGCCGAGGCGGCCGCCGCCGACGGCATCGCGTATCTCGATCTCGGGCGGGGCCAGAAGCAGTACAAGGACTCCCTGAAGACACGCGAACTCACCGTGTCCGAGGGGTGGGTGGCTCTGCGCCATCCGGCAGCGATCGGTCACCGGGCGCGGCGCGCTCCGGTCAGGGCGCTGCGCAACACGGTCTTGTCACGGCCGGAACTCTTTGAACCGGCCGACAAGCTGCTGAAACGCATGGGCCAAATCCGATCAAGAAAGAACGAATAAGGGGTAGCGGGAGGGAACAGGGCGCTCCGTATGTGCCCACCAAGATTGGCCAAATCATCAAAAACGTGAGGCCACGTTCCAGGTCTTGCCATACGGTCTCAATCATCAATACCGTCGTACATCCACCCGCATCGGTCCATCACGCAACGCGATCTAGGGGAGGGCTCAAGGTCGCGATGGAACCGGCGCGGGGCGCGGTAGGGGGGTGCCGTGCTCGGCGACTGAATTCGTGCCGAGTCACGTCCCGCGCGATGCCAGCTCACTCGGCATGCACGGAGATCTATTTCGTCATGCGCAAGTGAGAACCCCCCTTTCGAACCGGATACATATCCGGACCGCCCGGGGGTGGGCGGTCCACCGGACGAGAGGGATCAGACTCATGACTTCTTTTGTGCGCCCTGCCACCGAGCCGGGCCAAGATCCGTTAAACAAGCCGACGCTGTCCGGCAACTACCGGCCGATTTCCTCGCACTTGGCGATCACACCGCCGGTGAGTGTCGTGATTCCCGCGATGAATGAGGCGGAGAATCTTCCCTACGTCTTCAAGACATTGCCCGAATGGATCCACGAGGTCGTGCTCGTGGACGGCAATTCCACCGATGACACGGTGGCCGTCGCGCGGGAACTGTGGCCGGACGTGAAGGTCGTCCGCCAGCTCGGCAAGGGCAAGGGTGACGCCCTGATCACCGGATTCGAGGCGTGCACCGGCGACATCATCGTGATGGTCGACGCGGACGGCTCCGCCGACGGTCACGAGATCGTCAGCTATGTCTCCGCCCTGGTCTCGGGCGCGGACTTCGCCAAGGGCTCGCGGTTCGCCAACGGCGGTGCCACGGACGACATGACGCCGATCCGCAAGCTCGGCAACCACGTCCTGTGCTCCGTCGTGAACGCCAAGTTCGGCGCCCGCTACACCGACCTCTGCTACGGCTACAACGCCTTCTGGCGGCACTGCCTCGACAAGATAGAGCTCGACTGCACGGGCTTCGAGGTGGAGACCCTGATGAACATCCGGGTGGTCAAGGCCGGGCTCAAGGTGCAGGAGATCCCCAGCCACGAGTACCTCCGCATCCACGGCGTCAGCAACCTCAGGGCCGTACGCGACGGTCTGCGCGTCCTGAAGGTGATCCTCACGGAGCGTTCCAACCGCCGCGGGAAGCGCCGCAGCACCCGTGGGGTGCCCTTCCGCACGCGTCAGGGAGAGGTGTCTTGAGCGGTTCCGGACACCACGGGGGTAGCACGGTGGCGGGCATCTCCGTCGTCATCTGCGTCTACACCGAGGACCGCTGGGAGGACATCCTCGCGGCGGTCGCCTCGGTGCGGGCGCAGTCCCTGGCGGCACTCGAGACGCTTCTCGTGGTGGACCACAACGCCTCGCTCCTCGACCGCCTTTCCAAGGAGTACAAGGAGACCGAAGGGGTGCGGGTGCTCGCGAACGCGGGCCCCCGCGGCCTCTCGGCGGGCCGCAACACCGGGATCGCCGCATCCGGCGGCGAGATCATCGCGTTCCTCGACGACGACGCCGTCGCGGAGCGGGACTGGCTGCGCCACTTCGCCGAGGGGTACGCCGACCCGAAGGTCTTCGCGGTGGGCGGGCGCACCATGCCGATCTGGGAGTCACGGCGCAGGCCCGCCTGGTTCCCCGAGGAGTTCGACTGGGTCGTCGGCTGTACGTACAAGGGGCTGCCCGAGGGGCGGGTCCGCGTGCGCAACGTCCTGGGCGGCAACGCCTCCTTCCGTCGCAGCGCGTTCGAGGCGGCGGGCGGCTTCGCGACCGGCATCGGGCGCGACGGCGACAAGCGTCCCCTTGGCTGCGAGGAGACGGAGCTGTGCATCCGTCTCACCCGCGCGAGGCCGGACGCGATCCTGCTCATCGACGACCGCGCGGTGATCCACCACCGCGTCCCCGCGGCACGGGAGCGCTTCCAGTACTTCCGCGCACGGACGTACGCGGAGGGCCTCTCCAAGGCGCTCGTGGCGCGAAGTGTCGGTGCGGACAAAGGGCTTGAGTCCGAGCGCCGGTATGCCACGCGTGTCCTGCCGGCCGGTGTCGGGCGCGGTCTGCGTGACGCGCTGCTCGCGCGTCCGGGCGGCGCGGGCCGCGCGGGCGCCATCGTGGCGGGCGTGGTCACCGCGGCCGGGGGGTACGTGCTCGGGAGTGTCCGCGCGCGCAGGGGAGGCGCCACGTTCTCGGTCGTGGAGATCGAGACGGATGCGGACGGTGAGGGGGCTGCGGCATGAGCACGGCACCGACCGGCCGAGGAGGGCCGTCATGAACGCTCCTGTGCCGATACTCATGTACCACTCGATCGCGCATGAACCGGCTCTGGAGACACGGGAGTTGTCCGTGTCTCCAGGGGCGTTCACCGAGCAGCTCGAACTGCTCGGCGAGCGCGGGTTCACGCCACTGAGCACGGCCGGGCTCGCCGCGATCTGGCGTACTCCCGGCCGCGCCCTGCCGGCCAGGCCCGTCCTGATCACCTTCGACGACGGCTATGAAGGCGTGCACCGGCACGCGCTGCCCGTGCTCGCCGAGCACGGCTTCGTGTCGACGCTCTTCGTCTCCACGGGCTGGCTGCGCGGAGCGCACGACACCGGGGGCGCCCTCGACCTGATGCTCGACTGGGGCCAGGTGCGCGAACTGGCCGCGGCGGGCACGGAGATCGGCGGGCACAGCCACACGCACCCGCAGCTCGACCAGCTGGACGACGACGACCTCTGGTTTGAACTCCTTCGCTGTAGAGAGATCGTCACCGAAGAACTCGGCACCCGGCCGGTCTCCTTCGCCTACCCCTACGGCTATTCCAGCCGCCGGGTGCGCCGAACGGTGCGCGGCGCCGGATTCGCCCAGTCGCTCGCGGTCGGCAACGCCCTCGCACGGCGTACGCAGGGGCCGTACGCCCTGCAGCGGGTGACCGTGCGCCGCTCCACCGGCATCGAGGAGTTCGAACGGCTCGTGGAGGGCCGTTCGATCGCCCGCAACTTCGCAAGGGACCGTGCCCACACCAAGGGGTACGCCGTGGTCCGCAGAGCCCGACAGGCCCGCCGGAAGGCAACTCGTACCCGTGTCTGACACGTCGACCGCCCAGGCAGACGTCTCTGGGACTCCGAGCACCGAACAGCGGCCGCCGTCCGGCAAGTCGGGCAGGCCGCGCAGAATGCGCATGCCCGGCAGGGGTGGCGGTGGTGGTGGGAGCCCGTTGTTCCGCAACGCCTATGCACTGATGCTGAACACCGGCATCTCCGGCGTGCTCGGCGTCGGCTTCTGGCTGGCCGCCGCTCGGTACTACTCCGAGTCGGCGGTCGGCCAGGGCTCGGCGGCGATCGCCGCCATGAAGCTCCTCGCGGGGCTCACCGCCCTCACCCTGACGGGTGCCCTCGCCCGCTACATACCGGTAGCGGGACGCGCCACGGGCAAGCTCATCTTCCGTACGTACGCGGCCAGTTCGGTGGTCGTGGCGTTCGCCGCGCTGATCTTCCTGTTCACGCTCGACCTGTGGGGACCCTCGTACAAGTTCCTGCACGGACCGCTGCACGGCCTCGGCTTCATCGCCGCGGTCATCGCCTGGTCGCTGCTCACCCTCCAGGACGGGGTGCTCACGGGGCTGCGCAACGCACTGTGGGTACCGGTCGGCAACACCATCTTCTCGGTCGTCAAGCTGGGGCTGCTCATCGCGGTGGCCGCGGCGATCCCGACGGCGGGCGTGTTCGTGTCGTGGGTCGCCGCGATCGCCCTGTCGGTCATCCCGCTCGGCTGGCTGGTGTTCCGGCGCCTCGTGCCGCGGCACGTGAAGGCCACCCAGGACAAGACGCAGCCGCCGACGCTGCGCGAGATGGGCCGCTTCCTGGCCGGCGACTACACCGGCTCGCTCTTCTCGCTCGCCGTGGTCTATCTCGTACCGGTGATCGTCGCCTCGCAGGTCAGCTCGGTCGACAACGCGTACTTCTACATCACCACCACGATCGGCGGCACGGTCAATCTGCTCGCCATCAACATGGGCGCCTCGCTGACCGTCGAGGGCGCGCACGACCCGGCGCGGCTCGCGGCGAACACCCGGGCCGCGCTGCGCCGCATGGCGCGCATCATGCTGCCGGTGTGCGGTCTGCTCTTCATCGGGGCGCCGTTCATCCTGCGGGTCTTCGGCCAGGGGTACGCGGACGCGGCGACGCCGCTGCTTCGCTGGTTCGCGGTGGGCGCGGCGCTGCGGGTCGTCATGGAGACGTACTTCGCGGTGCAGCGCGCGCAGAGCCGTACGTCCGGGATCGCCTGGATGCAGGGACTCTTGTGCGCCATGGTGCTCGGCCTGACGCTGCTTCTGCTGCCGCGGATGGGGCTCACGGGGGCGGGTGTCGCCGAGATCTGCAGCCTCACGGTGATCGTGGCGATCGCGGCGCCGAAGCTGTACCGGGTGGCGCGGGGGGCTGCGCCGTCGGACGCCGGCGGGGCGCCGGACGGCGATCTCGCGGACCTGGGGACGCCCGAGACGCCGCCCGCGCCCGCGGCGGACGCGGCGGGTCAGAAGAAGGAGCGGCACGGGCCCGCCTGGGCACTGCGCGAGTCGCTCGACTCGGACACGCTGCAACTGGCGGTGCGGCCCGACTTCGACCATCCGGAGCGCAGGCCCGACGTGCGTCCGGGGCCGGGAACGCCCGCGTCCGGGGCACCGGCTTTCGGGACACCGGCTTTCGGGACACCGGCTTTCGGGGCACCGGCTTTCGGGAAGGCCGCGGGCACGGGGAACAAGGGGGACGACATGCCGGACACGGAGGACTCGGAGGTCACGGCGCACCGGCCGACCTGGGCGCTGAGAACACCGGTCAAACCGCGCGAACCGGCGGCTTCGTCGCCGATGCCGCCTTCGGTGTCGTCGGCCGTCACCGCGCCCGCCGAGGAGCCCGCCACCACCCCGGGCGCGGCGGAGACACCGCCCGAGCCCGTCGTCGCGCCCGGACCACTCCCCCGCCGCCGCGCCGTCTTCATGGCGCTGTTCCTCGCCTTGGCGCTCGCCCTCTACTGGCTGCCCACCGTGGGCATCACCGAGGCCGATCTGGACGAGATGGGCGGGCTCGGGCTCATCTCGATCCTGCCCGCGCCGACCCTGCTCGGCGCCGCGCTGCTCGTCGTCGTCTTCGCCTCGCTGCTCTGGCTGGAACGGCCGCACAAGGCTTTGCTCCTGACGACGCTGCTCACCACGGTGGTGTGTCTGCACGCACTGCCGGCCGTCCTTGAGGACGTGCCGCGGTTCGCGACGGCCTGGCAGCACCTGGGCTTCATGGAGTACATCGACAGGACCGGCTCCGCGGTGCCCGACCTGGACGCGCGCTGGAGCTGGCCCGGGTTCTTCGCGGCGGCCACGTTCGTGGCGAAGGCGTGCGGCGTCTCGGACATGACCGAGGTGATCCGCTGGTGGCCGCTGGCCATGCAACTGCTCTACCTGGCCCCGATGTTCCTGCTCGTGCGCTCCATGCGGGCGTCCTGGCGCGCCAAGTGGGCCGGCCTGTGGATCTCCGCGCTGAGCGGCTGGGTCGGCCAGGACTACTTCTCCCCGCAGGGTTTCACGTACCTGCTCTATCTGGTGTTCGTCGCGGTGCTCCTCGTGTGGTTCCGCGCGCCGCACGTGCTGTGGGCCAAGCGGCGCCCGGGAGAGCTGGAGGTCGAACCCGCCGACCGGCGTCAGCGCGCGGTCCTGCTCGTCGTCCTGATCGCCCTGTTCGCGGCGACCGTCCCCGCGCACCAGCTCACACCGTTCGTGATGCTCGGCGTTCTGGCCGCGCTCGTCCTGGTGGGCCGCTCGGAGTTGCGCGGCCTGCCGATCCTCTTCGCGGTCCTCGTCGCCGTCTGGGTGGGCTTCCTCGCGGAGCCGTACTGGTCGGGGCACTTCGACGAGCTGTTCGGCGGAATCGGCGGCGTCGGCGGCAACGTGTCGTCGTCGGTGTCCGGCCGGATCGAGGGCGGCAGTTCGACCCACCAACTCGTCCTGTACGCACGCGTCGCGCTGGCCGGCGGTGTCATGGCGTTCGCCTGCTGGGGCTGGTGGCGGCGGCGCGACCACAAGTACACGGAACGCTCGCTGCTCGTCCTGACCTTCGTCCCGTTCCTGGGCTTCGGCATGCAGTCGTACGGCGGCGAGATGGCCCTGCGTGTCTTCATGTTCGCGCTGCCCGGCGCCGCGCTCCTCGCCGGGCTCGCGTTCTTCCCGCGGGCGGGCATCACCGCGAAGGAGCGGGACCGCGACAAGGTGAGCCTGGCGCCGCTCGCCGCGCTGATGGCGGGGCTCGTCCTGATGGGCGGCTTCCTGGTGGCGCGCTGGGGCAACGAACCCTTCGAGCGGACCCGGGCCGGCGAGGTCGCCGCGATGGAGTACGTGTACGAGCACGACGACCCGACGGTACGGCTCCTCTGGATGAGCGACGACACGCTCAACAACGTGACGCCCGCGATGCCTTGGGGCACGCGCGACATGGAGAAGGTGCAGTACGTCCCGACCCTCGCCCCTGCCGACCCGGTCCTGGTCTCCAGCCTGGTGAAGGCGCTCAAGGACGCGGGCCCCAACTCGTATCTGATGATCAACAAGAGTCAGACGGTCTATCTCCAGATGGACGTGGGCTACCCGAAGTCCTGGGATTCCCGGCTGATCACGAACCTCGACAACCGCCAGGAGCTGAAGAAGGTCCTCACGAACGACGACGCGACCCTCTACACGCTGCGCAAGCAGCCGAACGGCGAGGTCGAGAAGGCCGACCCGGGCCCGATCGGGCCGCAGGTGACCTGGACTCCCTGGTCAGTGATCGGCGCGCTCGCGGCGATCGCCCTGGTCCTGCTGCTCGTCACCCGTGAGGTCGTGCGGGTGGCGGTGGAGCCGAGCGTGCGGCAACTGCGCTGGCTGCAGAGCAGCTTCTGGTTCTCGCTGCCGCTGCTCGCGGTGCTGCTCGCCTCGCTGATCCAGCGGTTCCTGACGATGGCGTGACACGGGGCAGGAGAGGGCTGAAGCGGATCACCGCTTCAGCCACTTCACCTCGTACCCCTTCATCCCGAACCGCTTCCCGTCGACCTTCGCGTCGATCGAGCGGTCGAGGGTGTTCACGACGAGCACGGTCTCCTTGTCGGCGAGGACGCGTACGTTCGGTACGTCGTCGGCGGCGACGGAGACCTTCTCGTACTCCGTGCCGGGCGGGAACGCGTCGTTGAACCGGGAGAGCATCTTCAGCATCGGCAACGCCGTGCCGCCGTCGTCGAGTTGGGTGGACCGCCACAGGCAGCCCGCGCAGCTCTCGCCCCTCTTCTGCGGGTTCCAGTAGAAGCCGCTGCTCGCACCGCCGCGTGCCATCGCCATCAGCCCGGTGGCGTGGACGGCGACGCGGTGCGGCTCGGACCAGTCGTCGCGGTCGTCGTCGCTGTCGCCCGGTTCCACGTAGTACTCGGCCCACCACAGCGGCAGGTCCCCGGTGCGCTCCCGCACCCATTTACCGACGGCCGTGAGCTTCTCGGTGGCCTTGAACTCGTCGGGGATCATCTCGTCGTCGACGGTGTAGCTGGAACCGTCCACGACGACGAAGTCCGCGCCCGCCTTGTTCTTGTTCCAGTAGTCGAAGGCGTCGAGGACCCGCTGGTCCATGCGGCCCCAGGGGCCCTTGACCTCCGTCGAGGCGCCCTCGGTCTGGCGCGGGTCGACGCTGTCCATGACGAGGTAGGGGCCGCCGACCATGATGTCCTTGTTGACCTTCTTGAGCTCCTTGTGGACCAGGTTGTAGAGCTCGGTGTAGCCCTCGTAGTCCCAGCGGGCCTTCTCGTTGTTCCAGAAGCCCTTGAACTCGTTCCAGACGATGAAGTGCCGTACGTCCGGATAGCGTTTGGCGACGGTCGCCGCGAGCTTGGCGTAGTCCTTGTAGTGGGCGCGTTCCGGAGCGGTCTCCAGGGCCTGCTGGCTCCAGTCGGTGTTGTCCGCGCCGGGCTTACCGCCCTTCATCCAGTCCGGGGCGCAGCACAGGGTGACGACCGGCGTGCCGTCGGTGGCGCGGATGAAGTCCATCCGGCTGTCCATCTCCGTGAAGTCGTAACGCCCCTTGACCGGCTCGGGGTTGCTCGCGCCCCAGCCCATGATGTGCTGGATCTGCGGCAGCGGGCGCGGCTGGCCCGCGAGCAGCTCCTCGGCGCGCCGCGTGGCGGCCTCGCCGCCCTCGTCCGCGCTGTACTGGGTGTGGGTGAAGCCCCAGCCGACGGCCGGCTTCACCTTGCCGGGCGGGACCGCGGGGGTGCCGTGCACCTTGTCGCCGTCGCGCGTGGTGCCTTCGGAGCCCGTGCCGTCATCGGGGAGCGTGGTGACGACGGTCAGGATCAGTGCCAGTGCGGCCAGAGCAACGCCGAGCAACGCGGCGAGCCGCCACCGCTGTGCCCCCGAATTCCACCCATGACGTCCCATCAAGGGCAAGACTATCCAGGGAAGTTGGCGGTGACACAGGTTCCGCATCACGGGTTCGCGGCTTTCCGGCGGCTTCGGCGGCCCTGACCCACCTGAACGGAGTACGGCCGAGTACGTAAACCTGGATGCACGAGGGCACTTGTGTGCCGGATCATGGCGGCATGTCTGCGAACCCTCAGGACACCCTGCCGATCCGGCTCAACGTCGACGACAGCGACTCTCCGTCGGATGTCGTGGACGCCCTCTTCCTCGGCCGCTTCGCCACCGGGGAGCAGCCCTTCTCGCACAGCTCCAACATCGACCGCGTCAAGTCCGGCTCCACGCTGCTCCCGCCCGGTGCGACGGTGCTGCGCGCGGCCCGCGACGACGACCGCAGCGCGACGCTGGCCGAGGGCGAAGGCTGGACTCTCCTGATCTCGCGCTGGAACCGCGGCGCGGACGTCACCGTGACGGCGACGAGCGCCGACCTCGCGGAGAAGGTTCTGAAGCAGGCGACGGACGGCGCGCAGGACGAGCCGGAGCCCCAGCCGGACAACGTGACCATGGGGTTCTGGTACGTGTCCCCCAGGCGCGGCCCGCACCGCACCACACGGCAGATCGCCGCCGGTACGTGGGATGAGGTGCGGGAGAACTACACCGCGCCGGTCGCCGGGGCCATGGACTCCCTGATGAAGACGGGCCCCGAGGACATCTCGGGCCGCCTCCTGCTCCTGCACGGCCCGCCGGGCACGGGCAAGACGTCGGCGCTGCGGACGCTCGCGCGGTCCTGGCGTGACTGGTGCCAGGTGGACTGTGTCCTGGACCCGGAGCGGCTGTTCAGCGACGTCGGCTACTTGATGGACATCGCGATCGGTGAGGACGACGGCACGGCGAAGGGCCGCTGGAGGCTGCTGCTCCTGGAGGACTGCGACGAGCTGATCCGGGGAGAGGCGAAGCACACCGCGGGGCAGGCGTTGTCGCGTTTGCTGAACCTGACGGACGGTCTCCTTGGCCAGGGCCGCAACGTCCTGGTCGGCGTCACGACGAACGAGGACCTGGAGCGGCTCCACCCGGCGGTGGTCCGGCCGGGCCGGTGCCTCGCCCGGATCGAGGTCGGAAGCCTGACCCGCGCCGAGTCGATCGACTGGCTCGGCACGGAGGAGGGCGTTCCCCGCGAGGGCGCGACGCTGGCGGAGCTGTACGCCTTGCGTCGCGGAACCTCCCCTACGTCGGTCCCGGACCCCCGGGGCGGGGCGGATGCGGGGCTGTACCTGTAGCCCCCCGTTGTGGGCAGGCGTTCCGCACGGCGGAACGGGTGGGCACAACGCGAAGCCGCAGGGTGCGTATTCAGTATGGCGTCAAGTCCCGCCTCGGCCCCGGGGGGCAGTCACCCCGAGTCCCCATAAGCAGCCCGCAAAGCATCCCGCGCGGCGGACAACGCCCCCGCCTCGGAGAGGCCGAGCCGCCGAGCCCGCTCGGCAAAGGCCTGGGCGGCGGCGGACGCCTCCCGCGCGGCAGCGTCCCCCGCGGCGGCGATGAACGTCCCATGACGCCCCCGCGTCTCGATCACCCCGTCCGCCTCAAGCGCCCGGTACGCCTTGGCCACCGTATTGGCGGCAAGCCCAAGGTCCTGGGCGAGCCCCCGCACGGTCGGCAACTTGTACCCCACCGGCAGCGCACCGCCCAGCGCCTGCTCGGCGATCTGGGCCCGCACCTGCTCGTAGGGCGGCACACCACTCGCACCGGCGGCGCCGCCCCCGTCACTCTCGATCTCGATCTTCAAAGTCACGCGGCGATTGTCCCGCACCCCAGGAAAATAGGAGGCACCTGGACGCGCCCCGCGCGTAGCGTGCGGCCCCATGACCGTCCTAGTCCGCGCACTGCGCCCCGGCAGCAGCCCCGATGCCGAGGGCTTCGCCGCCGTCCGCCGGGCCTGCGTGCCCGCCATGCTCGCCACCGCCGATTCGGTCCGGTTCGACCTGGCGCACGCTCATCCCGAGTCCCGGTACCTCCAGTTGGTCGCCGAGGCCGGCGGGGAGATCGTCGGCACGGCGCAGGTGGGCATCGCCTACGACAGCCCCGAACCGGGCCAGGGCTTCGCCAACGTCTACGTACACCCGCAGCGGCGCAGGCTGGGCGCGGGTTCGCTGATCCTGCGGACGGCGGAGGAGTACCTGGCGGACGCGGGAGCCACCACGGTCTTCTCCTGGGTCCTTGACGAGCCCGCGAACCGCGCCTTCGCCGCCGGACGCGGCTACCGCGCGAGCCGCTCGGCCCACTTCCTGCGCCTCGACCTGGCGGATGGCCGGCTGCCGCCGCGCCAAGTGCTGCCCGCCGGGGTGGAGTTGCGTACGGGAGCGGAGTTCGGGGACGACCCGCGCGCTCTCTTCGAGCTGGACGCGGAGACCGTGGCGGACGAACCGAGCGATGTGGCCGCGGAGTTCACGGACTACGAGCAGTGGCTCGCCGAGACCTGGAACCACCCTCTGGTGAACCGCGAACTGACCTCGGTGGCAGTGGTGGACGGCACGCCTGCCGCCTTCACCCTGGCCCGTACGGACGACTCGTCGCGCTACGCGAGCGGCATGACAGGCACCGCACGCGCGTTCCGCGGGCGCGGCCTTGCCAAGCTGGCCAAGAACGACTCCCTGCACCGGGCGCGGACCGTCGGCTGCACCGAGGCGTTCACAGGCAATGACACCGGAAACGAGCCGATGCTGGCGATCAACAAATGGTTCGGCTACGAGATCTGCGCAACGGAGGTACGTCATGTCCGGACCCTCGGCTGACAAGCTGGACGTCATCCTGATGAAGGCGGGCCGCATGAAGATCCGCTACCCGGCGGAGGTCGTGGCGGACGACGGCACGGTGGTGACGGTCCGCGCACCGTGGGCGGCGGACGGGGTACGGGACTTCGGCTTCGTACGCTTCGAGCCGGGCGACGTCTTCACGGAGCACTACTGGCGCGACCGCTGGTATGCGGTGAAGGAGGTCCGCACCTCCACGGGCGCCCTGAAGGGCTGGTACTGCGACGTGACCCGCCCCGCGGTACGGGACGGCGCCACGCTGACGGTGGAGGATCTGGACCTGGACCTGTGGTGCTCGGCGGACGGCGGGACGATCATCCGCCTGGACGAGGACGAGTTCACCGAGAGCGGCCTCACCGAACGCGACCCCGCGGCCGCCGCGGCGGCTCTGTCCGCCCTGGACGAGCTGGAGCGCCTGGCACGCGGGGCAGGTTCCCTCTCCCCCGGCCCGCGCTAGGAAGGTCCCCTGTCCCCGGTCCAGCCCGCGACCACCAGCTCCACCTCGAACCCCGCCCCGTCCTCCAAGTAGGCCGCGCAGTGCTCCTCCCCTCCCGCGAACGGATGCCGCTCCGGGAAGAGCAGGGACCACCCGTGCCCTGGAGCCTGGGCCACCAGCCGGTCCAGCTCCGCCGTGGTCCCGACGTGGAACGCCAGGTGGTTCAGTCCGGGCCGCAGCCGGTCATGCCCTCCGCCCCGCATGTCCGGCGAGTGCTCGAGCACCACGTACGTCGCACCCCTGCGCCAGCTACCGCCGCCCTCCCACCGCTGCTCACGGACATGTCCCAACTCGCCCAGGAGCCAGCCCCACGAAGCCTCCGCGGCGGCGAAGTCCGGTACCCAGAGCTCCACATGGTGCGCGCCCCGAGCAGGCGCGAGGACGGTCGCCCGCTCGGCCCTGCCCCTCTCGTACCGCACCGCATCCCCCTCCTCCTGCCAGTGCAGCACGAACCGCTCGCCCGTCCGCCATGCCTCAAGTGCCGCCCTGCAGTACGCCACCATGTCGTCCGGCAGCGCGTCCGCCCTGTGCCAGCTCAGCTCGTCGCACTTGTCCGGCTCCGCGTTGCGGGGCTCGCCGCCCGCGCCGTACTCCGCCTCGAAGAACCAGCCGATGCGGGCCTCCTCGCCCGGGCCCCTGTGCTGGAGGACCAGTTCGGCGCTTACGTCGGCGGGGGTGAGGGTCAGGCCGATCTCCTCGTGGGCCTCTCGGATCACCGCCGTGCGGACGTCCTCGCCGGGCTCCACGTGGCCGGAGGGGAGGTTGAACAAGCCGTCCCCGTAACCGGTGTTGGCGCGGCGGGCAAGGAGCACCTCGTCTCCGCGGCGGAGGATGAGGTGGACGTCCACCACCTCCTTGTGACGGCTGGGTGCCGCGGGGAGGACCGCCACCAACGCGTAGCGATCGTCCTCCACCCTCCTCCCCCACAGCCGCTCGTCGCCCGAGAGGCGTTCGGAGTGGAGATGTGCGGCCATCGGAGTCAGTGCGCTGATCAGGCGGGCCGCGGGGATACCGGACGGGTTTTCCGTGCCCCATACGCCCTCGATGAGGACCAGGCGGCCCCCTGGCCGCAGCAGCCCGCACCAGTGCCGCAGCGTCGCCTCCGGGTCCGGCAGCATCCACAGCACGTGCCGGGCCAGAATCACGTCGAAGCGGCGTCCCTCCACCGGAGGCGCGTCTGCGTCGCCGACCAGCACCTCCGTGACGCGGTGTCCTCCCTCCGCCGCGAGCAAGGAGAGGCTCCCGGTGCCGCAGCCCAGGCCAAGGACGTCGCCGGGGGTCTTCGGCAGCCAGTCCCGCAGGCGCTCCGCCCACGCGTCGATCGTCATCCGGCGATGGTGACACCCGCCACTGACAATCCACCTCGGATGAGAAACCCTCCCCGCAGAGGTCTACAGACGTCCCACCTTGGACATCGGTAGTACAGGGAGGCAGCCATGCGCCGTGTGACCGTGCACAAGACCGTCGGGAAGCCCACCAATCGGCAGATCCGGGAGAAGTACGACTCCGAGGAACGGCCTCGCGAGCGCCCCGAGGTCCGCAAGGACATCCAGCGGACCTGGTGGCCGGACGGGTGAGACCCCGGGGCGGGGTCCCGGGCGAGGTCCCGGGGCGAAGGAAGAGCTAGATCCTCTTCCGGTAGTGGTAGCGGTCGTACGGGCCGTCCACCCTGCGCTCCACCATCTCGTAGCCGTACCGAGGGTAGAGCTTCTGGTTCTCCCACATCATCGCGTTCGTGTAGAGCCGGACCTCGGGAAGGCCGAGTGACCGCGCCCGCTCGTCCACGAAAGCGAGCAGGCGGCGGCCCACCCCTTGGCCCGCCGCGTCGGGGTGGACCGCGATGCTGTCCAGGAACAGGTGGTCCTCGTACGGGACGAGGACCAGGACACCCACCACCGGGTCCCCGGTGACGTACACCCGCCCCGCCGCCACCCCCGCCGCGTGATCCGCCTCCATGGGGACGGGCACGACACCGATGCGCTCGATGTAGGGGTGGTACGCCGCGTCCGTCACCGCCTTCACAGCAGGGACGTCGGCGGCGGTCGCGGGGCGGATGTCGTCGTTCGTGCCTTGGGTCATGCCTTTACGTCTACGTCAGTCCCCCTGCCCCGCACCAGCAGTTTCTTCAGGAGCGGCCAGAGAAGGATCAGCGCGATGATCACGTACACCGTGATCGAGAAGGGCGTGTCGACCAGACCGCTGACACTGCCGTCGCTGATCTGCAGGGCTCGGCGCAGCTGCTGCTCCGCGTTCGGGCCGAGGATGACGCCGATGACGGCGGGCAGGACGGGCAGTCCGTAGCGCCGCATGCCGAAGCCGATCAGGCCGATGATCAGGAGGATCACCAGGTCCAGGGCCTCGCCGCCGACCGCGTACGCGCCGACCGCCGCGAAGAAGAGAATGCCCGCGTAGAGGTAGGGCCTCGGGATGCGGAGCAGCTTCGCCCAGACGGGGGCCAGCGGCAGGTTCAGGGCCAGGAGCAGGACCATGCCCACGAAGAGGGACGCGATCAGGCCCCAGACCAGGTCGGGTTCGCGCTCGAAGAGGAGCGGGCCCGGCTGGATCCCGTACTGCTGGAAGGCCGCGAGCATCACTGCCGCCACCGCCGTCGTGGGCAGGCCCAGTGTCAGCATGGAGACGAGAGTGCCTGCCGCCGATGCCGATGACGCCGACTCGGGGCCCGCCACTCCCTCGATCGCTCCCTTGCCCCACTCGTCCTTGTGCTTGGACAGGCGCTTCTCGGTGACGTACGAGAGGAAGGTGGGGATCTCCGCGCCGCCCGCCGGGATCGCGCCGAAGGGGAAGCCGATGAGCGGGCCGCGCAGCCAGGACTTCCAGGTGCGCTTCACGTCTGCCTTGCCCAGCCAGGGGCGGCCGACCGGGATCGCCTCGCCGCTCGTGCGCCGCAGGTGGGCCGCGACCCACAGGGCCTCGCCGATCGCGAAGAGACCGACCGCGACGATCACCACGTCGATGCCGTCGGCGAGTTGGAGCGAGCCGAAGGTCAGACGCTGCTGCCCGGTCATCTGGTCGAGGCCGACCAGGCCGAGGGTGAGGCCGATGAGGAGCGAGGCGAGTCCTCGTACGCGCGAGGAGCCGAGCACCGACGTCACGGCGATGAACGCGAGGACCATGATGGCGAAGTAGTCGGGCGCGCCGATGTCGACGGCGAGCTCCGCGACGGTCGGCGCGAGCGCCACCAGGAGGATCGTGCCGATGATGCCGCCCGCGAAGTGCCCGATGGCGGCGGCCGCGAGGGCTTGCGCGCCCCGTCCGGCCTTCGCCATCGGGTTGCCCTCCATGGCGGCCACCACCGCCGCGCTCTCGCCCGGTGTGTTCAGCAGGATCGAGGTCGTCGAGCCGCCGAACATCGCCCCGTAGTAGATGCCCGCGAACATGATGAACGCGCCGGTCGGCTCCAGGCCGTACGTGACGGGCAGCAGCAGCGCCACCGCCATCGCGGGGCCGATGCCGGGCAGGACGCCGATCGCGGTGCCCAGGAGCACGCCGACGGCGGCCCAGAGCAGGTTCATGGGGGTGAGGGCCGTGCCGAAGCCGTCCATCAGGGAGTTGAAGGCGTTCATGTCACAGCACTCCCATCAGCGGCCCGCCGGGCAGCGGCACCCCGAGCAGGTTGTTGAAGACGACGTACGTGATGAGGGAGAGCCCTGCCGCGATGAGCGGATCGCGGTCCAGGTGGCGGCTGCCGAGGGCGTACGCCGCGCCCCAGAAGAGCAGGGCGCCCGCGATGGGGAAGCCGAGCGGTTCGATGAGGACGGCGGCGCCGAGGAAGACGCCGGCCAGGAGCAGTACGGTGCGCCAGTCGGCGGGTTCGGACAGGTCGATGTCCTCGCCGCCCTCGGCCTCGCCGCGGCCGCCGCGCAGGACGTCGATCGCGAGGAGCACGGCGACGACCAGGAGTCCGATGCCCACGGCGATCGGGACCGTCTTGGGGCCGATCGGACCGCGCTGGGCGATCTCGACGTCCATGGTGAGCGCGTCGGTGAGGACGAGGACGCCGAGGGCCAACAGCATGAGGCTCACGCCGAGTTCGGAGTGCTCGCGCAGCCAGGCGCGGCGGCTGCTCCCGCTCTCCTCGGGCGGGTTCTCGGTGCTCGTCGTCACAGTCCCAGCTCCTTCAGCACGGAGACCACGCTCTTGTCCTGTTCGGCCAGGAAGTCGCCGAACTTGTCGCCGGTGAGGAAGGCGTCGTCCCAGCCGTTGGTCTTGAGGGACTTGCGCCACTCCGGGGAGTCGTGCAGCTTCCTGACCAGGCCGGTGAGCTTCTTGCGTTCGGCGTCGGAGAGGCCGGGCGGGGCGACGATGCCGCGCCAGTTGGTGAAGTCCACGTCGTAGCCGGACTCCTTGAGGGTCGGCCCCTTGAGGCCGTCGACGCGCTCGGGTCCGGTGACCGCGAGGAGGCGCAGCTCGCCCGACTTGATCTGGTCCAGGTACTCGCCGACGCCCGAGACGCCGAAGGCGACCTTCTTGCCGAGGATCGAGGCGAGGAGCTCGCCGCCGCCGTCGAAGGGAACGTAGTTGACCTTCTTCGGGGCGATCCCCGCGGCGCGGGCCATCAGCATCGGGGCGAGGTGGTCGGGGCCGCCGGGGGACGAACCGCCGCCGACGGGGAGCTTGCCCGGATTCTTCTTCCATGCCGCGACGAGCTGCTTGATGTCCTTGTACGGCGAGTCCTTGGCGACCACGACGACGTCCGGCTCTTCGGTGAGGCGGGCGATCGGGGTGGTGTCGGCGAGGGTCTTGGGCGAGTGGTTGGAGCGTGCGGCGCCCACGACGCCGAGGCCCATGGACATGGCGAGCTTGCCGTTGCCGTGCTCGCCGACAAGGCGGCTGAGGCCGACGGTGCCGCCGGCGCCGGGCAGGTTGAACACCTCGATGTTGTGGGTGAGTCCGGCGTCCTCGGCGTTCTTCGCCGCGGTGCGGGCGGTGATGTCGTAGCCGCCGCCCGGGGTGTTGGGGACCATGAAGCGCAGGCCGGGGATCTGTGTGCCGGTCTCGGAGCCGCTGCCCGTGGAGAGCAGCGGCGGCCCTGCGAGCACGAGCAGCGCGGCCCCGAGCAGGGCAAGGGGTGTGCGCAGACGCACGTGTGCCACCACCTGTCGGTACGTAGGAGTTTGTGAGCGGCCGGGCTCCCGTGGGGGGAGGGAACCCGGCCGCCATCCGCGGGGACGGGGAACCTGTGAGGTGGCCCACATGTTGCCTGCGCGTTAAGAAGCTGTCTCTCTTCCGGAATCAACGGACGTTGTGGTCGTTGTGGTCACACCCATAGCCTGCGGCGATGACAAGGGTGCTGGTCGTGGACGACGACTTCATGGTCGCCAAACTGCACAGCCGTTATGTGTCCGCGGTGGACGGGTTCTCGGTGGTGGGAGTGGCGCACAGCGGTACGGAGGCGCTGGCGGCGGTGGAGCGGCTGCGCCCCGATCTCGTACTCCTTGACATCTATCTGCCCGATATGGACGGCATCGCAGTGCTACGGGAGTTGCGGGCCGTGGAGGAGCGCGACCGGGACCGGCAGCCGCTGGACGCGCTGTTCATCACGGCCGCCCGGGACGCGGAGATCGTACGGGCGGCGCTGCGGGCCGGGGCCCTGCACTACCTGATCAAGCCGTTCAACCAGGCCGCGCTGCGCGAGCAGTTGCTGCACGTGGCGGCGTTGCGGGCCCGCCTGGACGGCCTGGACGAGGCGCGCCAGGAGGACGTCGACCAGATCTTCGGCCCCCGCCCGCCCGGCTCCCGCGAATTCCCGAAGGGCCTGGCGGCCCACACCGCGGACCTGGTCGAGCAGACGCTGCGGGGCCACCCGGCCGGACTCTCCGCCTCGGAGTGCGCACAGGAGGGTGCCCTGTCCCGGGTCAGCGCGCGCCGCTACCTGGAGTTCTTCGCGGACACGGGCCGGGTCGAGGTGACGCTGCGGTACGGGGGGACGGGGCGGCCGGAGCGGCGGTACCGGTGGGTGCGGTAGGGGCCCCGGAGGGCCCACCATGAGCACGGGCTATGAGGCGTTGGCCAGCTCTTCGACCGCCTGGTCCACGAGGTGGGAGTCCGGGTAGGGGACCTTGCCCATGCCGAAGTCCTCCACGGTGTCGACCTTGAGCCGGCGTACGGCCTCGTGCAGGCGCCGCGGCAGACGGGCCGCGCGCGGCGCGACCGGTCGGCGCTGGTGCGGGGAGCGGGGGGCCGGCGGCTCGGCGAGGGTGATGGCCTGCTCGGCCCAGAAGGTGGCATCGCGGACCTCGCCCCGGCTGCGGTGGTAGAGGCTCAGGCACTGCGCGGCGACCGCGTTGCCGGCACCGGCGGAGAACTGCCACCAGAACTGGGCGCCTTCGCAGCAGCCGGCCAGGCTGAGCAGGCAGGCGAAGTACAGGGCGCCGTCGGGGTTGTCGGGCCCACGGCTCGCCAGCTGGGAGAGATGTCCGGCGGCTTCGGGGTGGTGCAGGACTTGGGCGGACACCGCGTCCAGGTGGAGTGTGGCCTGCTCGTGGACGGTGGGCATCTGGCCTGCCGGGCCGGGCGCGGCCCCGAACATCAGGTTCTGGGTGACGTCCCTGACGATCTCCTGCTTGAGGTCGTCGAGGTCGGCGTCGGTGAACACGTCGTCCATCGCAGCCTGGGCGAGGATGGTGTCGATGTGGCTCGGCACGGTGTTACTCCTTCTCGTCGGCGGCTGGATCGATCGACAGATCGAGTTTGATGGCCAGGCGCTGGCGCGCCAGGCGCCGGTGGTAGCGAACGGTATCAGCTTTGATGCCCATGATGTGGGCGATGCGCCGAGAGGGATAGCCCAGGACGTAGTGGAGCACGATGACGTCGTACTGGCGCTCGGGAAGGCCCGCTATCGCGGTGTAAAGGCCGAGGGCGGATTCCATCGCGGTGAACCGGTGACGCGCGGCCTCCAGGGTGGCGCGGGCGGTGTGCTGGAGGGCGGCGCTCTGTGCCACCTGGGACCGGGCGGGCCGCCCGGCCAGCCGCAGGTGGATCTCCACGCGCTGCTTGAGGAGCTTCCAGGCGTAGGCTTCCGGGCTCCCCTCCTTCTGTACGTTGCGCCAGTTCAGGGCGAGGTACCGGTAGCAGCGGCGCACTATGGTCTTGGCGGCGTCTTTGTCGCCGAGCATCGAGTGGGCGTAGCGCAGTTGGGGCTTGGCGTTGCGGGTGTAGCACGCTTCCAGGTCGGGGGGCATCTCGTAGGACATGCCGGTGAGGCTGTGCAGATCCGAGAACGGCGCGTGGTCCATGCCGGCCAGGGAGAAGACGGTGTCCTTGGGCCGCTCGGCGTCCTCGGACGGCACCGACGTGGTGTGGTCGCTCATCACTGGGCCCCCTCGTCGCTCGGGGCCGGCAGCAGCTCGGCGGTGTCGGAGAGACGTTTCCCCTTGAGCAGTTCGGCGGCGCCCACGCGCACTCCGGCACGCAGCAGGCGGCGCGTCAGATGGCGTGCGTCAGGGGCGAAGACCCGCAGCGCGGTGACGACGACCGTCGCGGCGAGAAGTTCGTCGAGGGTGAAGGTCACTGTTCCTGTCCTTTGTCCTGCTGACGGCAGTCCGTCCTGCACCAGGTGCGGACCGCCGGAGAACGTCGATGTCCTCAACCGCAGGATTTCGGATCGCCGGGGGCAAACGCGTATGCCAGAGGCAGCCAATTCTGGACGCAAAGTGACTTGGGAGTAACTGTGGGACAGAATTCACGTTCGAAGTGAACGACGGGTAACCGGCCGTCACTCTGAGTGCAGCCCTCTGGCCAGCGCAAACCTGCCCGCCGCACGACACCCGCACGCGCGGCCCACGCCTCCCCCGGAGCCACTCACACGGACGCGCCGCGTTCAGAATCCGCCCCCAATGTGACTGACGTCACTCCACGATGTCCAACTCCGGTCGCTTACCGGCCTGTTGAGTCATCCGGAGTTGAAAGGCCTACAGCGGATCCCCATGGACTCCCCCGGACCGCCCGGTAGTTCACATACTGGTCAAACAGGGACTCCCAAGCGCCCAGCCTCAGCCCCCGGTTAGCCCTCCCTTAACCCCACCATAAAGATCGCCATCACCCCCTCCCAGCAGGCGAATTCGGGGATTTCAGCGGCTAGCTTTCTCGTCGCCGGGCCGGTTACGAACCGTCGGCGCCGCACGCATTCGGGGGGCGGCACCGGCCGTTCGCAACCGTCTCGTGTCCCCACCCCCCCCAGAACCGCCGCTGAGGAGAACCACTCATGACCGCACGTCGCAAGGTCGCCGCGATCGCCGCCGTCGGCATCGCCCCGCTCGCCCTGACCGCCCTTTCGGCCGCCCCCGCCGCCGCGCACGGTTCGATGACGGACCCGGTGAGCCGTGTCTCCGCGTGCTTCCAGGAAGGCCCCGAGGCCCCGAAGTCGGCTGCCTGCAAGGCGGCTGTCGCGGCCAGTGGCGCGCAGGCCTTCTACGACTGGAACGGCGTGAACATCGCCAATGCCGCGGGCAAGTCGAAGGAGATCATCCCCGACGGCAAGCTGTGCAGCGCGGGCAACGACAAGTACAAGGGCCTCGACCTGCCGCGTGCCGACTGGCCGTCCAGCAAGATGTCCGGCGGCAACCACACCTTCCACTACAAGGGCACCGCCCCGCACAAGGGTTCCTTCGAGCTGTACATCACGAAGGACTCTTACGACCCGTCCAAGCCCCTGAAGTGGTCGGACCTGGAGGAGAAGCCGTTCGTCGACGTCACCGACCCGAAGATGGAGAACGGTGACTACGTCTTCGACGGCAAGGTCCCGGCCAAGTCGGGCCGCCACCTGATCTACTCGATCTGGCAGCGCTCGGACTCCCCCGAGGCCTTCTACACCTGCTCCGACGTCGTCTTCGGCAAGGACAGCGGCGGCGGGGCCGCGGCTCCGGCCCCGACCGCGTCCGCACCCTCCGAGAAGGACATCGCCGCGGGCGCCGAGAAGTCCACCGTCGAGCACCAGGGCCACGGCGACAGCGACGCCAAGACGGGCGCCGAAGCCTCCGAGGCGGCCCCGGCCGCCGGTGACGACACCGCCGGAGGCGACGACACCGCCGCGAACCAGCCCGAGGTGAACGGCGGCGCCGCGAAGCCCGCCGCTGCCGCCAACGAGAACCTCGCCGAGACCGGCGGCGACAGCACCACCCCGTACATCGCGATCGGCGGCGCGGCCGCCCTCGCGATCGGCGCCGCGGCCATGTTCGGCACGGCCCGCCGCCGCACGGCCCGCCACGGCCGCTGAATCCTCTGAGAGCCCGCTGAGCCGCCGCTGACCCCAGTCAGCGGCGGCTCTCGGCTCAGGAGAAGGCTCTCGGCTCAGGAGAAGCAGGTGCTCGGCGTCGCGTGCGCCGGGTCGAGCGCGTTCGTGACCTCGTGGTGCGCGACGCGGTCGAGGATCCCGATCGCCACGTGCTCCGACAGGTCGACGGGGCACAGGTCCTGGATGGTGACGTTGCGTACGCCGGGGCCGTTCAGGAACTGCGTGCGGTACGGGGTGACCACCTCGTCGTACTTGGTGGCGATGACGGTGTAGCGCACGCCCGGGACGGTGTCACCGCCTTCGTTGAGCTTGGTCAGGAACGGCGATCCGGCCACCTGGTCGGCGAGGCTCGGGGTCTTGGTGGTGAGCAGGTCCTCGATGCCGGGGAAGTAGGGCAGCAGCTTGGTGAGGCCGAGCAGCGTGGTGCCGTGGTTGTCCGGTGCGAGGCCGACCAGGGCGTTCACCTTCTCCGCGCCACCGAGGAACTTCAGGTAGTAGCGGGGCATCATGCCGCCCTGCGAGTGGCCCACGAGGTCCGCCTCGGCGGCGCCCGTCGAGGCGAGCACCTTGTCGACGAAGCCGTCGAGCTGCTCGGCCGACTTGTCGATGGGGCCGAGCCCGTTGAAGAACGGCACTCCGGGCAGCTGGCCGTAGTCGAGGGAGTAGACGCAGTAGCCGCGCCTCACCAAGTAGGGCGCCAGGACGAGCCAGTTGTCGATGGAGTTGCCGAAGGTGCCGTGGACGAGGACCACGGGGCGCGGGTGAGCGGCGGACGGCTTGCAGTCGTAGTCGTTCCAGCCGCGCGACGAGGCGGCGGGGGCGGCGGACGCCGTGCCGACGGCGGGAGTGAGGGTGAGCAGGCCCGTCACGAGAAGTGTCATGAGGAGGGCGGCGGTGAACGCTCTGAGCGTTCGTCTCCAGGGCAGCATCGGGTGATCTCCTTGCGGCTCAAGGGAGTTGCGATGGGTGAGCCCTGTGATCCGGATCACGAGGATGCCGTGCACACGACAAATTACGGGCGAGTAGTAAAAGTGTGAAGTTGCGCGTCGGCAAAACTTCCAGCAGGCACTGGCACGGTCACACCGGCAACGTCTTCTGTAGCCCCGGGTGGCTACGCCGCCAGCGTTCCCGGCACGATCGCGCCGGGGCCGAACTTCGCCCGCGCCCGGTCGGCCACCGCCTCGATCCTGCGGGCCCTGTCGTCCACCGGGTCGAACATCAGCTGGTGGGCGGCGTGTTCGGCGGGGCCGAGCCCTTCGGCGCGCAGCGAGATGCCGCGCACCCGGGCCCGCTGGAGGCCGAGCGCCTCGTACATCCGGTACGCGGACGCGGTCAGCGCGCAGGAGTGCGCGGTCGGCTCGGGCAGCGCACGCGTACGGGTCGTCGTGGTGCGGTCCGCGTACCGCACGGTGAGGGTCAGGGAGCGGCACACCTGGTCCTCGTCGCGCATCCGCGCGCCGAGTTCCTCGGTGATGGAAAGCAGCGCCCTGCGGTGCCGTGTGGGGTCCAACTCGTCGCGGGGGAAGGGGCGTTCGGAGGCGAGGGAGCGGGCGGCGGCGTTCGGCACGACGCGTGCGCGGTCGATGCCGTGCGCCTTCTCGTGCAGCTCGCGGCCCGCGCGGGCGCCGACGAGGCGCTGCAGCGTGGACAGCGGCGCGGCGGCCACCTTGCCGACGGAGTCGAGCCCGTACGAGCAGAGGGTGCGGGCGGTGGCGCGGCCGACCCCCGGCAGTTCGGCGACCGGCTTCGGCCCCAGGAACTCCGCGACGGCGTCCGGACCGGCACCCACGGCCCGGGTCACCCCGGGCGCGGCCTCCCGGGCGGCCATCCGCGCGAGCATCGGCCCCGGCCCGGCGCCGATCACGCAGTCCACGCCGTGGTGGGCGAGCGCCCGCACCCGGATCACCGAGGCGAGCTCGACGGCGTCCCGCCCGAAGTAACGCATCGCTCCCCGTACGTCGACGAGCGCGCCGTCGGGCGGCAGGGCCTCGACGACCGGGCTGAACTCGCCGAGCAGCGTGAGCAGCCGGGGCACGGCGGCCTCGTACATCGGCGGCAGAAGGAACCGTACGCAAAGAGTGCTCATCCCGCGCTCCCTGGACTCTGGTGCCACAACTTCCGCCCTGTCGCCGCCCGTTCACCGGGCGGCTGGAGGTCGGCCCAGGGGTGCATCTCGTACCCCGTGGACATCCGGATGCGGCGGCCGTCGTCCGCCGGGGTTCCGTCGGACGCTTCGTCCGGTCCCGGTTCGGCGAGACGTGCTCCCACCGCTTCGAGTCCGCCCTCCTGCCGCAGCTCCACCAGTTCCGCCAGGTTCCACGCGGCGGCGCCGACCACGCTGAGGCTGCGGGGCCCGCGCCGCTGCACCACTCCGCGGACCAGGAGCAGCCAGGAGTGGAAGACGGTGTGCGCGCACCGTTCGTGCGCGTCGTCGAAGAAGGCCAGGTCGACCAGGCCCGTGCCGTCGTCCAGGGTGGTGAAGATGACGCGTTTCCCGGAGCGGATCGGCGGGGTCTGGGTGGCCGCCTTGGCGCCCGCGACAAGGACGGTCGCCCCGTGTTCGGCCTCCCGCAGGCGGCGGGCGGTCAGCACGCCGAGCTCCCGGAGGAACTCCGCGTGGTCGCCCATGAGATGGCGTGAGGAGTCCATGCCGAGGACGCCGAGCTCGGCGCTGAGCCGTTCCGCGTCGTCCAGGTCGGGCAGCCCGGCGGGGGCTGTCTTCCGCCCGCCGGACAGGGGGAGTTGGGCCCCGGAGGAGCCCCGCGAGCCCCGCCGGAGTTCCGTCAGGTGCAGCTGCAGATCGCGGCGGTTGGCGCCGAACGCGTCGAGCGCGCCGACCTGCGCGAGCCGCTGCGCGAGCGGTTTGCCGGGCCTGGCCCGCTCCCAGAAGTCGAGGAGCGAGGCGTAGGGCTGCCCGTCCGCGATCCGCGCGGCCTCGGCCTCGCTGATGCCGTGGACGTCCGCCAGCGCGAGACGCAGACCCCAAGCCTCCCTAGGCTCGGACACCAGTTCGATACGGTGAGCGACCGCTGACCGGTTCACGTCCAGCGGAAGGATCGGCACCCCCCGCCGGCGCGCGTCCGCGAGCAGCAGCCGCTTCGGGTACATCCCGGGGTCGTGCGTGAGCAACCCCGCGTAGAAGGCGGCCGGATGATGGGCCTTCAGCCACGCCGACTGGTACGTCGGCACAGCGAAGGCCACCGCGTGCGCCTTGCAGAAGCCGTACGAGCCGAAGGCCTCGATGATCTCCCACGTCCGGCCGATCGTCTCGGCGTCGTAGCCCTTGGCCGCCGCCTGCTGCGCGAACCAGAACCGGATCCGCCCCTGCGACTCGGGGTCGGAGAGCCCGCGCCGCACCCGGTCCGCCTCGTCGCGCCCGCAGCCGGTCATGATGTCCACGATCTCGATGATCTGCTCGTGGAAGACGACGACGCCGTACGTCTCCTTGAGCGGGCCCGCCAGGTCCGGGTGCGGATAGCGGACGGGCGCGCGGCCGTGCCGGGCCTCGATGAAGGGCCGCACCATGTCGGCGGCGACAGGACCCGGCCTGAAGAGCGAGATGTCGACGACCAGGTCGTGGAAGGTCGCGGGCTGAAGGCGTCCCACCAGGTCACGCTGGCCCGGCGACTCGATCTGGAAACAGCCCAACGTCTCGGTGGACTTGATGAGTTGATACGTCGCCGGGTCTCCCGGCGGCACCGCGTCCACGTCCACCCGCGTGCCCGTGGCCCGCTCGACCTCCTCCACCGCGTGTGCCATCGCCGACTGCATCCGCACCCCGAGCACATCGAGCTTGAGCAGCCCGAGGTCCTCCACGTCCTCCTTGTCGAACTGGGACATGGGGAAGCCCTCGCCGCTGGTGGGCATGACGGGCGTACGCGCGAGCAGCGAGGCGTCGGAGAGCAGCACCCCGCACGGGTGCATGGCGACCCCGCGCGGCAGCGCGTCCAGGGCCTCGACCAGTTCCCACAGGCGGCCGTGGCGCGCCCCTCCCCGTTGCCACTCCCCCGCGACCTCCCGCAGTTCGGGCAGCTCCTCCATGGCCGAGCGGGCGTCCCGGGCGCGGATGTGCGGGAAGGCCTTGGCGATCTTGTCGATCTCGGCCGGGTCCATGGAGAGGGCGGCGCCCACATCGCGGATGGCGTGGCGGACGCGGTAGGTCTCGGGCATGGCGACGGTCGCGACCCGCTCGGTGCCGAAGCGGCCGATGATCGCGCGGTAGACCTCCAGGCGGCGAGCCGACTCCACGTCGATGTCGATGTCCGGCAGGACGGCACGCCGCGTGGACAGGAACCGTTCCATGAGCAGGCCGTGCTCGACGGGGTCGGCGTGCGCGATGCCGATGAGGTGGTTGACCAGGGACCCGGCGCCGGAGCCGCGCGCCGCCACCCTGATCCCCAAGTCACGTACGTCGTCGACCACTTGTGCCACGGTGAGGAAGTAGGAGGCGAAGCCGTGGTACGCGATGATGTCCAGCTCGTGGTGCATCCGCTCCCAGTACTCGCGGGCTTCGGGGGCGCGGTCGTACCCCCGAAGAACCATCCCCGCCGCCGCCCGCGAGGCGAGTACGCGCTGGGCGGTGCGGCGTCCCGCGCCGACGAGGTGCGGCTCGGGGAAGCGCACGGAGCCGAGGCCGATGTCGTCCTCGGGGTCGACGAGACACTCGGCGGCGGCCGTCTGCGTCTGCTCGACGAGGCGGTGGGCGGTGTCACGGCGGAAGCCGGCGGCCTCCACGATCCGCTCGGCGTTGCCCAGCATGGCGTCGGCGCCCTTCAACCACCGCTCCCCGCCGTCGAGTTCCTTGGTCGGGTCGACGGGGACGAGGCGGCGTGCGGCGTCGAGCACGTCGGCGACCGGGCCCATGCCGGCGTCGGCGTAGCGGACGGCGTTGCTCAGTACGGGGCGGACGCCCTGCTCGGCGGCGAAGCCGACGGTGCGGGCGGCGAGCCGGAGCGAACCAGGTCCGGTGCCTTCGCGGCCGTGCCACACGGACTCCAGGCGCAGCGCGTCCCCGTAGCGCTCGCGCCAGGGGGCGATGAGGCGGGCGGCCCGGTCGGGGCGCCCCGCGGCGAGCGCGCGCCCCACGTCGGAAGCGGGGCCGAGGAGCACGGTCATGCCGTCGCCGTGGTTCTCCTCCCACGGAAGCACGGGCTGCCCCTCGCCGCTCCGGTGCGCGGCAGTGATCAGCCGGCACAGCGCGGCCCAGCCCGTGGCACCGTCGCGGGCGAGGAAGGTCACGCGTGGGGTCGACTCGTCGATGAAGGCACCTCCGCGCACCGGGGTCCGCCGCCGCGCACCGCGCGACGGGGCAGGCTCCCCCACCGCGAGCTCGGCCCCGAACAGCGGCCGCACCCCCGCCTTCGCGCAGGCCTTGGCGAACCGGACGGCCCCCGCGAGGGTGTCCCTGTCGGTGAGCGCGAGGGCGTCCATGCCCCGCTCGGCGGCGCGCTCGGCGAGCCGCTCCGGGTGCGAGGCCCCGTACCGCGGGGAGAACCCGGAGACGGTGTGCAGATGCGTGAACCCGGGCACACGCACCTCCTGAAACCCTGAATCGATCCGTTCTCACATCCCCCGCCTCCACCATAGACCAAGTTTCGAACGTACGTACGACACCCGAGTCGAACGGCACTCCGTTTCGCCCATTCGGCCCCGCCCACCTGCGGGAACGACAGGGGACACGGAGCGTGGGGGCATGAGTTTCACCGATGAGTTGAAGAGCGCCGTCACCCCGCGAGCAGCCCTGCTGGTCATCGGTGTACTGGCCTTGCAGCTGCTGTTCATCGCCTCCTACGTAGGGGCCCTGCACGACCCGAAGCCGAGAGACGTGCCCTTCGGAGTCGTCGCTCCGGGACCCGCCGCCCAGGAGACGTCGGACAAGCTCGGCAAACTCCCCGACGAACCGCTCGACCCGCGCGTGGTCAAGGACGAGGCCACGGCCCGGCACCAGATCATGAACCGCGACATCGACGGCGCCCTGATCGTCGACCCCCGGGGCACCACCGACACCCTCCTGGTCGGCTCGGGCGGCGGCACCGTCCTCGCCACCGCCCTGGAGAAGATCGCCACCCAGGTCGAAGGGGCCGAGAAGCGGACGGTCAAGACCGTGGACGTGGCCCCCGCGTCCACCAAGGACTTCGACGGGCTCTCGTCCTTCTACCTGGTCGTCGGCTGGTGCGTCGGCGGCTATCTGTGCGCATCGATCCTCGCGATCAGCGCGGGCTCCCGGGCCGCCAACGGCCCGCGCGCACTGATCAGGACCGGCGTCATGGCGCTCTACTCGATCGCGGGCGGTCTGGGCGGCGCGATCATCATCGGGCCGATCCTCGGCGCCCTGCCCGGCAGCGTCATGGGCCTGTGGGGCCTCGGCTCGCTGATCGTCTTCGGGGTCGGCATGATCACGCTCGCCCTGCAGTCGCTCACCGGCATCGTGGGCATCGGCCTCGCCGTCCTGCTCGTCGTGATCGCGGGCAACCCGAGCGCGGGCGGCGCCTTCCCGCTGCCGATGCTGCCGCCGTTCTGGAAGGAGATCGGCCCCTGGCTGCCGCCGGGCGCGGGCACCTGGGTGGCCCGCTCCATCGCGTACTTCAAGGGCAACGCGATCACCGGGCCGATGCTGGTGCTCGCCGCCTGGGCGGTCGTGGGCACCGCCGTCACCCTGGTCATGTCCGCGCTGCGCGGGGACCGCCAGCCGGGGCAGCGCCCCGCCATGGAGGAGGACACCGGCGCCCACCGCCGGTGAGCCGGGCGGCCTGCCCCGCGGCCCGCTCCCCACGGGCGTTGTCAGACCCGGGTGCGAAGCTGGAGCGATGATCACCACCCTGGCGGTCGAAAACTACCGCTCCCTGCGCAAACTGATCGTTCCCCTGGACCGGCTGAACGTCGTGACGGGCGCGAACGGCACCGGCAAGTCGAGCCTGTATCGCGCGCTACGGCTGCTCGCCGACTCCGCGCGGGGTGGTGCGGTGGCCGCCCTCGCCCGCGAGGGCGGGCTGCCCTCCGCGCTGTGGGCGGGCCCCGCGAAGGCGGAGGCGACCAGCCTGCGCCTCGGCTTCGCGGGCGACGAGTTCGGGTACGGGGTCGACTTCGGGTATCCGATCCCCACCTCGGGATCCGGCGCGGCGCCCTCGATGTTCAACCTCGACCCGGAGATCAAGCGCGAGTTCACCTGGGCCGGGCCCGTCCTGCGCCCGGCCGCGCTGCTCTGCGACCGCGCGGGCCCCGCCGTGCGCACCCGCACTGCCGACGGCGGCTGGCACCGGACCCAGGGCATCCGCCCGTACGACAGCATGCTGAGCGAGCTCGCCGATCCGCAGCTGGCCCCCGACCTGCTGCGGCTGCGCGAGCTGATCCGCTCCTGGCGGTTCTACGACCACGTCCGCACCGACGCCGAAGCCCCCGCCCGCGCCGCCCGCATCGGCACCCGCACCCCGGTCCTCGGCCATGACGGGGCGGACCTGGCGGCGGCCCTGCAGACCATCCGCGAGATCGGTGATCCGGCGGCCCTCGACGCGGCGGTGGACGACGCCTTCCCCGGCAGCCGGGTGGGCATCGTCGAGCAGGGCGGACGCTTCGAACTCCAGCTGCACCAGCATGGGTTGAACCGCCCCCTCGGAGCGGCCGAGCTGTCCGACGGCACCCTGCGCTATCTGCTGTGGACCGCGGCGCTGCTCACGCCCCGCCCACCCTCCCTCCTCGTCCTGAACGAACCGGAGACGAGCCTGCACCCGGACCTCCTGCGCCCCCTCGCGGACCTGATCCTGACCGCGACGAAGGACACGCAGGTCGTCCTGGTGACCCACGCCCGCCCTCTCGCCGATGCTGTGGCCCAGGGAGCGGCAC
Organism: Streptomyces sp. BA2; assembly: GCF_009769735.1. Taxonomy (NCBI): domain Bacteria; kingdom Bacillati; phylum Actinomycetota; class Actinomycetes; order Kitasatosporales; family Streptomycetaceae; genus Streptomyces; species Streptomyces sp. BA2. The sequence continues at coordinate 2,345,400 of NZ_WSRO01000002.1, forward strand.
GCCACCGGGTGGACGTCAACTCCATAGAACTGGTGAAGGAGTCGGGCGAGACGACAGTGGCGGGCAGGGAAAGCCTCCTGGACGAGCCGCTCTGGTACTGGCCCAAACGGTGAGGCGCCCCGCAAGGGGCGCCTCACCAGGGGGCCCTGCCCATTAATCCCGGCCGGGATTTAACCGATCTCCGCGCCGAAGGCAGAAAGCGCCTCCGGAACCGGCTGGAAGAACGTCTCCCCGCCGGCGCTGCAGTCACCACTGCCGCCCGAGGTGAGGCCCAGCGCGGTGTCACCCGCGAAGAGCGCGCCACCGCTGTCACCGGGCTCGGCGCAGACATCGGTCTGGATGAGTCCGTTGACGACGTCGCCGTTGCCGTAGTTCACGGTGGCGTCGAGGCCGGTGACCGAGCCGTCGTGCAGCTTCGTGGTCGAGCCACTGCGCTGCACCTTCTGGCCGACGGTCGCGTCGCCCGCCTTGGTGATGGCCTGCGTCGAGCCGTTGTAGAGGTTCACCTCGCTCGGGTGCGCGGTGTCGCCGCTGTACTTGACGATGCCGTAGTCGTTGTCGGGGAAGCTGGAGCCCGCGTTCTCACCGATGGCCGGGCCGCCCTGCTCCTCCGACCAGCTGGTCACCGCCTCGGTGCAGTGCCCGGCGGTCAGGAAGTGCGGGGCACCGTCCTTGACCACGTTGAAGCCGAGCGAGCAGCGGCTGCCGCCGCCCCAGATGGCGTCGCCGCCGGCGATGAAGGGTTTGAACTCCCCCTTGCTGTGCTGGAGTTCGGCCTTGGAGCCGAGTCCCTTCACGACCGCGCCGAGCTTGTCGAGCTCGGCGCCCTTGACCGTGCGGTCCGCCGTGACGACGACCTTGTTGGTGGCCGGGTCGACCGCCCACGAGGTGCCGGGGATGGATGCCTTGTCGCTGAGCGTCGAACGGGCGCTCTTCAGCTCCGCGAGGGAGTTCTCGACGATTCTCGCCTTGGCGCCCGCCGACTCGACGGCGTCGGCAGCGCTCTTGTCCAGGACGTTCACGACGAGGTTCTTGGCCTTGGCGTCGTAGTAGGTGCCTGCCGCGTCCAGGCCGAGGTCCTTGCCGAGGGACGAGGCGAGCTTTCCGGCCTTCGCGACCGAGAGGGTGTCCGGCGTGGGGGTCGGGGCACTCTCACTCGCGTTCGCAGTCTGGAAGGTGATTCCGGCGGCGATCAGTGCGGTGATGCCCGCACCTGCCACGGCGGCACGTCGCTTGGATATGCGTCGGTGCTTCAACTCACGTCCTCCTGTGGGGGGTCGGCCCGTTCGGTGTGGGGACCTGGGGACCGGAAGGCGTACCGGCACGGAGTCGCACACGCTACGAAAGCCGCGTCCATGCCAAAGGTTGGGCCCACTATCCCGATACCGCCTGGTAGCACACAAGGTCTACTTCAGGACGCGCACGCGACAATCACCGTGCGCCCCCCGCCTCTTCACCAGCGCCGGTCTCACCACGTCGGTTCCCGGTGCAAACACCGCGTGCGAGCGAGTGATCGGCAGCGGGTAAGGACTAGTCCTGTCCGGTTCTCGACGCTCCTGGCGCCTCCCGCGCACCGGCTTCCGAATCCGGAGCACCGAAATCCGGCAGCGCGACAGCGGGAGTCTCGGTCACGGCGGCGGGTGGATCGGCCGCCACGGCGGGAGACTCGGGCACAGCGGTGGGCGGCGGCTGCTGCTGCTGCGCCTGTGTGGCCCGCTCCAGGAACCGCAGCAGTTCCACGGGGAAGGGCAGCACGAGGGTCGAGTTCTTCTCGGCGGCGACCGCCACCACGGTCTGGAGCAGCCGCAGTTGGAGCGCGGCAGGCTCCTCCGCCATCTGGTGCGCGGCCTCGGCCAGCTTCTTGGACGCCTGCAGCTCGGCGTCCGCGTTGATCACGCGGGCCCGCCGCTCGCGGTCCGCCTCGGCCTGTCGCGCCATGGACCGTTTCATGGTCTCCGGGAGCGACACGTCCTTGATCTCGACCCGGTCGATCTGCACGCCCCACCCGACCGCGGGAGAGTCGATCATCAACTCCAGGCCTTGGTTGAGCTTCTCGCGGTTGGAGAGGAGATCGTCCAGGTCGCTCTTGCCGATGATCGAGCGCAGGGACGTCTGCGCCATCTGCGAGACCGCGAAGCGGTAGTCCTCCACCTGGACGACGGCCTCGGCGGCATCGATCACCCTGAAGTAGATGACCGCGTCCACGCGCACCGTGACGTTGTCCCGGGTGATGCCGTCCTGCGCGGGGACCGGCATCGTCACGATCTGCATGTTCACCTTACGGAGCCGGTCCACGAACGGCACGACCATCGTGAACCCGGGCCCGCGCACCGAGCTCTGCAGCCGCCCGAGCCGGAGCACCACACCCCGTTCGTACTGTTTGACGACACGCGCCGCCGCCATGACATAGACCACTCCGGCAGACCCCACGGCTACTCCCGCCGCCACCAGCTCCTCGACCATGCCGGCCCCCCAGGGTCCGAATTGGGCGTGTTGGGCGTGCACTTCGAAGGTAACGCCGCAGGGCGCACAAAGGGAGACGGGAGACAGGAGAGAGAGCCTCCGCCCGGACTTCTTCCGGACGAGGGCTCTCCTGCTGCTGGCTGCAGACTGGCCGTACGTGGATCAGTCGTACGTGGATCAGTAGACGCTCACGCCGTACCGGCTCAGCGCCTCGGTGACCGGCTGGAAGAAGGTCGTGCCACCCGAGGAGCAGTTGCCGCTGCCGCCCGAGGTGAGACCGAGTGCCTTGGTCCCCGCGTAGAGCGGGCCGCCGCTGTCTCCGGGTTCGGCGCAGACCGTGGTCTTGATCATGCCGTAGACGATGTCGCCGCCGCCGTAGTTGACGGTCGCGTTCAGGCCGGTGACCCTGCCGCTGTGGGTACCGGTGGTCGAGCCGCGCCGGGTGACGGCCTGGTTCATGGTGGCGTTGCCCGCGCTGGTGATGTCCTGGCTGCCGACCGTGCCCGACTTGGTGATCGAGCCGTTGGTGTACCTGACGATGCCGTAGTCGTTGGTCGGGAAGCTGGAGCCGTGCGTGGACCCGAGGACCGTGGTCTTCGCGGAGTTGGCCCACCAGGTGCCCGCACCGTCGGTGCAGTGCCCTGCGGTGAGGAAGTAGTAGGTGCTGCCGCTGCGGACGTTGAAGCCGAGCGAGCAGCGCCAGCTGGACGCGTAGGTCGCGTCGCCGCCGGAGATCAGCTTGGTGAACTTGCCGGGAGTGCGTTCGACCTTGAGGGCGCCCGCGTTGCTGCCCGCCGCCTCCTTGATCTTGGCGATCTCGGCCTTGGAGACGGTGCTGTCGGCGGTGACGACCAGGCGGTTCGACGCCTTGTCGACGCTCCATGCGGTGCCTGCGACATCCGCGTCGAGCACCGCGTCGCTCGCCTTGGTGAGCTGCGCCGAGCTGAAGGTGGTGACGTCGTTGGCGTTCGCAGCAGGGACGGCGAGCGCGCCGACGGCCACGAGTCCGGTGGCCACGGCGAGCAGACGAGTACGTCTCGCTATGCCGCTGCGGGGGGTGGTGCGCTTGTTCCTCACTTGTTGTTCCTCCCGAGGGGAAGTCAGTGGGCCCTTGTGGGTTGAGGGCCCGTGAGGCGCAGCCAATGAGCAAAGGGCAAGCCGGATTCCGGATACGCCGTGCTCCTGACAAGCGCTGCTCGGGAGTATTCGGGCCACGGACACCGCGCACAAGGGCGCCTTTCGGCCTTCATCAGCCGGATACACGGCAACCGGCCCCGACGGCTGTCGTACCTGTCGTACGCCGTCGGGGCTTGGGTCATCGGCTCTTTTTCTGACGTGTCAGCGACCGATGAGGTTCCGCTCTCCCGCGGCGATCTCGGCGTCAAGGGTGTTGCCCGGGGGCGGGAAGGGGCAGATGAAGTGGTCGGCGAAAGCGCACGGCGGAAGAAGCGCGCGGTTGAAGTCCACCGTCGTGCGGCCATCGGCGTCCGGCGCGGCGGGCCGCAGGAACCGGAACCGGTAGCTGGACACCCCGCTGGTCGCGTCGGCGAACACCGCCCACAATGAGCCGTCGCCCTCCACCGACACCTGGAGCGTGTGGTCCTTTCCGGCCAGGGTGAAGGCCAGCTCACCGCCGAGGCCGAGGCCCCGCTCCACCCCGTCCGCGTTGCCGACCCGGACGGTGCGCACCCCGGTTCCGTCGCCGTCGGTGCTCTCGGCGGCGTACGGCGTGAAACGGCCCGGCACCGCCCAGCGCGCGTCGTACGCGGTGGCCTCGATGCCCTGGAAGGCTCGGCGCGTTGCGGACTCCGGGTCGAAGTCGCGTACCGCCCAGAGCCCTTCGCGCCGCAGCACGACCAGGCGGCGTTCGCCGTGCCCGACGCGGGCCGCGCCGACAGGACCGGGGTCGGCGGCGAGCCGGGCCTCGCCGCTGAACAGCTGCCCGTCGAGGGTGAGCCCGTCACCGGCCTCAGCGGTCAGGACGATCTCGTCGGCCGCCTCGGTCCAGCGCCCGGGGATGTCCGGAAGCGATCCGTCCGGGTAGTCCGCGAGCCAGTGCGTGCCGGTGAGGGAGAGCGGGCCGTAGGGCGCCGCCACCGTCTCGGTCCGCTGCTCGTGCCAGTGCTTCCAGTCGCGTACTGCGTCCGTCGTCATGTGACCAACCCTTCCATATGGACATAAGGCATCCCCTTACGACTCCCTGCTTACGGCCCCTACGGCTTCGGCAGGCCCTTGGGGTTGATCTGCGACTCCTTCACGGCCTCGCTCGTCAGATCCCAGCGCCCCAGGACCTCGGCGTAACTGCCGTCCTTGATCACGTGGTTGAGCGCCGCGGCGTACGCGTCGACGAGGCCGCTGTCCTTCTTCGTGGTGGCGGCGATCTCGCCCTGGATGTCGGGGCCCCCGCCCGACAGCGTCCCGATGATCTTCGTCTGCCCCGATGACGCGACGTGATAGGCGGCCGACGGGTTCGGTCCGAGATACGCGTCGATGCGGCCCGACTGGAGGGCCAGGTAGTAGTCGGAGTCCTTCTGGAAGTACTTGATGGCGACCGGCTCGCGCCCGGCCTTCTCGTTCTGCTCGCTCCAGTCGACGAGGATCTTCTCCTGGTTGGTGCCGGAGGAGACCGCGATCGTCCTGCCCGCCACGTCCGCCGGCTTCTTCGCCGTCCAGTCGGCGTCCTTGCGCGCCTCGAAAGCGATGTTGTCGTGGCGGTAGGTCGCGAAGTCGTACTTCTCCTTGCGCTCATCGGTCACTGTGACGTTCGAGAAGACGCCATCGAACTTTCCGCTGTCCAGACCGACGAAGAGGTTCTCCCAGGAGACCTGTTCGAACTTCGGCCGCAGGCCGAGCCGAGGGGCGCGACCGAGTCGGCGCTGCCGCCGAGCCGCAGCGTGCCGCGCTCGCGCACCTCCTCGGGCACGAGTTTCGCTATCGCGTCGACCTTCTTCCCGCGTACGCGGTTCTGGTCGGGTCCGATGTTGATGCCGCCGACCTTCTTGGTGCCGGGCTCACCGCCGGTCGCGGCGTCGCTGTCCCCGCCGCAGGCGCTCAGCAAGGGCGCGAGAGCCAGGGCGGCGACAGAGACGGAGAGAGTGCGTCGGGAAAACATGCGGGAGCTCCTAGCTAAAGAACCTTGGAAAGAAACGCGCGGGTGCGGTCGTGCCGCGGACGGTCCAGTACGTCGTCGGGGGCGCCCTGCTCGACGATGAGCCCCTCGTCCATGAAGACGACCGTGTCGGCGACCTCACGCGCGAAGCCGATCTCATGGGTGACGACGATCATCGTGGTGCCCTGGCGCGCCAAGTCCTTGATGACGTCGAGGACTTCACCGACCAGTTCGGGGTCGAGCGCGGACGTCGGCTCGTCGAAGAGCAGCAGCTTCGGTTCAAGGGCGAGCGCGCGGGCGATGGCCACGCGCTGCTGCTGTCCGCCCGAGAGCTGCTTGGGGTACGCGTCCGCCTTGTCGGCGAGACCGACCCGGGCGAGCAGGGTCCCGGCGTGGGCGACGGCTTCCTTGCGCGGCCGCTTCAGCGCCGAGACGGGGGCCTCGACGATGTTCTCCAGGACGGTCAGGTGCGGGAAGAGGTTGAAGTTCTGAAAGACGAAGCCGATCCGGGTGCGCTGTTTGAGTACGTCGCGTTCGCGCAGCTCGTACAGCTTGTCGCCGGAGCGCCGGTAGCCGACGAGCGCGCCGTCGACGCTGATCCAGCCCTTGTCCACCTTCTCCAGGTGGTTGATGGCGCGCAGGAGCGTGGACTTGCCGGAGCCGGAAGGGCCGAGGATGACGGTGACTTCCCCCTTCCGCACCTCAAGATCAAGGCCCCTCAGTACTTCCAGGGACCCGAAGGACTTGTGTACGGACCGGAGTTCGACCATCGCGCTCATCGCGATGCCCCCTTCGAGAAGTGACGTTCGACGTAGTGCTGGAGGATGGAGAGGGCGCTGGTCAGCAGGACGTACCAGGCGGTGGCGACCATCAGGAGCGGCACGACGCGGCCGTTGCGGCCGTAGATGACCTGCACCTGGTAGAAGAGCTCGCCGATCGCCATCACGGAGACGATCGAGGTGCCCTTGAAGAGGGAGATGATCTCGTTGGCGGCGTTGGGCAGGATCGAGCGCATCGCCTGCGGAAGGACGATGCGGCGGATCTGCCGCAGCCGGGGGATGCCGAGCGCGGCCGCCGCCTCCAACTGCCTGCCGTCGACGGACAGTACGCCCGCGCGCACGATCTCGGCGGCGTACGCGGCCTGGTGCAGGGCGAGTCCGAGGACCGCCGCGCTCATCGCGCCGACGAGCCCCATCGTGTCGAAGGAGAAGAAGCCGGGCCCGAACGGGATCCCGAACTGCAACTCCTTGTAGAGATAGGCGAGGTTGAACCAGAACAGCAGCTGCACGATCAGCGGGATCGACCGGAACGCCCAGATGTAGGCGAAGGCCACGGCCTTGAGGAAGGGGCTGGCAGAGAGCCGCATGAAGGCGATCACGATGCCGAGCGCGAAGCCGAGAGCCGTTCCGTAGAAGGTGAGCTGGAGGGTGACCCAGACCGCCTTGAGGATCACGTCCGCGGTGAAGAACTCGGCGAACACCTCCCATTCCCAGCCGGAGTTGGTGGCGAGGCCGTGCGCGAACTGGGCCACGAGGACGGCGGTCGCGACAACGGCGGCCCAGCGCCAGGGGTGGCGCACGGGGACGACCTTCAGCGCGCCGAAGTCGTCCTTCGCGACGTCACTGGCCGGCTTCTGCTCCGTCACGCTCATCGGGCGCGCTCCGAACCGCGCGCGTAGTGCCGCTCCACGTAGTACTGGCCGACGCTGAGGAGCGAGGTGATCACGACGTACCAGAGGGTGGCGACCAGGAGCAGCGGGATGACCTGGTAGGTGCGGTGGTAGACCAGCTGCACGGAGTACAGGAGATCCTGCACCGCGATCACGCTGACGATCGACGTGCCCTTGAGCGTGCCGATCAGCATGTTCCCGGCGGGCGGCACGATGGAGCGCATCGCCTGCGGAAGGACGATCCGCCGCCATCTGCGCCACCGGCTGAGCCCGAGCGCCTGCGCGGCCTCGATCTGCCCGCGGTCGACGGAGAGGATGCCGCCGCGCACCACCTCGGCGGCGTACGCGGCCTCGTGCAGGGTGAGCCCGATGACGGCGATGGTGACGGGCCCGAGGAGGTTCACCGTCTTCACGCCGAAGAGGTACGGATACAGCGCCCCGATGTTGAACCAGAACAGCAGCTGCACCAGGATCGGCATCGACCTGAAGAGCCACACATAGCCCCAACTGACCGCACGCAGCACGGGGTTGGACGAGAGTCGCCCCAGGGCGAGCACCGCGCCGAGCGCGAAGCCGAGCGCCATGACGACGGCGGTCAGCCAGAGCGTGAGCCACAGTCCGCGCAGCACGGACGCGGAGGTGAAGTAGTCGCCGACCACGGCCCACTGGAACGCGTCGTTGCGGACGACCGAGTTGAGGGCGAGCGCGAGGAGCACGAGGACCGCGGCGGCGGCCACCCACTGCCCGGCGCGGCGTTGCGGCACGATGCGCGGTACATCGGGTGGTGGGTCATGGGGAGGGGCGGTCGCGGCTTTGGCGAGCGTGTCGGAAGACATGGCGAAGGCTCCGTGGATACGGGTGGTGCCTTCACACGGACCGAGCCCCTCAGCACGATCCGCCTTGAGAGTACGGGGCGCTTTCGGCCCGCTGTCAAGGCTGTCCAGGATATGAGCGTTACGTCTCACGGCAGTTGACGCGGAAACGGATGCCTGCTCCACTTGCCCCATGCATCCGCAGCAGTGGCTGGTCACGCGCTCCCACATCGACTTCGGTCGAGTGTGGTCGGCGTCGTGTTCGACGACTCTCTGAGCCGACCCCCTGCGCGCTGAGCCTTTTCCGTTTCCCGGGGCTCTCCCGCCTTGCATCTCCCGTGCGCTCACGCGCCGTTGACCTCGCCTTCACACGCGTACACCGCCGCCGCGCCGCTCTGCGCGACGGCGCCCCCTCCCCTCGTACGTCCGCTTCACCCTGCCCTGCTGCCCGATGGAGAACGTCACGCCATGAGCAAGCCCGCGCATTCCCGCGCCCCGCATCCCCGCGCCCCGCATCCCCGTCGTATCCAGGCGGCCTTCGCCCTGATCACCGCCGCCACACTCACGCTCACCGCCTGCGGTTCCGGCGGCACCGCAGACACCGCGGGTGGCGCGGCACCCGCTGGCAGGAGCGACAAGATCCCCACGCGGGACGTGGTCTCCCCGGTCAAGAAGAACGCGGCGGCCGCGAAGCTCCTGCCGGCGGACGTACGCGAGCGGGGCACCCTGAGTCTCGCGACCGCCGTCGGCGGAAGTCCGCCCGGCAACACGTATCTGGAGGACGGCAGGACAATCGTCGGCCAGGACGCCGACTTCGCGGAGGCCGTGGCCAAGGCGCTCGGCCTGAAGCTGCAGCGCGAGGCCGCGAGCTTCGAGGCGATCCTGCCCGCGCTGGACAGCGGGAAGTACGACCTGGGCACCGGCAACTTCGGCGTGACCGAGGAGCGGCGCAGGACCATCGACTTCGTCACGTACATCAACGACGGCCAGGGCTTCGCCGTCCGCGACGACAGCGAGCTGAAGAAGGTCACCGACTTCAGGCAGCTGTGCGGCCTGAACGTGGCGACCGGCGCCGGCACCACCTTCGAGGTCACGCTGGAGAACAACAAGCACGTGTGCGAGGACGCGGGCGAGAAGCCGTACAGCGTGAAGACGTACGCCGAGCAGGGCGCGATCTGGGGCTCGCTCCAGCTGGGCCGCAGCGATGTGGTGATGTCCACGATCAACGGCCTGCGCTACGCGGTCGCCCACCAGGAGGGCCTGAAGTTCCTCGGCGAGTACCACCGTCTCGACGTCGGCTTCGCCTTCAAGAAGGGCACGAGGCTGGCGCCGGCTTTCCGGGCGGCGGTGAACGGGCTGATCGAGGACGGAACGTACGACCGCATCCTGAAGAAGTGGGACACGCAGGGCTCAGCGATCGAGGAGTCCCAGATCTCACCTCCGGAGATCAAGGACTGACCCGCGCCCCAGTCCCGTGCCTAAAGCCCGCAGTCACAACAAGAGCAGCACTCGCAACACGAGCAACACCCGCTGTCACCACAATTGCTGCAACAGCCCTCCCGCTTCTTGCGGGACCAGGGGCCCTCGTAAGAATCGGCGCAGCACAGCTTGCAGGTGCAGCAGAGGCCGATGGCGACCGCGCACCCCGCCCAGAAGCCCCGCTTGCCCGGCTTCGGCGGCTGCGGCTCGAACGAGGGCCCACCACCGAAGCCGCCGGGACCACTGGGACCACCGGGACCACCGGCACCTCCCGGCGCCCCGCCTCCGTAGGGGTTGCTGTTTCCGTACGGCCCGCCCTGCTGTCCGTATGGCCCACTCTGCCCCGGGGATGACGGCGGCGGTCCGAAAGAACCGCCTTGATGGGCCGTCACCTCATGTGTGTGTCCGCACGCGTCGGTCCCGAAGGCCCGGTCCACCGAGCGCCCCAGCTCGTGCGCGAGCAGCACATGCGCCAGCTTGCCGTCGGTGAATTCGGCGTCGCGCAGCGCGAGCCGTATGCCGTGCAGGGCGTCGTCGGCGAGGCGCCGCGCCTCTACGAGGCCGGTGCCCGTGGCCGTCAGGGGGTTCCACGCACCCGACGCGGCGTCAGCTTCCTTGTCCTCCACGGCATCCAGGAGATGCGCGAGCCTGCCGAAGAGCCGCCCGGCCTCGGCGAGCGGTTCGGCGTTGCCCGGCCTGCCCGCGATGACGGCGGTGTGCGCGAAGGCCGCGGCGGTCGCCGTCTCGGTGGGCTCGGTGACCGTGAGCAGGGAGGTGCCGGGGCCCGCCAAGCCCTCGATGCCGACCTGCCGTTCGACGGCGTCGAGCAGGACCGCCGTGTCGAAGCCCACGTCGGCGCCGGTGCGGGCACCCGCCCGGTCCCAGCTCCGTGCGACCTTCCGGGCCGCGGCGGCCACCGGCCTGCGCGCCAAGAGGCCGTCCCCGTCGACGACGTGGTCGCGTACCTTCGCCGACGCGAGCACCAGCGAGACCGCGGCGGCGAGCCGTGCTCCCTCGCCCTGCGCGACGGAAGCGGTGCGCATGCCGCGCAGCGGACAGGGCCCCGCGGTGCGGCGCCAGCCGGTGGACTGCTTGCCCTGAGCCTCCGTCAGAACCGAGATGATCAGGCCGTCGTAGTTGGTCACGACGCGGGCGAACTGCCCGTGATCACCGCGAAGGGCGAGGCAGAGACCGCACAGATGCGCCATCCATTGCGTCTTGAGACCCTCACCGAGACGATGGCTGCAGGGCCTGACGATTCCGAACATACGACTCCCCCGAGAGCCCGCAGACGATCAACTCGGGCATCGTATCGAGGGGTACGTTCACCCGGACGCACCGGTCGTCACCCATACGCCGTGAAGAATCATATTTCACTCACTGTCAGCAGCCGTACACAGCTGGACCCTTGGGGAATCACGCGGAACGGCGTGTTGACTCTGCACCAGTACCGTCACGAAAACCCCGCGCGGCGACTATCCACTTGGCGCACTATCCGCATCATGGACGAACATGGGGATGCGGAACGCAGAAAGCCCGCTGTGAGAGGAGGCGTCCATGGGATCGGTGCGCAAGGCGAGTGCCTGGCTTGGCCTCGTCGACGACAACAACAATGACGAGCGTTACTACGACGGCTACGACGACGACGGGGCCGAGGGGCCCGGCGAAGCCTGGGTGACCGACCCGCGGGTGCGGGTGGTGGCCGAGGCCGCCGAGGAGGAAGGGCGCCGGATCGGGACCGTGACCCCGGACAGTTTCCGGGACGCGCGCGGCATCGGCGAGCTCTTCCGGGACGGTGTCCCGGTCATCATCAACCTCACGTCGATGGAGCCCGGCGACGCCAAGCGCGTCGTGGACTTCGCGGCGGGCCTCACCTTCGGTCTGCGCGGTTCCATCGAGCGCGTGGCGACGCGGGTCTTCCTGCTCACCCCCGCCGACACGCACATCGTCAACGGGGAGGCCACCAGCCGTCCGACGGACGGTTTCTTCAACCAGAGCTAGTGGGCGAGGCCGCTCACCGGAAGGCGTCAAGGCCGGTGAGCGCCTTGCCCAACACGAGTTGATGCATCTCGACGGTGCCCTCATAGGTGAGCACCGATTCGAGATTTGTCGCATGCCGCATCACGGGGTACTCCAGCGAGATCCCGTTCGCACCCAGGATCGTCCGGGACGTGCGGCAGATCTCGATCGCTTCTCGTACGTTGTTGAGCTTGCCGAAGCTGACCTGTTCGGGGCGGAGCCTTCCCGCGTCCAGGCGGCGGCCGAGGTGGTGCGCGAGCAGGATGCCCTTGTGCAGCTCGACCGCCATGTCGGCGAGCTTGGCCTGGGTGAGCTGGAAGCCGCCGATGGGCCTGCCGAACTGCTCGCGGGTCTTGGAGTATTCGACGGCGGCCTCGAAGGAGGAGCGGGCGGCGCCCATGGCTCCCCAGACGATGCCGTAGCGCGCGTGGGAGAGGCAGCTCAGGGGGCCCTTGAGTCCGGTGACCTCGGGAAGCACGGCGTCGGCCGGCAGTCGTACCTCGTCAAGGACCAGCTCACTGGTGACGCTCGCGCGCAGCGACCACTTGTGCTTGATCTCGGGGGCCGAGAAGCCGGGGGTCTCGGTGGGGACGACGAAGCCCCTGATCCCGTCGTCGGTGTGCGCCCAGACCACGGCGACCCCGGCCACGGAGCCGTTGGTGATCCACATCTTGCGTCCGGTGAGCACCCAGTCGGTGCCGTCCTTCTTGGCGAAGGTGCGCATGGACGCCGGGTCGGACCCGTGGTCGGGCTCGGTCAGGCCGAAGCAGCCGATGATCTCGCCCGCGGCCATGCCGGGCAGCCAGCGCTGCTTCTGCTCCTCGGAGCCGAAGCGGTGGATGGCGTACATGGCGAGGGAGCCCTGCACGGAGACGAGCGAGCGGATGCCGGAGTCGGCGGCCTCCAGCTCCAGACAGGCGAGCCCGTACTGGACGGAGCTCGCCCCGGCGCAGCCGTAGCCCTCCAGGGACATGCCGAGCGCGCCGATCGAGCCGAGCTCACGGGCGAGCTCGCGGATGCCGGGCAGTTCGCCCTTCTCGTACCAGTCGGCGATGTGCGGCATGACGCGGTCGGCCGCCCAGGTGCGGACGGTCTCGCGGATCGCCAGGTCCTCCGGCTCCAGGAGGTCGTCGATACCGAGGGGGTCGGCGGGGTCGAAGGGCGGCAGAGGGGTGCGGGCGCTTGCGGACATGCGGGCCTCCGGCGACACGAAAACTAGCAGTGGTAGTTAGCTACGGTTCGCGCTGACGTTACGACGCAGTGTCCCGCACGTCCATAAGGGCGGATGAGCGGGGGAAGTCCCCGGCCGAAGGCCCGGATCACGTCAGCGGACGGACTCCACAGGAACCCCCGCCTCCCCTCGGGGCGCCGGGACCCCCTGCTCAGGCCGCGCCGCAGGCGCCCCGCACTCCATGGTCCGCGGCAGCTTCAGCGCCATGAGCGCGCCGAGCAGCAGCAGCCCCGCGCTGACCAGCAGGGTCACGTGCAGCCCGTGCACGAAGGACTCGCGCGCGGCGGTGCGCAGTGCCTCGCCCGCCCCGCCACCGAGGCCCGAAGCGACTTCGTACGCTTCGCCGAGCGAGTGGCTCGCGGCGGCGCTCTCCTTGGCCGGGACGCCCTGCACGGACGAGAGGCCCGGCGCGTACGCCGCGTTCATGACGCTGCCGAGGAGCGCGATGCCGATGCCGGCGCCCAGCTGGTACGAGGTCTCGCCGATCGCGGCGGCGCCGCCCGCCTGCGACTGGGGCGCCTCGCTGAGCATCGACTCGTACGACCCGAAGAGCGTGGTCTGCAGGCCGAGGCCGAGCAGTACGAAGCTGAAGAGCAGGAGCGGGTCGTTGGCCTGGTCGCCCATGCCGGTGAGCACCACCACGGCCGCCGCGGTCAGGGTGAAGCCGGACGCGACCATCGTGCGCGGGCCGAAGCGGTGCAGGAGCTTCGATCCGGCGAGGCCCGCGGCCATCGCGGCGACGGTGAGCGGCACGAGCCGCATGCCGGTCTCCAGCGGGGAGAGGCCGAGCACCAGCTGGAGGTACTGCGCGGCGACCAGTTCGAGGCCCACCAGGGCGAGCATCGCGAGCACGATGCAGCCGAGCGAGGTGCTGAACGCGGGCCGCGCGAACATCGACAGGTCTATGAGCGGATGCTTGCGCCGCCGCTGCCTGCGGACGAAACCGACCAGGAGGGCCGCGCCCAGGAAGAACGAGAGGAGGGTGGTCATGCCGAACGGCGACTCTCCGCCGCCCGCCCGCTTCACCGCGAACACGAGCCCGAAGAGACCGGCCGCGGCCATCAGCGCGCCGACCACGTCCCACGGCCCGTCGCGGTCGCCCGTCGACTCGGGAAGCAGCCAGCGCCCGATGGGCAGGCTGACCAGCATCAGCGGGATGTTTATCAGGAAGACCGAGCCCCACCAGAAGTGCTCGAGCAGGAAGCCGCCGAGCAGCGGCCCGCCCGCAGCGCCGATTCCGGCCACCGCGCTCCACACACCGATGGCGACGGCGCGCTCACGCCGGTCGGGGAAGACCTGGCGGAGGATCGAGAGCGTCGCGGGCATGATCATCGCGCCGCCGACGCCGAGCAGGGCGCGGGCCGCGATCAGGATCTGGGCGTTGTCGGCCATGGCGGCCACGGCCGATGCCACGCCGAAGAGGGCATAGCCGAGGAGGAGCACCCGTCTGCGGCCCACCCGGTCACCGAGCGTGCCGAAGAGGATGAGCAGCGAGGCGCAGACCAGTGGATAAACGTCCACGATCCACAGCAGCTCGATGCCACCCGGCTTCAGGTCCTCGGTGACGGCGGGCACCGCCACGTGCAGAACGGTGGCGTCGACGGCGACGAGCAGCAGGCTTACGCAGAGAACGACGAGCACCAGCCAGCGGTTGGCGCCGCCCTGCGACCCGGGTACCCGACGGCCGGAAGGAGCGGTGGCCGTGGTTGAACCCGACATGTGCGATACCTCCCAGTGATCCCTCGCATCGGCGGCCCCGCGGGACGTGATCTCCCAGCTGGCGGCAACGAAAGGCGAGTGAGCCGTCAGAGTACGCGAGTTCACGGCTGTGGCGCGTGGCGGACCTCTCACGGTTGCACGGAGACGGTGTGGCATACGCCACGCTGCCCACGCATGGACCACGCCCCCGGCAGGGCGGCCGGTTCCCGGCTGCGCCGATAATCGAGCCCGTGACCGACCTGGACCAACGCCTGCCCCCGCCGTCGTACGGCGCCCGTGCGAGCGCCGCGCTGCGCCGTGCGGCGCCCGCGCTTCTCGCCTACGCGGGGGTGCGCGCCCTGGGGGTCGCGGTGCTCGCGGTGTGGAGCGCGGCGGCGGGCAAGAGCCCGCACACCCTCCTCACCGCCCGCTGGGACTCCCTCTGGTACACCCGCGTCGCCGAGCACGGCTACGGCTGGGAGGTGACGCTGCCGGACGGCAGCGTCCACTCGAACCTCGCGTTCTTCCCGCTGCTGCCCTGGCTGGAGCGCCTCGTCTCGGCGGTCAGCCCCTTGTCGTACGCCGATGCCGGCCTGGTGGTGAGCTGGCTCGCCTCGCTCTGCGCGGCCGGGGGGATCTTCGCGATCGCCGATCACCTCTACGGGCGTCGGACGGGGATCTGCGCGGTCGCGCTGTGGGCGGTCCTGCCTGTGGGGATCGTGCAGTCGATGGCGTACAGCGAGTCCCTCTTCACGGCGCTCGCGGCCTGGTCGCTGTACGCGGTGCTCACCGGCCGCTGGGTGTGGGCGGGCGTGCTCGCCTCCTTCGCGGGACTGACCCGGCCCGTGGGCGCCGCGGTCGTGGCGGCGCTCTGGGTGACGGCGGCCGTCCACGTCCGCCGGGAGCGCACGGCGGACCGGCGCATGATCCTCGGGGTGGTCCTCGCCCCGCTCGGCGCCGCGGGTTACGTCCTGTGGGTCGGCCACCGCACGGGTGACGGCCTCCTCGGCTATCTCGACGTCCAGGCCGGCTGGGGCAACGGCTTCGACTTCGGATACGCCTTCGCCCGCTTCATCGGCGAAAAGTTCACCGCTTTCCCCGCGGCCCTCGCGGGGGCCGGCCTGATCGTCGGGGTCGCCCTGGTGGTCTGGCTGTACGTCATCGGCGTACGCGAGAAGCAGCCGCTGCCGCTCCTCGTCTACTGCGGGATCGTCGTGGCGCTCGCCCTGTGCGCCGCGGGCTATTTCGGCTCGAAGCCGCGCCTCCTGCTGCCCGCCTTCCCGCTGCTCCTGCCCCTCGCGGTGGGGCTCGCCAGGATGCGTACGTCCAGGTCGGCGCTGGTGCTCGGGGGTGTGGCGGCCGCGAGCGCGGTGTACGGGGCGTTCTGGCTGAACGGCTCAGGTCCGCCATGATCGTTTCCGGGCGTCGTGGTGAGCGGACGGCAAATTCCGCGCAAGACCCCGGTGAACGAATTTATAAGGACCATAAAACGGTCGCACCAATGATCAACGAATTCAGTAAGGGGCTCATCTCGGAATAGGGAAACCGCAGGAATAAACCCCCGTCTGAGATCAATGCCACATCACATCGTCATCACAAAGCCACTGATTCGGCCTAGTCCCGCACTCACTCGCTGTAACGTCGATTGGGTGCGTACCGAACGAAACCTCACCCGTCTGGACCGGGTCTTCGCCCGTCTCGACCGGGAGCCGGAACGACCTGCCGGCCTTGATCTGCCGAGGATGAGCAGACACAGGATCGTGCTCTTCAGCGCGACCCTGGCCTTCTACCTCGCCATCGTGGTCGCCGTGCTGACCACGTCGTGGCTGGTGCGGTTCGACTGGCAGGTCATGTTCTTCAGGCCCTACCAGCAGTGGCCCGAGATCCACGCCTTCCTCGACTACTGGGTGGTGCTCGGCCAGCGCGGCCCGACCGCCGTGATGGTCGCGGCCTGGCTGGGCTGGCGCTCCTGGCGTCAGCACACGATCCGCCCGCTCCTGACGTTCGGCGCCGCCCTGCTGCTCCTCAACGTCACGGTCGGCGCCGCCAAGATCGGCATGGGCCGGCTCGGCCCGCACTACGCCACCACGATCGGCGCCAACGAGATGTGGCTCGGCGGCGATATATTCCCTTCGGGCCACACCGCCAACGCCGTCGTGACCTGGGGAATCCTGGCCTACATGGCCTCCACCCCGCGCACCCGCCGCTACCTCTCGGCGCTCTCCGCGGTGGTCTCCCTCAGCGTCGGCCTGACCACCGTGTACCTCGGCACCCACTGGCTGAGCGACGTCTTCCTCGGCTGGGCCGCCGGCCTGCTCGTCCTGCTCGCCCTGCCCTGGGTGGAGCCGCTCATCAACCGCGTCGAGGGCTGGATCTTCAGCCTGCGGGACCTGTGGCGCGCCCGTCGCGCCGGCCTCGCGGCCCCGGTCGCCCCGGCTCCGGCGAGGGTGCCGCAGCCCACCCCCGCACCGGCCGACGAGCCCCCGCTGCGCGAGCCGGTCGGCGCCGCCCGCCCCGCCCGCGCCCCGGCCTACCTCGCGCCGGGCCCGCACACACCGCGCTCCGAGCGCAGCCCGGTCACCCCTGCGGGCAGCCGCCGCCCGCCGCACTCCGAGCGCGCCTCACGCGCCGCCACGTCGCCGCGGCCGGTGGCGGGCGGCTAGCCCCGAAGACAGCGGGGGTCGGTACGCACAACCCATCCCCCGCATCGCGAAGGCCCCGGTTCCGTCCAGGAACCGGGGCCTTTCGCCGTGCCGTGGTCTCGCGTCACGCGTCTCGCGCCTCGCCGGAGGTCAGCCCTTCCAGCAGCGGATCACGACGCCTTCCTTGACCTCGAAGTTGAGCCGCCCCGCGAGGTACTCCATGGTGATGATCGCGCCCGGCGGCAATGACCTGACGGTGGACCAGCCGCGCTCGCGGGCCTGCTGCTCGGCGCCCTCGGCCGGGAGGCCGACGTAGGCGTCCAAGGTGTCCTGGGGTTCGGCGGGAGGGGTCGGAATAGGTGCCATGGGCGCCACGTTAGGCGCCGCGGCCCGGCCGGGGAAGGCCGTAGCCGGACACCATGCGTCACCGGTCCCCCTCCGGTCACGCTTTTGTCACAGGATCACGACGTGCGTTTCGCCTTAACTCCGTCACACGTACGGGCGGTTCCTAAGTTGTTCCGACGCCATTCCTGGATTTCCCGCGAGCTACCTGAGAGCGTCTCGGTACCACTGAAATAGCGCGGCGGCCAGAGTGCCGAGTTGCCTTTACATACCCTCCTCATTTCTGAATCCAGGGCGCTCGACGAGATGTGACGACACATAGGGAATTCGAGGTTCCGGCACAGCGGGCCCGTACGCCCCCTGTCGGATCCGGGTGTGACGCGAGCATCATGGCGGGTGCTTCGAGCAGGACCGGCGGCGTGACGGCGAAGGGGCGAGCGATGGGGACTGAGACCGCGACCGCGGCGGCACCGCCGGCCTTGCGGAAGAGTCCGGGCCGGGTCCTCGTGGACTGGCTGACCACCACCGACCACAAGAAGATCGGCCACCTGTACCTGGTCACGTCCTTCGTGTTCTTCCTCGCCGCGGGGCTGATGGCCCTGATGATGCGGGCCGAACTCGCCCGTCCCGGGCTGCAGCTGATGACGAACGAGGAGTTCAACCAGGCGTTCACCATGCACGGCACGATCATGCTGCTGCTGTTCGCGACGCCCACCTTCGCCGGCTTCGCCAACGAGATCATGCCGCTGCAGATCGGCGCGCCCGACGTGGCCTTCCCGCGGCTCAACATGCTCTCGTACTGGCTGTTCCTCTTCGGCGGCCTGATGGTGCTCGGCTCGCTCCTGGTCCCCAGCGGCCCGGCCGACTTCGGCTGGTTCGCCTACGCGCCGCTCAACAGCATGGAGCGGTCACCGGGGATCGGCGCCGACCTGTGGATCATGGGGCTCGCGCTCTCCGGGTTCGGCACGATCCTCGGTTCGGTGAACTTCCTGACGACCATCATCGGGATGCGCGCGCCGGGGATGACAATGTTCCGAATGCCCGTCTTCACCTGGAATGTGCTGTTCACTTCGATCCTGGTGCTGCTCGCGTTCCCCGTCCTCGCCGCCGCGCTGCTCGTCCTGGAGGCGGACCGGCGCTTCGGCTCCATGGTCTTCGCCCCGGAGAACGGGGGCGCGCTCCTGTGGCAGCACCTCTTCTGGTTCTTCGGGCATCCCGAGGTCTACATCATCGCGCTGCCGTTCTTCGGGATCATCTCCGAGATCATCCCGGTGTTCAGCAGGAAGCCGATCTTCGGCTATCTGCCCCTGATCGGCGCGACGATGGCCATCACCGGGCTCTCGATCGTCGTGTGGGCGCACCACATGTTCGCGACGGGCGCGGTGCTTCTGCCCTTCTTCTCCTTCATGTCCTTCCTCATCGCGGTCCCCACGGGCGTGAAGTTCTTCAACTGGACGGGGACGATGCTCAAGGGATCGCTGTCGTTCGAGACACCGATGCTGTGGGCGATCGGCTTCCTGGTGAGCTTCCTCTTCGGCGGCCTCACCGGCGTCATCCTGGCCTCGCCGCCCCTCGACTTCCACGTCACCGACTCGTACTTCGTCGTGGCGCACTTCCACTACGTCGTGTTCGGCACCGTCGTCTTCGCGACCTTCGGCGGCTTCTACTTCTGGTGGCCGAAGTTCACCGGGAAGATGCTCGACGAGACGCTCGGCAAGATCCACTTCTGGACGCTCTTCGTCGGCTTCCACGTGACGTTCCTCGTCCAGCACTGGCTGGGCGCGGAGGGCATGCCACGGCGATACGCGGACTATCTGGCCGCGGACGGCTTCACGGCGCTCAACACCATCTCGTCCATCGGGGCGTTCCTGCTCGGCATGTCCACGCTGCCGTTCCTCTACAACGTCTGGAAGACCGCCAAGTACGGCAAGAAGATCGACGTCGACGACCCCTGGGGCTATGGCCGCTCCCTGGAGTGGGCCACCTCCTGCCCGGTGCCGCGCCACAACTTCGTCACGCTGCCCCGGATCCGCTCCGAGTCCCCGGCGTTCGACCTGCACCATCCGGAGTTCGCCGCGTTCCATCCGCCCCAGGCGCAGTACCCGGACCCGCAGACCGAACACCCCGGTCCAGGGCCCGGCTCAGGAGGTCCCTCGCCGAGCTGAGCCGTTCGGTGAGGCGTGACCCGCTGGGCCGCCTCCTCCAGGGGCACCAGGAGCCGGAACACCGCCTGTGCGGCGTACACACGCGTGGAGACGCCCTGGGAGACGTACGCGGCGAGGTCGTCGGCCGGCGGGGTGCGCGGCGCGAAGCGCGGTCCGTGCGGGGGCTTCGGTGTGATGCGGTCCGCGCGGAACGTACGCCAGTCGTCGCGGTCGACGTCCCAGGCGACCAGATACCAGCGGCGCTCGGTGCAGACAAGGCGGTGCGGTTCGACGGTGCGGCGGGTCGAACTGCCGCCGTGGTCGCGGTAGTCGAAGCGCAGACGCTCCGCGTCCCGGCAGGCGTGGGCCAGTTCGGTCAGGACCGAGGGGTCGACGGCCTGCGGCTGGGGGCTTCGAAGCATCGGCACGGTGAACGCCGTCAGGGCGCCCACCCTGCGCCGCAGCCTGCTCGGCAGGACCTGCTCCAGCTTGGTCAGGGCGCGTACGGAGGTCTCGCCGATGCCCTCGATGCCGTGTCCGGCGGCGGTGCGCAGGCCGACGGCCACGGCGACCGCCTCGTCGTCGTCAAGGAGCAGCGGCGGCAGCTCCGCGCCCGCGCCGAGCTGGTAGCCGCCGCCCGTGCCGGGGCTCGCGTTGACGGGGTAGCCGAGTTCGCGGAGCCGGTCCACGTCGCGCCGCACGGTGCGCGGGGTCACGCCGAGCCGGTCGGCCAGGTCCGCGCCCGACCAGTCGCGGTGGGCCTGCAGCAGCGAGAGCAGGCGGAGCAGTCGTGCGGAGGTCTCCAACATGGGGCCGATTGTGCCCGGCGTCGCGGACAGCCACGGTCCGCGATGGCATCACCTTCGCCGACCGGCCGACGTCAGCCCTCGACCGTGTTCGCCTCGCGGATCCGTACCGAGAGGTCGTTGTCGTTCGTGTAGTACGCCCCCGCCTCCAGCGGGCCGTGCGCCGCCGTGTCGAGCCGGACCACCGGGTAGGTGAAGATCTGCTTCTTGTCCGGGATGTCGTCCAGGAGCCGGGCGAGCCGGATCCGCGGCCCGCTCTCCCCCGCCGGGCGCAGCCAGAGGTCCCAGGGGCCGGGGCCGCTGTCGGCGAGCACGTCGCAGTGCAGGCCGAAGCTGAACTCCACGCCGTCGGCGGTCAGTTCGTAGCGCTCGATCCGGTCGGGCTCGGCGCGCCGGGACGCCTCGGCGTATGCGGCGCCGGTCAGCGTGGTGCCGTACACACGGCCCTGCGCGGCCACCTCGGTGCCCTCGATCCGCAGCTCGCCGATCTCCGCGTGCGGGGCGCGCAGCCAGCTGCGTACGGAGAGGTTGCCCTGCTTGGTCGCGTACGGAATGCGTACGGCGATGTGGCCGCGGGCGCCGCTGGGGGCGCGGTCGACCAGCGAGCGCAGGTCGTTGACGCCGGGCGCGAGGCGGCGGGGGGTGCCGCCGCCGACCTCCGCGTAGGCGTTCCAGCGTCCCTCGGCCAGCTCGACGCTGCTGGGCAGCGCGGCCCGCAGCCTGCCGTCGGCCGCCGGGGAAAGCGGCAGGCGCACGTCCTCGTCGGCGGATGCGGCGTCGCGGCGGCGCAGCAGCAGGTAGGCCGCGCCCTTGCCACCGGGGTCGGTGACGTCGAAGGTGAGGCCTCCGGCGGAGTCGGCTATGCAGTCGGCGCGTGGTGCCGCCGCGACGTCCTGATCGGCACCGGTGCCGCAGGGCGATGAGGCGTCCGAGGTGGCCAAGGCCGTCATGCGGTGGATCCCTTCGTCTGTATGCCGCTGGTCGATACCCCATGTCCGATGTCCCGCACCGCGTACGCACCGCCGAGGAGCGCGCCGCGGGTGCGGTGCAGTGAGCCGCGCATCCGGCCGCCGAAGGAGCTGCCGCGGGCGAGCATCCCGGTGAACATCGCGTCGTAGCGTTCGGCGATGCGGACCGGGTCGAAGCGCTCGGAGTCCTCGAGAGCGGCGCCCGCCATCCGCCGGCGGAGCGTGTCGTTGTTGATCAGTTCGAGCAGTCCGCCCGCGATCGCGTCGGGGTTGCCGACCTCGACGAGTCGCCCGTCGACACCGTTGTCGATGATCTCGCCAGGACCGTGCGGGCAGTCGGTGGCCACGACGGGCAGGCCGCAGCGCATCGCCTCGACGATGGTCATGCCGAAGGACTCGAGGCTGGAGGTGACGGCCGCGATGGAGCCCTTGGCCCACTCGGGCTCGATGGGGTGGGCGGGCCCCATCAGGAAGACGTGGTTGTAGAGGCCGAGCTCGTCGATCAGGGCGCGCAGCTTGTCCTTCTGCTTGCCGCCGCCGTATATCCGAAGGCGCCAGTCGGGGCGCTCTGCGCGCACCTGGTCGAAGGCCCGGATCAGCAGGTCGTACCGCTTCACGGGGGCGAGCCGCCCGGCCGCGACGACCCACTTCTGGGTGCCGTCCGCGGGCTCGATGCCGGGCGCGGGCACGGGGTTGGGCACGGCCTGGACGTGGACGCCCGGCAGGCGCATCTTGCGGCGGTAGGCGCGGGCGTCGGCCTCGGTGGTCGTGGTCAGGACGTCGAGGCGGGGGTAGACGCTGCGCAGCTGGCGGCGCAGTTCCTTGGAGTGGCTGTCGAGCGTGAGGTGCTCCTGACCGACCCGCAGCGGGCCGCGCGCGGTCTCGCGCGCGAGGTGCACGTTCAGGCCGGGACGCGTACCGACCACCACATCGGCGCTGACCGAGGAGAGATGCTCGGCGATGCGCCGGTCGGTGAGGGCGCTGTACTGGCCGTAGCGGCCCTCCGCGCTGGGGAACGTCCGGGCGGGCCGCAGGGCGTCGGCGGCCTCCCCCTCATATCCGGGGCTTTCCTTGCGCATGTCGACGAGGTGACTGAGCCTGACGCGGGAGTCGGGCGAGAACACGGGATCGTCGCGGTGCCGGAAGACGGAGACGATCTCGACGTCGTGCTGCTCGGCGAGAGTGTTCGCCAAGTTGTACGTCGTCCGGATCGTCCCGCCGATTCCGTACGCGTTGTGAATCAGGAAAGAGATATGCATGCGTCCCCGTATCCCACGCTTCCCCGCGGACAGTCCTTCTCGTCCGCCTACCGCAGGGTTAGACGGGGATTAGGGACCAAGGGTTGGGCTCCATCATCATCTTGTTTTTGAACAGTTGTGCCATCGGTATCCGATTTCGGGAACTTTCCTGCTAGGTACACGCATCACGGCTGGTAGGAGAGCTGCGGCACCTCGAAGCAGTTGTCGTTCATGTTTCCCTGTGTGACCCAGCCCTCACCGTCCTTCCAGCGGGCCACCGACATACAGGTCCTCCGCGTGCCGGGCGGCTCGGCCCGCTCCTCGTACGTCACCGGGAGCAGCAGTCCACGTGCCGTGTAGGGCTCGCCGCGGTTCATGAAGCGGTCGACACACGTGCGCGTGACGTCGCCCCGGCACGACTTCGCCGCGTCCGTGAACCACATCGCGGCGGCCCAGCCCTCCAGCTGCCACTGGGAGAGCTCCTTGTGCCCCTTCATGGCATCGCGGAACTCGCGTACGGCCGGCTGGTCCGTGTCCTCGTAGTTGCGGCTCGCGCCGGTGGCCCACAGGGCGTTGCGGCAGCGCGGCGCGTCCTTGTAGTCGCCGGCCACGGAGGAGGTCCAGTTCTGGACGTTGGTGACCTTGGCGGTGACGTCGGCGCCCACGTCGTCCATCGCCTCGCACAGCTGGGCGTTGCCGTGGGTGTCCATCGCGTCGAAGACGAGGTCGGCGCCCTGCTCCTTCAGATCGGCCGCCGCCGCACGGAAGTTGGGCAGCGCGAAGTCGACCTGCTCGGTGACCACCTTGTAGCCCTCGGCCTTCAGGCCCCGGGTGACGAGACGGGCGTACGCGGCGGACGAGGCCTGGTTGTACGAGACGACGGCGGCGGTGCGTGCGCCCTGCTCCCGCTTGAAGTAGCGGTAGACCTCGGTCCCGCCGATCAGCTTGCCGCCCCAGCCCGGCTTCCCGTCGCGCGGGGCGAGGCTGCCGTAGATCCCGTACAGATGCGGATAGGTGTCGTACGCGGACCCGATCGGCTGGCCCCCGACATCGGGCACGCGCGCTCGGGAGACCCGGGAGGCCCCCGCGTAGTCGAGGGAGCTGGTCGCGACGAGCGCGACGACGCGCTCCTCGTCGACCAGCTTGTGCACGCACTCGTTGTTGCCGACACCGCTGCCGCCGTCGTCACACGTCCGCACCTCGACCTTGCGCCCGTCGATTCCACCGCGCGCGTTCAGCCGTTCGAAGTACGCCTTGGCCCCGTCCCGGGGCCCGGTGAACGCGGAGCCGCCGACGGGGCTCGTCGCACTGGTGATGATGCCGACCCGGATCGGCGCCCCGGACGGGGCGGGCGCCCTGCTCCTGGACTCGAAGTCGCTCTCGGGGAGCCGGCTGCCGCACCCCGCCACGGCCACGAGCAGCGCGGCTGCGGCTAGGACCTCAACAGCCCGGACCGGGCGAGGCATTGCCGCTCAGCTTCACCAGGGCGCAGAGAGTCTTGACGGACACCTTCCAGGTGTCGTCCTGGTTGACGGAGGTGCCCGAGGCGTCGGGCAGCGCGGTGGCACCCTTCAAAGTCAGGGCGTACGTCACGTCCGCCTCGGTCGCGGAGGTGAACTCGACCTTGTTGACGTCGGCGCTGACCTGCTTGCCGCGCTCGTCGCCGCTGAAGCTCTTCAGGACGGCGCGCATCTTCGGCCCGTTCTCGAGGACGGCCTCCTTGTCCTTCATGGAAACGGCCGGATCGAAGAACTTCTCGAAGTTCTCCTTGACCTGTTTCTCGGCCGCCGCCGGATCCGCGGGCGCGTCCTCCGCAGGCGCTTCCGAAGAGGCGTCCGGGGTCGACTTCTCCGCGGACGGCTTGGGCGGATCGCTGTCGCCGCCCCCGCCGCTGTCGTCACCGCATGCCACGGCGGCCGGAGCGACAAGCAGGACCGCGGCTGCCGCAAGCGCCGCGCTCCGTACCCTTCCCCGCCTGAGATCGCTCCCCCGCTTGGGGCTGGTCCAGAGAACCATCTGGCTCACCACCGGGTGTCGGTCCGGGCCATCAGGGCCCGGTGCTTTCAGGGTCAGCTTGCAGAAGGCATAGTGCAAGCCATCGGCTGACATGGACAGCCCACCGACGCTACGAACGTGTCCCAGGGGGCGCAGATGCGGGCGGCTCAACCGGATCAGACAGATCGTTCGGCCCGGCTCCGTGCTGTGCGCCCCGTCCTCTGGGTGGCCTTCGCCGCCCTCGCCGCCGGTGCGGTGCTCTGCGTGATCGGCTGGTACGGCATGTCGGGCGAACGCTTCGCCGAGCGTCAGCTCCCGTATCTGGCGTCGTGCACGGTGCCGGGCGCGGCGCTGATCATCGCCGGGACGGTGCTCTTCGCTCATGGCAGGAGCGCCCTGTCCACGGCCCGCGTGGAAGAGCTGTACGAGCTGTTGGTGACGGTCGGCCCGGCTCCCGCCCCGACGGAACGGCCGGACCCGGTGGCGACGAGCGGCGACCTCCTGATGATCCCCGGCGGCACGCTCTGGCACCGGGCGGACTGCCCCCTGGTGGCGGGAAAACCGGAAGCGGTCCCCGCGGACGCCCACATCCTCGCGACCGGCGACCTGAGCCCCTGCCCCATCTGCGAACCGCAGCCGACGCCCATCACCCCGTCACCGGAGCGATGACCCGGTGGCCTCCCTGAGCTACGACCTGACGCTGGCCGGGCTCGCGGTCGGCAGCGCGGCGGCCCTCACCGGCATCGGCCTGATCGTCACGTACCGCGCGACCGGTGTCCTCAACTTCGCGCACGGCGCGATCGCGATGGTCTGCGCGTACGTCCTGCGCCAGCTGACGGTGGAGTGGCACTGGCCCCTGCCCCTTGCCACGGCGGTCACGCTCCTCCTGATCGCCCCGGCCATCGGCCTGCTCCTGGAGAAGGCGGTCTTCCGCCCCTTGTCGATCCTGGGCAGCGACCCGGCCCAGACCCTGGTGGCGTCCATCGGCGTCTTCATCCTCCTGGTCGGAGGCGCCGCACTGATCTGGGGCCCGGGAGCGAAGGCGGACGCCCCCACCCTCGTGTCGGCGGACCCCTGGGCCCCCTTGGCGGTGGCGGTCGCCCTGGCCGCAGCCGTCTGGGCGGTCACCCGCTGGACCCGCTTCGGCAGCGAGCTGCGGGCCGTGGTCGACAACCGCCCCCTCGCGGTCCTCAGCGGCATCGACGCGGACCGGGTGGCATCGGCGGGCTGGGCGTTCGGCGCCTTCACGGCAGGCCTCACCGGCGCGTTGCTGGCCCCCTTCGTACGCCTGGACCCGTACGGCATGCCGCTCCTGGTGATGGAAGTCGTGGCCGTAGCGGTGGCGGCCCGCATGCGAAGCCTGTTCATCGCGATCTCGGTGGCCCTCGGGCTCGGCGTGGCCCAGAGCCAGCTGACCCGCCTGCACCCTTCCGGCTGGGCGGAACCCCTCCTCCAGGCCCTGGGAGCGAACCTCTTCGTAGTGGCCCTCCTCATCGCGGCGCTCGTACTCCCTGGCATCGGCTCGCAGAACACGCTCCCCCGCACGGCGGCGGCGCGCGTCCCTGCGCCGCCGGGCGCGTGGATAGTGGCGGCGGTCCTCTTCCTCATCCCGCTGGGCTTCGCGGGCTCGGACCTGACCACGTCCGTCCAGGTCCCGGCCCTGGCGGTGATCCTCCTCTCGCTGGTGATCGTCACCGGCAGAGGCGGCCAGATCTCATTGGGCCAAGCGGCGTACGCGGGTCTTGGCGCTCTCTTCACCGCCCTCCTGACGGCGGGGCGCTTCCCGGGCCTTCCCGAACTTCCCCACCTCCCCGCCCTGGCCGTGGCCGTCCTCCTGGTGGCCCCCCTCGGTCTCCTCACCGGCTGGCCCGCGATCAGCCGCCGCGGCCTCGCGCTCGCCCTGGCGACGTTCGCGGTCGGCGTCGGCGTCAGCCGTTTCGTCTTCGCCCAGCCGTACGCGACGTCGGGCCTCACCCTGGACCGCCCGGCGGGCTTCGACAGCGACCGCGCGTACTACGTCCTCGAACTGGTCCTGCTCGCCGCCGCGTTGCTCTTCGCGATCAGCATGCGCCGGGGCCGCATGGGGCGGGCGCTTGCCGCGATGCGGGATCACGAGGCGGGGGCGGCGGCCGCGGGCGTGCCGGTACGCACCCTGAAGCTGACGGCCTTCGTGGCCGGTGCGGCGCTTGCCGCCCTGGGGGGCGGGATGCTGGGCATGGGCCTACGGGCCTTCGACCCTGCCGCGTACGACCCCGTGCGCGGGCTTCTCTGGTTCGCGGCGGTGGTGGTCCTTGGGGCGGACAGCCTGCTGGGGGCGTTGGTGGCGGCGGCGCTTCTGGTGGGCCTTGACGCGGGTACGCGGGGTGGGGTGGCGGCGGCCTTGATCGGCGTCCTCGCGGTGCTGGTCGGCCGCGTGCCGGCTGCCGCCGGGTGGCTCCGCCGCCCTTCCCTGACGCCGCTGGGCCGGCGGGCCCGCAGTGTCCTGACCCCCGCTCCCCACCCACCCACCCGATCACCCCGCGGCCCCACCGCAACGAACAAGCCTTCCCACCCACCCACCCGATTGCCCCGCAGCGGGCGGGCGGGACTCGACCGGTTGCTTCGGTGGCGGGCGGACCCCATGCGATTGCCCCACAGAGGGCGGGTGGGACTCGACCGATTGCCTCGCAGCGGGCGGGCGGGACTCACCCGGTTGCTTCGGTGGCGGGCGGACCCCGTTCGGTTGCCCCGCAGCGGGCGGGCGGGACTCGACCGATTGCCCCGCAGCGGGCGGGCGGGACTCGACCGGTTGCTTCGATGGCGGGCGGACCCCACCCGACTGCCCCACAGAGGGCGGGTGGGACTCGACCGATTGCCTCGCAGCGGGCGGGCCGGACTCACCCGGTTGCTTCGATGGCGAGCGGACCCCACCCGACTGCCCCCCAGCGCAATTGGCGACGGGTCGCAGACGCCGTCGCGGCCCGAGGGGACGGTTCGGTATGTCCGCCCGGAGCACGGTTCGCGGCGCTCCGGCGCCGGAGCGACCCCGCGGCCACCGGACGATAGCGAGGACGGACATACCGAGGCGGCCCCGCCCCCGAACGCACGCCACCGCGAAGCCCAGCCCCCAAGCCGCCCCCACCCCGAAGCGCCGCTCCCAAGCCCACCCCACCGCGAAACCCAACCCTCAAGCCCAATCCACCGCGAAGCCCAGCCCCCAAGCCCAACGCCCCACAAAGCCCCGCTCCCCAGCCGAGCCCGCCGCGAAGCCCCGCACCCCGACCCACCCCACCAACACCCCCTCACGGCCCACAACATCACCGCCACCTACGACGGCTTCACCGCCCTCGACGACGTGACCCTCTCCGTACCCCCAGGCCACATCACCGCCGTAGTAGGCCCCAACGGCGCAGGCAAAAGCACCCTCTTCCACTGTCTCGCCGGCACCCTCCGCCCCGACTCCGGCCGCGTCACCCTCGACGGCCACGACATCACCCGCACCCCCGCCCACGCCCGCACCCGCCTCGGCGTGGCCCGCACCTTCCAGCAACTGGCCGTGTTCCCGTCGCTGACCATCACGGAGAACGTCCAAGTAGGCGCGGAACAAGGGCGCCTGAAGCGCCCTCAGGCCACGACCCAGTCTCTTCGCCTCCTCCACCTCCACGGCCAAGACACCCGCAACCACCCCGCCACAGCCCTCCCCACCGGCACCCTCAGACGCGTGGAACTGGCCCGAGCCCTCGCAAGCCACCCCCACACGCTCCTCCTGGACGAACCGGCAGCAGGCCTGGACACCGCCGAAGTGGCCGTCCTGGCCCGCGTCCTGCGGGCCCTGGCCGCCGACGGCATGGCACTCCTGGTGGTCGAGCACGACATCGACCTGGTGGCGAACCTGGCCGACACCGTGCACGTCATGGCGGCGGGCCGCATCGTCACGTCGGGCCCCCCGACCGAAGTCCTCCACAGGGCAGCCCCATGAGAACCGGCATCGCACTCCACGAGGCCCGCGTCCGCTACGGCCCCCTCGAAGCCCTGCACGGCGTGACCCTCGCGGCTCCCGCCCCCGGCCTCACCGTCCTCCTGGGCCGCAACGGCTCGGGCCGTACGACAGTGCTGCGGGCCCTGGCCGGCACGGCCCGCCTCACCTCCGGCACCGTCACCTGGGACGGCACGGACGTCACCCGGCTCACCGCTCACGATCGCGCTCGGCGGGGCCTGTGCTTCGTACCGGACGGCCAAGCGGTGTTCGGCCACCTCACGGTCGCCGAGAACCTCAGCCTGTCCACCCCCGCCCCCGACATCACCCCGGCCCTGGACGCGTACCCCGAGCTACGCCCCCTGCTCCCCCGCCCCGCAGGCACCCTCTCCGGCGGAGAGCAACGCATGCTCGCCCTCTCCCGCGCCCTCCTGACGGCCGGCGCCGGGGTGATCCTGATCGACGAACCCACCCAGGGCATGTCCCCCACCGTCGCGACCCGTACGTACGACCTCCTCATCGCCCTGAGCACCCGCGCCGCCCCCACCTGCGTCCTCACCGCGGAACAACGCCTGCCGCCCGGCCTGCGCGAGCGCGCGGACCGGACGGCAGTGGTGGTGCACGAACTACGCCGTGGCGAGGTCGTGTTCAGCGGCGAGGCAAGCGAACTCAGCCGACCGGGGCCACAGGCCTAGCCGACTCCCCAGACACCCCAGGCGCCCCAGGCGCCCCAGACTCAGCCGAGTCCCCGGGCTCCGCGGTCTCAACCGGCTCGGCAGGCTCCCCCGACTCCCCAGGCTCCACAGGTTCAGCCGACTCATCGGGCTCAGCAGGCTTCCCCGACTCCCCAGGCTCCACAGGCTCCCCCGGCTTCTCGGACGCACCGGGTTTCGCGGAAGCACTCGGCTTCGCAGGCTCAGCAGACTCCGGCGACTTCGACGGCTCCGGCGACTTCGACGGCTTCGGCGACTTCGACGGCTTCTCCGCCCCGGTCCCCTCGGACGTCTTCGCCGCCCCAGACGTCTTGGCCGCCTTCTTCGGGATGACCAGCTCCGTGCCGATGGCCAGCCTGTCGGGGCTGCCCCCGACCTCCTTGCGATTGGCTTGATACAGAGCTTTCCATCCGCCCTTCACGTCATAGCGGCGGGCGATGGAGCTCAGCGTCTCCCCCGCCTTGACGACGTGCACGACGCCCCAGCCCTCCCGGATCTTCTTGGGGATCTTCTTGGAGCACACGGGCCAGGCGTTCCAGCCCTGGACCCACAGCACCTTCTCGGCGACCTTGATCTGTTCCGCCTTGGTGGCGAGGTCGGCACGCGGCGCGTACTTGAGCCCGCCGAACTCCTCCCAGGTGGACTGCTTGAACTGCAGCCCTCCGTAGAATCCGTTCCCCGTGTTCGCGTTCCACCGGCTCGTGCTCTCGCACTTGGCGAGGCAGCTCCACGCCCCCTCGGCCCGGGAGCAGTCGTACGCCGCGGCGGCGGACCCCGGCCACGGCCGGGGCGACGTCGGCGCGGTCGGAGCCGCGTTCGCGGACACGGGCAGCAGCAGTGAGGTGACGGCGGCGACGACCAGACCAGCGGGCCACAGCGACCGAAGACTCTTGACCGGCATCGGATACATCCGCCCACGCTAGGCAGCGCCACCGCGGCACGGAGCCGTGCCGCGCCGCCACGGGCGCGGCCCCACCCGGTCGGACGACCGAGCGGGACCGCACCCCAGAGGGACTCGGCTCAGAGATCGAGCCGCTGCCCGGGCAGGATCACGTTCGGATCCCCGCCGATGACCGCCTTGTTGGCGGAGTACACCTTCTGCCAGCTGACGCCGTGCGCGGCCGCGATCCGGCTGAGGGTGTCCCCCTGCCGAACGGTGTAGTCACCGCGCCCGGAGCCCCGGTCGGCATGGCTCGGCGTCCGCTTCTGCGGCTTGGCGGGCTGCTGCCCGGCCGCCTTGGGCGCCTTGGGGGCCTGGGCGGCCTTGGGCGCCGCAGGAGCGGCTGCCGCCCCCGGCGCGCTGCCGGACGCACCCGCCCGCGCCGAGCATGTGGGCCAAGCGCCCCAACCCTGGGCGCGCTGGACCTTCGTGGCGACAGCGATCTGCTGCGCCTTGGACGCCTTGTCGGCGGTCGCCGCGTAGGCGCCTCCGCCGTACGCGCTCCAGGTCGACGCGGAGAACTGGAGTCCTCCGAAGTAGCCGTTCCCGGTGTTGATGTGCCAGTTTCCGCCGCTCTCGCACTGAGCGATGCGATCCCACACTCCGCTGTCCGCCGCTCCGGCCTGGCCGGCGGCGGTGAGCAGTCCCAGCGGGGCGAGCAACGCCGCTCCGCCGATCACTGCTGTCCTGCGAACGCACTTGGGACGTGCGGACATGAATATCCCTCTCGAAGGACCCGGGGTCCCCCAGGCGGCCCGGACCTCCTCGCGCATCTGACGCCGGAGGCCCGCCCACCCCGTCCGCCGGAGTTCGGCACGTTCGTGCCGTGGTGCTTGAGCTGGCTGCTTGGTGCGGCCGGCGGACGTACCCGAGCGGTGCTCGCTGCACACGGCGGTGGAATCTAGGTGTCCGGTCGCCCGATATCAACCACCTCTTTGTCATTCCAGGCCAGTTGGCCGTTACCCGGAGTATCAGCCAATTCAAGACAGCCACTTAATTCGCTGATTTCGTGATTTGTCGACCTGTCGTCATGGCGATCTGTGACCCACCTCACCGACCCAACTTCCCTGTACGCACAAGACGTTGGCGCGGAGTGACGGATTCCACCGGGCAACTCACCCTCCGCTGCGGATGGTTCGATTCCGTTCGCCTTCGCGCGTGACTTGCGCCACTGATCGCCCGTTGTCTCCTTATGAGCCGGGCACCCCCGGTCCGCACGCAACGATTCCGAGGAGCCCCCCGTGCCGCGCATGCTCGACGTCGGCGACGACGTACGCGCCGAGATCGGCGACGAAGAAGCCGACCGGCTGCTCGCCGGAGACAACGCCCCGGGCAGTTACGACTGCACGTCCTGCCGTACCCCGGGCGACACGGAGCAGGAACGCACCAGCACGGTCCTGTTCATCGGCGACGAGACCGCCGTACTCGCCTTCGCCCACGCCACCTGCCTGCCCTCCCAGATCGTCCAGGTCTCCGAGGAGCAGCTGCAGGGTGCCGTGCGCTCGATCACCGGTGAGGACGGCACCGGCCTCGCCGGTGTCGCGGGGCCCGGCCCCGGCGAAGGAGCGCCCGACCAGGCGGTCCTCGGCGTGACCAGCGGTCTCGTCCTCATCGAGGGCGAGCTGCGGCCCGCCCTCGTCGTCGAGCCGACCGGCGCCATCGCCCGCCCGGGGTCCGCTCCCGGCGGCGGCGACGACTTCCTGCAGCTCCTGGTCGAGCAGGGCTTCACGCCGGTGGCCTCGCTCGACGGCGTGCCTCCCGTGCTGCACGGCTGGTCGGTGCTGCTGGCCGCGGGTCAGCTGCACGCCGTGCTCCAGCCCGGTGCCGGCGGCGGTGCCTCCGTCGCCTGGTGGCAGGCCCACCACCCGCTCCAGGTCACCGAGGCCTGGCGGACCGCGGCGAACAAGCTCCAGACGGTGCTCCTGTTCGCGGCGCCCGTCGGCTCCATCGGCCGCCAGCCACGCGAGGACCTGCTGCGCGACGCCCTGGACAAGGCGGCGACGCACGGCCGCCTCGTCGCGGCGGCGATGCCTCTCGCGGGCACCTGAGCCCGTGCGGGCCGCGCCGCCGCCGCGCCCCGGGTCCCGACTGCGCCGGTCACGCCCCCGGCGCCCCGTGAAAGCGGCGCGGCCCCCGCATCCGTACGAGACCGGGGTCGTTGGCACATACGTGCACACATACGACCCCTCCCGCCCCCGGCCGGCGTACCAGTCCCCCATCCCCTCCATGCGCTCGGCGCAGGACTCGGGGGGCGACCACTCGGCCACACCGATCTACGACGCGCTCTACTCGGAGTACCGCAGGTCGTTCAAGGCTCTTCCGGGAGACCGGACCGGCGAGGAGGATCTGGGGTTCACGTCGTTCGGCAGCGCGCCGTACGGGACGCACCGTGTCGGCGACCGGTACGACCCGCGGCACAACACCTTCAGCCAGCTGCACGTCACCCGCTACGGCCACGAGCAGCACGGCACGGTGCACCAGCAGTTCCCCGCGGTCCTTCCGCCGGGCCCGCGCAGGGGAATCTGAGGCAGCACAAGCGCCAATGGGCCGGGCCCCGCCTTCTTCATGAAGGCGGGGCCCGGCCCATTGGTCCGTCCGGGACTACTTCTTGCGGCCGCGCTTCTCGCGCACCCGCACCGAGATGTGGATCGGCGTGCCCTCGAAGCCGAACTCCTCGCGGAGCCTGCGCTCCACGAAGCGGCGGTAGCCGTGCTCGATGAAGCCGGAGGAGAAGAGCACGAACCGCGGCGGCTTCGTGCCCGCCTGGGTGCCGAAGAGGATGCGGGGCTGCTTGCCGCCGCGGATCGGGTGCGGGTGGGAGGCCACGAGCTCGCCGAGGAAGGCGTTGAGGCGGCCGGTCGGGACGCGCGTCTCCCAGCCCGCGAGGGCTGTCTCGATCGCCGGGACGAGCTTCTCCATGTGGCGGCCGGTCTCGGCGGAGACGTTCACCCGGGGCGCCCACGCGACCTGGAGGAGCTCGGTCTCGATCTCCCGCTCCAGGTAGTAGCGGCGCTCCTCGTCGAGGGTGTCCCACTTGTTGTACGCGACGACGATGGCGCGGCCCGCCTCGACGGCCATCGTGACGATGCGCTGGTCCTGGATGCTGATCGACTCGCTCGCGTCGATCAGGATGACCGCGACCTCCGCCTTCTCGACGGCGGCGGCGGTGCGCAGCGATGCGTAGTAGTCGGCACCCTGCTGGAGGTGGACGCGCTTGCGGATGCCCGCGGTGTCCACGAACTTCCAGACGACGCCGCCGAGTTCGATGAGCTCGTCGACCGGGTCGCGGGTGGTGCCCGCGATCTCGTTGACGACCACACGGTCCTCGTTCGCCACCTTGTTGAGAAGCGACGACTTGCCGACGTTCGGGCGGCCGATGAGCGCGATGCGGCGGGGGCCTCCGATGGCGGTGCCGAAGGACTGCTCGGGCGCATCGGGCAGCGCGTCGAGGACGGCGTCCAGCATGTCTCCGGTGCCGCGGCCGTGCAGCGCGGACACGGGGTGCGGCTCGCCGAGGCCGAGCGCCCACAGGGCTGTGGCGTCGGCCTCGCCGGAGGGGCCGTCGACCTTGTTGGCACAGAGGACGACGGGCTTGCCGGACTTGCGCAGGAGGCGCACGACGGCTTCGTCCGTGTCGGTGGCGCCGACCGTCGCGTCCACGACGAAGACGACCGCGTCGGCCGCCTCGATCGCGTACTCGGCCTGGGCGGCCACGGACGCGTCGATGCCGAGGACGTCCTGCTCCCAGCCGCCGGTGTCGACGAGCTTGAAGCGGCGGCCCGCCCACTCGGCCTCGTACGTCACGCGGTCGCGGGTCACGCCGGGGCGGTCCTCGACGACGGCCTCGCGGCGGCCGATGATGCGGTTGACGAGCGTCGACTTGCCGACGTTCGGGCGGCCGATCACCGCCAGGACGGGCAGCGGGCCGTGGCCCGCCTCGCCGATCGCGCCTTCGACTTCCTCGGCGTCGAAGCCCTCTTCCGCGGCGAGCTCCATGAACTCCGCGTACTCGGCATCGCCAAGCGCCCCGTGCTCGTGTTCAGGCGAGCCTTCGGGCTGGATCTGGTCGTTCATGAAGTCCGTACCTCTGTCGTATTCGTGATCGGTGGACCGCCTCGCGGCGGCCCACTACTGAAAGTCTCGCTCAGCGCCCGGTCAGGCGCCTGGCGTCCGCCAGGTGGGCGGTCAGCCTCTCCTGGATGCGCACGGTCGCCTCGTCCAGCGCCTTGCGCGTACGCCGTCCGCTGTCGTCGCCCGCTTCGAAGGGGTCGCCGAAGACGACATCGACCCGGCTGCGCAGCGGGGGCAGCTTCTTTATCAACCGTCCGCGCTTCTCCGTGCTTCCCAGAACGGCGACCGGAACGATCGGCGCCCCGCTCCGTACGGCGAAGTACGCGAGTCCTGCGCGCAGCGAGGCGAAGTCGCCCTCGCCCCGGGTGCCCTCCGGGAAGATCCCGAGGACGCCGCCGTCGTCGAGCACGCCGAGGGCCCGGGTGATCGCCGTGCGGTCGGCGATCTCGCGGTCCACCTTCACCTGCCCGATGCCGCGCAGGAAGCGGTCCAGGGGGCCTATGAAGGCTTCCTTCTTGATGAGGAAGTGCGTCGGCCTGGGTGCCGTCCCCATCACCATCGGGCCGTCGACGTTGTGGGAGTGGTTCACGGCCAGGATCACCGGGCCGGTCGCGGGGACCTTCCAGGCGCCGAGGACGCGGGGCTTCCACAGGCCGTACATGAGGCCGACGCCGATGCGGCGGCCGACCTCCGCACCCCGTTCCGACGGCGCCGCGGTCACTTCGCCGCCCGCTTCTCCTCGACGAGGGTGACGACGCACTCGATGACCTGCTGCAGCGTGAGTTCGGTGGTGTCCACCTCGACGGCGTCGCCGGCCTTGGCGAGCGGGGACGTCTTGCGGCTGGAGTCGGCCGTGTCCCGCTTGATGAGCGCCTCACGCGTGGCGGCGACGTCGGCACCCTTGAGCTCGCCGCTGCGGCGGGCGGCGCGGGCCTCGGGCGAAGCCGTGAGGAAGATCTTCAGGTCGGCGTCGGGCAGGACGGTCGTACCGATGTCACGCCCCTCGACGACGATGCCCTTCTCGGCGGACGCGGCGATGGTGCGCTGCAGCTCCGTGATGCGGGCGCGCACCTCGGGGACGGCGCTGACGGCGCTGACCTTGGAGGTGACCTCGGTGGTGCGGATCGGCCCCGCGACGTCCGTGCCGTCGACCGTGATGGTCGGGGCGAGCGGGTCGGTGCCGGAGATGATCTCGGGCTTGCCCGCGACCGCGGCGATGGCGGTCGGGTCCGTCAGCTCGATGCCGTTGTGCACCATCCACCAGGTGATCGCGCGGTACTGGGCACCGGTGTCCAGGTAGCTGAGGCCGAGCTGGGCGGCGACGGCCTTCGAGGTGCTCGACTTGCCCGTGCCGGAGGGACCGTCGATGGCGACGATCACTGATGCCGGGGCGGTTTCCACGGTTTCCACGGGGTGCGGAACCTCTCTCAGGACGCGGGGGCAAGGTAGCGGGGCGCAGACACGCCCCGCACAAGGTTACTGGCTCCCGCGCGCACCTCTTACTGCCGGACGCCCCGGGCCTTCACTGCCGGATCGCCCAGCCCCGCTCCCGCAGTGCCGCGGCGAGCACCGGGGCCGCCTTCGGCACCACCAGGAGCTGGATGAGGCCCGCCTGCTGGCCCGTCGCGTGCTCGATGCGGACGTCCTCGATGTTCACACCGGCCCGGTCCGCGTCGGCGAAGATCCTGGCCAGCTGCCCCGGCTGGTCGTTGATGAGCACCGCGACGACCTCGTACGTGGCCGGGGCCGCCCCGTGCTTGCCGGGTACCCGGATCTGTCCCGCGTTCCCGCGCCGCAGCACGTTCTCGACCCCGGCGGCGCCCTCGCGCCGCTTGACGTCGTCCGCCGACTGCAGCGCCCGCAGCGCCGTCACCGTCTCGTCGAGATCGGTGGCGACGGCGGACAGCAGATCGGCGACGGGGCCGGGGTTGGCCGACAGGATGTCGATCCACATCCGCGGGTCGGACGCGGCGATGCGCGTGACGTCACGGATGCCCTGCCCGCACAGGCGCACCGCCGTCTCCTCGGCGTTCTCCAGGCGGGCAGCGACCATGCTGGAGACCAGGTGAGGCATGTGCGAGACGAGCGCGACCGCGCGGTCGTGCGCGTCGGCGTCCATGACCACCGGCACGGCACGGCAGAGGGCGACGAGCTCCAGGGCGAGGTTGAGGACCTCGGTGTCGGTGTCGCGGGTGGGCGTGAGGACCCACGGCCGCCCCTCGAAGAGGTCGGCGGTGCCGGCGAGGGGGCCGCTGCGCTCGCGCCCCGACATGGGGTGCGTGCCGATGTACGGGGTGAGGTCGACGCCGAGCGCCTCCAGATCCCTGCGGGGGCCGCCCTTGACGCTCGCCACGTCGAGGTAGCCGCGGGCCACATCGCGCCGCATGACGTCGGCCAGCGTCGCCGCGACGTGCGCGGGCGGCACGGCGACGACGCACAGGTCGACCCGCCCCTCAGGGGCCTCGTCGGTGCCCGCGCCGAGCGCGGCCGCCGTGCGGGCCTGTCCGGGGTCGTGGTCGGCGAGGTGCACGGTCACGCCGCGCGACGCGAGGGCCAGGGCGGCTGAGGTGCCGATCAGGCCGGTGCCGATGACGAGGGCGGTTCTCACTGGGCGATGTCCTTGCGCAGGGTGGCCGCGGCGCCGAGGTAGACGTGCGTGATCTCGTTGCGGGGGCGGTCGGACTCTATGTGCGCGAGTACGCGGACGACCCGCGGCATGGCTCCGTCGATCTGCAGCTCCTGGGCGCAGATCAGCGGGACGTCGAGGATGCCCAGCTTGCGGGCCGCCGCCGCGGGGAAGTCGCTGTGCAGATCGGGCGTCGCCGTGAACCAGATGCTGATCAGGTCCTCCTGGGTCAGCTCGTTCCGCTCGAGGATGGCAGTGAGCAGCTCGCTGACCTGCTCGTCCATGTGGTCGGCCGCGTCCCGCTCCAGTTGGACGGCGCCCCGGACCGCTCGTACCGCCACAGTGCTGCTCCTCGCTCGCGTACGTATGACTGATGTACCGACAAGGGTAGTCAGGGCCCTGGGGACGAGTGCGCGGCGCCCGCCTGCCGAGACGGACGCCGCGTGCCCCACCGGGGTGGGGTCAGAGCTTCTGCTGCCTGATGAGCTCCTCCAGCGAGCCCGACGACGGAACCTGCCCCTCCGGGGTCAGCTTGTCGACGGCCTGGGGCAGCTGCTGCGAGACCTGCTCGGCGACCTCGTCACGGCTCAGGCCCGCGTCGTTGGCGACCTTGTCCAGGGTCTCGTCGGGGATGGCCTGCTTGACCTGGTCCGGGCTCAGCGGCTGGTTGCCACCCTTGCCGACCCAGGAGTCCAGCTGCTCCTGGCTGACCAGGCCCGACTTCGTGATCATGTCGAGGAGGCCGCCCAGCGGACTGCCGCCGCCGGAGCCGCCTTGGCCGCCTTGGCCGCCTTGGCCGCCTTGGCCGCCGCCGAGGAGACCGCCGAGAAGGCTTCCCAGATCGTTACCCGCCATGGTCGCGCCTTTCGAGTGAGTGGCCGGGTCGGCGCCTCGGAGGGGCGCGGACCTCAGACCATGACAATGTCGCCCGAATCGCCCCCTGTCGCCACTTGGCCCGATTGGTGGCCGTTCAACTATGGACGCCGGGGGCACGGGTCCGCTTGCATGGAGGGGCCGTCAAGGCCACGCCTCGGGGGAGGCCGCATGAAGCGCTCAGGCCCGCTCTACACGCTTCTCGGGGGGCTGCTGCTCGCCCTGTTCATGCTGTCGCTCAACGCGACTACAGGGACGGGCAATTCGTCGTACGGAGGGGATTCGCCCGGCGCCGCGTCGCCGGCGCCCACCTCCGCGAAGCCCACCGAGGGCACGCCGTCCGCCACTCCCACCGAGAGCCCGTCCGAAAGCCCGTCCCGGAGCCCGTCGAAGAGGCCTCCCGGGAAGTCCGAGTACGCGGGCCGCACGGCCGACGACGCCGCCGCGGTCTCCCTCTCGATCCGTGACGACAAGGCCATCGCGTACTACTGCAACGGCCGCGACGCGGAGGCATGGCTGAAGGGCGACGTCGAGGACGACGGCTCCATGCGTCTCACCGGCAAGAAGGGCGCGAAGCTGGACGGCACGCTCGCCGGGAACGCGGTTCGCGGCACGGTCGAGATCGACGAACAGCCACGGGACTTCACCGCCGCCAGGGCGAAGAAGCCCTCCGGCCTGTACCGCGCGACGACCGAGGTGCGCGGCGCCGAGATCGACGGCGGCTGGATCGTCCTGCCCGACGGGCAGCAGGTCGGGATCCTCAAGGAGGACGGCAAGCCGCGCAAGGCCCCGCGCCTCGACCCGGAGACCGGCACCGTCCCGTTCGACGGCGGTGACCTCACCGCCCGCCCCGTCGTGCCCTGACCCCCGCTCCGCCCCGACCAGGGAGCCGCCATGAGCGTCGATCCGAACGCCGCCACGCAGGGCGGCTTCACGCCGCCTCCCGCCGCGGGCGACCACCGTCGCCCGAGCGCCGCCCGCTATCTCGTGCCCGCCCTGGTCGCCGGGGCGGTCGCGGTCGGCCTCGGGGTGTACGGCAAGGCACACGACCCCGAGGGCACGGCCTTCAACCTCGCCGGGTTCAGCAGCACGAGCGCGGTGAAGTCCTGGTTGGGTACGACGGCGTTCGCCTTCGCGCTGGTCCAGGTCGTCTCGGCGCTCATGGTGTACGGGCGCCTGCCGGGGCCTTCCTGGTCGTCGGCGCTGCACCGCTGGTCGGGCCGGATCGCGTTCCTGGTGTCGGTCCCCGTGGCGGTCCACTGTCTCTACGCCCTCGGGTACCAGACGTACTCGACCCGGGTGATGTGGCACTCGCTGCTCGCCTGCTTCTTCTTCGGCGCGTTCAGCGCCAAGATGCTGCTGCTCCGCTCGGAGAAGCTGCCCGGCTGGCTGCTTCCCGTGGTCGGCGGCCTGGTCTTCGTGGCCCTCACGGTGGTCTGGTGGACGTCGGCGCTGTGGTTCTTCCGTACGTTCGGGGTGACGACATGAGCGACGCGGCCCCCTCACGGCGCACCGTCCTGGCCGCGGGCGGTGTGGTCGCGCTGACCGCCGGGTGCAGCAAGTACGGCGACGAGGGCGCGGAACCGGAGCAGCCGAAGTCACAGCCGCCCGCGGCGTCCTCCTCGCCGCCGAAATCCGGCGGGAAGGAGCAACCGCCTCCCAAGGCCGAGGAGTTGGCCAAGACCTCCGACATCCCGGTCGGCGGCGGCAAGGTCCTCAAGGACAAGAAGGTCGTCGTGACCCAGCCCGAAGAGGGCGACTTCAAGGCCTTCTCCGCGGTCTGCACGCACTCGGGCTGTACGGTCAGCGAGGTCGCGGACGGCACGATCAACTGCGCCTGCCACGGCAGCAAGTACCGCGTCGCGGACGCCTCGGTCGCGGACGGCCCGGCACCACGCCCGCTCGCTCCGGAGAGCATCAAGGTCACCGGAAATTCGATCACGCGCGGCTAGCCGGTAGCCGTACGCTCCCGGCATGCACCGCCCCACGGACACCGACCTGGACCTCGTACGCGACCACACCGTCTACGCCTGCGTGATGGGCTCGCGCGCCTTCGGCCTGGCCACGGACGGCAGCGACACCGACCGCAGGGGTGTCTTCCTGGCCCCCACACCGCTCTTCTGGCACTTCGAGAAGCCGCCCACGCACGTGGAAGGCCCGGCGGACGAGCAGTTCAGCTGGGAGTTGGAACGCTTCTGCGAGCTGGCCCTGCGCGCCAACCCGAACATCCTGGAGTGCCTGCACTCCCCGGTGGTGGAACACGTGACGGACACCGGCCGCGAACTCCTGTCCCTGCGCGAAGCGTTCCTCTCCCGCCAGGCCCACACCACGTTCGCCCGCTACGCACTGGGCCAGCACAAGAAGCTGGAAGCGGACGTACGCGTGCACGGCGCCCCCCGCTGGAAGCACGCCATGCACCTCCTGCGCCTCCTGACGAGCTGCCGCGACCTGCTGCGCACCGGCCAACTGACGATCGACGTCGGCGACGAGCGCGAGCCGCTGCTCGCGGTCAAGCGCGGCGAGGTGCCCTGGCGCGAGGTCGAGTCCTGGATGCGCCGCCTGGCCGAGGAGGCGGACACGGCGGCCACACGCACCCCGCTCCCCGCCGAACCGGACCGGGACCGCGTGGCGGACTTCCTGTTCCGCGTACGGCGAGCGTCAGCTCTGGAGCCGCACCCGAA
Organism: Streptomyces sp. BA2; assembly: GCF_009769735.1. Classification (NCBI taxonomy): domain Bacteria; kingdom Bacillati; phylum Actinomycetota; class Actinomycetes; order Kitasatosporales; family Streptomycetaceae; genus Streptomyces; species Streptomyces sp. BA2. The sequence goes on from NZ_WSRO01000002.1 coordinate 2,385,874, forward strand.
CGACGAGATCATGCAGGGCGTCGGACGCGGAGTGACCCCCAGGAAGCCCTGAGTCCGCCTGCGCCTGGTCCAGAACTCCGTGCAGCCGCTCCACATCGGCGGCCACGCGGCCGCGGTCCACGTCGGCGCCGCCGTGCTCGGCCTCGGCCGTGTGCGCCACCAGCGGCGAGAGCAGCTGCTCCAGGACGTAGCCGTTGTGCCGCAGCATCAGGCGCACGAACTTGCGCAGGTCGTGCGTGACGAGGTCCATCTCCACGCCCTCGTGGTCCCACATCCTCGTACGGGCCTCGTCGGGCTCCCGCAGCCCCACCAGATCGGCCACCGGCAGCAGGCGCACCCCGCGCAGATCGACGTCGGAGTCGCGTAGAGGTCGGGCCCCAGGTCGACAGTCATGGCTCAAGAATCCCAGAGCGCCCCCAGCTCAAGGAGGTCCCCCCGGTACTCGATCCGCTCGGCCCACTCGGCGGGCCAGGCGGCAGCGCCCAAGTGGGCTCCCGCGAAGGCACCGGCGAGGCAGGCGATCGAGTCGGAGTCGCCGGAGGTGCAGGCGGCTCTGCGCAGGGCCGTCACGGGCTCGTCCACGAACTGCAGGAAGCACAGCAGCCCCGTGGCGAGCGCCTCTTCGGCGATCCAGCCCTCGCCCGTGGCCAGACAGGGGTCCGTCTCCGGGTTGGCGTCCCGCAGCGTGACCTCAAGGCGTTCAAGGACGGCAAGGCACTCGTCCCAGCCGCGTGCCATGAACGCGCCCGGCGTCGGATCGCCGCCGCGCGTCCACAGCTCGCCGAGCCAACGCCCGTGGTACGTCTCCCGGTTCTCGTACGCGTACGAGCGCAGCAGCCCGACAAGGCCCGTCGGCTCGGCGCCCTCCGCGAGCAGCCGTACGGCGTGCGCGGTGAGGTCCGACGCGGCGAGCGCCGTGGGGTGGCCGTGGGTGAGCGCGGACTGCAGCTGGGCCGCGCCCGCCCGCTGCTCGTCGCTCAGGCCGGGGGCGAGCCCGATCGGCGCGACACGCATGTTGGCGCCGCAGCCCTTGGAGTGCACCTGGCTCGCCTCTTCCCACGGCTTGCCGGTCTTCAGGAGGTAGCAGGCCTTGAGGCAGGTGTTGCCGGGGGCGCGGTTGTTCTCCGGTGACTGGTACCACTCCACGAACTCCTCGCGCACCGGCCGCTCCATCCGCTGGGGCCCGAGCAGTCCCCGGTCCATGGCGGTACGCAGGCCACGGCCGAGCGCCAGCGTCATCTGCGTGTCGTCCGTGACGATCGCGGGCCTCGGCAGCTCCATCTCCCGCCACGGCCCGCACTTGGCGAGGATCGACGGTACGTCGTTGAACTCGGTCGGGAAGCCGAGCGCGTCCCCCAGGGCGAGGCCTATGAGGGATCCGGTGGCGGCACGCTTCATGAGGGCTGTCCTTCCGAGGGGATGGTCGCGGGGCGGAGCAACGGCGGGTGCAGCGACGTGGCCGGGCCCGCACGGTAGAGGGCCGCCGGTTTGCCACGGCCGCCCGTCAGGCGCGCGGCGCCGGGGATCGCCTCGACGAAGCCGGACGTGCCGAGCACCTTGCGGCGGAAGTTGGCCGGGTCGAGCTCGGCGCCCCACACCGTCTCGTAGACCTGCCGCAGCTCGCCGAGCGTGAACTCGGGCGGGCAGAAGGCGGTGGCGAGGCCGGTGTACTCGAACTTGGCGCAGACGCGGTCGTGGGCGTCGGCGAGGATCCGGTCGTGGTCGAAGGCGAGCGGCCCCTGGGTGCCGTACGGCAGCCACTCCGCGCGGGCCGCGTCGCTACCCGCGCGCACCGCGGGAGGGTCGGGGACGAGGGCCGCGAAGGCGACCGAGACGACGCGCATCCGCGGGTCGCGGTCCGGTTCGCTGTAGGTGCGCAGCTGCTCCAGGTGGAGTCCGGCGCTGTCGGCGAGGCCGGTCTCCTCGGCGAGCTCACGTCCCGCGGCGGTCTCCGCGGACTCCTCCGGCAGCACGAATCCCCCGGGCAGCGCCCAGCGCCCCGCGTACGGCTCCTGACCGCGCTCGACGAGCAGCGCGTGCAGGCGGCCCGCGCGGACGGTGAAGACGGCGAGGTCGACGGTGACGGCGAACGGCTCGAAGGCGTACTTGTCGTAGCCCTGGTAGCCCTGCATGGACCCCCCTCCTTTTATGGTCACGACGACTATAAATGTGGGCAGGTGAACTCCGCAAGGCACAAAAAGGCGGCCGGCCCCTGCATCCGCAGGGACCGGCCGCCTCAGCTGACCTCAGGGTTCGCCTAGAGGTCGACTTCCTGCATCAGCATGCCGACCTCGGTGTTGGACAGCCTGCGCAGCCATCCCGACTTCTGGTCGCCGAGCGTGATCGGCCCGAAGGACGTCCGCACCAGCCTGTCGACCGGGAAGCCTGCCTCCGCGAGCATGCGGCGCACGATGTGCTTGCGGCCCTCGTGCAGCGTCACCTCGACCAGGTAGTTCTTGCCAGTCTGCTCGACGACGCGGAAGTGGTCCGCGCGGGCGTACCCGTCCTCGAGCTGGATGCCGTCCTTGAGCTGCTTGCCCAGGTCACGCGGGATCGGGCCCACGATGTGCGCGAGGTAGACCTTCTTCACGCCGTACTTCGGGTGCGTGAGGCGGTGGGCCAGCTCACCGTGATTGGTGAGGAGGATGACGCCCTCGGTCTCCGTGTCCAGGCGCCCCACGTGGAACAGCCGCGTCTCGCGGTTGGTCACGTAGTCACCCAGGCACTGGCGCCCCTCGGTGTCCTCCATGGTGGAGACGACACCGGCGGGCTTGTTCAGCGCGAAGAACTGGTACGACTGGGTCGCGACCGTCAGGCCGTCGACCTTGATCTCGTCCCGCTCCGGCTGGACCCGCAGGCCCTGCTCCATCACGATCTCGCCGTTGACCTCGACACGGGCCTGCTCGACGAGCTCCTCGCAGGCACGGCGCGAGCCGTAGCCCGCACGGGCGAGGACCTTCTGCAGCCGCTCGCCCTCCTGCTCGGCGCCCGGGAAGGTCTTGGGCGGGCTGACCTTCGGCTTGCCCGCGTAACGCTCGCGGTTGCGCTCTTCCTGCCGCGCGTCGTACTCGCGGGACGTGGAGGGAGCTCCCGCGCCGCGCCGGGTGCCCCTGTCCGAGCCCTGAGGCGCCCTGGGGCCGCCCTTGGCGCCGCCGCGTGCCGCCGCGCCACGGCCCTTCCGGGAGGCGTCGCCGCCTACGTCGTAGCGGCGCTCCTCGGGGCGGGGCTTGCTCTCACGCTTCGGCGCGGCCTGGTCGTCGCGCGCGCCACCGGCGCCGCGTCCCTGCCGGTCCGGGCTGTTGCCCGAGCCCCGGTAATCGCGGCCGCCACCGCTGTTGCCACGGCCACCACCGCTCGGGCGGCCGCCACCGCTGGGGCGGCCACCGCTGCTGGGGCGCCCACCGCTGCTGCCACGGCTGCCGCTGTTGCCACCACGGCTCCCGCCGTTGTTTCCGCTGCTGTTCCTGCCGTTGCTGCTTCGCATCAAATTTCCGTTAGTCGGCTGTGTCCTGGGTGTACTCGTACCCCGGTGCGTCGGGCGCATCCGGGTCGAACGACGGAACGCCTTCCAGCGTCTCGGCCTCGATCGCCTCCGCCTCGGGGAGGAAGGGCGCGAGCTCCGGGAGCTCGTCCAGGCCACGCAGGCCCATCCGCTCCAGAAAGTAGTTCGTCGTCCTGTACAGGATCGCACCTGTTTCGGGTTCCGCGCCCGCCTCCTCCACCAGACCCCGCTGGAGGAGCGTCCGCATCACGCCGTCGCAGTTCACTCCGCGCACCGCGGAGACCCGGGAACGGCTGACCGGCTGGCGGTACGCGACGACCGCGAGGGTCTCCAGGGCCGCCTGGGTGAGCCGTGCCTGCTGCCCGTCGAGCACGAAGCGCTCCACGGCTGCGGCGTACTCGGGCCGCGTGTAGAACCGCCAGCCGCCCGCCACTAGCCGCAGCTCGAAGCCCCGCTTCTGCACGGTGTACTCGTCGGCCAGCTCCCGCACCGCGTCGGCGACCTGCCGCCGTGGCCGGTCGAGGATCTTGGCGAGGTGTTCCTCGGTGGCCGGTTCGTCGACGACCATGAGCACGGCCTCCAGGGCGGGCCGCAGCTCCAGATCGGCGACGGCACCCGCCAGGTCTCCCGCGGGGCTCGCGGGGGTCGCTGCGTTTTCCACGCTCATGTGGGCTTCTCCTCACTCACCGGCTCGGGCGCGCGGTCGAACTCGTCGGTCACCGTCGGCTGCCCGTCGCCGTCCCCGCCGGTCCACCGCACCATCAGCTCGCCCAGGGCGGCCTCCTGGTCGAGCTCCACGGCCTTCTCGCGGTACAGCTCCAGGAGCGCCAGGAAGCGGGCGACGACGGTGAGGGTGTCCCCCGCGTCCTCGACGAGCACCTGGAAGCTGACCTCGCCCCGCTCCCGCAGCAGGGCCACGACAAGCCCTGCCTGCTCCTGCACGGAGACCAGCGGGGCATGGATGTGGTCGACGTACACCTGGGGCTTCGCCCGGGGCTGCATCGCCTTCACGGCGAGCCTGGCGAACCCCTCGGCGCCGATGCTGATGACGACCTCGGGCAGCAGCTCCGCGTGGTGGGCCTCCAGGCCGACGGTCCGCGGATAGCGCCGCGCCTCCTCTTCGAGCCGCCCGCTGAAGATGTCGGCGATCTGCTTGTACGCGCGGTACTGGAGCAGCCTCGCGAAGAGCAGGTCCCGCGCTTCGAGCAGCGCTAGGTCCGCCTCGTCCTCGACCTCGGCGGAGGGCAGCAGACGGGCCGCCTTGAGGTCGAGCAGGGTGGCGGCGACCACGAGGAACTCGGTGGTCTGATCCAGGTCCCAGTCGGGCCCCATGGCGCGGATGTGCGCCATGAACTCGTCGGTCACCGTGGAGAGCGCGACTTCGGTGACGTCCATCTTGTGCTTCGAGATGAGCTGAAGCAGCAGATCGAAGGGGCCCTCGAAATTGGCGAGCCGGACCTTGAACCGCCCGTCGTCCGGCTCAGAAGCTGGCGGCTCAGGTTCGGCAGCTGACGGCTCCGGTTCGGGAGCTGCCGCCTCAGGTTCCGGCTCCGCCGGAGCCGCCCCGGGGCCACGCCCCAGCGCACGCCGACGGACGGCCGGTGCGGAATCGTCGTTCAGGGGCATCGGCGGGAACGCTACCGCTACCGCCCGCGAAGCCGTCGTACGAGAATGCTCGCGTCCCCGCGGGACTCAAGATCCGCGAGAACGACGGCCACCGCCTCGCGGACGATGCGCCCGCGGTCGACCGCGAGCCCGTGCTCGCCCCGCAGCACGAGACGCGCGTGCTCGAGGTCCATCAGCTCCTCGGCGGACACGTACACGGTGATCTTCTCGTCGTGCCGCTCACGCCCGCTGGGCCGCCGGTTGGCCGCCCGCGCGCGCCGCCTCGCCTGCGCCGTGGAGGACGAATTCGCGGACCGGCCGCCGCTCTGTGCGGCGCCTTCCTGGTCCTGGGCAGGACGACGCCCGTCCTTCTCGGCATCGGCGGTGGCCGACCGGCTGCGGGATTCACCCGACTCCGCGTCGGCGGCGCCGTGTTCGGCGTCACCGCCGTCCGTGGCCGCCGCGCCGCCGCGGGAATCCCCCGCGGCGGTCTCGTCGCTCTCCCCCGCGGGGCCCGGTACCCGGGCCTCGCCGTTCGCCTGGCGTCGCGGGGACGACGACTGCAGCGCCATCCCCCCGGTCGTACGGAACAGTTCGTCGGCCCCCGGCAGACTCACTCGGCGTGACACCGGGCGAGCACCTCCCTGGCGAGCTGGCGATAAGCGGCCGCGCCGACCGAGTTCGATGCGTACGTCGTGATCGGCTCACCGGCGACCGTGGTCTCCGGGAAGCGGACCGTGCGTCCGATCACCGTGTGGTACACGTGATCGTCGAAGGCCTCGACCACCCGCGCGAGCACCTCACGGCTGTGCACCGTGCGGGAGTCGTACATGGTGGCCAGGATGCCGTCGAGCTCCAGGTCGGGGTTGAGCCGCTCCTGGACCTTCTCGATGGTCTCCGTCAGCAGGGCCACACCGCGCAGCGCGAAGAACTCGCACTCGAGCGGCACGATCACCTTGTGAGCCGCCGTCAGGGCGTTCACGGTGAGCAGGCCGAGCGAGGGCTGACAGTCGATCACGATGTAGTCGTAGTCCTGCATCAGCGGCTTGAGCGCCCGCTGCAGCGTGGACTCGCGCGCGACCTCGCTCACCAACTGCACTTCGGCGGCGGACAGGTCGATGTTGCTGGGCAGCAGGTCCATGTTCGGGACCGCCGTCTTCAGCAGCACCTCGTCGGCCGACATGCCCCGCTCCATGAGCAGGTTGTAGACCGTCAGGTCCAGCTCCATCGGGTTCACCCCGAGCCCCACCGAGAGGGCGCCCTGCGGGTCGAAGTCGACCAGCAGGACCCGGCGTCCGTACTCCGCGAGCGCGGCACCCAGGTTGATGGTCGACGTCGTCTTGCCCACGCCGCCCTTCTGGTTGCACATCGCGATGATCTTCGCGGGACCGTGATCGGTCAGCGGGCCCGGAATCGGGAAGTACGGCAGCGGGCGTCCCGTGGGACCGATGCGCTCACGGCGCTGACGGGCCGCGTCCGGGGCCAGCGTGGCCGCGTACTCGGGATCGGGCTCGTACTCGGCGTCAGGGTCGTAGAAGTGCCCCTGGGGCAGTTCCTCGTAGTCGGCGAGTTGGGTGTGGGTGGTGTTCTCGCCACTCCGGTCGCCGGCCATGGCGTTCACGTGATGGCCATCCATGCTCTGGGGTGCAGACGATGTCGGTTGCGGCTGCGGTTTCTGGCGGGCTGCGAAGGTGCGGACAGCGACGGAGCCGACAGCCTCGAGCCCCACGGGTCCTTGGCCCCGCTCAGAGGTTCCTGGTTGACCACCCCCGGGAGCAAATGTCGACTCATTCACAAGTCGTCTTACCTCCTTGGTGACCAGGAAATTTCTCGATAGGTCAGCGTGGCACCATGCCGACGGTTGGCGACTCTATGGCGTGTCACCGGTCCGCAGCAACACAATCCGCCGGACCCGGCCCGATGTGTCGGCAATCGAACGCCCCCATGTCAAGGGCGCACGGGGTGCCATTGGCACATTTCCGGGGTGGTCGAATCGGTTAAAGGGTTACGTTCAAGGCGAGTTGACCATGTCCACGGACATACGCATACGGCCGGACCCCTCTCAAGGTCCGGCCGTGGGCGTGAGATTGACGACTTTCGTTGACGAAAGCGGTCAGGTTCAGCCGAGGAGCGTCTCCAGCTCGACGTGCTCGAGGCCGTGCGACTCGGCGACCTCCTTGTAAACCACCTGGCCGTCATGGGTGTTGAGGCCCAGGGCGAGCGAGTGGTCACGGCGCAGCGCCTCGACCCAGCCGCGGTTCGCCAGCTCGACGATGTACGGCAGCGTCGCGTTGGTCAGCGCGTACGTCGAGGTGTTGGGCACCGCGCCGGGCATGTTGGCGACGCAGTAGAACACCGAGTTGTGGATCGGGAAGGTCGGCTCGGCGTGCGTCGTCGGGTGCGAGTCCTCGAAGCAGCCGCCCTGGTCGATCGCGATGTCGACAAGGACACTTCCCGGCTTCATGCGCGACACGAGCTCGTTGGTGACGAGCTTGGGGGCCTTGGCTCCCGGGATGAGGACGGCGCCGATGACGAGGTCGGCGTCGAGGCAGGCCTTCTCCAGCTCGAAGGCGTTGGAGACGACGGTCTGGATCTTCGTGCCGAAGATCTTGTCCGCCTCCTTGAGCTTGTTGATGTCCTTGTCGAGCAGGGTCACGTGGAAGCCCATACCGATGGCGATCTGCATGGCGTTCCAGCCGGAGACGCCGCCGCCGATGACGACGGCCTTGCCGGCCGCGACGCCCGGGACACCGCCGGGCAGGACACCGCGGCCGCCCTGGGCGGCCATCAGGTGGTAGGCGCCGACCTGCGGGGCCAGGCGGCCCGCGACCTCGGACATCGGGGCGAGCAGCGGGAGCGCGCGGTTCGCGGTCTCGACCGTCTCGTACGCGATGGCGGTGGTGCCGGACTCCAGGAGCGCGTCCGTGCACTCCTTGGACGCGGCCAGGTGCAGGTAGGTGAAGAGGGTCTGGTCCTTGCGGAGGCGGTGGTACTCCTCCGCGACCGGCTCCTTGACCTTCAGGAGGAGGTCGGCGGTGGCCCAGACCTCGTCGGCGGTGTCCAGGATGACCGCGCCCGCGGAGACGTACTCCGCGTCCGTGATCGAGGAGCCGACACCGGCGTTCCGCTCGATGACGACCTGGTGGCCGTGGCGCACCAGCTCGTGCACACCGGCGGGGGTGATGGCCACCCGGAACTCGTTGTTCTTGACCTCGCGGGGGATGCCGACCTTCACGTCGATCACGGTCCTCTTGGCTCAGGGATCTTTCGGGCAATTCACTACATACCGATACACAAGAGGGCGCATCGGAGACACCACGGAAGTACGCGGCAGAGCCAGTCTAATGAAGGACTTCTCGCTGTCTAGCCTTTCAATGCATCAATCTTCAGCGGAAGCGCTACGGATTTCGCAGGCGGAAGCCCCTGGTCCATCCTTCGATGCAAGCCCTGTGACCTGCTCGAGCTCCATTCCCAGGATGCGCTCGGCGGCGGCGCGGTGCAGCCGGGCGGCGGCCGGGTCGCCGAGCCGGTCAAGCGTGTCGGCGAGCCTGAGCTGCAGCGCCGCCTGGAGGCGTACGTCACCGGCCTGCCGCGCCCAGTCGACGGCCTCCTGGCAGGTGCGCAGCGACTCCTCGGGCCGCCCCGCGTACTCCTGCACCCGCGCGAGCTCGCTCAACGCCCTTGCCTGGCCCGCCACATCACCGGCCTTGCGGTGCCCGGTGACGGCCGAGCTCCAGTTGCGCAGCGCCTCGCCGTAGCGGCCCGCGTAGGTGTGCGCCGTTCCGATGCGGCCGTAGAGGCGGGCCGCGTCCGAGCGCTCGTCCCGCGCGAGCCGATGGGCGAGGGCGCGCCCGAACCAGTCCGAGGCCCGCGACCAGTCCCCCAGCTCCTCGTAGGCACCGCCTACGGATTCCATCGCGCGGCCGGTCGCGTACGGATCATTTGCTTCCCGTCCGGCGTCCAGAGCAAGCCGATAACGCACAAGCGCCTCTTGCGTACGTCCTGTCCGCGCGTCCAGATCCGCGAGATTCAGGAGGGCGGCCGCCTTCTCGCGGGGCAGGTTCCGGCGCTCGGCGACATCGAGCACGAGCCGGTGGATGCCGTACAGCTCGGGAGCCGCGTCCTCCGTGCCCCGGTGGGCGACCAGGGCCCGCGTCAGGGCAGCCATCAGGCGTCGCGCGAGGGTGTCGAGCTCCCCGTCGGCGACCGCCAGGCGGGCCGCGGCGAGCAGGGCGGGCTGCCGGACGCGCAGCCACTCGTCGGCGGCGCCGGGGTGGGGGAAGCGCAGGGCCCGCGGCAGGCCCGCGAGCTTCTTGCGGGCCCCGGAGCTGTCCGGCTCCGTGATCGCCCGGCAGGACTGGAGGAGGCGCACGGTCCGCTCCAGCATCCTGGCCCGCGCGAGCTGCACCTCGGCGGCCCGGTCCTGGCTCTCGGTGCGCGCGCGGAGCAGCGGCACCAGGCAGCCCGGCAGCTCGTACTGCGGAAGCGGCGAGTCCACGGCCCTGACCAGGCCGAGCTTCACGAAGTCGTCCAGGGTCGTGCGGGCGGCGGAGACCGAGCAGCCCGCGAGCGCGGACGCGGTGTGCGGGTCGACGTGGCCTGCCGGGGCGAGCGAGAGGTAGCGCAGTATCCGCGCGGCAGCCCCCGGCAGCGAGGTGTACGAGAGCTGGAACATGCGGGAGAGGGCGCCGGCCGCGGATTCGTCGTCGGGCCGGTCGTGCACCTGCTTGGCCAGGTCGGCGACGGCCGCCTTGGGCCGCCCGGAGAGCCAGCCGCCGGCCAGGACGAGGGTGGCGGGGTGCGCGCCGCAGGCCTCGACCAGGCTCTCCGCCGACCGCGGGTCGACGGTGATGCGCACCGGGCCCGCCGCGCGGGAGAGCAGTTCGACCCCCGCGGCGGTGTCCAGGCCGCCCAGCGTGCACGGCCGCACGTCCGGGATGCCGGTGAGCGGGCCCTGCGACACGGCGACGACCAGGCACTCGGGCGCGTCCGGGAGCAGCGGGTCGACCTGCTCGGCGTCCGCGGCACCGTCGAGGAGAAGCAGGGCCCTGCGCCCCGAGAGGGCGTCGCGGAGGACTTCGGCGAGCTCGTCCTCGTCGGCCCCCGCGGGTGCGGGGACGTCGAGGGCGTCCAGGAGTTCCCGGGCGGTGCGTTCCGTGGGCACGCGCGTGCCGTCGGGTTCGGTGAGCTGGGCTCGGAGCACCCCGTCGGGGTAGTCGTCGGCGACCTGCCGCGCGAGTTCCTCCGCGAGCGCGGTGCGGCCCGAGCCGGGGCGGCCCGCGATGAGGAGCACGCGGGCCCGGGGCGCCTTGCGGCCCGAGATGGTGTCGAGCCCGGCACGGTCGATGTCGGCGCGGAGCTCTTTCAACTCCCTGCGCCGGCCGACGAATTGACCGCCCTCGGAAGTCCGGGCCGGAGCGGGCCGCGGCACCGCGCCGCCCGCCGCCGAACCGTCCGTGTCGACTGCCTGATCCGTCACGGGCCATGCTCCGTCCGCCTGCGCGCGAACCCGCCGGGACTCCGGTCGGGACGCTTCCAGAGCCTAGTTCAGGCCCTGCCGCCTCCCCCGGCGAGCGGCGCGCACAAGTCCCCCGATCGGATCAGCAGATCGTCACACCGGAGCGCCTCAATGGCCCAGAGCGGTACCTCTCAGGCCTCGAAGGGGCGCGCGGGCCAGGGCGCGTCGGCGGGGCGCAGCGCGTCGACGCCGTCGCCGCTCAGCACCGCGGTCAGCGAAAGGGCGCCCACGACGAGGCAGTTGTTGTGCAGCTCACCGGCGAGCACGCCCCGTACGAGCTCTTCGAGCGGTACGCGCGCCAGCTCCATGTCGGCCTCCTCCTCGGAGACTTCGAACCGCTCGCCCTCGGCCTCGGAGAGGTCACGCGCCAGGAAGATGCGCACGGCCTCGTCGCAGCCGCCGGGCGTGGTGTAGACGTCGGTCAGGACGCGCCAGTCCTCGGCCTTGACGTGCGCCTCTTCGTAGAGCTCGCGCTGGGCGGCGTGCAGGGGGTTCTCGCCGGGGATGTCGAGCAGCCCGGCCGGGATCTCCCAGAGCTTGTGGCGTACGGGGTGGCGGTACTGACGCAGGACCAGGACGCGGCCCGCGTCGTCCAGGGCGAGCACGGCGACCGACCCGGGGTGCACCTGGTAGTCACGGTGGACGACGGTCCCGTCGGGCATGACCACGTCGTCGGTGCGCACGGAGGTCTTGTTGCCCACGAAGGGCGTCTCCGTCGCTGTGACCTGCCACTCCTCGGCAGTGTCCTTGATCGTCATGTCGCCCTGTCCTCCCACACGTGCAAACAGAAACCGGGGCACGCGCCTCAGAAGGCTCGTACCCCGGCAACCGTATCGCTCTTGTGTTACTTACCCGTCTGGCGCTCCACGGCGGCCTTCACCAGGCCCGCGAAGAGCGGGTGCGGGCGGGTCGGGCGCGAGCGCAGCTCCGGGTGCGCCTGGGTGGCGACCAGGTAGGGGTGGACCTCGCGGGGGTACTCGACGTACTCGACGAGCTTGCCGTCCGGGGAGGTGCCGGAGAAGAGGATGCCGGCCTTCTTCTCCAGCTCGGCGCGGTAGGAGTTGTTCACCTCGTAGCGGTGACGGTGGCGCTCCTCGACGTACTCCTTGCCGTCGTACACCTCACGGGCGATGGAGCCCTCGGCGAGCTTCGCCGGGTACATGCCCAGGCGCATCGTGCCGCCCATGTCGCCCTCGCCCGCGACGATGTCCAGCTGCTCCGCCATGGTCGAGATGACCGGGTGGGCGGTCGCGGAGTCGAACTCCGTGGAATTGGCGTCGGGGATGTCCGCGAGGTTGCGGGCGGCCTCGATCACGATGCACTGCAGGCCGAGGCAGAGGCCGAGCAGCGGGATCTTGTTCTCGCGGGCGAAGGTGATGGCGCCGACCTTGCCGGTCACGCCGCGGTCGCCGAAGCCGCCGGGGATGCAGATCGCGTCGACGTCACCGAGCTGCTTGGCGGCGCCCGCCGGGGTCTTGCAGTCGTCGGAGGTGACCCACTTGACCTTGACGCGGGCGCGGTTGGCGAAGCCGCCCGCGCGCAGCGCCTCGGTCACCGAGAGGTAGGCGTCGGGCAGGTCGATGTACTTGCCGACCAGCGCGATGGTGACCTCGTGGTCCGGGTTGTGCACCCGGTCGAGGAGGTCCTCCCACTGGGTCCAGTTCACGTCGCGGAACGGGAGGTCGAGCTTGCGCACCACGTAGGCGTCGAGGCCCTCGGTGTGCAGGACCTTCGGGATGTCGTAGATCGACTTGGCGTCGACACAGGCGACGACCGCGTCCTCGTCGACGTCGCACATCAGCGAGATCTTGCGCTTGATGGCGGTCGGCACGTCGCGGTCGGCACGCAGCACGATGGCGTCAGGCTGGATACCGATGTTGCGCAGGGCCGCGACCGAGTGCTGGGTCGGCTTGGTCTTCAGCTCGCCGGACGGGCCGATGTAGGGCAGCAGCGAGATGTGCACGACGAAGACGTTGTCGCGGCCGACCTCGTGGCGGACCTGACGGACGGTCTCCAGGAACGGCAGGGACTCGATGTCGCCGACCGTGCCGCCGACCTCCGTGATGACGACGTCGACGTCATCGGTGGCCATGCGGCGGATGCGGTGCTTGATCTCGTTCGTGATGTGCGGGATGACCTGCACCGTGTCGCCGAGGTACTCGCCGCGCCGCTCCTTGGCGATGACCTGCGAGTAGATCTGGCCGGTGGTGACGTTCGCCGTGCCGTCGAGGTCGACGTCCAGGAAGCGCTCGTAGTGGCCGATGTCCAGGTCGGTCTCGGCGCCGTCGTTCGTGACGAACACCTCGCCGTGCTGGAACGGGTTCATCGTCCCGGGGTCGACGTTCAGGTACGGGTCGAGCTTCTGCATGGTGACGCGCAGGCCGCGCGCCTTGAGGAGCGCACCCAGGCTCGAGGCAGTCAGACCCTTGCCGAGGGAAGAGGCGACACCCCCGGTGACGAAGATGTGCTTGGTCGTCGTGGACTTTGGCTGCATGGCCAAGAGGGGGCTCCCGTGGTCGCGGTCTGAAGGGTGCGTACCGGCACCCTCACCGGGGATTCTGGGGAGGTGCCGTCGCTGCGGTTCGGGGGTTCAATGACCACCGGCTCACGGGCTACCAGGGTATCAGCGACCGGGCGAGGCTGCTTCCGGCCACGCTCGGGCACCCACGTCACACCTCCCTCACCTGGCGCTCACCCGTTCGGCGCAGGCCGGTTGCCGGGAGCGGCGCGCAGATCACCTAGGTGCGTCGTATCCTGCTCGGACACTCGCTGCCGAGCCGGTCCGACTAACGGCAACCACCCCCGTCCGTCCCCCGGAACAAGAGACTCGTGCAGTTCGTTTTACAGCGAAGCCTTGACCGTAGAGCGAGCGCCCCCGAGAGGGCGACGTGGCCGTTTGACTGGAGATGCACGTGGCCGGGCGCATCGAGGATTACGCACTCATCGGAGACATGCAGACCGCTGCCCTGGTCTGCAGGGACGGCACAGTCGACTGGCTGTGCCTGCCCCGCTTCGACTCGCACGCCATCTTCGCCGGATTGCTCGGCACGGAGGAGCACGGATTCTGGCGCCTCGGGCCCGCTCACAGCCCCGACGCACCACCGCCGACCGCCGCGCGGCGCACGTACCGCGGCGACTCGCTGATCCTGGAATCCGAGTGGGACACCCCGCGCGGCACGGTCCGCGTGACCGATTTCATGCCTCCGCGCGACACGGACGCGCCGCAGCTCGTGCGGATCGTCGAGGGTGTCAGCGGCCGGGTGCCGATGCGCTCCGCCCTGCGGATGCGGTTCAGCTACGGCCGCGTGGTGCCCTGGGTGCACAAGGTCGACGGGCGCACGGTGGCCGTCGCGGGGCCCGACTCGGTGTGGCTCGACACGTCGGCCGAGACCTTCGGCAAGGACCTCACGACGTACTCGGACTTCACGGTCGCGCCCGGTGACCGGATCGCGTTCACCATCTCGTGGCAGCCCTCGCACAAGGAGCCGCCCGCGCCGGCCGAGCCCGAGAACGCCCTTGAGGCCACGCAGGACTTCTGGCGGGAGTGGGTCGAGCACTGCACGTACCACGGCCCGTACCGCGAGGCCGTGGTCCGCTCCCTGATCACCCTGAAGGCCCTGACGTACGCCCCCACGGGCGGCATCGTCGCGGCGCCCACGACGTCGCTGCCGGAGGACATCGGGGGTTCCCGCAACTGGGACTACCGCTACACGTGGCTGCGCGACGCCGCCATCACGCTCTCCTCGCTCCTGCGCACCGGGTACCGCGAGGAGGCCCGCGCCTGGCGCGAGTGGCTCCTGCGTGCGGTGGCGGGCGACCCCGAGAACCTCCAGATCATGTACGGCATCGCGGGCGAGCGTGAGCTCGGCGAGGCCGAGCTGGACTGGCTGCCGGGGTACGAGGGCTCCACACCGGTCCGGGCCGGCAACGGCGCCGCGCACCAGCTCCAGCTCGATGTGTACGGCGAGGTCACCGAGGCCCTGCACCTGGCGCACATGACGGGCCTGACCCGCAGCGACTATGCCTCGCTGCTCCAGCTCAAGCTGATCCGGTACCTGGAGACGCACTGGGACCAGCCCGACGAGGGCATCTGGGAGGTGCGCGGCCCGCGCCGCCACTTCGTGCACTCCAAGGTGATGGTCTGGGTCGCCGTCGACCGCACGATCAAGCTCATCGAGTCCGGCGACGCGGACGGCCCCCTGGACAAGTGGCGCGACCTGCGCGACGACATCCACCGGGACGTCTGCGAGAAGGGCTACGACAAGGAGCGGAACACGTTCACGCAGTCGTACGGCTCGAAGGAGCTGGACGCCTCGCTGCTGCTCATCCCGCAGATGGGCTTCCTGCCGCCCGACGACAAGCGCGTGATCGGCACGATCGAGGCGATCCAGCGGGAGCTCTCGACGTCGGACGGCTTCATCCTGCGCTACCCGACCGCGGGGGACGACGCGGGCGTGGACGGCCTTGAGGGCGACGAAGGCGCCTTCCTGGCCTGCTCGTTCTGGATGGCGGACGACCTGGCGATGATCGGCCGCGTCGACGAGGCCCGCAAGCTCTTCGAGAAGCTGCTCGCGCTCCGCAACGACCTGGGGCTGCTCGCCGAGGAGTGGGATCCGCGGCTGCAGCGCCAGGTCGGCAACTTCCCGCAGGCGTTCAGCCACGTGCCGCTGATCGACACGGCACTGCGTCTTACGGCCAGCGGGGCGTACGGCGGTTAGCGAGGGTCGGCGAGGCCCTTTCAGGTCCGGACGGCGACGGGTTCCCCGTCGCCGTCCGTGCGTTCGGCCGCGTCCTCCAGGACGATCCGGCCGATGATCTCGTAGCGGGCGGGCTGCTTCGCCCGCAGATACAGGCCGAGGCCGAGGCCCCCGAAGAAGACGAGGCCCACGATCCAGGGGATGGCCTTGAAGAAGAGGGAATCGGCGGCGCTGCCCGCCGCGGTGTCCATGTTGATCACGAGCAGGACGACGACGGCGATCATGCCGATGCCGCCGAGCAGCGGCGCGACCAGGGTCGTGAACCAGTGCCGGTCCTCGGGGTGGTTCTTGCGGAAGTAGCCGATGACGGCGAACGAGCAGAGGGTCTGCACGATGAGGATCGCCATCGTGCCGAGGATCGCGAGCAGCGTGTAGAGGTGGATGTACGGGTCCTGTCCGGTGAGCCAGAAGGCGGCGACCAGCGCGACGGCGATCGCGGACTGGACGTAGGAGGCGATGTACGGGGAGCCGTGCCTGGGGTGCGTGCGGCCGAGGCCGCGGTGCAGGAATCCCTCGCGCCCGATCGCGTACAGATAGCGCGAGGCGCACTGGTGGAAGGCCATGCCGCAGGCGAACGAGCCGGTGATCAGGAGCCATTGGAAGGTGTCGACCGCCCAGGCCCCGATGAAGGAGTGGGCCGGGTCGAAGAACAGGTCGAGCGGGCTGGTGGACTGCGAGACCTTCACCGAACCGGAGAGGCCGTTGCCCGCGATGGTCATCCAGGAGACGTAGATGTAGAAGAGTCCGACGCCGACGACCGAGACGAGGGTCGCGCGCGGGATGACCTTCTTGGGGTTGCGGGACTCCTCGCCGTACATGGCGGTGGACTCGAAGCCGACCCAGGACCAGAAAGCGAAGAAGAGGCCGAGGCCGGCCGATGTGCCGGTGAAGGCGTTCTTCGGGTTGATCGGTTCGACGGGGATACCGTCGGGGCCGCCGCCGTGGATCAGTACGGCGGTGGCGACGGCGAAGAGGACCGCGATCTCGGCGATCAGCATCACGCCGAGCGCCTTCGCTGTGAGGTTGATGTCGAAGTACGACAGGACGACGGTGACGGCGAGCATCGCGGCCGCGTAGAGGATCCACGGCAGGTCGGCGCCGAGCTGATCATGGACGGTGGTCTTGGCGAAGTACGCGAAGACACCGACGATCGACGCCTCGAAGACGACGTACGCGAGGACGGCGAGCATCCCGGACGCCATGCCCGCTATGCGGCCGAGGCCGTGCGAGATGTAGCCGTAGAAGGCGCCGGCGGCGGTGATCCGCTTGGCCATGGCGACGTATCCGACCGAGAACACGGTCAGGACGAGCGTCGCGAAGAGATAGCCCGCGGGCGCTCCGGTGCCGTTGCCCGCGCCGACGGCGATGGGGAGGTTGCCGGTCATCGCCGTGATGGGCGCGGCGGTGGCGACCGCCATGAAGACGACGCCGACGAGGCCGACGGAGTTCGCCTTGAGACGGTGGACCTCGGGTGTGGTGGGTTGCTCTGGCATGGCGGGCACCCTTCCGTGGCGTGATGTACGCCACAACCGACAGGAGGTCGCGCAATTGACGTTCCGGGGCGACGAGTTGTCGGGTTATGAGCGGATCAGATCATTCCCGTAACGGGCCGGAGATGTTCCCGGAACGTATGCGCAGGTACCGTCCGCCCCATGGAAAGTCAGGGCACGCAGGGCACTCAGGGCGGCATCACCGTGCAGCGTGCCCTGGAACTTCCGGGTCTTCGCGGTGGACTGCCCGAGGTGGTCGCGGGCGCCGAGCGGCTGCAGCGCACGGTGCGGTGGGTGCACGCGGGCGAGGTGCCGAACATCGCCTCCCTCCTCAAGGGCGGCGAGCTGCTCCTGACCACGGGCCTCGGCCTGGGCGCACGCCCCGCCGAGCAGCGTGCCTTCGTGCGCAAGCTCGCCGAGCGCGGTATCGCGGCGCTCGTCGTGGAGCTGGGCCCGCGCTTCACGCGGCTCCCCGCGGCGATCGTGGAGACGGCGCGCGCGGCCGGGCTTCCGCTGGTGCAGCTGCACCGCGAGGTGCCCTTCGTGACGGTCACCGAAGAGGTCCACACCGAGATCGTCAACGGCCACTACGCACTGCTCCAGCGGGCCGACGAGGTCCACCGGCGCTGCACGGAGGCGCTGCTCGGCGGGGGCGGCGTACCCCAGGTCCTGAACGTCCTCGCGGACTTCAGCGGCAACCCGGTGTTCCTGGAGACGGCGGACGGGCAGCTTCTGTACGCCGCCGGGGCGGGCACGGAGTGTGCCGATCCGCTCCAGGTGTGGGAGGGGCTGCGGGGTCAGCACAAGGACGGGCCGCCCGCGGGTGCGCTGCTCGTCGACGTGCCGGGCGGCGGCCCCGGCTCGGGCTCGGTGCGCGCCCGGCTCGTGCTGCTCGCGGTGGAGTCCGCGCTGCTTCCGGTGCACCGGATCGCGGCGGAGCGGGCCGCGGGCTCGCTCGCGGTGGTTCTGATGCAGGCCCGGCAGGAGGAGGAACTCGCCGCGCGGGGCCGGGGCGACTTCCTGACCGACCTGGCGGAGGGGCGGATCCTGGCCGACGACGCGCCGGCCCAGGCGCGGGTGCTCGGCTTCAAGCCCGGCGAGAGCCCGCTGCTCCCGGTCGTGATGCGGCTCGCGGACGGGCTGCCGCCGGGCGGCGGCTGGGCCGTGCTCGCGCGGGCGGTGGCGGAGGAGCTCGCGGCGGTGGGCGTGCCGGTGCTGCTCGGCGTACGTCCGGTCGAGGGGCGGGTCCCGCTGCTCCTTGGCCTCCGTACGGAATCCGAGCGCACCGCGGTGGCCGACCGGGTCGCCGCGGCGCTGCGGGCGGGCGTGGAGCGGGCGGGGATGCAGCGGGCCGGGGCGCTGCCGCCGGTCGTGGTGGTCGGGGTCGCGGGCGGCTGGGCGGCGGCATCGGCGGGGCTCCGGCACGCGGCGGAGACGGCGACGGCAGCGCAGGGCCTCATCGACCGCCCCTGGTACGACGCGCGGCGCCTGGACATCGACCTGCTGCTGTGGCGCCTGCACAACTACGACGACTCTGCGCTCGCGGCGTTCGTGGACCGCGCGATCGGCCCGCTGCGCACCCACGACCGGCGCTCGAAGCCACCGCTGCTGCCCACCCTGCAGACGTATCTGGCCCATGCGGGACGCAAGGCGGAGACGGCGCGCGAACTGCACCTGAACCGTCAGACTCTCTACAACCGCCTCGCCCGGATCAGTGAACTCCTCGGCACGGACCTGGACGACCCGCAGACGGTGCTCGCGCTGAGCCTGGCGCTGCGCGCGCGTAGGCACGTGGCGTAGCGGCGCCGCCCCGGGACTACGGGGCTACGGACCGAAGGGCTGCGTCAACTCGTCGTAGACGCTGAGGACTTGAGTGACCGTTTCGTCCTCGGTCGGCCATGTCGCCGCCTGGGCCGTGCCCTTGTCCCTGAGCCGCTCCCCGAGCGCGGGGTCGGCGAGGAGGCGTGCGACGGCGGTGGCCAGGGCCTCGGCGTCGCCGTACGGGACGAGGACGGCGGCGTCGCCGACCAGTTCGGGGATGCCGCCGACAGAGGTCGCGACGAGCGGCACGCGCGCGTGCAGGGCTTCCTGGGCGAGCACGGAGCGGGACTCCCAACTGGTGGGCAGCACCACGAGATCGGCCGCCGCGAGCATCTCGGGCACGTCGTCGCGCCGCCCCACGAGCCGGACCGGGAGACCTTCGCCTTCGATGCGCCGCTGCAGAGCGCCGCGCTCCGGCCCCTCCCCGGCGATGACGAGGAGCGGCAGGGGGTCGAGGTGGCGCCACGCGCGCGCGGCCTCCAGGAGGACGTCGTAGCCCCGCTGCCGTTCGAGCGTGCCGACGGTGACGATCAACGGCCGCCCGACGGCGCCGAGTTCGGCGAGGGCCTTGTGGCGCAGACCCTCGGCGTCCTCGGCCGGCCCGGCAGCCGGCCGCGGCGCGGGGAACGTGACGGGGGCGAGGCGGGCGTCCCGCGCGCCCCTGCTGCGGGCGCGGTCCACGAGGTCGGACGAGGTGCCGAGGACCACGGCGGCGGCCTTGGCGACGCGTCGCTCCAGGAGGCGCAGAACGCGGGCGCGCGCTCCTTCCGCGTGCGCGCGCGTGTGCCAGGTGACGACGAGGGGGACGCGGCGGCCGGTGAGCGCAAGGGCGGCGCGGAGTGCGGCATGCAGTCCGTGCGCGTGCACGAGGTCGGCGTCGGCGCAGGCCACGCGGAGGGAGGCGACGGACGCGGGGTCGCTGCTGCGCGGTACGTGGACGTGTCGGGCGCCGGTGCCCGTCAGGTCGTAGGCGCCGACGGCTTCGGTGGGGGCACACACCGTGACCCGCACGCCCCGCGCCGCGAGGCCCGCGGCGAGCGACCTGACGTGGGCACTGCTGCCCGCGCTGCCACCGCCCAGTACTTGCACGGTGTGCAGGGGGGTCTGACCGTGCGGTGAGTGGCTGCTCACGTGGCTCACGTAGCCGGGGCTCCTGGGTCGGCGTCGGGGGGCTGCGCCAAGGATGCCAGTCCGTACGGACGTTCCGGCACCGCCGAAAGGTCTCTTCCGTGGCGGGGCGGGCAACTCCCTGAGCCGGATCACCCACACGGGTGAGGACAACGGGGATCCAGCATCACGGACGACCTGCGCCCGCCGCATCTTCGCAGGGCCTTGGGGCGGCTTCGGCACGGCACAGCGGAGACGCTAGGCGGCCGAGCTCCCCGCCACCGCGCCGGCGCTGACCTTCTCTCCGTACACGGCCGCCGCGACAAGACCCGCCGCATGCACGATGAGCCCCGCGCGGCCATTGCCGGCGACGACGGCCGCGCCGAGCGCCGCGCCCAGGGCATGCGCTCCCGCGTCGCCGATCATGGCCTGCTCCCCGATGTCCTCGGGCAGCACGGCCGCCGCGGCGCCCACGGAGGCGGCGGTGAGGACCCCGGCGGCGCCTTCGCGCAGCAGCCCTGGCGCCCCCAGCACGACCACCGCTCCGGCGGCCCTTCCGGGGCGTACGTCCACGAGGTTGACGAAGTGGGCGGTGCCCGCGATCACGACGCCCGCGAGGAGCTTGTCCACCGGCCGCTCCTTGAGCAACGCACCGGCGGCGAGCCCCGCCGCGCAGATCCCGAACAACTTCGCGGCCCCACTGGTCACTTCGCCGCCCCGCAGCGCACCGAGGTGCGCGCGAAAGCCCCGGCGCGGATCACCGTCCCCCGCAACATCGTCGTACGCCCCGCAGGCTCCCGCCGCGAGCACGGCGAGCGCGGCGGCGGCGCGGGTCCTGGCGGGCAGAGCCACGACTCCGGCCGCGGCACCGAGGGCGGCGGCGGGCCCGGCGTACAACTCCACTGCCCGCCCCGCGTAGTTCTTCCGCTGCCAGCGGTCGGGGCCGCCGGGGGCGCGTGAGCGCAGCGCGGTGGTGGCCGCGCGGGTGACGGCGACCGCGCCGACGAGGGCCGGGAGACGCCGGGCAGAGGTGCGCTTGATCATGCGCATCAGGGTACGGGGGCTGAAACTCCAGCCAGACCGCCGGGAGCCGGCATCTCAGCCCGTCCGGCGTTTGAGGACGAACACGGCGAAGCCGGTGATCCGCGGTACCCAAGGCACGCCCCGCTGAAGGCGCCCCCGCCCGAGAAAAGCGCCCCCGCCCGTTACCCCTCCCCCCGAGCCGTCGCCAGCAACTCCTCCGCATGCGCCCGCGCGGTCTCCGAGTCCTCCTGGCCCGCCAGCATCCGGGACAGCTCCCGCACCCGGTCCTCCCCCTCGAGCACCAGCACTCCGGAGCGCGTGACGCTCCCGTCGTTCGTCTTCTCGACCAGCAGCTGCCGGTCGGCGAACGCCGCCACCTGCGGCAGATGCGTCACGACCACGACCTGCGCGGACTTGGCGAGGCGGGCCAGCCTGCGGCCGATCTCGACCGCGGCCTTGCCGCCGACACCGGCGTCGACCTCGTCGAAGAGGTACGTCGGCACGGGGTCCGTGCCCGCGAAGACGACCTCGACGGCGAGCATCACGCGCGACAGCTCACCGCCGGACGCGCCCTTGGCGATCGGCCGGGGCGGGGCGCCCGGATGCGGGGCCAGGAGGAGTTCCACCTCGTCCACGCCCGCCGGGCCGTACGCGACGAGGCGTCCGTCGACCGGCACACCGTCCGCGCCCTCGGGCACCTCCGTGGCGGTGATGTCGATCGTCACGCGCGCGTGCGGCATCGCGAGCGAGGCCAGCTCTTCGGTGACGGCTGCCGCGAACCGCGACGCCGCCTCCTGACGCGCGTCGGTCAACGCCTGGGCGAGTCCGGCGAGTTCAGACCGCAGCGCGTCCCGCTCGGCGGTCAGCTCCTCCAGACGGTCGTCGTCACCCTCGAGTTCGGTGAGCCGCGCGGCCCCCTCCTGGGCCCAGGCGAGCACGGCGTCGATGTCGGAGCCGTACTTCCGGGTCAGCTGGGTGAGCGCGGCCCGCCGTTCCTCCACCGCCGCGAGGCGCAGTGGATCGGCGTCGAGGTCATCGGCGTACCCCGCGAGCTCGCCCGCCACATCGCCAAGGAGGATTCCGATCTCGCCGATCCGCTCGGCGAGCGCGGCCAGGGCGGGGTCGTGGGAACGCACCGCCTCAAGAGCCCGGTGGGCGCCCGCCACCAGCGTCGTGGCGTCGACACCCTCCGGGTCCTCGGGGTTGCCCGCGAGCGCGGCGTGCGCGGACGTGGCGGCGGAGGCGAGGGCCTCCGCGTGGCCGAGCCGCTCGGCCTCTGCGGCCAGTTCGGTGTCCTCGCCCTCGCGCGGCTCCACGCCCGCGACCTCGTCGAGGCCGAAGCGCAGCAGATCGGCCTCCTGGGCCCGTTCACGCGCACGCGTGGTGATCTCGTCGACCTCGGTCGTCACGGCCCGCAGCCTGCGGTACGCGGCCGTGTACTTGGCCAGCGGCACGGTGACCGCGTCGCCCGCGTACCGGTCGAGGGCCCCGCGCTGCCGGGCCGGTTTGAGCAGGCCCTGCTGGTCCGTCTGGCCGTGCACCGCGACGAGGTCGTCGGCGAGTTCGGACAGCAGACCCACCGGTACGGACCGCCCGCCGAGGTGCGCACGAGAGCGCCCCTCCGCCGAGACCGTACGGCTGATCAGCAGCGCCCCGTCGTCGAGTTCGGCCCCCGCTTCCTCCGCGCGCACGGCAGCCGTGGCATCCGCGGGCACAGTGATCCGCCCCTCCACCACCGCCGCCTTGGCGCCGATCCGCACCAAGGCGGGATCCGCGCGTCCGCCGAGCAGCAGGCCAAGGCTGGTGACCACCATCGTCTTGCCCGCACCGGTCTCGCCGGTCACGGCGGTGAACCCCGGCGACAGCTCGACCACCGCGTCGTCGATGACTCCGAGCGACCGTATCCGCATCTCCTCCAACACGGACACGACCTTACGAGGTCATGGGCCAGGTGTGCGACGGCCCCTGGTCTCCTTCCACCTTCCTTCCACGAAGACGCAGGTGGCAAAGGCGGACCGAACGGACGCTGTCACTCGCAGGGGGTGGGGGTCTCTGGGGGCTGGCAGGGGTGGGGATTACCCCACCATGATCTTCCTGTCAGCCTCCTGGTGCACGGGTGACCCAGCACCCCACCATGATCAGTATGGGAACGGGACTGGCACAGGCGGCGCTGCGCGCGCATCGCCCGGCGTTTGTGGGGACGGCGGTGGCCGCGCTCTTCGCGGCGACCGTGGTGAGCGCGTCGACGATGATGCTCGGCACGACGGGCACCGACGGGCTCTCCGCGCGGGCACGCAGGCAGATCACCGAGAACGGCGTCGGCGACATGGCCGTCGTCCTGCTCATCGGATCGATCTACATGTCGATATTCGTGGTCGCGTCGACGATGGGTACGGCCGTCACGCAGCAGCACCGCGAGCTGGCCATGGTGCGCTCCATCGGCGCCAAGCCCCGTCAGGTCCGCCGCGCCGTGGCCGTTCAGGCCCTCGCCGCGTCGATCCCGGCGGCGCTCGCAGGCTTCGTCCTCGGCGGCTTCGGCGCGCGCTGGTGGCACGCGGGCATGGTGTCGCACGGACTGCTCCCCGCCGAGGCGGACTTCCGGTTCGGCTGGGTCGCCCTGCCGGTGTGCCTGGGCGTGGCCGTGGTGACGACGACGCTCGCCGCGCTCCTCTCGGCGCTGCGGTTCTCGCTGCTTCGCCCGGCCCGCGCCCTGAGCGAAGCGGCGACCGGGCGGCGGGGGCTCGGCATGCTGCGGGCGCCGCTCGGCCTGATCGCGGTCGCGGGGGCCTGCGCCGTCTCCGTACTGCTGTCGAAGCAACCCGCGGCCGAGGCGAGCGAGGGCGCCTTCCTCGTCCTGATCCTCTTCTGCGTGGGCGCGGGGCTGCTCGGCCCGCGGATCATCGGGCCCGCGGCCTGGCTGGTCTCCGCGCTGGTGGGCCGGTTCGGCGGCAGCGCGCGCCTGGCCATGCTCAACGTCCGCTCGCAGCCCCGCCGCTTCTCCGCCGCGGTCGTGCCGCTCGTCCTGGTCGTGGGCTTCGGCCTGACCAAGATCGGCATGCACACCACGGCACAGCACTACACAGGTTCGGCGGGCAGCACGGGCGAGGTCTGGCTCGACTATGTGGGCACGGGGCTCTACGCGGGCTTCGCCGCGATCGCCGCGGCGAACACCCTCGCCATGATCTCCTTCGAGCGCCGCCGCGACATCGCCCTGCTGCGGGTGGTGGGCAGTCAGCGCGCCCAGGTGCGGGCGATGGCGGCCTGGGAGGCCGTGGTCGTCGCGGGGACGGCGCTGCTGCTCGGCACCGCGATAGCGCTCGGCACGCTGGCCCCCATCCTCAGCACGGCCTTCGGCTCGTCGCTCCCCCACCTGCCGTGGGCCGTGCCGACGGGGATCGCGGCGGGCACCCTGCTCCTCACCCTGCTGGCCACGGGCCTGCCGGTGGCCTCGGTGATGCGGCGCCGCGCGATATCCGTGGTCGGCACGGCCTAGCGGCGGCGCCCGGCGCAACGCGAGGGCGCCCGGCGCGTACGGCTAGTGAGGCGCCCCGCGCCACCCCGAAACCGGCAGCGCGAACTTGGCCACGAGCCGGTCGGTGAACGACGCGTGGTGCAGCCGTGCGAGCCGCACCGGCACCGCTCCCCTGCGCACCTCGACCCGGGCCCCCGGCGGCAGTTCCACGGTCCGCCGGCCGTCGCACCACAGCACCCCGTGCGACGTGTGCTGCTGGACCTCGACGGCGAGCACCGAGTCCGGCGAGGTCACCAGGGGCTTGGCGAACAGGGCGTGGGCGCTGATCGGCACCATCAGGAGCGCCTCCACCTCCGGCCACACCACGGGCCCGCCCGCTGAGAAGGCGTACGCGGTGGAGCCGGTCGGCGTCGCGCACACGATGCCGTCGCAGCCGAAGCCGGTGACCGGACGCCCGTCGATCTCCAGGACGACCTCGAGCATCAGTTCGGCCGACATCTTCTGCACGGCGGCTTCGTTCAGCGCCCAGTCGCGGTGCACGACATCGCCGTTGCTGCGCACGACGACGTCGATGGTCATCCGCTCCTCGACCTCGTACGCCCTCGTCACCACCCGGTCGACGACCTTGTCGAGGTCGTCCCGCTCGGCCTCGGCGAGGAAGCCGACACGCCCCAGGTTCACTCCGAGCATCGGCACCCCGGACGCGCGGGCGAACTCGGCGCCGCGCAGCAGCGTGCCGTCGCCGCCGAGCACGACGAGCAGTTCACAGCCGTCGAGGCACTGGGGGGTGGCCTCCTTCACCGTGCCGACCTCGGGCGGCAGCGGCAGATCGGCCGCCTCCGCCTCCAGGACCCGTACGCCGATGCCGCTGCGCAGCAGCCCCTGGACGACGAGTTCGGCACTGCGGATGGCGGCAGGCCGTCCGGTGTGCGCGAGCAGGAAAACGGTACGAGCTCGGGTCTGGGTCACTCGGGTCTGAGTCAACGGGGCCCCTCCGCCACGGCACGGTCAACGTCCGCCGGGTCGAGTTCGGGCGCCCCGGCACGCAGCCACAGAAAGTACTCGACATTTCCGGAAGGTCCGGGCAGCGGGCTCGCGGTCACGCCACGCACACCGAGCCCGAGCCCCCACGCCTGGCGCGCCACACCGCGTACGGCATCGGCCCGGAGTGCCGCGCTGCGCACCACACCGCCGCTGCCCAGACGTTCCTTGCCGACCTCGAACTGCGGCTTGACCATCAGGACCAGGTCGGCGTCCGGGGCGGCGCAGCGCACGAGAGCCGGAAGCACGAGGCCGAGCGGGATGAACGACAGGTCGCCGACGACCAGGTCGACGGGGGTGCCGTCGATGGCTTCGAGCGTCAACTCCCGTACGTTCGTACGGTCCTTGACGGTGACCCGGTCGTCGCTCTGCAGGGACCAGGCGAGCTGGCCGTAGCCGACGTCCACGGCGACGACGCCCGAGGCGCCCGCCCGCAGCAGCACATCGGTGAAACCGCCGGTGGACGCGCCCGCGTCGAGCGCGCGCCGCCCCTCGACGACCAGGCCCTGCGGCACGAACGCGGCGAACGCGCCCGCCAGCTTGTGGCCGCCGCGCGAGACGTAGTCGGGATCGCTGTCGTCGTTCGCGACCACGATGGCTGCCGCGGTCTCCACCTGCGTCGCGGGCTTCGTCGCGGTGTTCTTGTCGACGGTCACACGGCCGGCGGCGATCAGCTGGCTGGCGTGCTCGCGCGAGCGCGCCAGCTTGCGCCGGACCAGTTCGGCGTCGAGGCGGCGGCGTGCCACTCCTGCCACGTTCTGTTCAGCTCCTGTTGTACGGGGGCGAGTGCTGGGGCTTGTACGGGGATGAGTGCTGGGGCGAAGCCGCGGGCGTCCCCATGGGTGAGGGCGCCGGCGGCCCGGGGCGTGCGTCGAGCGCGGTCAGCGCGTCACGCAGTCCCCGGTGTACATCCTCGTACACCTCGATGTGGCCGTCCGTGGCGAGGTGGTCGGCGTCGCCGAGCCGCCGGAGCAGGCCGTCCACCTCGGCGTCACCGGTCGGCACGCGCTCCACCCCGAGGGGCGCGGGACCGACGGGGTCGTACGTCTCCGGCTCGGGCTCGGGCGTCCGCGCCTCCGCCTCGGCGGCCTCGGGCTCCACCAGCTCAGGCTCGGGGCCCGGCAACGAGTCGTTCATGCCCCGACGCTACCGCGAAGCGCTGCGGTACCGTCGATCACGATGGCGACGATCGAAGAGTGCCGGACGGCGCTCGACAAACTCTCGGACAATCTGGCGGGCGCCGAAGGCGGCGTGCGCAGTGCCGCCGCGCTCAACCGCTCGCTGAGCTGCCGCATCACCGATCTCGACGTGACCTTCACGGGCCGTCTCGAGAACGGCCGGATCACGGTGCTCGACACGCATCCCGGCCCCCCTCGCGAGAAGGCCGAGATCCGCCTCACCATGTCCGGCGACGATCTGGTGGCGATGGTCGACGGCGAGCTGAACTTCGCGAAGGCCTGGGCCTCCGGCCGGGTCAAACTGGAGGCGGGCCTGCGTGACTTGCTCCGCCTCAGGTCGCTGCTTTAACCCCTGCGGTCGCCGCGTCCGCGGGCTTCTTGCGCACCCGCCGCGCCGCGGGCACCACGAGCGGTGTCCCGGTCTCCGGGTCGTCGATGATCTGGCAGTCCATCCCGAAGGTGTCCCGCACCAGCTCCGTCGTGACGACGTCGGACGGCGCGCCCTCGGCGATGACCTCGCCGTCGCGCAGGGCGATGAGGTGGGTGGCGTACCGGGCCGCGTGGTTGAGGTCGTGCAGGACGGCCACGAGCGTGCGGCCCTGCTCCTCGTGGAGGTCGGCGCACAGGTCGAGCACGTCGATCTGGTGCTGGATGTCGAGGAACGTCGTCGGCTCGTCCAGGAGCAGGAGCGGGGTCTGCTGGGCGAGTGCCATCGCGATCCAGACGCGCTGGCGCTGTCCGCCGGAGAGTTCGTCGACATAGCGATCGGCCAGTTCGGCGACACCGGTCGAGGCCATGGACTCGCCCACGATCCGCTCGTCCTGCGCCGACCACTGGCGAAGGAGCCCCTGGTGGGGGTAGCGGCCGCGCGCCACCAGGTCGCCCACCGTGATGCCGTCGGGCGCGATGGACGACTGCGGGAGCAGGCCGAGCGTCCGGGCCACCTTCTTCGCGGGCATCGACTGGATGACGTTGCCGTCGAGCAGGACGCGGCCCGCCGATGGCTTGAGCATCCTCGACAGGGCGCGCAGCAGGGTGGACTTGCCGCAGGCGTTCGGGCCGACGATCACCGTGAAGGAGTTGTCGGGGATCTCGACGGACAACTTCTCCGCGATGACGCGCTGGTCGTAGCCAAGGGTCACGTCGTCCGCGATGAGCCGGTTCACTGCGGCACGCTCCTGCCTGTCGGTGCTCTCAGAGGTATTCGTGTTCGTGGCCGTGCGCGTCTTCATATCCGCCCCGCCTTGCGCTCGATGACCAGCAGCCACAGCAGGTAGATGCCGCCGAGCACTCCCGTGACCACGCCGACGGGCAGCTGGTCGGCGCCGAAGGCCCGCTGCGATGCCCAGTCCGCGACGATCAGCAGGGTGGCGCCCATGAACATCGCGGGCAGCAGGTTCGGCCCCGGCGAGCGGGTGAGCCGCCTGGCCAGCTGCGGTGCGGTGAGCGCGACGAAGCTGACGGGGCCCGCCGCGGCGGTGGCGGCGGCGACGAGCAGCACGGCCGAGCCCATCAGGACGAGGCGGGTGCGTTCGACGGGCACGCCGAGCGCGTACCCGACGTCGTCGCCCATCTCCAGCATCCGCAGCGGACGTGCGTACGTCATGACGAGGGGTACGAGGATCGCGCACAGGACGAGCAGCGGCCAGACCTGCTCCCAGTCCCGGCCGTTGAGGGAGCCGGTCATCCAGACGACGGCGCGGGCGGCGTCGACGATGTCCGCCTTGGTGAGCAGATAGCCGTTGATCGCGGTGACGAAGGCGGAGACACCGATGCCGACCAGGACGAACCGGAAGCCGTGCACGCCCCGCTTCCAGGCAAGCACGTAGATCGCGAAGCCGGTGACCAGACCGCCCACGAGCGCGCCCCCGGCGACCTGCACCGCGCTGCCCTGGAAGAGGACGATCATGATGAGCGCGCCCGCGGTGGACCCCTGCCCCAGGCCGAGGATGTCCGGACTGCCCAGCGGATTGCGGGAGATGGACTGGAAGATCGCGCCGCCGAGCCCGAGCGCGGCCCCCACGAGGAGGCCGACCAGGACCCGCGGAAGCCGCAGGTCGTTGATGATGAACTCCTGCCCGGCGTCTCCGTTGCCGAGCAGGGTGCGGATGACGTCGGCGGCGGGGATGGGGAAGTCGCCGGTGCCGATCAGGACGACGCTCGCGGCGAGCGCGGCCAGGATGAGCACGGCGACGACCACGGCCGTGCGGACGTCGAGGCGGAAGCTGAGCCCGCCCCGGGTGCGTATCGCCTTCACAGCTGAGCCAGCCTCCGCCGTCGTACGAGAAAGATGAAGACCGGAGCGCCGATCAACGCGGTGATGATGCCGACCTGAAGTTCGGCGGGCCGCGCGACGATGCGCCCGATGACGTCGGCGCCGAGCAGAAGGACCGGCGAGAGGATCGCCGCGTACGGCAGGATCCAGCGCATGTCGGGCCCGGTGAAGGAGCGCACGACGTGCGGCACCATCAGGCCGACGAACATGATGGGCCCGCAGGCCGCGGTCGCCGCCCCGCAGAGCAGGGTCGCGGCGGCCATGGACAGGGCGCGGGTGCGGTTCAGATGGGCGCCGAGCGCGCGGGCGGTGTCGTCACCCATGGCCATGGCGTTGAGCGGCCGGGCGAGGCCGAGTGCGACCACGATGCCGATCACGAGGAACGGCAGGACCTGAAGGATGGTCTCGTTCTTGGCGGAGGCCAGGGAACCGACCGTCCAGAAGCGCATCTTGTTGAGCGCGGCGTTGTCCGTGATCATCACGGCCTGCAGATAGCCGTAGAGCGCGGCGCTCAGCGCGGTACCTGCGAGCGCGAGCCGTACGGGCGTCGCGTTGCGGGTCCCGCCGAGGGCGTAGACGGCGGCGCCGACAACTGCCGCTCCGGCGAAGGCGAACCACACGTAGCCGCTCAGTGAGGTGACGCCGAAGAAGCTGATGGCGGTGACGACGGCGGCCGAAGCTCCGAGGTTGATGCCGAGCAGTCCGGGGTCGGCCAGGGGGTTGCGCGTCAGTGCCTGGAGGACGGCGCCCGCGAGACCGAGGGCCACGCCGACGAGCACCCCGAGCAGCGTCCGCGAGAGCCGCTCTCCGACGACGACATCGCCGTACGTCCCGGTGTCCTGGAAGAGACCGTGCCAGACCTGGTCCAGGGACATCTGTTTCGCACCGACCGCGATGCTCGCCACGACGACGAGCAGCAGCACACAGACCGAGACGAGGAGCCCGGCACTGCGTATCGCGCGGCGGTTGGGTGGCGCGGGGGCGGTCTCCGCGCTGGCTTCGGGGGGACTGTCGACCAACACCAGGTTAGGTTAGCCTACCCTCGCACTGGACTTCGACGAGAGAAGCACGACCTATGCATGCCCGCCGCCCG
Source organism: Streptomyces sp. BA2 (assembly GCF_009769735.1). Classification (NCBI taxonomy): domain Bacteria; kingdom Bacillati; phylum Actinomycetota; class Actinomycetes; order Kitasatosporales; family Streptomycetaceae; genus Streptomyces; species Streptomyces sp. BA2. Next base: position 2,415,756 of record NZ_WSRO01000002.1, read on the forward strand.
ATACCTGCCGGTCTGACCCGTCGTGGTGTCCTCGGTGCAGGCGGCGCCCTCGGCCTCGGCGGACTCCTGACAGCATGCGGCGGCAGCGACGGCGGCGCAAAATCGCCGGGCGGCGGCACGGGCTGGAGCTTCAAGGACGACCGGGGAACCACCGCGAAGGCCGCGAAACGCCCGCGCCGCATCGTCGCCTACATCGGCGCCGCCGCCGCGCTGCACGACTTCGGCGTCGAGTGCACCGGCGTCTTCGGCCCGACGAAGCTGAAGAACGGCGAACCCGACGTACAGGCAGCGGATGTCGATGTCGACAAGGTGACCATCATCGGCAACGCCTGGGGCGAGTTCAGCGTCGAGAAGTACGCGAAGCTCCGCCCCGAGCTCCTCGTCAGCACCATGAACGAGTCACCGAGGCTCTGGTACGTCCCCGACGACTCCGCCAAGAAGATCACCCCGCTCGCGCCCAGCGTCGGCATCCTCACCGGCAAGACGTCTCTGACGAAGGTGATCGGCCGCTTCGCCGAGCTCGCCGAATCCCTCGGCGCCGACCTCGCGGCGGAGAAGGTCACCGCCGCGAAGAAGCGCTTCGAGGCGGCCTCGGAAACCCTCCGCAGGTCCGCGAGGGCGGCGAAGTCCCGGGGCGGCATCAAGGTCATGGCGGTGGCGGCGCAGGCCGACATGCTCTACGTGGGCGACCCTGCCGACTTCACCGACCTCCGCCACTACGCGGACCTCGGCATCGAGTTCGTCACCCCGACGAAGACCGCCGAGGGCGGCTTCTTCCAGGAGCTCGGCTGGGAGAACGCCGACACGTACGAAGCCGATCTGATCCTCGTCGACAAACGGACCGGCAACCTCCAGCCCGGCGAGCTCAAGAAGTCCAAGCCGACCTGGGCGAAACTCCCCGCGGTCAAGGCGGACCAGGTCATCTCCTGGTCCAACGAAGCTCAGTTCAGCCACGCCGGCTACGCGCCGCTCATCGAGCAGCTCGCGGCAGCCGTCGACAAGTCGAGGAAGGCGGCAGCCTGATGCCCACCACCCACCGCCCCCTTGCCGGCAGAGGCTTGTCTGCCCCTGGAGGCATGTCACGCCGCGGCCTGCTCGCCTCCGGCGGGGCCCTCGGCCTCGGCGCCCTGCTCACCGCCTGCGGGAGCGAGAAGAAGTCGGAGAAGGACTTGGGCTCCAAGCCCTGGAGCTTCAAGGACGACCGCGGCAAGACCGCCGAGGTGAACCACACCCCGAAGAACATCGTCGCCTACATCAGCACGGCGGCGGCCCTGCACGACTACGGCGTCACCTGCACCGGAGTCTTCGGCCCCTCCAAGCCGGTGGACGGCAAGCCCAACCCCCAGGCGGGCGATCTCGATGTCGACAAACTGACGAGCCTGGGCGAGTCCTTCAACCAGTTCAGCATCGAGAAGTACGCGGCGCTCAAGCCCGACCTCCTGATCAGCAACATGTTCCCGCCGCCCGCTCTCTGGTTCGTGCCCGCGGACAGCACCAAGAAGATCGAGGCGCTCGCGCCCACGGTCGGCATCAAGGGCGCCCGCGTCTCGCTGCTCGAACCGCTCAAGCGCTACACCGAGCTCGCCGAGGCGCTCGGCGGGGACCTCGGGACGGAGAAGGTGCGCGCCGCCAAGGCCCGCTTCGACAAGGCCGAGCGCCGACTGCGCGAGGCGGCCAAGGCCAACCGCGGCCTGAAGGTCCTCGCGATGACCGGTGACGCCGACCAGTTCTACGTCGCCGTGCCGGACTCCTACTGCGACCTCAACTACTTCAAGGACCTCGGCGTCGAGTTCGTCGAGGGCAAGAAGAGCGACGAATGGGGCTTCTGGGAGTTCCTCAGCTGGGAGAACGCCGACAAATACCACGCGGATCTCATCATGATGGACAACCGGTCCAGCGCGCTGCCGCCCAAGGAGCTCGCGAAGAAACCCACCTGGGAGCTGCTCCCCGCCGTCAAGGCCGACCAGACCGTGCCCTGGTCCATGGAGGAGCGCTACAGCTACGCCGGTTTCGCCCCTGTGCTCGAACAACTCGCCGCCGCCATCGAGAAGTCGAAGAGGCTCACCTGATGACTGACTCCCCGTACCACTTCTTCGACGTCCACGTGCTGCGCACGGAGTACGTCACCCCCTCCATGATCCGCGTAGCCCTCGGCGGCGACGGCCTGGCCCGGATGGCCTCGGCGGGCCGTGACCAGCGCATCAAGATCTTCCTCCCGCACCCGGGCCAGGACGCCCCCGTCATGCCGGACACGACGGAAGGCGACGCATCCAGCTGGTACGCCGACTGGTGCGCCCTCGACCCGGACGTGCGGGGCATCATGCGCACCTACACCACGCGTGAACTGCGCCGCGATCCCGACGAGTTGATCGTCGACTTCGCGGTCCACGGCGCGGCTCCCTCGCCCCACGACGGCCCGGCCACCAGCTGGGCGCGGTCCGCCCGTCCCGGCGCGCGGATCGGCGTACTCGCCCCGATCGAGGAGGAGAACGGCGCCTACGACTTCAGGCCGCCGCAGGACACCGACTGGGTCCTGCTGACCGCCGACGAGTCGGCGCTCCCCGCGGTGGCGGCCATCCTGGAGACGCTCCCGCCTGCGACGCCGACCCGCGTCTGGATCGAGGTCCACGACCCCGCGGACAAGCAGGAGCTGCCCACGAAGGCCGACGCCCAGATCACCTGGCTCACGGAGGAGGGCGCGACGCCGTCGGCGATCCGTGCCGCCGAGCTGCCTTCGGGCACTTCGTACGCCTGGGTCACCGGCGAGTCCGCCACGGTCAAGACGGTCCGCCGCCACCTGGTCGGCGACCGCGGCTTCGACCGCAAGCGGATCTCGTTCTCGGGCTACTGGCGCAAGGGCACCACCACGGACGAACTGATAGACCGCAACGAAACGGCCTGACCCACCCCGCCCCGAAACGGCGCCGGAACACTTGAAGCCCCGACCACCCCTGGCCGGGGCTTCGCCGCGGGGCGGACACTCCTCGCGGGCAGGCTGGGCCTACGCCCACAAGCCAAAGCACCCGAGCCTCGCGGACTCCCCGAGGCCGGCCCGCGCCCCCTCCCAAGCCCAAGCAGCCGAGCCCGGCGGGTCAGAGGACAGCGCCCGGCGCGGCAGAGGACAGCGCCCGGCGGGGCAGAGGGCAGCGCGGCAGCGGGCAGAGGGCAGAGGGCAGCGGCTGGCGGGCCAGCGGCCAGCGCGGCAGCGGGCAGCGCCCAGCGGGGCAACGCCCGGAGGTCGGCGGCCAGCGGCCAGCGGGGCAACGCCCGGAGGTCGGCGGCCAGCGGCCAGCGGGGCAACGCCCGGAGGGGCAACGCCCGACGGTCAGCGGCCAGCGGCCACCGCCAGGCGCCCAGCAGGCCAACAGCCGCCGCCCCGCAGTCGAGCTACACCCCCAGCCGCGACAACGCCTTCCCCGTGTCCAGCGTGCACACCCCGTCCCCCGCCTCCGTCCACGCCGCCGCGCACAGCGCCCGCAGCCCGTCCATGACCTCGCCGTCACCGTCGAGCACCAGCTCCTGCCCCCGCGCCGAAGCCGTCCACCCACCGCAGCCGAAGCCGCCCTCCGCCGGGGTCACTTCGGGCTGGCCGGTCAGCATGCCGCGCAGGTCCGCGTCCACGTACGTGGGCCGGTGCTCGGGCGGGGCCGCGAGCAGCTGGGCGCCGTCCGTGACCCCGGTCAGGACCAGCAGCGAGTCCACCTCGCCGTTGAACGCGCCCTCGATGTCCGTGTCGAGCCGATCCCCCACGACCAACGGCCGCTCGGCACCGGTCCGCAGAATCGTCTCGCGATGCATCGGAGGCAACGGCTTGCCCGCCACCTGCGGCTCCGCCCCAGTAGCGATGCGTACGACCTCGACCGCCGCGCCATTGCCCGGCGCGATGCCCCGCGCACTGGGAATCGTCAGGTCCGTGTTGGAAGCGAACCACGGCACCCCGCGCGCGATCGCGTAACAGGCCTCGGCGAACCGGCCCCACGCCATATCGGGGCCGCCGTACCCCTGCACGACCGCCACCGGCCCGTCGTCCGCCGACTCCACCGGCTCAAGGCCCCGCTCCCGCAGCGCGACCCGCAGCCCTTCCCCACCAACAACCAGCACCCGCGCCCCCGCGGGCACTTGCTCGCTCACAAGCCGCGCCGCCGCCTGCGCGGACGTGATGACGTCCGCGGCCCCGGTCGGAATGCCGAGCTCCGTCAGATGCCCGGCCACCGCGTCCGGCGTACGCAGCGCGTTGTTCGTCACATACGCGAGATGCATGCCGCCGGACCTGGCCGTCCCGAGCGACTCGACGGCGTGGGCGATCGCATGACCGCCCGCGTACACCACCCCGTCCAGGTCGAGCAGCGCCGTGTCATACGCCTCACTCAGCACATTCCGGCTGCCTTCGGGCCGCGTCCTGACGGTCTGGCTCATTACGCATCGCTCCTCGATCGATCCCACTCCCCCGATCATCGCTTATGCCACTGACACACATACGATGCAGCAATGAACACAGCGGGTCATACCGACGACCAAGGCCTCGACCTGATCCCGTTCCGAGGCGTTCGCTACGTCCCCGAACGGGTTGGCAGTCTTGCCGCCGTGACGTCCCCGCCGTACGACGTGGTCGTACGGCCCGACGGCCTGCTCCACCTGGAGTCCGCCGACCCGCACAACATCGTCCGGCTGATCCTCCCCCAGGCCACCACACCGGCGGCCCGCAACCAACAGGCGGCCGAGACCCTGCACGCCTGGCTCGCCCAAGGCATCCTCGCGCCCGACCCGGAGCCCAGCCTCTACGTCTACGAGCAGCGCGACGCCGGCATCCTGCAGCGCGGCATCATCGGCGCACTGCGCCTCTCCGAGGCGAAGGACGGCATCGTCCTGCCCCACGAAGGCGTCATGCCCCACGTCGTGGAGGACCGCGCGGCCCTGATGCGCGCGACGAGCGCCAACCTCGAACCGCTGCTCCTGACGTACCGCTCGGACGGCGACGCCACGGGCGCGACAGCCGTCATCGAACGCACCGTGACGAACAAGCCTCTCCTGTCGACGACCACGGAGGACGGCTTCAGCCACCGCCTGTGGGCGGTCACCGACCCCGCCGACCTCGCCGAGATCCAGTCAGATCTCTCCCACCACCAGGCGCTGATCGCGGACGGGCACCACCGCTGGGCGACCAATCTCCGTCTCCGCTCCGAGCACCCGTCAGCCGGTCCATGGGACTACGGCCTGGTCCTCCTGGTGGACACCACGCGCTACCCGCTCCGAGTCCGCTCCATCCACCGCTACCTGCACCGGCTCCCGGTCTCCGAAGCCCTCACCGCCCTCACGGACTCCTTCCGCGTACGCACCGTCGAAGGCCCCCTGCCGCGCGCTCTCGAAGCCCTGGCCGAAGCGGCGGCCGAAGGCAACGCCTTCCTCCTCGCGGGTGACGGCGCCTTCCACCTCATAGACCGCCCATCCCCCGACCTCCTGGCCCGTACGATCCCGGCCGACCCCCCTGAGGCCTGGCGCACCCTGGACGCGACGGTCCTGCACTCCACGCTCCTCGATCACATCTGGCAGATCCCGGACGCCCCGGAGCACATCGCGTACATCCACGACACCGAGGCCACGGTGGAGAAGGCGGAACGCGACGGCGGTACGGCCGTCCTGATGCACCCGGTCCGCGAAGAGGTCGTACGCGAGCTGGCCCGCCAGGGGGTCACGATGCCCCGCAAGTCCACGTCCTTCGGCCCCAAGCCGGCATCGGGCCTGGTCCTGCGCAGCCTCGACTTCTGAAGCGCGCACACATACGACAACGGGCGGGACCCCTGATGGGATCCCGCCCGTTGTCGTACTACCAGGTCAGTGCTCAGCCCTTGCGGTCCTCGTCACCGTCACCGTCATCGCCACCGTCATCGTCATCGTCCAGCTCGAAGTCGTCCTCGTCGTAGAACTCTTCCACGCCCTCGTCCTCGTCCTGGTCTTCCTGGACCGGGGCGACAAAGACGACCTCGGGCTCCGAGACCGGCGCCGCCTCTGCGACGGGCGTCTCCGCATCGTCCTGGAGCACGTCGACGAACTCGACGCCGTCCAGCTCGGCGAGACGGTCCGAGGCGTCGGTGCTGCCGTCCTTGTCGGACTCGATGACCTTCGCGAACCACTCGCGCGACTCGTCCTCACGCCCCGCCGCGAGCAGCGCGTCGGCGTACGCGTACCGCAGCCGCGCGGTCCACGGCTGAACGGAGTTCGACGCCAGCTCGGGGCCCTGGAGGGTGACGATGGCGGCATCGATCTGCCCCAGGTCACGCCGCGCACCGGCGGCGACGAGACGCATCTCGACCTGCCCCGGCTTGTCCAGCTTCTGCACCTCGGGCGCACCGGCCATGTCCAGCGCCTTCTCGGGCCGGCCCATACCGCGCTCGCAGTCCGCCATGACGGGCCAGAGCTCGACGCTCCCGGTCATCCGCTTGGCGGCCCGGAACTCACCGAGGGCCTCGCTGTACTTCTGGGTCGCGTACGCGGCGAAGCCCGCCGCCTCGCGTACAGCGGCGACACGCGAGGCGAGCCGCAGCGCGATCCGCGAGTACTCGTAGGCCTGCTCGGGGTCCTCGTCGATGAGGTTGGCGACCATCACCAGGTTCCTGGCGACGTCCTCAGCGAGTCCCTTGGGAAGGCTCTGCAGCTCCTGCTGCACGCTCTTGTCGATCTCGTGGCCCGTTACGTCCTCGGGGATCGGAAGCCGCTTGATGGGCTCGCGGTCCCGGTCGTCACGCCCGCGGTATCCACCACGGTCGCCGTCACGCCGGTCATCGCGCCCACGGAACCCGCCGGGCCGCCCGCCACGGTCATCGCGCCGCGGCCCACGGTCCTCACGCCCACGGAAGCCGCCACCGCCGCCACCACGGTTGTCATCGCGACGGAAGCCACCACGGTCACCTCCGCGATCGCCACCACGGTCACTGCCACGGTCATCACGGCGGAACCCACCGCGGTCGCCGCCGCGGTCATCCCGACGGTCGTCACGGCGGAACCCACCACGATCGCCTCCGCCACGGTTGTCATCACGGCGGTCATCACGCTGGAAAGCGGGACGGTCGCCACCACGGGGCCGGTCATCACGGCGATCGTCACGGCGGAAACCGCCACGGTCGCCGCCACCACCGCGGTTGTCGTCACGACGGAAACCGCCACGGTCACCACCGCGGTCGTCACGCCGGTCATCCCGGCGGTCATCACGACGGAACGGGGGACGACCCCCATCGCGCCGGTCGTCACGGCGCGGGGCGCCGGAGGTCGAGCGGTCGTCACGGCGGAATGCGGGACGGTCGCCATCGCGCCGGTCGTCACGGCGCGCGGCGCCAGACGTCGAGCGGTCGTCACGGCGGAATGCGGGACGGTCGCCGTCACGCCGGTCGTCACGGCGCGGGGCGCCAGACGTCGAGCGGTCATCGCGACGGAACGGAGGACGCCCACCGCCTTCACGGTCATCGCGACCGCGGTAGCCGCCACCGCCGCCGCGGTTGTCATCGCGACGGAAGCCGCCACGGTCACCGCCGCGGTCGTCACGCCGGTCATCCCGGCGGTCATCGCGTCGGAACGGGAGTCGGTCTCCGCCGCCACCACGGTTGTCGTCGCGGCGGGGGCCGCCAGAGGTCGAACGGTCGTCGCGACGGAATCCGCCCCGGTCACCGCCGCCACCACGGTTGTCGTCACGGCGGAAGCCACCGCGCTCGCCACCACGGTCATCGCGACGAGGGGCACCCCGGTCACGGTCGTCGCGGCGGGGGCCGCCAGAGGTGGAGCGGTCGTCGCGACGGAACGGAGGGCGCCCGCCGCCACTGCGGTCGCCGTCGCGACGCGGTGCGCCGCCACGGTATCCGCCCCGGTCGCCACCGTCCCGGCTGCGCTGCCCGCGCTCCGGTCGCTCATCGGGAGAGTTGGTGGACATCGGTGACTCCTAGTCTTCGGTACCGCAGTCATTCTCGCGCAGCCGGGTAGCCGGCGCGCTTCGACAAAACAAAAAAGGACCCTTGGTCCCAGCGTGGACGCTGGGACCAAGGGTCCTCCAAAGATTGTTCGGCGGCGTCCTACTCTCCCACAGGGTCCCCCCTGCAGTACCATCGGCGCTATGAGGCTTAGCTTCCGGGTTCGGAATGTAACCGGGCGTTTCCCTCATGCTATGACCACCGAAACCCTATGAAATATCCCGCCGCAAAGCGGGATCTCAAACAGGGCAGCGAACAAGCACACTCTTCAATTAAGTGGTGTAGCCGTTCAGCCGACACAACTGTTCGTTGTTTCAGAACTAACACAGTGGACGCGAGCAACTGAGGACAAGCCCTCGGCCTATTAGTACCAGTCACCTCCACCCGTTACCGGGCTTCCAGATCTGGCCTATCAACCCAGTCGTCTACTGGGAGCCTTAACCCCTCAAAGGGGGTGGGAATACTCATCTCGAAGCAGGCTTCCCGCTTAGATGCTTTCAGCGGTTATCCTTTCCGAACGTAGCCAACCAGCCATGCCCTTGGCAGGACAACTGGCACACCAGAGGTTCGTCCGTCCCGGTCCTCTCGTACTAGGGACAGCCCTTCTCAATATTCCTACGCGCACAGCGGATAGGGACCGAACTGTCTCACGACGTTCTAAACCCAGCTCGCGTACCGCTTTAATGGGCGAACAGCCCAACCCTTGGGACCGACTCCAGCCCCAGGATGCGACGAGCCGACATCGAGGTGCCAAACCATCCCGTCGATATGGACTCTTGGGGAAGATCAGCCTGTTATCCCCGGGGTACCTTTTATCCGTTGAGCGACGGCGCTTCCACAAGCCACCGCCGGATCACTAGTCCCGACTTTCGTCCCTGCTCGACCCGTCGGTCTCACAGTCAAGCTCCCTTGTGCACTTACACTCAACACCTGATTACCAACCAGGCTGAGGGAACCTTTGGGCGCCTCCGTTACTCTTTGGGAGGCAACCGCCCCAGTTAAACTACCCATCAGACACTGTCCCTGATCCGGATCACGGACCCAGGTTAGACATCCAGCACGACCAGAGTGGTATTTCAACGTTGACTCCACGAACACTGGCGTGCCCGCTTCAAAGTCTCCCACCTATCCTACACAAGCCGAACCGAACACCAATATCAAACTGTAGTAAAGGTCCCGGGGTCTTTCCGTCCTGCTGCGCGAAACGAGCATCTTTACTCGTAGTGCAATTTCACCGGGCCTATGGTTGAGACAGTCGAGAAGTCGTTACGCCATTCGTGCAGGTCGGAACTTACCCGACAAGGAATTTCGCTACCTTAGGATGGTTATAGTTACCACCGCCGTTTACTGGCGCTTAAGTTCTCAGCTTCGCACGCCCGAAAGCGCACTAACCGGTCCCCTTAACGTTCCAGCACCGGGCAGGCGTCAGTCCGTATACATCGCCTTACGGCTTCGCACGGACCTGTGTTTTTAGTAAACAGTCGCTTCTCGCTGGTCTCTGCGGCCACCCCCAGCTCAGAGTGCAAGACTCATCACCGGTGATGGCCCCCCTTCTCCCGAAGTTACGGGGGCATTTTGCCGAGTTCCTTAACCATAGTTCACCCGAACGCCTCGGTATTCTCTACCTGACCACCTGAGTCGGTTTAGGGTACGGGCCGCCATGAAACTCGCTAGAGGCTTTTCTCGACAGCATAGGATCATCCACTTCACCACAATCGGCTCGGCATCAGGTCTCACCCACATGTCATCCGGATTTACCTAGATGACGGGCTACACCCTTACCCCGGGACAACCACCGCCCGGGCTGGACTACCTTCCTGCGTCACCCCATCACTCACCTACTACCATCTTGGGTCGGCGGCTCCACCACTTCCCTTTGCCCGAAGGCTCCAGGACGGCTTCACGGCCTTAGCATTAATGGGCTCGATGTTTGACGCTTCACAGCGGGTACCGGAATATCAACCGGTTATCCATCGACTACGCCTGTCGGCCTCGCCTTAGGTCCCGACTTACCCTGGGCAGATCAGCTTGACCCAGGAACCCTTAGTCAATCGGCGCACACGTTTCTCACGTATGTATCGCTACTCATGCCTGCATTCTCACTCGTGAACCGTCCACCACTAGCTTCCGCTGCAGCTTCACCCGGCACACGACGCTCCCCTACCCATCCCAGCAGGCGTTGGCCCTATATGCTGGAATGACACGACTTCGGCGGTACGCTTGAGCCCCGCTACATTGTCGGCGCGGAATCACTTGACCAGTGAGCTATTACGCACTCTTTCAAGGGTGGCTGCTTCTAAGCCAACCTCCTGGTTGTCTCTGCGACTCCACATCCTTTCCCACTTAGCGTACGCTTAGGGGCCTTAGTCGATGCTCTGGGCTGTTTCCCTCTCGACCATGGAGCTTATCCCCCACAGTCTCACTGCCGTGCTCTCACTTACCGGCATTCGGAGTTTGGCTAAGGTCAGTAACCCGGTAGGGCCCATCGCCTATCCAGTGCTCTACCTCCGGCAAGAAACACACGACGCTGCACCTAAATGCATTTCGGGGAGAACCAGCTATCACGGAGTTTGATTGGCCTTTCACCCCTAACCACAGGTCATCCCCCAGGTTTTCAACCCTGGTGGGTTCGGTCCTCCACGACCTCTTACAGCCGCTTCAACCTGCCCATGGCTAGATCACTCCGCTTCGGGTCTTGAGCGCGCTACTATATCGCCCTATTCGGACTCGCTTTCGCTACGGCTTCCCCACACGGGTTAACCTCGCAACGCACCGCAAACTCGCAGGCTCATTCTTCAAAAGGCACGCAGTCACGACGCATTGAGTAAACTCAATGCGCGACGCTCCCACGGCTTGTAGGCACACGGTTTCAGGTACTATTTCACTCCGCTCCCGCGGTACTTTTCACCATTCCCTCACGGTACTATCCGCTATCGGTCACCAGGGAATATTTAGGCTTAACGGGTGGTCCCGCCAGATTCACACGGGATTTCTCGGGCCCCGTGCTACTTGGGTGTCTCTCAAACGAGCCGTTGATGTTTCGACTACGGGGGTCTTACCCTCTACGCCGGACCTTTCGCATGTCCTTCGCCTACATCAACGGTTTCTGACTCGTCTCACAGCCGGCAGACTGTGAAAGAGAGATCCCACAACCCCGCACACGCAACCCCTGCCGGGTCTCACACGTATACGGTTTGGCCTCATCCGGTTTCGCTCGCCACTACTCCCGGAATCACGGTTGTTTTCTCTTCCTGCGGGTACTGAGATGTTTCACTTCCCCGCGTTCCCTCCACACTGCCTATGTGTTCAGCAGCGGGTGACAGCCCATGACGACTGCCGGGTTTCCCCATTCGGAAACCCCCGGATCAAAGCCTGGTTGACGACTCCCCGGGGACTATCGTGGCCTCCCACGTCCTTCATCGGTTCCTGGTGCCAAGGCATCCACCGTGCGCCCTTAAAAACTTGGCCACAGATGCTCACGTCCACTGTGCAGTTCTCAAACAACGACCAACCACCCGCCACCCCACTGGAAACCAGCGAGTACACCGGGGTCGGCACTTGAAGGCAGCCATACGGCCATACCTTCAGATACCCAACAGCGTGCCCGGCCCAGTCATCCCACCCATTCCGCGTTCCACGCCCCGAAGGACAGTACTTGCGGCCCGAGTTGGCCAACTGTGCCGAATAGTCAACGTTCCACCCATGAGCTAACCATCGTCGAACATTTGCCGACGTAATGGCTCTTGGACCACCAAGCAAGCTTGGCGGTCTAGATGCTCCTTAGAAAGGA